>CAKXYI010000001.1 GCA_934899185.1 uncultured Lachnospiraceae bacterium
GGTTTGGCGATTAAAATTCTATAGGACTCAACCGTTTTTGTATAGGGGTAGGTGTCACATCAATTGTAACCCTACAAAAAGGAAAATCATTATTGTCAAAAGTCTCTTGACAGGCTCATGCCTTTATAGTATATTATACAAGTCGGTAAACGACAAGCTGGCGTGGCACAGGTGGTAGCGCACCTCATTGGTAGTGAGGAGGTCACGAGTTCAACTCTCGTCGCTAGCTTAAAAAAGACATCAGATTGATCTGATGTCTTTTTTCTTTCTATATGCTAATTTTATGATTCTAGTTGATCCAAGATCAGTTGATTGGTAAGACTGAGCATTTGCCGATAAATATTCTGCCGTTCATCTTCTGATAAACCTTTCGAGTCAGTAGCGGTGGTCTGTGAAGTGCTTGTCTGTGATGGCATGTCGACGCCATTCTGATAATAACCAAGAACCTTAGAAACATAATTCTGTGTCTCGGCAAAAGGTGGAATACCGCCATATTTGGCTACATTTCCACTGCCGGCATTGTAGGCGGCAAGTGCAAGCGATACATCTCCGTCATAGCGGGAGAGCAACTGGCTGATATATTTTGCGCCACCCATGATATTTTCATAAGGATCATAGGCATCGGATACGCCAAGTCCCTGTGCAGTGGCAGGCATGAGTTGCATAATGCCCATGGCACCACTGGAACTCGTAGCGTCTGCTGTAAAGTTGGATTCCTGTTTAGCAATGGCAGTCAAAAGGTTGACATCCACACCATAGGTATTCGCGGCTTCTTCAAAAATGCTCCTCAGATCTGTCGGTACGGTAAGACTTGTTCCGGCAGAAGTCGCATTCGTCTCTGCCTGACTATCATTTAAGGCTTGGGTTGCACTGGTCAGGGAATCGGAAAATTCCGCGATACTGGTGACCGGAGTCATATTTTCTACATAGGTGGTCGTGCCATCCCCGTTTATGATAGATATCTTCATTGGTAACTCCTTTGGGTCTATAATGTATATCAAACAGGATGTATCTCTCGATACATCCTGTCTTAGTCCTGTAATATGATGTCTACGCCTGCAAATCTTCCAAACGCTCCACGATCTGATCTAAGGTCTCACTTGGAATCGTGCCATCTGCGTAAGCATCCTCAATACATGATTCACTGGCTAAAAGTGCTGAAACATCCAGCCAGGTCCCCTGTTGAAATACATCATCAAAAATGCCAAACACCCTGCGGTCCTGTAACATTTGTGAAAAAGGTAATTTCTTGAAATCCATATGTCTAGTCTCTACTTATACTCTTGATAAGTATTCCCCTGTTCTGGTGTCGATCTTGATTACATCGTTCTGCTCTACGAACAAAGGTACATAAACAGTTGCTCCTGTCTCAACGATAGCAGGCTTGGTAGCACCTGTTGCTGTATCTCCCTTGAATCCCGGTTCTGTCTCTGTGATCTCAAGTTCTACGAAAAGTGGTGGCTCTACTGCAAATACGCTACCCTTGTGAGAGCATACCTTAACCATTTCATTTTCCTTAACGAACTTTAATGCATCACCGATATCATCTGTGCTAAGTGCGATCTGCTCATAGTTCTCTACGTCCATGAAGTAGTAGAGATCGCCATCATTGTAAAGATACTGCATATCCTTGCGGTCGATGTGTGCCTGTGGACACTTCTCTGTCGGACGGAATGTCTTTTCTACAACACCACCGTTTTTGATATTCTTTAACTTTGTACGAACAAATGCCGCACCCTTACCAGGCTTAACATGTTGAAATTCGATGATCTGGTAAACGTTGCCTTCCAACTCGATGGTAACGCCATTTCTAAAATCGCCAGCTGAAATCATTCTTTCTTCCTCCTTAATACTCTATGGACCTGAGCCCACTTATGCTCTATATTTTAATATATCTTGCCACATATTTCAAGTATTAGTGCGATCAGACGTTGATAAAACGATTTGTCTGGGTCGAAAGTTCCGAAATGATCTGGTTGCTATCGTCGATTTCATTCATGATCGTATCCATCTCGCCAACTAACTGTGAGGTATTCTCTGCCGCATTGGTCACACCTTCTGCGCCCTGTTCTACCGCAGTTGAAACATCATTTACATTTTGTACGACCTCATCCATAGCCTGGCGCAATTGGTCGACTGACTCGGTAAAGGATGTCATGACCTCATTGATATAGTCCGCATCTGCGCGGTACTTGTGACCGGAATCCACGAAGCCATCATAATCTTTTAATATATTTTCATTGATATAGGTAACAATATTTTCAGAATTTTTGGCCAGATCTCCTACTGCTGCAACCACCTTTGCATTGATCTGCTGGATATTGCCTGCCGTTTCTCTACTGCTGTCTGCTAACACACGGATCTCATCCGCAACAACGGCAAATCCCTTGCCTGCCTCTCCGGCTCTGGCTGCCTCGATGGAAGCATTAAGTGCTAAGAGGTTGGTCTGGGAAGAAATATTTAAGATCTCGTCCGTCAATGCATTGACTTCTTCCACGCTCTTACTGTTCTCAATTGCCTGCTGCAAGGTACCAAGGATCTCTTGGATCATGGCAGAAGTCGTATCCTTGTTGGTAACTGCCGTATCCTCCAACTGGGTTGCACGATCCTGCATCTCGGTCGCATAGGTCAGTATATGTTCGCTCTGCTCCGAGATACGATCCACGCCCACGCCTGCCTTTTCCACTCGTTCATTGACATTGGCAAGTGTGGCAGAAACTTCTTCCATAGTTGCAGAAAGTTCTTCCATCACGGCAGAAATATCTGTTGCATTTCCATTGACGGAAGTCACACTGTCAGTCACCGCCGCAAATGCAGAATTCAGTTGTACGGAAGATTCACGGATCCGGGCGATCACATTCTGTAATGCCTCGATAAAGGTATTGACACCTTCGACCAGACTGCCGATCTCATCCTTCTGGTTGACCGAAATTCGCTTGGTCAGATCGGCTGCTGCATTGTTGACCTCATCCACCATATCACCAAGTTCCTTGGAAGATTTCTTGACCGGTGTCACGATCAGGTGCACGCTGATCAAGACAACAATAATAAAGATCAGCACTGTAAAGACAATGGAACCGGCGATTGCTATATTAGACAGGATCTTTGCCTGCTTCAACGCTGCCTTCGCCTCTTTTTCGTCTGTCTGTATCATCTTGTCCAATTCTGAAATATCAGTAAGGATCTGTGTATTATATCCATTTTCTGCCACCTTAAGTTCTTCCGGAATCTCTGTTCCATAGACGGCATTCTGCATCTGTGCCTGCTGATATGCATACATGGTTTTTAAAGTATCATTTAAGTCTGTAAGTGTTTCTTTTTCACTTTTTGAATTGGCATATTTCTTAAAGACTTCAATGCTTTTTACCATGCGTCCATATGCCTGATCCAATGCCTCACTGTAACCGCTCAATTTTTCTGCATCCGGGTCATTCACTACATTTGATGTATGGGATTGCATCTTTGTATAGTCGGTATCCAAAGCACCCGCTGCCTCCACGCAGGAAACGATCTGGTTCGAGATCATCATACCCTGATCGTATAGATTCTGCACTGTCATGCGAAGTCCTGCAACCGTGATCACCGTCACCAATGCCATTGCCACAACCGGTGTGACGATCTTAGCCATCATTCCCGACATTTTTTTCTTGCTATTCTTCGTCGTATTTTTCGTAGCCTTCGGCTTCTTTTTCATCTCTCACGCCTCCATAAGTATCCTAATCTTAATAAACTACCATGATAAGTTTACCACACCCCCTTTTCTAACATATACAAAAAATAGCGAAAGTTATCAAATTTTCGATAACTTTCGCCAAATCGTCCACATACGATTTTTTTCTTTTTAAAACTCTCAGATACGATATTTTTCCTCGAACTGGTCTACCGGCATCGGACGGCAGAAATAATATCCCTGGAAATGCTGACATCCCATTTGCGCCAATGCTTCTACCTGTTCCTCCGTCTCGACCCCCTCTGTGATCACATCCATATGTAACTGACCAATCAACTGAATCAATGCCGACAGGATATACCAGCTCCGGTCGACATTGACCGTTTCCTGTAAAAAATCCATGTCGATCTTGATCACATCCGCCTTGATATCCTTTAGGATATTCAAAGAAGAATAGCCGCTTCCGAAGTCATCGATCTCAACCTCAAATCCATATGCCTGCAATTTTTCCAACATCTGCTTATGATTTTCCATTTCTTCCACGAAAAGTGTTTCTGTGATCTCTAATTTTAATTTGTGTGGATCAAGATGATATTTTTCAACCAAGCGAGTTAAGACATCATAGACATCCAGATAGTATTGATCCTGCACAGAGATATTGACCGAAAGATACAGATCATCCCGTCCCTGATCCCGCCATGTCACCAACTGTCTTGCTGCCAGATCCCATACATAAAGATCTAACTTGTGTACCAGACCTGCCGACTCCAAGACCGGTATAAATTCGTCTGGTGCGATCGGTCCTTTGATCGGATGAATCCATCTGGCAAGTGCCTCTGCCCCAAGCAGACTGCCGTCTTTGGTGGTCTGTGCCTGTAGATAGATCTGGATCTGTCCCATTGCCAGTGCCTGCTCAAACTCATTGATGATCAGATTTTTCTCCAGTTCTTTTTGCAAAAGAGCATCGTCAAAATAAGCAACACGCCTTGCATAATCCCCTTTGATCGTATTGATCGCCAGATTACATTTATCCACCATGACAAAAACAGGTTCTGTCACATCCGTGATCTCATAAACGCCCATATAGATCTGTAAGCGGAAATATTCGTTTGCAAAGGTATCAGCCAGACGATCCATAACATCTAAGAAAAGATCTTCCGTGAAACGCTCTTTTGGCATACAAAAAGCAAACTGGTCTTCATTCAGGCGGCAATAAAGATCATCGTCCTTTGCCCGCTCCCGAAAGAAATGCGCATGCATCTTTAGAATCTCATCACCGCGCTGGGTTCCCAACATATCATTGACCAGTTTAAAATCCTTGATATCGGACGTGATCATGACGTAAGGCTTGCCCGCCGTGCGTAGGGTCTCTGTCACCCTTTCCTCAAAGTATTGCTCGTTATAGATACCTGTCAAAAGGTCATGCGTTGCACGGAAATGTTCTTCTCGGTACTTTTCCGTCTCTTCCGTTCTGTCAATACATGTAATAAAATAGCCCAGGAATTCATCTTCTTCGTCCGTCAGACGCTGTACAGTAAACTCATAATTGAAGGTCTTATCATCCGTCTCAAAGTACTCCATATAGATCTGCTCACTACATTCTTCTTTCCAGTGCCGTTTGAGCCATCCCTCAAAATACCGCTCTGCAACACTGAGATCCTCATCCAGATTAAGATGCTTGTAGTGAAAAAACATATCTCTACCACGTCGGTTGACATAAATGCACTTGCCACTGATATCAAAACAACCCACGCCCATCTCTGCAATCTGCACAGCATTGGCAAGAATCCTGTCACGCATAGCCTGTGGCACATAGAACTCCGTAAAAAAGCAGATAATCAGTGCCGCCGCTCCATAAAAAATCAGGGAAATATCGATTGGCAGGTTGAGTGCCAATCCGATCGCATCACATATAATGATCGCCATAAAAGACAAGAGTATGGATGTATATTTCTTGCGATACAAACGCGCCGTTTGACGGATCTTTACCAGCAGCAGGAGCACAATCCAGGCAACCAGTCCATAACAATAGGCCAAATGCACATAAAAAATACCGGAATAACCTGTCGGATACAGGTATGAACCATAAGACTTTGAAAAAGCTTCCTTTAAGATAAAGATATGATGCAGCCATGGATTGAGCAACATACTGCCCGTCTCCAATGTAGCCACCACGTAGCACGGCAACATCCATTTTGCCTGCTTTTTCTCATTGTCCGTGTAAAAATAGACATAACGGAGCATGAACAGGAGCAGCCAGTCAATGCACGCCAAAAAGATACTGTGAAAAGCAGTGGCGATCATTTTCTCGTCCGTCATGATAAAAATGCCATTGGCAACAACGGCAGCAACGACCGCGACAAAAAGTGTAAATATACTTTTACTGACCCGATCCTGTTTTTCCCGAATCATCCCAGCGAATGCCACAACCAGAAGTGTCAGCACAAACAGGATTCCCAGATAAATCATCTTTAGCATAGGCTACATTTCCTTATCTTTTATTCTCAATCTCGTGGATCATAGCGATACGCTTTTCATGGCGTCCACCCTGAAACTCTGCATCTAAATATGCTTTAACAATATCTTTTGCCACTTCGATACCAACGATGCGAGCACCAAAAGCGATGATATTGGCATTGTTGTGTTCTTTTACCAGACGGGCTGTTGTCGTATCGGAACATACTGCCGCACGCACACCCGGCACCTTATTGGCTGCAATGGAGATGCCAACACCGGTACCGCATATGAGTACGCCGCATTCCACCTGACCGGATACAACGGCTCTGCCAACGGCTTCTCCATATACCGGATAATCGCAACTCTCTTCCTTGGAGATTCCAAAGTCCACAACCTCGTGTCCCAATTCCTCCAAATATGCCTTGATCTCATTTTTCATGGCAACTGCTGCATGATCGTTTCCAATTCCTATTTTCATTTCTTTTCTCCATTCATCATTTCTTTTATTTTACTAAGGCAGAGATCGTCTTAAATGCAGGATGCTTGGAAGACCCTGCCAGTTCGTAAAGAATGGCTTCTGCGCTCGTGATGATCGCACCTTCCTGCTTCGCTCTCTCATAGGCAAATGCCAAGTCTCTGTCACTTCTGCTGGCTACACAATCTGCCACCAGAATGGTCTGATAACCGGCTGACTGCAGATCCATCAAAGACTGCAAGACACAGATATGCGCCTCGATACCGCAAAGGATGACATTCTTTTTGCCATGTGGAATTGCCTGTCGTACGCTCTCATTGTCATATACGCTGAAAGTATTCTTGTCGATTGCCTCTGTCACACCCATGGCATCTGTGATTGCCGGGATATTATTGCCCAATCCCTTAGCATACTGTGTGGTTAGGATCATTGGTACTTCCAATGCCTTCAAGCCACCCAGCAAGATCTGGCTCTTGCGAAGCAATTCCTCCTGTCCGCTCATTGCCGGCAATATCTTTTCCTGATAATCAATAACGATTGCAAATGTATCTTCTGCATTTATTCTCATCCTTTATACCTCTTTCTGTTGTTGAACATTATAACAATTTAATTATAGGCAAATTGCCTGTAAAAGACAATGCTTTCCCACATGAAAAAAATAAGCAAAAGGGGATTTCCCATAAAATAAAAAAGAGATCCTCATCCACAAATGAGAATCTCTATGTAATCTATATTTCTCTCCTAGAGTGAGAAGTCTTCCGCGCCACGCATAGATGGTGTCTGGGATGCTCCCACTGCCAAATCCTGACCTACAAAGTACTGATACTGATGAATCAATTCATCCTTTTGCATATCAGAGACTGCCTTTGTCACATCTAAAGACCGGATATCGCTGTCAACGCCCTTGAGGTCATAGGTTGCCTTCGACTCGTATTGGCTGGCATAGTCATATGCTCCAAAGGTCTGTCTGCTTCTGGCTGATGTATCCTGCAGTGTACCTGCCTCAGCGACATTGCCGGATACCTTGGTCGTATCACCTGTACCAATCGACTGGGATGCAACCGGTACGCTCTCAACTTGCTTTATGCTGTTATAATCATAAAATCCAACGGCTGGTCGGATACCTGATATATTCATCTTATACTCCTACTTTCGCTCTCACGAAAACTCCTTGTTCCTTACATAAAATATATCGGATCATGTAAAAAAATCTTAACCCTTTTATTTGTCTAACATTTTCTTCAATTCACTCATAAATGTATTGACATCTTTAAATTCACGGTAAACAGAGGCAAATCTGACGTAAGCAACATCATCCAGATCCTTGATCTTATCCATGACGATTTCACCGATTTCGTCACTCGGTATTTCTTTTTCTTCACGGGCAAAAATCTCTGTCTCTACTTCATCAATCAACTTGTTGATGTCATTGGCAGAAATCGGACGCTTATGACAGGCTCTGAGCACCCCTGCCTCAATCTTGGCACGGTCATATTGCTCACGGTTGTTGTCTTTCTTGATCACGATCAAAGGGATCGTCTCTACCTTTTCATAGGTTGTAAAACGCTTACCACATTCATCACACATACGACGACGGCGGATAGAATTGTTGTCATCTGCCGGTCTGGAATCAATCACTCTGGTATTCTCACTGCTGCAAAAAGGACACTTCATGCCTTCCCTCCATTTCTTAGCGAATCCGCTTCGCCTAAACCACAATATATAGATTTATATTACACGGATTTTGTATGAATTGTCAAGCAATTCGCACTATTTTCGACATGTCTTACGGTTTGTGCATGACTTCTTTTTCATTGACATCCACTAGGATCATATCAGAACCGATACGGCAGACCTGACACCAGGGGATCCAATATTCACACTCATGTAAAAAGAAGCCGCAGATCTTTCCTTTGGATGGCACGATCAAGGTACAGATACAGCCTCTTTTTTCATCAATCTCCAGATCCATCACACGTCCCAAACATTTTGCTGTTTTGACATTAATGACATCTTTTGTCTGCAATTCACACAGAAGCATATCTTTTCCCATAAAAAAGACTCTTTACATTATATGTAAAAAGTCTTTTTCTGTCACAGTTCACTTCTACTATAAATTAAACATTAAAGCGGAATAAAATCACATCGCCATCCTGTACGACATATTCTTTTCCTTCTACACGAACCAATCCTTTTTCTTTTGCCGCAGCCGTGCTTCCACAATCCAAAAGATCCTGATAATTCACAACTTCTGCTTTGATAAATCCACGTTCAAAATCTGTATGGATCTTTCCTGCTGCCTGCGGAGCTTTTGTTCCCTTAGTAATCGTCCATGCACGTGTCTCATCCTCCCCGGAGGTCAGATAAGAGATCAATCCCAATAAGGAATAACTAGCCTTGATCAGTTTGTCCAGACCGGATTCCTTCATTCCAAGTTCCTCTAAGAACATTGCTTTTTCGTCATCATCCAGTTCTGCGATCTCCTGCTCGATCTCTGCACAGATCACAAAGACCTCACTGCCTTCTTTTGCCGCGAACTCACGAACGGCTACAACGCCTGCATTGTCTGCGCCGTCATTTGCCACCTCATCCTCAGATACATTGGCAGCATAGATGACCGGCTTGGCGGTAAGAAGACCATACTCCTTGAAATAGGCTTCTTCATCCTCATCCAAAAGTTCAAAGGTGCGGGCAGAATTACCTGCTTCCATATGCTCTTTCAAACGTTCCTGCATTGCTGCTTCCTTTTGTAAGGACTTGTCCATACGGGCAGCCTTGGAAGTCTTGGCATATCTTCTCTCCAAAATCTCCAGATCGGAGAAAAGAAGTTCCAGATTAATGGTCTCAATATCCCGGAGCGGATCAATGCTTCCATCCACGTGTACGATATTAGTATCTTCAAAGCAACGTACTACATGTACGATGGCATCACATTCGCGGATGTTGGCAAGGAACTGGTTACCAAGTCCTTCGCCCTTGCTCGCGCCTTTTACAAGTCCGGCAATATCAACGAATTCTATCACTGCAGGTGTTACCTTCTTTGATTGGTATAACTCTGCCAGTTTCTTCAATCTCTCATCCGGCACACTGACCACACCCACATTTGGATCGATTGTCGCAAATGGATAGTTTGCAGCAAGTGCTCCTGCCTTTGTCAGTGAATTAAATAAAGTAGACTTTCCTACGTTTGGGAGTCCAACGATTCCTAGTTTCATATTATCTTTTACCTGTCCGAAAACCCTTGATTTATCGGGATTTTCACCTTTCTATGTTATTTTACTACACAATTTACCACACAATTTTTAAGGCTTTTTCTATCTTTTCAACTACCTTTTAAATCATTGTCCGTAAAATCAACTTCTTTCTGCTGTGTAAGCATAAAGCGTTCGATACAGCCTGTTATTATACCACAAGTCCTGCGATTTTGAAACAATCAAAATATTTATAATGTACACATAATATTTATAATTTAATATCCTTTGATATCCTGTGCTGAATAAAAATGAGCACCAACGGAAAGAGATAGCGCTTTCTGTCGGTGCTTTGTTGATTATTCCAGTTCATCAACTGTAACACACTTTATTTCCTTGAATTGCCTTAACTGCTTATCATTTGTCAAAAACAAGTCACATCTTTTAAGGCACGCAACACCCCTTTGTTTTTTCAACAAAGCCATGGGTACACATATGGCTATAAGAAACAGCGTATCCGGTTAATCTAACCTTTTCTTCGGAAGATTACCTGTCTGTTAACCATCTTACTTATCTCCGCACTTCTTATAAATAGTTGCTTGATGTTCCTTGCTTATTAATCGAACCCTATTCCGAGTTCAAACAAATAATTGTATATGCTTTACGCATATGTTTTTATTGTTTATAATTTATATATGCAAAATACATATTCTAATTAGTTATATCTTTTTAGTTTATTTATTCTTATGCTTATTTCAAAAGAGAAAAGGAGATGACTTATGTTTAAGACCAATAATGTAAAAATAGGAAAACACCTTGGTGAGTTAATTAAAAACAGTGAATACAAGAATGACCGCCAGTTTTGTATCGCATATCTCACACTACGTGACGGTGAAGCAAATCCTGACGATATACAGAAAATGCAAAATCGTATCTGTCAAATAAAAAATGGCAAAAAGGGGGTTCAAATCGAGGATCTTCCAATCTTCTCTGATTTGTTGGGAGTTTCATTTGAAGATATATTAAGCTCCGGAACTGCCCTCACGCCTGTACTAAGTAGAAAGACCAATTACTCAATTGCTTTTTCAAAAGATCCGGCAGAATGGGAAGCGTATATTCAAAGGGACGACAAACTTATTCTTAATCCTGATGAATACAACAAAACGGCAATTGATTACGCTCTTGAAGCAGGCAATTACCCTTTCCTTAAATACCTCATAGAAAAAGGCTACATTTGGTTTGTAGGGGATGATAAAAAGGAATACTATCTTGGATTTGGTGCGGGAACATCTATTAAGAGGCGTGAAATTGGATTTCTTGACACTTTAGATTATCGTATGAAAAGCCAAGATGATCTCCGCTTTAGGATGATAGTTTTGGCTATCAGAGACAATGATTTAGAGATGCTGAGCGTTCTTCACGCAAGAGAAATTCCTTTACTGTATACCATTAACCCGATACAGCATTGGACATTGAAAGATAAGAAACTGTCATCATCTTCAAACGTCGAGCAAATGATTGACAGCATTGCTGCAAGTGAAAGCACCGCTATTTCATACTTCTTTGAAGAATTTGAGACGGAAGCAGAACTCAACTCATTACGAAGCACATTTGTCTTTCCATACGCCGGACAAGTATTAGATGCTTTAATCAGTGGTAAAAGGACATTCGAAAGTAAGCTCTTTTTAGAAAGGGCCATAGAGCATAATAAAAAGGTGCAGAGAAAACTACAGAAATTGGTAGATAAAAGTAAAACCAGCTGCAAAGAACTCTGTAGTGCGACTCCAAATAACAATTATTATGATGAGGCATATTTCCACAGAGAGGCATGGAGAGAATACTATTTTTACCCCGAAACAGGTTTCATAGCGTACCATATGCCATTCTATTCCAAGAACACTACAGGCTTTATTACCAATGTCATCAATGTAACTGTATCTTCTGCAAATACTGAAATACAGTTTCTTATTGATGAATTAAAGAAAACCTACAACACCTTTATCAAACAGTTTGAGAAAAAGGAGGCTTAACATGCGTAATCCAATCTTTGATTATAATGACGGAGATTTCATTTACCAGACTTCCGGTAATATGGGAATCGATTCTGACGGCGATCTGCAGATGCGAATGGGTGATAATATGTCGATGGACATGAACACCGGGGAACTACACTTCAACTCTGGTTGGAAAAATGATGATGACGATGATTTCTAATACAGATTGAGCCAGGGCAAAAAGGGTCTGGCATCACGCCAGACCCTCATCAATAATATATCTTACATCATTTGCCATATTTTTCTAGTACTTCTTTTTGGATTCCGTCCAAAAGCCCTTCTTCTTCATAATTTGCGCGCGTTGTCTTCTCTTGAAAGAGCAACATTTCATTCGCATCCAATGGATATTTCCCCCATATTGCACTGCACGGAACATACCAACTATCATCTTCGGAATAATCCAAAAACAACATATATTCTTTGTCCTGTTCCATTTTTCTATAACCTGCTACATGGTAAACTACATTTTCTGCCTTGTTATATGCTTCGTTTTCCAAAATTGGAATTTCATCGGAGATTTTTAAATCCTTTCCGCTCGTGTTTTTATAAATCTCTAAAATCTCCACATTACCAATCGTGCCGGTAAATCGTATGTTTGTCCCCTTGATCCCATGTGTTTTTGTTCGCAATCCAATGCTCGCAGAAAAATTCTTCGTTGATTGCTGCTATAAATGGTTTAATCAAAAATTTTTGAATGGTTCTTAATACAATACTATAATTATCTGTCTTTACATCAATTTTGCGACAGAACGCTTTCCATTTTTTCTGCATACCTTCGTCACCATCAAATGACATAACTGCTTCAAATTGTTCAGTAGTAAAAGTATGACCACGATTTTCAAAGGTTTTTCGTAGTGCATTACTCAAGATATTCCCATCAAAATCAAATTTATTCGCAAGATAATAAATGTCATAATAATCCTTCATGCGACTGGAAAATTCCATAAGACTGAGAATCGCATCAATTTTTTCAGCAATAGTAGTTTCAAGAGAATATGTATTCACCAAAGGTGCTTCAAAATCTTCCAATTGGGTTGGAATTCTGCGCTTTTCTTGATTTGGTATAATAACATCTCCCACACCGAAATCTATACTGAATGGTGTCTTCGTATTCTTGATTCTTGCTACTAAAGAGGCTCCGATACCAGCGTATTTTTTGGCAACAGCAATAGGTGCAATATCCTTTATTTCAAATGTCACAAAATCATTTCCTGTAGATGTAGCAATAATTTCTTCCAGCACTTTTTTCATTTGTTCCGGGTTACTCGGCACCCTCCTAAGCAAGAAATCCACATCCATGGTCACCCGACTATCAAAGTCAGTAACAGAGTATATGAATAACCCACCTTTCAGAACAAGATTTTCCGCATACTTAGATTTCTCCAATCGGCGTAAAAATTCTTCCTGACAAAACAGTTGCAGGCAAAGCTGATAACTTCTTCCGCTTTGTTTTCCTTTGTTTTTTAGCCGTGCAAGCACGGATGCAGCAGTATCAGCCATTTAACAACACCTCCATCAATTCAGTAACCTTCTTATGCACTCTTAACTTTTTTGCATATGCAGACAAATTTTGTAAATTTTTTTCCGTATCATTTGCATAAGCATTCAACGCTTTATTAAATATCTCATTATCAAGCCTTGAACGGTATTTGAAGCAATCACAAATTGTACGTTCCCGATCATATACTGAAAGCATAACCCCTGAGAAATCATCCATTACTTTACCCAATTCATATATTTCTGGTTGAACATAATAAGTTTGCAAAACCAATGCATCTACCTTCAATTTTGTACGAGACATGGATCTCGGTACGGCAATAGACCATTTTCGAGGAGCAAAATCGCTATATCCATAATGAAAAAGGGCAGATTCTACACAAACAATTCCCTTTGGAATTAGCACCGCAAGAAGTTGCTCCTCAGAAGATACATCTGCCTCAGCAAGTTGATAATATCCATGCCGAATGCGTTCAAGATATCCAGCATTGCACATATTTACCACATCGGCAGCACGGACTCCTGCCTGCACAAAGTCTGCTGATTTGGCAATGCCACCCTTTTCCATAATGACTTGTTTTGCAATCGTTCTAATATCCACATCTTCACCAACTTTCATTATTAAAATCACGCACATTTATTTTCTTTCTGTGTATGTATTTATTATAACAGCTAAATTTTAATAATCAATATTTTTACGCACAATTATCCAAAATGTGTGTGTAAAATTTCTTAAGATCACACCCATTCATCAATTTCTAATTTTCAAGACATATCTTTTTCAGTTCTCTACATTTTATTTTTCAATAACTTACATGAATTTATATAGAGTTTTATCCGCCTTAAAAGCCTTGATTTTACGGAGTTCTTCGGAACCGGATAAAACGCTTATTAAGAACCTTGCATGCTCCGGTATTCCCCCGGTGTCATATCACATTCTTTCTTAAAAAGGCGCGAAAAACTGCTGGGATTGTCGTAGCCACATTCCTGTGTAATCTTTTCTACGGAAAATGTAGTCTCACGCAACAGGAGTTTTGCCTGTTGCAACTTCATTTCCCGGATCACGGCAGCAAAATTCCTGCCAGTCAGATTTTGTATGATACGGATCAACTGCCGTTTGCTATAATGAAACTTTTCTTCCAGTTCCTCTAAAGACACCGTCCTGTAATTCTTGGAGATAAAAGTCAGAATCTCGCCATATTCCTGCTTCCAGAGTGCCCGGTTTTCCGGTGGCAGGACAAGGCTTGTCTCATAATGGCGGAGTGTATGAACAAAGACCTCCTGTATAAGTGCCTGACACATTTCATTGTGATAAGCACTCAGTTTTCTCTGCTCTTCCACCAGACAATCAAAACGGCTTGATATAAAATCGTCCTCCCCTGTCCGAAAAAGCATATAGCGAATGGACTCATCCCCATTTAGGATGCGTGAGAAAAAGGAATGCAAGAGTTGATTACCGGAAAAAACTCGTAGGAAAAGTTCCAAAAAATCCTGTCTGCGAATGGCAGTCGTCAGGGTCTTGCCGCCGGTTTCAAAGATCCCCTCCCCATGCTCGATCTCCGGTGGCACAATCAGCAAGTCTCCCGGGATCATTTCTACCTTTTCATTTCGAAAATGGCATTGACAAGTCCCCTCATAGACATAGATCAGATCAAAATAGGCGTTGGTATGCCAATGTGGCAAAAATCCGTCATTCAAAAAGGCCGAGGACACCCTGCAGTTATCCTGCAAAAACATCATTTCCTCCTGTCGGGCAAAGATCTCTTTTAAGCGATCATGCAGTTCCTGCGATGCCCCAACTTCCTTTTCATAACCGGTAAAAACCTCAAACACCGGCGATACATATTCCGACCTTGCATTTTTTACAGCCAAAAGACGTTCCTTGGCATCCATAAGTCCCACGGCACTTTGCGTATCATAAGAGGTCTTTAACATAAGGTCAATATATTCGTCCAGTTCTAATATTTCCTTATCTTTTGGCATATTTTTTCTGGCATGAGAAAAATATTCTTCCGTACCTTTCCTAACCATATCCTGCATAAGCACATTCCCCTTCTGCTTTTATCATGTCACTTTTTGCACACTTCCTTGTCATTTTATACTATTCCAAATTTATCCAAAAGGCAATATGCTTAGAATATCGAATAAAAATTTCCGCAAAGGAGGAAACACTATGTTTACTATGGACACCACAATGGGGGAGATTTTAGACATCCCGGCTGTCAAAGCCTTCTTAGAAAAGGCTGCGCCACAAATGATCAGTGGACCTGCCGCTGGCTATATCACCCCGATGACTTTATCTGCATTAAAAGGTATGAGCCCGGAATCTGCACCTATGGTCGATGCTCTGCTCGCTATCGCAAACGGCAAAAACATCGACGCTTCTGCCTTTGATCCATCCAAGCAGAAGGCGGTTGTAAAATGTGGGCCGACCGTAGCCCAATATGACCTGGATGACGTTGACGGCAAGATGTATATGCTCGACCACCGCTTTTCCGGGGCTTTCATCGTGCAGTTTTCCAAGAAAATGGACGAGAACATTCCGGGACAGATCACATATGAAGGAACTCCTGTAGATTATGTCCTTACCACAGCACAGGTTGCCGGAGGGGTGCAACTGCTGGGGATTTATGTCAGAAATATCTGCACAGAATATGGCACAGACTACACCTTCCACTTTGAAGGCTTTACCGATACCGATGGCAACGTCATCGATCCGCAGGATTTTACCGTGCGTACCATAGACAAAGCCATCCCGGATCCGGCTTATGCCGCACATGAGGCAGTCGCACAAAGAGCTGCAGAGGAAGGCATGGTTCTTTTGAAAAATGAAAACCATCTGCTTCCACTTAAAAAGGATGCCCATGTACATCTGATCGGTGCCGAGGAATTTCGCACCGGTGCTGTCGGTGCCGGAAAGATCAATCCGCGCTATCAGATTCGTTTCTTAGAAGCCGTAAAAGATTCTGCCTTTGTGATCGACGACAACAGCGATACCTCTATTATCGTGATTTCCAGAGCCTCCGGCGAGAACTTCGATAATACCCCCTACAAGGGACAATATTATCTGACGGATGCCGAAGAAAAAATGATTACAGAAGCAAAGGAAAAGTCCAAACATATCATTGCTATCATCAATTCCGGTTATCCTATGGATGTCCGTTGGACTCTGGATACATCAATCGAAGCCGTCATCTGGACCGGTTTTTCCGGCATGCTGGGTGGTCCTGCTCTGGTAAATATCTTAAATGGCAGCATAAACCCATCCGGTAAACTGCCAGATACCTGGGCGCTGGATTATAAGGATATCCCTGCCTCTGCAAACTTTTATGTCCCTCCATCAGTCGAAGATGCCATTGGCGCAGACGAAGATATCTGGATCGATACCGTCTATGAAGAAGATATCTATGTCGGCTATCGCTATTTTGAGACCTTTGACAAGCCGGTAGCCTATCCTTTTGGACACGGCTTATCCTACACGACATTTTCCACGGAAGGGAAATTGACAGATTCGGACATCAAAAATGTGCAGATGGAAGTCAGTGTGACCAATACTGGAAACTCTGCCGGAAAAGAAGTCTTACAGGTCTATGTCGCCATCCCGGATGGTAATTTAGAACAGCCAAGCAAACGACTTATTGCATTTCATAAGACAGACCTCTTAGAAGCCGGAAAGACAGAGACTACAACCCTTTCCATCCCGATTGATAATCTGACTTCCTATGATGAAAAAGCACATGCCTTCATCCTTGAAAAAGGAACTTACATCTTTTTCCTCGGCGATTCCATCAAGCAGGTAGAGCCGATTGGAAGCATTGAAGTAGGGGAAAACAGGACTGTAAAAATCGTTGGCAACTATATGAAGCCTCCGATCGACTTTACCAGATTATCCAAGTTTGATGAGACCACTTACCCACAGGGCAAATTAAGTGGTATCATCCCGGATCAGCACAGCCTCCATCACAAGACCGACAGATCTCATATTGACGAGGTAGAACTGCTGGAAGATCCACTGATCGATACCTTTTCTACCGAAGAACTGGCGCGCCTGAGTATCTGTGCAAGTTCCGGCTGGGGCATGCAGGATATCGGTGTGGCAGGACGTATCAATCGTTTAGGCGAACGAAATCTTCCATACTTTGCTGTTTCGGACGGTAACAACGGCGTCAATATCAACAAGCCAAATATCGGTATGCCGACTTCCAACCTTATCTGTGCAAGTTGGAACCCATCCCTCGCCTATGAGGTTGCCAAAGTCATTGCCGAGGAGGCAAGAGAAAACAATGTCCAGATGATCTTGGCACCTGCCATGAACTTACACCGCAATCCTCTGTGTGGCAGACAGCCGGAATACTTCTCCGAAGATCCGCTTCTTGGCGGTATCATGGCTGGTTTCCATTCGCTTGGTCTGGAAGAAAACGGTATGGCTTCTTCCATCAAGCATGTGTGCTGTAACGGTTCCGAATCCTCCCGCAAAAGAAACCACTCTATCGTATCGCAGCGTGCCCTGCGCGAGTTGTATTTGCGAACCTTTGAAGTAGCATTTTCCGTTTGTAAACCAGACTCCATCATGACCGCCTACAACGCCGTCAACGGTGTGCAGGCATCTGAGGACGAAGAACTCCTGATGGGAATTTTCCGCCATGAATTTGGACTGGAAGGCTACATCATGACCGACTGGGGCTGTTACGACACCGCGGATGTCGCCAAGATGGTACAGGCAGGTGTCTGCTGGATCACACCGGGCTCTACGGATGACACCTATGTGACTCCGATCCTTGATGGCATCAAAAATGGTACTGTGGACGAAAAACGCCTGCGGAACAACGTCAAATACATGTATCATGTCATCAGAAAAAGAACAGAAAAATAAGAAAACATGACAAAAGGGACGCTCCTTGTGGCAAAAGGAACGTCCCTTAAATTTTATAAATATTTATCCAACTGGTGGGATACGTCAAGCACACCGCTCAGACGGCTCTTGGCATTTTCTACATTTTCCATATTGGCATTGGAAAGTTCCGCTGCCTGGTTGGAAGATGCGGTCACTTCCTCGGTCGTTGCTGATAAGTTGGTAATGTTATCTACGATCTGGTTGTTGGCATCGGAAAGTTTACTCAGACGATCATCGATATTTTCGATATGGGTGATCAGTTCTGTCACGTTCTCATTCATCGCCTCAAAACTCTCAGATGCTTCTGTGATCATGACATCCTGTGCATCCGTTGCACTGACAGACTGGGAAACCGCATTGGCTGCCCTAGTCGCATTCTCTGTCAGGTCATCGGAGATCTTGCTGATCTCTTCTGTCTCCTGCTTGGTACGCTCTGCCAACTGACGAATCTCATCCGCAACAACAGCAAAGCCTCTTCCTGCTTCTCCCGCACGCGCACTCTCGATAGATGCATTCAACGCTAATAAGTTGGTCTGTCCGGAAATGGCAAGGATTGTATCTGCGATATTACGCACTTCCTCTGTCTTTTTCTGCAATGCTTCCATTGCCTCTGCCACATCTTTGTTTGTATGAGAAATGAGCTGTGACTGTTCTTTCAAACGGCTCATAACTTCCATAGACTGCTTGTTAATCTCACTAGACTGTTTTGCGATATCTACCATTGTTTCAGAATTCTGTAATGTCTGTTCAATGGACTCCTGAATATTTGCCGTCATGGTTGTCTGTGTCTGAATGTTTTCTGCTGTAGATAATGTACTCTCAGAGATATTCTTCATGGCACCATTTACAACCTCAGAAGAACCATTCAAATCATTTACGATATCCATAGCACTCTCTGTTCCCTTACGTACTTCTGCTGCAACGCCAATCACATCATCCAACATCGTCTTCATCTTGGCATTTCTAGCCTGTACTTCGCCAAGTGTATCCTTGTTAAACTGCTCAGCGATATTCGTCATAGTGACAAGTAAGAATAGCAGTACCAACACAATAACCACTACAAACAGCTGGTTAATTGCCGCGTCACCTTCCAGATTCTGATGCTGTGTAATCTTACCGATTGTCACAAGCACTTCCATCAAAAGGTATGCCAATCCACTAAAGAACGAGAACTTTCGATCAAAGAAAATCACACATCCCACCAATGGGAACATACCAAATACCTGGATAAATCCCTGGCTAAATGCAAATCCTGTCACATAACATGTCAAAAGAAGCAATGGTACAGCAACGATTTTGAGTTTTGCTGATGCCGGATTCTTTTTATATACAATAAACAGAATCACAAATGATACAATTTCAATTGCGGATACCATACAGGTCAGTCCCATAGAACGAACCCCCATAGCACAACATGTCCACATAATCGCAAGCAACACAGCATAAAACACTGCGTATCCTATAATCAGAAAGCGATTTGCCCTTTTTAACTGTTCTTCCTGATCTGCATATCTAAATTCCATAATCCATTCCTTTCACTAGAAACACATTTGTTTCAGTTATCATACTCTACTGTCCATTATATGACATTTTTTTCCATTTTTCTAACATTTTGTCATATTTTTATAAAAAAGTACTTTGAACACAAAATCACAACGTTTTTCCCAATTCCCAAAATGCCACAGCACTCGCTGCCGCCACGTTCAACGAATCTACGCCGTGCTGCATTGGAATACAGACCGTATAATCACAATCTGCAATCGTCGTCTGTGCAAGCCCATCGCCTTCTGTTCCAAGCACTACCGCCAGTTTGTTTTCCGCCAGAAGTTTGGCATCATCAATCGCGTATGAATCTTCTTTTAAAGCCATGGCAACCGTCTTGTATCCCAATTTCTTTAACGTCTCTCCTGTCTTATCATACCATGCATCTTTTGGAAGATACGTCCACGGAATCTGAAAAACACATCCCATACTGACCCGACAGGCTCTACGATACAAAGGGTCTGCGCAGCCATGTGTCAGAAGAATGCCATCCATACCAAGTGCCGCTGCCGAGCGGAAGATAGCACCCACATTTGTTGGATTTACCACTTCTTCTAAAATAGCAATACGTCTTTTCCCTTCACAAATGGCTGCCACCCCCGGCATTTCTTTTCTTCGCATTGCGCAAAGCATGCCTCTCGCCAACTGGAATCCTGTAATCTGTGTCAGCACTGAAAGATCTGCCACATAGACCGGGATATCGCCCACTTTTTTCAAGACTTCCCCTGCTTTTTTCTCCGTCTGTCCTTTCTCCATCAAAATAGAAAGCGGCTCATAGCCCGCTTCCAAAGCACGCAGGATCACATTTGGACTCTCCGCGATAAAAACGCCCAACTCCGGCTCAAAATAATGTAATAATTGTGCTTCCTTCTTATCTATATACATATCCAACTGTGGGATATGCAGGTCTGTAATCTCGATCATGCTCTCTCCTTGCCATAAGGGACGTTCCTTTCGCCACGAGGAGTGTCCCTTTGGTTCTGTTTTTTTCTTCCTCTAAGATAAACGAAAAGATGAACTTTGTAAAACAGAAAAACTCCTGCGCATTTCTATGCGCAGGAGTTTTTCGCTGAGCCGGAAGAAGTCTCTTCCCGGCAAAGTGAATGATCCCAAATCAGGTGAGAAAGCCAGAGCTGCAGTGCCACGCCAAAGAAAACAATGACATAGCCGACCAGACTGGTAAAGACCGGTCTGAAATAACATAAAAGTGCCGGTCCGCCCCAGATGACCCAGAGCAAAAGGGTCGCCGGCAGTTTACCAAATGCAAACAAAAAAGCATTGGCCAGATGGTCTTTAACCCGATTGTCATAGTTCGCCACCAGCGGAAAGACCCAAAAGAGCATACTGACCGCCACAAAGAATAGCACGCCGCCAAAGAATAAAAAGAACATATTGACAGGCTCTGCGATCTTAATAGCATAATACATATCCCCTGCACCCAGAACCATGACGATGGCAAGGATCAGCCACGCGCCGGTCGCCTGCTTAAAGTCAGCGGCAAAGGCACGGAAAAACTCTAAAGTCAAGATTCCTCCCTCCGGTTCTTTCATTTTTTTCATACAACGTGCCCCAGCACTGAGCGATGCCCCTATCGTCACAATCGGGAGACAGCCCAAAAGCACGAGAAAATTGAGCAGCACAAACTGCCCAATCTTTCCCAAAATCCATATAACTTTGTTCTCAGATGTAAAATTCATCATTTCTTTTACCCCTTTACGCCACCGAGTGATACTCCTTCCACGATAAATCTGGATAAAAGGAAGTACATCACAAGCATTGGCAAGATTGTAATGGAGAGTCCTAAGAATACAACGCCATAGTCGGTACGGAAGGATTCGCTTGTCAGCATCTGTACAAACATGGTCAATGTCTTTTTCTCGGAACTGCTGATGATCAGTGTCGGCATGAACAGATTGTTCCAACTAGCCACAAACTGGAAGATCGCCTGTGTTGCGATCGCCGGTTTCATCAATGGTACGACGATCGTGTTAAAGATACGGATTTCCCCACAGCCATCAATGCGGGCCGCTTCTACCAGTTCCGGGGAAAGTGCTCCCTCCATGTACTGCTTCATAAAGAATACGACCGCCGGAGTAGTAATACCCGGGATGATCAGCGGCCAATAAGTATCCAGTAAATTCAGTTTCATCATGAACTGGTAGAAACCAATGGCAAATACCTGCGTCGGCACCATCATGACACCCATGATAAATGCCCATGCTGCTTTGCGACCTTTAAAGGAGTAGTTGTGGATGCCGTATGCTGTCATAGAAGAAAAATATACGGACAATATGGTAAATGGAACAGCCACCTTAAAGGAATTGAACATGCTTTGTAAGACCGTAACACCAAGACCCTGTTGGGATTTGTCGAAATTTGCGATATTGTTCTTTAAATTTGATCCAAAGAGAAGTGAAATACCACTCTGTACCTGTGTCGACGTGCGCGTAGCATTGACGAACATCAGATAAAATGGGATCAGACTGATCAGACAAAGCAGGATCATAATGATGTTCCGAAAGATCTTCTGCCTGCGTACGGCTTTTGTCTTATTTTGCAACGGCTGATTACTTTCCATGACGCTTGCCCCCTTTCTTCTTTTTTCCGCCTCCACCATATGCATCGGATGTCTGCATGACGCGGAAGAAGATCAAACTAATGATCAGGGTACAGATAAAGAGAAGTACGGATACTGATGCCGCCCTTCCGGTATCTGTATTGTGCAGTCTCATAATGTACATGGTCACAGTTGTTGAAGTATCATTTGGTCCTCCCACATAACCTGTGCCCTGTCCTACATTAAAGAGTGCCGGAATATCGAACAACTGAAGCCCACCGATGGCTGATGTCACAAGTACATACAACATGACCGGCTTTAACAGCGGAAGGGTAATCGAAAAGAATTGCTGTCTGCCTGTCGCCCCATCCAACTCGGCGGCTTCGTAAATATCAGGACTGATTCCTATGATACCTGCGATCAGAAGTAACATAGTATTGCCATACCACATCCAGACCTGGATCATGGAAATGGATATGCCGGTTCCCCACTTGCTCATCATAATATCTGCATTTTGTGAGATCCAACCAAGACTGCGCAGTGTCGACATGATCGGACCATACTTGCTTAAGAGAGCACAAAAGAGAAGGGAAATAGATGCCGCTGTAATGATATTCGGCATGTAGAGAACAACCTTGTAAAAGCCTCTTGCCTTTAATTTGGCACGATTATTTGTCAGCCATGCGGCTGCCAAAAGGCTCAGTAAGATCTGGGGTACAAAGTTTAACAACCACAGGCGAAGCGTATTGCCCAGGTATTTTAGGAAATATCCCTGCTCACCATCTGCAATACCCAGCACATTCAGATAATTCTGAAAGCCCGTAAAAGTAATCGTTGTGCGCAGATTTCTGGTAGTGTACTCGAACATGCTGTAATAGAAGGTATTAATCAGCGGCCACAGGGAGAAAACCAGATATACGATAAAGAACGGTGCAATAAAGAGATAGCCATATTTTCCATAACTGACCGTCTTTGGTTTTGTTTCTTTTTTTCTTGCTTTCATATGGTTTTCACCTCATTTAAAATGATTGCCCGGAGCCCAAATCCTGCTCCGGGCAAAAGATTTTTATTACTCTACTTTCAAATAAGAATATGTGTCATGTACGGCTGCCTTGAAGTCCTTGATGGCAGTATCCATATCAGATTCGCCCGTTGCATATGCTGTAACTGCTGCTGGGAACAAGGTCTCATTGATGGTCATATCCTCTGCTGTAACTAAAGATACATCTACATCCTGTCCTCTTGTTGAGAAGAATTCCGGAATGTTCTGATCTCCGTAAAGGCTAAAGGTAGATGCGCCCTTTATGTTGTTTGCTACGATATCAGAGATAGCCTTCTGGTTGTTTACAAAGTCACCGTTTGCTTCATAAATGCTTGTCATGAAGTCTTTGTCACAAGTGCAGGACTTGATGATCTCTGCTGCTACGTCTGTATCAGCACATTTTGCAGTTGCTGCAAGTCCGGTACCGCCCCAATAGAACTGAACCGGTGCATCTACAAGGATGGTATTCTTATCCCATGTATCCGTCAGACTCCAGTAGGTGTACCATGGGCATCCGGCAAATGCGATACATGCTTCTGACTTCTCGCCGTCGCCATCCTTCAATGCTGCCCAGTCAGTACCCCACATTGTGGTATTAAAGGTAAGATCCTCATCATATAAGGTCTTTGAGTATTCCATGTACTCTTCCATGGCAGGATCCATCTGGATCACGTCATTGTCATCATACCAGCCGACCGTACGTGCACCATTTAAGAAGATATACTTCAGGTCATCATAACCGGAGAAGAGTTTTACTTTTCCGCCAGAAGCATCGTTGACTTTTCTTGCTGCTTCTAAGATAGAATCCCAACTAGAGAACATTTTCTCAAGTTCAGCCTGATCGGTCGTTCCCAGATATTTTTCTGCCAAATCTGCACGGATCTGGATACATCCAGGTGTTGCCTGCCAGAAAGAAGCCTTCTGTACGCCGTCCTTGTCAGAACCAAGTTCGATATTGTAAGAGAACTGGTCTGCTGTATCTGCATCTGTAATGCCAAGATCCTTGAGGCTCATCAGATAATCAGACTGCACATATTTCTGCACATAACCAACTTCCAAAAGCATCATGTCAGGATAAAGTTCGTTGCTCGGATCGTCTAACAAAGCATCGATCTTGTCCTGATAGTAACTAGAGCCACCGCAGTTTACAAATACCAATCTGTCCTTGAGATCCGGGTATTTTTTCACTAACAAATCTTGTAAGGTTGTGAAATCCGTATTCCACGCCCATATAACAAAAGCATCTTTTGCACTAGGATCACCAGTAATTTCATTTTCCGGAATGGCATCTTCATCAGTTCCACTCTCCTCTGTTGCATCACTGTTTGCCTGATCGTCGTTCCCCCCAGAACTTCCGCAGGCTGCCAACGAGAACGTCATGGCAAATGCCAACAACATCGCTAACACTTTTCTCTTTTTCATTTCGTTTTCCTCCTTTTTATACATTACATATAAATATTTATTGCTAACCACAGTAGTCATCGCCACTGTAATTGTGCACTAGGTATGATTGATGTCCCTTACGGACTGTCCTTTTTCCACATAGCCCTCAACAATATATGGACGGATCAGCGTTGTTTTTGGTTCCTCGATCAGACTGATCAACTGCTCTGCTGCCAATCGTCCGATGCTTTCCGTATCCTGCTTTAATGTCGTCAACTGCGGTTCCAACTGATAAGCGATCCGGATGCCATCATAGCCGGCTACAGAAATATCCTGCGGGATCCTGAGCCCTGCCTGTCGGATTGCCTTGATGCCGCCAAAACTGGCGAAGTCATCCTGATATAAAATGCAGGTCGGTCGATCTTCCAATTCAAGAAGTTCTCTGGTCCTTTCATATGCCTCATCCGCATTGCGGTATGCCGCTTCCTTGATGTAAGCATCCGGGATGGATAAGCCCTTTTGCTCCGCCATCCGGTAAAAGGTGGACAGGCGGCTCTGGGTAACGGCGGAATCTGCGCCGTGGATATAGGCGATCTTCCGATGTCCTCTTTCATATACATAGGAAAAGAGGTCTTCCATGCCCTTTGCATTGTCCGACATGATGGCGATGCGATTGTGGAAAAGATGATCGATCGTCACTACCGGAATGTTGCTTTTTACAAGTTCTATCACTTCCGGGTCGTTAAAATCGATACAGGCGATCACCACGCCATCAAACCCACGATATCTGGCATGTTCCAGATAAGTCATGCGGTTGGGACGAGTCTTGCAACAGTTGATAAAAGTCATATCGTAGCCCTGCTGCTCCGCTGTCTGCTTGAAACTGTCAAGCACATGTGAAAAATAATTGTGTGTCAAACCGCTGCGTGCTTCATCGACAAACAATACACCGATATTATAAGTACGATTTGTCTTTAGTGCCTTTGCCGCAGAGTTTGGAAAATATCCCATTTCTTTTGCCACCTGCCGGATCCGTTCTTTCGTCTCAGCACTGATATCATTATGATCATTCAGTGCCTTGCTGACAGTTGCTACGGAAACCTGACAAGCCTTTGCAATATCTTTGAGTGATACCATCCTTTCTCCTCTCGACTTTATAATTTGTTTTGAAGAAAAATTTCTTAATCGTTTTCGTAAGTTGAATGTACATCAATTTGATATGGTCTGCAAGCCTTTTTTGATGTTTTTACCTAATTTTGGCAAGGTTTCACAGTTTGAGGACTTTTGTTTTGCTCATTTTTACGAAACTGCACTTTCGTAATTATTTTATATAAGGAAAGCCCATCAAAAACCGGTAATTTTCGTAGCATTTTCGTTGATTTCCTGTTGATTTTCCAAGTTTTATACATTATAATCTGACTCAAGAATAAATATTCCATTATTTTCAGTCTCTTAATCGTTTTCAATATGGTGCAGCACTTACCAGGTATTTCTTAAATTCTTTGCACCACCTTCATTCAATTTTATAGTTAAAAATCGGAGGTTATTATGAAATTTGGTTACTTTGATGATCAGCATAAGGAATATGTGATCACAACACCGAAAACACCACTTCCTTGGATCAATTATCTGGGAAACCGGGAATTTTTCTCCCTCATATCCAATACCTGCGGTGGCTATACCTTTTATCGGGATGCCAGACTCCTGCGTCTGACCCGCTACCGCTATAACGATGTACCTTGCGATACCAACGGCAAATACTTTTATATCAAAGATGGGGACTGCATCTGGAATCCGGGCTGGCAGCCGACTAAGACGGATCTGGATTTTTACGAATGTTGCCACGGCTTGGGCTATAGTCGTTTTACCGGAAGAAAGAAGGACCTGCAGGTATCGGTTCTCTTCTTTGTTCCTTTGAATGATAACTGTGAGATCCAGTGGCTGCATCTGAAAAATGACAGTGATACGCCTAAGACTTTTTCCCTCTTTTCTTATGTGGAATGGTGCCTTTGGAATGCGGATGACGATATGAAGAACTTCCAGAGAAATTTGAGCATCGGCGAAGTCGAGATTGAAGATTCCGTCATATACCATAAGACCGAATACCGCGAGCGCCGCAATCACTTTGCTTTTTACGGCGTCAATGCGCCGATCGACGGATTTGATACCAGCCGGGATGCCTTTCTCGGTGCCTACCGGGGCAATGACCGCCCACAGGTCGTAGAAAAAGGAGCCTGCTCCAATTCCGTAGCAAGCGGCTGGTCACCGATCGCCTGCCACCAGATCAATCTGACCCTTGCTCCGGGGCAGGAAAAATCGCTGATCTTTGTACTGGGCTATGCCGAAAATCCCCTTGCGGAAAAATGGTCTGCGCCCGGCATCATCAATAAGAAACCTGCAAAGGAGATCCTTGCCAAATACCGGACCGATGCACAGGTAGCGCAGGCTCTATCCGACCTGGCTGCCTATTGGGAGGACCTGCTATCCAAATATCATGTCACATCTTCCAATGAAAGAGTCGATCGCATGGTCAATATATGGAACCAGTATCAATGTATGGTCACCTTCAATATGTCACGCTCTGCCTCCTACTACGAATCCGGCATCGGACGCGGTATGGGCTTCCGCGATTCCTGTCAAGACCTGCTTGGTTTTGTCCATCTCATACCGGAGCGCGCCAGAGAACGTATCTTAGACATTGCCGCAACACAATTTATCGATGGCAGTGCCTACCACCAGTATCAGCCGCTGACCAAAAAAGGAAATTCTGATATTGGCAGTGGTTTTAATGATGATCCCCTCTGGCTGATTGCGGGAACAGATGCCTATATCCGCGAGACAGGCGATTTTTCCATCTTAGATGAAGCCGTGCCGTTTGACAATGATGTCAGTCTTGCCGCGCCACTCATGGAACATCTGCACCGGTCTTTTGACTATATCGTAAATCACAAGGGTCCTCACGGACTGCCTCTGATCGGGCGTGCCGACTGGAACGATTGCCTGAATTTAAACTGCTTTTCCGCACATCCGGGCGAATCCTTCCAGACCTTTGGTCCAAGTGAGGGACCGGTAGCCGAGTCTGTCTTTATTGCAGCCATGTTTGTCAAATACGGAAATGCCTATGCCAAGTTATGCCGGCTGACAGGAAACGAATCAGAAGCCGCCCGGGCAGAAGAAGAAGTTTCCAAGGTCTATGATGCTATTCTAAAGGATGGCTGGGATGGCAAATGGTTCCTGCGTGCCTATGATGCCCACGGGCAGAAGGTCGGTTCCCATGAATGTGAGGAAGGGCAGATCTATATCGAGACACAGGGCTTCTGTCCGCTCGCCGGTGTCGGCGTCAAGGAAGGTCTTGCCAAAGAAGCGCTGGATTCTGTCAAGGAACGACTGGACACCAAATACGGTATTGTCCTGCTCCAGCCTGCCTACACCAGATATCATCTGGAACTGGGCGAGATCACTTCTTACCCACCGGGCTATAAGGAAAATGCAGGTATCTTTTGTCATAACAACCCATGGGTATCCATTTCCGAGACCGTGATCGGCAGAGGCGACCGTGCTTTTGAGATCTATCAAAAGACTTGTCCTGCCTATGTGGAGGAATTCAGTGAAATACACCGGACAGAGCCTTATGTTTACTCACAGATGATTGCCGGGCGCGATGCTGTCTTCTTTGGAGAAGCTAAAAACAGTTGGCTGACTGGAACGGCTGCCTGGACCTTTGTAAACATATCCCAGCATATCTTAGGGCTTCTACCAACCCACGAGGGCTTGTCGGTAGATCCGTGTATTCCGCATGATTTCGGGGATTTTGAACTAACGAGAAAGTACCGTGAAGGGATCTACCATATTCAGGTGAGAAATCCGAAACAGATAGAAAAGGGAGTGGTCAGTCTGCGTGTCGATGGACAGGAAATTGCCGGCAATGTCATTCCTTATGTAAAAGATAAAACAGAATATCAGGTCGAAGTCACACTCGGCTGACACTAGGGACGCTCCTTTTGCCACAAGGAGCGTCCCCTTTGGATTGCGGAAACAGGCGCAGATAAGGACAAACGGGCAGGCACCGGGATAGGTGCCTGCCCGTTTGTCCTTATCTGTGCCTGTCTTCGTGCTCAATCCTTGGACTCAATGACAATGAGCGTTCCGTCCTCCACCGTGATCACGGCTTCCTCCTCCACGATCTCATTGCTGATGCCTAAGGATGTAAACGGCTGCAGATCTACCTGATCCAGCGGGTAGAATACGCCGCTCTCGCTCACGCCTCTCGCAATACCACAAAAAGAAACAACGGATACATACTTTCCATACTGTTCTTCCTTTTTTATCCGACACTCCTTTTGGATCAGACGAATCCGGTTGTGTGCGTCTAGGAGAAAAATATGACGTTTCTGTGCAAATCCCTGTCCCAGAATGGCAATATTGCCCAGCACATGATCCAGTCTCGTTCCGGTTCCTCCCAAAAGAAAGATATCCCCCTTTGTCTTTTCAAATGCCAGGTGCAATGCCGCTTCCGAATCTGTATCATCCTTGATTGGGTTGAGTTTGGTTACATTTCGCCGGTCTGCCAGAAAGGCATCCTGGATCTGCTCATCCAGTGAATCAAAATCTCCTATGACATAATCCGGCTCAATCCGCAATTTCATGCAGGCTTCCAGCCCCCTGTCCGCTGCGATGATCGTTGCCCTCGCATATTCTTTTATGATCTTTTCCAAAAAAGGCAGGGATAAATTGCCCCCTGCCAAAATCAGTGTTACCTCTTCGTTTTTCATGCTGTAACCTCTATCTATCCAAGCCATCCGGGACACTCCATAAGCCAAAAGGAACGTCCCTGTGGTCTACATGTGTGCCAAAAATGCTTCCACATTGGCTGCTGCATCCCCGGAAAATACGGCACTGCCAGCCACAATGATGTTGGCACCGGCAATGAGTGCCTGATCGACATTATCAAGGGTGATGCCACCGTCTACCTCAATATCGAGTTTGATGCCGCGCTCTCCTAAGATGCGCCGCAGTTCCGTCACTTTTTCCAAGGTATATGGGATCAGTTTCTGTCCACCATAACCCGGATTTACCGTCATGATCAGGACCATATCTACCTGGTCTATGACATAGCGCAAAACCTCGATCGGTGTTGCCGGATTGATCGCAACACCTGCCATCACACCCAGTTCCTTGATATGCGCTACAGTACGATCCAGATGGCGGCATGCCTCTGCATGCACCGTAATGATATCTGCACCTGCCTTGGCAAAATCCTCCACATAGCGATCCGGTTCTTCGATCATCAGATGCACATCTAAAATGCGGTCTGTGTATTTACGCAAAGACTTGATCACCGGTGCTCCCAGCGTGATATTGGGTACAAACATCCCATCCATAACATCAATATGGATATACTGGGCTCCCGCTTCATCAATTCTCTCTATCTCCTCTGCCAATTTACCATAATCCGCAGATAAAATCGAAGGTGACAAACAATTCATCTTTTTTCTCCTAGTCTAATATTTCTTTGCCTGGGCTAATTCTTCATACAATAACTTGTAATTGTCATAACGGCTCTGCGCGATCTGCCCGCGTGCTACCGCCTCTTTGATCCCGCAATCCGGCTCTCCTATATGGGCACAGCCCTGAAAACGACAGTCCGGTTCATGTGGCACAAATTCGGGGAAACATTCCCATAGATCCCCTGCCTCGATCTCCGGTACATACATGGAACTAAAGCCCGGTGTATCCATGATAAAGGAATCCCCGCCAATGGGGATCAGTTCACTGTGTCTGGTCGTGTGTTTTCCACGCCCGATCTTCTGGCTGATCGCACCGGTCTCCATCAGAGTATGATCCTGCAATCCATTGATCAGCGATGACTTGCCAACACCGGAAGGACCTGCCACCGTGGTCGTCTTGCCCTGCAAAAGTGTCCGGATCTCATCTCTTCCCTCCCCGGTGATCGCCTGAGTAAAATGTACCGGATAGCCTGCCAGTTCATAAGCCTCCTTTAAGACCTGCTTGTCCGCCTGGTTCCCCAGATCTTCTTTGTTAAAGCAGATCTGCACCGGCACATCCTGATAAGCCATCATGACCAAAAAGCGGTCCAGAAGGTTGAGATTGGGTTTGGGAGAATCGGTCGCAAAAATGACAAGTGCCTGATCGACATTAGCAACTGCCGGACGGATCAGGGCATTTTTGCGCGGTAAGATCCTGACTACATTTCCCAGATGTTCTGCCTCATCCAGCACATCGATTTCTACCTGATCGCCAACCAGAGGCTTTAACCCTTGTTTTCGGAAGGCACCTTTTGCCTTACATTCATAAATTCCGGATCCCGCTACGAAAACGTAGTAGAATCCGGAAATTCCTTTTACTATCCTGCCTGTCATACTTTCCTTACTGCTTTGTAAATGTGACTGTCTTGGTCTCGTTCACACCATCCCCGGTAATCTCGATCGTACCGGAAGAAGTTGCGATATCCTTGGCACTGATATTGAGTGACTGATTTGCCTGCAGATCCCATGACGCAATAGCAACGCCTTCCGCATCCTTTAAGACTACGGATACCGGTACATCATGTGTATTGCTGACACTGCCGGAATAACTGTAATACTCCGGCTTTTTGCCGTCACTGATAACAAGGTCAACAGAGGTTCCGGCATCTACCGTCTTGCCCTGTGTGATACCCTGGCGGATAACTTTGCCTGCTGCATAATTATCACTGTATTCGGTTGTCACATTTCCGACCTGTAAGCCAACACTTGCAAGTTCATTGGCTGCTTCCTGCTGTGTCTTATTGGTCAGGGACGGTACCTGTACGGATTGGATGCCTGCACTGACAACGATCGTCACGGTATCGCCTTTTTTGCCAACACCGGTCGGTGTCTGGCTGATAACCTGCCCCTCTGCTACATCAGAACTGTATTCAAAGGTACGGTTTGCCTTAAATCCTTTATCCTTTAAGGTCTGAATGGCTGCATCGCTATCCATGCCCACCACGCTTGGTATCTCCAGATCTCCCTCTTTGCAAACGGTGATCTTGACCTTTTCTGTGGTAGAGACCTTGTCGCCCTCATCAGCACTCTGCTTGATGACATCGCCTTCCTCTGCATCATCGGAAGACTCATAAACGATCTCATAAGAAATGCCAGCCTTCTTTAAGGCTGCGACCGCCTCGTCCTCGGTCATGCCCACAACTTTGATCATTTCTACCTGTTCTGCCTGTGTCTTGCTGTCCTTATCGCTGTTGTTCTTCTTGGTTCCAAAATGAAAAAGTCCAAAGAAACTGCCCACAATATAGATCACAATAGCAATGATGATAACGGCTGCCGCAATTCCCATAATAGTAATTGCTTTGTCGAGTTTTGGATTGACCGGACCATCTTCATCCTCGGCTTCCTCATCCTCTAAAAGTTCATCCTCATCGGCTTCCTCACCCTCGGCGAGTCCTTCCCGAATCTGCTCCTGCTCCTCCGGTGAGATCACGCGGGTCTTTTCCACACCATCTGCGGAACCGATCGTCACGAAGTCCTCATTCGGGCTGACAAGTGCTTTTTTCAGATCCAAAAGGAGATCCTCGATCGTAGCATATCTGCGATCCGGGCTCTTCATGGTACATTTTAAAATGATCTTTTCTAAACTGATCGGCAGTTCCGGTGCATATGCACTCGGTGCTACCATTTCTTCCTGTAAATGCTGCAGGGCAACGGCAACGGTGGTATCTCCGTCAAACGGTACACGTCCGGTCACCATTTCATACATAACGATACCCAGAGAATAGATGTCGCTCTTTCCATCCACATACCCATTTCGCGCCTGCTCCGGGGATGCATAATGCACCGATCCCATCACATCCGCATGAATGGTATTGGAAGTGGTGGCTCTCGCGATACCAAAATCGGTAACCTTGACCTTGCCTTCCGTGGAGATAATGATATTCTGCGGCTTGATATCCCTGTGGATAATGCCCTTATTGTGGGCTGCCTCAATACCACGTCCTACCTGAATGGCGATGCTGATCGCCTCTTTAAAATTGAGTTGCCCCTTTTTCTCGATATAAGTCTTTAGGGTGATACCCTCGACATATTCCATAACGATATAGTACATGCCATTTTCACTGCCGACATCATAAATGTTGACAATATTGGCATGTTCCAATCCTGCCGCTGACTGTGCTTCGGAGCGGAACTTTGTCACAAAGGTAACATCCTCTGCGAACTCCTGCTTGAGTACTTTTACTGCTACTTCTCTACCTAATATATGATCCTTTGCCTTATAGACATCGGACATGCCGCCGGTACCGATTTTATCTAAGATCTCATAACGATCTGCTATATAATTTCCTTTTGTCAACATCTTTACACCTCATCAGAAAATGGTTCTATTACAATTACCGTAATGTTGTCCTTGCCACCATGATCGTTCGCCAGATCGACCAATTTTGCTACTTTATCTGCCACCTGACCGGATCCGGCCAAGACTTCTTTGATCTCGCTCTCCTCAACCATAGATGTCAGTCCATCCGTACACATAAGTACCAGATCTCCAGCCTGCAGGGTCTCATCAAAGAAATCAACGCGAACCTCTGTCTCCGCGCCAACTGCTCTTGTGATCAGATTACGCTTTGGATGGCTTCTAGCCTCTTCCTTTGGCATCTCGCCCTTGCGCACCATCTCTCCGACCACGGAATGATCCTGCGTGATCTGGCTCAACTGTCCATCCCTATATACATAAAGCCTGCTGTCACCAACATTTGCCACACAAAGATGGTTTTCCATAAAGGTTGCTACGACCATGGTCGTACCCATGCCATACTTTTCCTCATCCTGTGTCGCTTCTTCGTATATGCTCTTGTTTGCTGCTGTAATTCCCTGATTGATAATCTGAACCGGTTCAGATCCCGTATCGGACGCGATCTCACGTTTTACCAGTGCGATTGCCTGGCTGGATGCGTATTCTCCTGCCTTGTGACCACCCATTCCATCGGCGACCACAAATAGATTCGGTAAAGAACCAATGGCCTCTTCCGTGGCAAACACTGCATCCTGATTCTGCGAACGCGTACGTCCAATATCCGTCAAAACAGAATAGTTCATGTATTTTACCTTTCTTATGTCTCGGAAATATGTCTATGTCTTAATTGTCCACAGGCTCCATCAATATCTCTGCCCATTTCCCTTCTAATAGTAACATTTTTCCCGTATTTTTCAAGTTTGTTTTTAAAGGCCTCGATTGCCCGCTTGCCCGACTGTACATAGTCCCGCTCCTTGATCGGATTGACCGGGATCAGATTGATGTGACAGTTGAGCCCATCCGTCAGGGCACACAACTCTGCGGCATCTTCCTCGCTGTCATTGACACCACCCACCAGACTATACTCAAAGGTCACGCGCCGCCCGGTCTTTTCAAAATAGTAGCGGCAGGCATCCACCGCCTCATGGATATCGTATTTATTGGCAACCGGCATGAGTTCCAGACGTTTTTTCTGGTTTGGTGCGTGTAAAGATAAAGCCAGTGTGATCTGCAGATCTTCCTCTGCAAGGCGGCGCATATTTGGTACGATGCCGCAGGTAGAGACCGTGATATTGCGCTGACTCAGATTTTTGCCATGTTCATCGGTCAGCAGATGGATAAAACGTATGAGGTTGTCATAATTATCCATAGGTTCTCCGGTCCCCATCACAACGATATTGGAAACCTTTTCCCCTGTATCCCGCTCGATGGCATAGATCTGATCTAAGATCTCCGATGGCGTCAGGTTTCTGACCAGCCCATCCAGCGTCGATGCACAAAAACGGCAACCCATACGACAGCCCACCTGTGAGGAAACACAGACCGAATTGCCATGGTGATAGCGCATCAAAACGCTTTCTACCATATTTCCGTCCGCCAGAGCAAAGAGATACTTGCGTGTACCGTCTTCCTTTGATATCTGACAATCGATCTGTTCCAGTGCCGTATAGGTCGTCTGCTCTTTTAAGACTTCCCGGAATTTCTTTGGCAGATTTGTCATCTCGTCATAAGATGCCACATTATGTACATGCATCCATTCATACAACTGCTTGCCGCGGAATGTCTTTTCTCCAAGCTGTTCTGCAAAGGTCAAGACCTCCTCATATGATAAAGACTTGATATCTCTTTTTTCTTCCATCTTTCTTCCTATCTCTTTTTCATCTTTGCCAAAAAGAAGCCGTCCTGCTTACCTGCTTTTGGCAAAAACTGCTTTTCTGTTTCCAAAGAAAAATCCGGGTGCTTCTCTAAAAACCATGCCACATTATCCTCGTTTTCCTGAGACGAGATCGTACAGGTCGAATACATGAGCGTCCCGCCTGCTTTGACATAAGCACAGACCACATCCAAGATCTGACGCTGCAATATAGCCAGTTCCTTTTGGGTTTCTTTTGTCATATGGTACTTGATATCCGGCTTTTTCGCCACAACACCAAGTCCGGAGCAAGGTGCATCGCAGATCACGACATCCGCCTGACCGATGGATTCTTCTTTTAAGATGGTCGCATCCCATTTTTCTGCCCGGATATTGTCAAGACCCATACGTTTGATATTTTCTTCCAAAAGGGAAACCTTGTGATCCGAAAGATCCCTGGCTTCCACAAGTCCCGTGCCCGCCAAAAGTTCTGCCGCATGCAGACTCTTGCCGCCGGGTGCTGCACAGACATCGATCACATGATCCCCTTGCCGGATACCGGCACTGTGTGCCACCATCATAGAGGAAAAATCCTGAATATAAAAATCTCCGGCAAGAAATTCCGGGATGCCGCGCAGATAGTCATAACCACTGATATAAAGGGCATATGGGATCTCCTCGCAAGGCTCTACCGCCATCCCCTGCGCCCGCAGATTTTTTGTCAGATCTTCCACAGAAATATTGCCGGTATTGACACGGATACAGGTTTTCTTTTCCTCTAACAATTCCTCTAAGATCTGCTTTGTGGTCTCCTCGCCAAACTGCTCTTCCCACTCATCAATGATCCACTGTGGCATAGAATAGGCTTCTGCAAGTCCCTTGTAAGTGATGCTATCCTTGTTTCTGGAAATATTGCGCAGTACACCATTGACAAAACCGGAAAGCCCGCCAAGTCCGTGATTTTTCACAATACGGACGGCTTCATTACAGACTGCCGCATCCGGCACACCATCCATAAAAACGATCTGGTAGACACTGCTGCGAAGGACTGTCCGGATCAAGGGTTTCATCTTTGGCACTTTAGGCTTTTTTACAAACTGTCCTAAAATGGCATCAATCTGTAAAAGCCGCTCGATGGTTCCCTGGGTCACTCGCGTAATAAAAGCACGCTGCTGTTTGGATAGGTATTGATATTTTTCCAAGGTCGCTCCCAGTACCAGATGAGAATATTTTCCCTCTTCTAATACTTCTTCTAAGATGGCGACAATGATTTCTCTTTGATTTGGATCAGTCATCGCGTCTATTTCCTCCAAACAGGAGCAAGAGTCGTAAGAGTTGCAAAATTGCCGCCGCCGCACTTGCAACATAGGTCAGTGCTGCCGCTTTTAAGACCTTTTTCGTTCCTTTGAGTTCCTCATGGGATAACATGCCTGTATCGTTTAAAAAGCGAAGTGCTCTCGCAGACGCATTAAATTCGACCGGCAGTGTTACCAACTGGAACAAAACTGCCAGAGAAAATGCGATCACGCCTGCCATGATAAGGGTCTGACCCATACGGCTGTTAAAGAGCAGTCCGATGATGATGAGCGGCCATGACAGGGTCGATCCTAAATTTGCTACCGGGACAATAGCACTGCGCAAGGTCAATGGAAAATAGTTGCGCTGGTGCTGGATGGCATGCCCGCACTCATGCGCTGCCACGCCGATGGCTGCCACACTGGTAGAATTGTAGACCGGATCGGATAAGTTCAAGGTCTTGTTGCGTGGATCGTAATGATCCGTCAGATTGCCGGATACATGCTGCACCGTCACATCATAAATACCGGACCTGCGAAGCATATGCTCTGCCGCCTGTGCGCCTGTCATGCCGGAGGCACTTCGCACGCGGTTGTATCTGTTAAAGGTTCCTTTGACCCGCGCTGATGCGATCAGGCAGATGATGGCTCCGATGACGACCAGGTAGTAGGTCGGGTCCCAGTAAAATCCATAATATCCGTACATAATTTTGCTCCTTATATAAATATTTACTACGTTGTCCACAGACAACTTACCAACACCTTATTACCGACTATTCTGCTCCCCTAAAAGCGTTCCCGCCGGGATGTCGCGGCCTCGCAGGAAATCTGCGACTGGCATACGTTTTTTGCCTTCCAACTGGATCTCTTCCATCACAAAGAGTCCGTCCCCAGTGGCGACCGCGATGCCATCTGCATCTGTAGCTACCACCTGCCCCGGCACAGCAGCCGGATCGATATTTTTCTCAACGCGTGCCTTCCAGATCTTCAATGTCTTATTGCCCAGATGGGTATAAGCACTCGGCCAAGGGTTCAAGCCTCTCACCAGGCGTTCTAATTCGACAGCGCCTCTTGTAAAATCAAGATCTCCCATGCTCTTTTTTATCATGCCGACATGGGTCGCTTCCGCTTCCTCCTGCGGAACCGGTGTGATCGTACCTGCTGCAAGCCCTTCCATGGTCTTAACGCAAAGTTCTCCACCAACGATCGCCAGTTTATCAAAAAGGCTGCCGCCAGTCTCATCAACTGCAAGCCGGACTTCCTCTTTTAAAAGCATGTCGCCATCATCCAAGCCGACACCCATCTGCATGGTCGTCACACCACTGACTTCATCACCATTCATGACCGCCCATTGGATCGGGGCTGCGCCACGATATTTTGGCAAAAGCGAAGCATGCACATTGACGCAGCCAAGTGGCGGAATCTCTAAGACTTCCTTGGGAAGGATCTGTCCAAAGGCTGCTACGATAAAAATGTCCGCATCCTGTTTTTTCAGGACTTCCACTGCCTCCGGCTCGCGGATACGTTTTGGCTGGTAGACCGGAATATCATGTTCCACTGCCCAGATCTTGACTGCCGGGAACTGCATTTCCTTGCCTCTGCCCTTGGGCTTATCCGGCTGTGTCACCACCATGACGATCTCATGACCTGCCTTTGCAATGGCATCCACCGTCGCCACCGCGAAATCCGGTGTTCCCATAAAAACAACTTTCATTCCCCTTCTCCTCTATGCTTCCTCTTCTTCATAATTTACATCATGCAGATTGCCTTCCACCTTTTCGGTATACATATGTCCGTCCAGATGGTCGATCTCGTGTAAAAGGGCTCTGGCTAAAAGTTCTTCGCCCTCAACCTCATATTCTTCCATATTTTCATTGAAAGCATGCACCTTGGCATAATTCGGACGAGTAACCTGACCGGATTTGCCCGGAAGAGATAAACAGCCTTCCTCTCCGGTCTGCGAACCGGATGTCTCAAGCACTTCCGGATTGACCAAAACGATCGGGCCGTCCCCTACATCGATCACTGCGATCCTGCGCAGAACGCCCACCTGCGGTGCCGCCAGACCTACACCATCGTATTCATACATAGTGTCGATCATATCCTCGATCAAGGTTGCGATCCTTGGTGTGATCTCTTTTACCGGACGACATACCTTTGTCAAAACATCGTCTCCCTGTACTCTAATCTGTCTGATTGCCATAAAATTATCCCTCTTTCTATAAAATTACGTCTGATTCATTGGATCAAAATCAAACCATACCATTACTTTTGCAAATTCCGCATCCGTCTGTATGGTCTGCGCAATGCGGTCTTTTATCTCGATCAACTGCTCATATTCCTTATGCTTGCAGTAGATCACCTTTTTGTATATATCCCTGACCTTTGCCACGACGGCATCGGATGGACCCAAGCACCGGATCTGCGGTGCATTTTCTTCGATCAAGTCTGCCAGAACCTTGGCACAGCGGTTTGCCTCTTCTTCCTTTTCGGAAGTAATGAGGATCAAAAGCATATGCGCCGCCGGTGGATAATCCATCAACTCGCGGTAGGCGATCTCCTCCTCATAAAATGACTCGTAATCCTGATCTTTTGCAGCAAGGATGCTGTAATGGGTAGGCTGATAAGTCTGCATCACGACATTACCCGGAATGTCGCCCCTGCCCGCTCTGCCTGCTGCCTGTGTCAAAAGTTGAAAGGTACGCTCTCCACTGTGAAAATCGCTGGAATTGAGCGATAGGTCCGCTGCCAGTACACCGACTAAGGTCACATTTGGGAAATCATGTCCCTTGACGATCATCTGCGTCCCGATCAAAATATCCGCCTGCCCTCGGCGAAAAGCATCCAAGATCTCCTGATATCCGTTCTTTCCGCGCGTCGTATCCGTATCCATACGCAGAACGCGCGCCGTCGGAAAGGTCTGCCTGACGACCTCCTCAAACTTTTGCGTGCCCGCCTTAAAGCCACCGATATATTTGGAGCCACAGGACGGACAGACTACCGGTTTTCTCGTCTCATAGCCACAATAGTGACAGCGAAGGACATCCCCGCGGTGCAGACTCAGTGAAACATCGCAATGGGGACATTTTATCACATGCCCACAGGCTCTGCAAGAAACGAAGCCAGCCAGCCCTCTCCTGTTGACAAAAAGCATGATCTGCTCTTTTTTTTGCAGACGGTCTGCCATCAGTTCCTGTAATCTGCGCGATAGGATCGAACGGTTGCCCTGCCGCAGTTCCGCACGCAGGTCAACGATCTCACAAGTCGGCAGCATCCGTCCCGATATGCGGTCCGGCAAAGTCAAAAGGGTATACTCTCCGCTTTTTGCCTTGGCAAAAGACTCCACCGATGGTGTCGCGGATCCCAAGATCACGCTCGCCCCCTGCATCTTTGCCCTGGCAATTGCCGTCTCCCTTGCATGATACCTGGGAACGATCTCACTCTTATAGGAAGGTTCGTGTTCCTCATCTATAATGATAAGCCCTAAATCGGAAAAAGGTGTGAACAAAGCACTCCGCGGGCCTATCATGATGCGGATATCTCCTTTTTTTGCCCGTTCATACTGGTCAAAACGCTCTCCCGGCGACATGCGGGAATTCATGATGGATACCTGATCGCCAAAGCGCTGGTAAAAACGCATCAGAGTCTGATAGGTCAGTGCGATCTCCGGTATCAGTACAATGGCACTTTTTCCACTCGCCAAAGTCTTTGCAATGAGTTCCATATAGACCTGGGTCTTTCCACTGCCGGTCACCCCATACAAAAGATAGGTCCCCAGCCTGCCTGCTTCCATATCCTGCGCAATGCGCGAAATGGCATTGCTTTGCGCCGGACTAAGGACAATAGGTCTTTCCTTTTCCGTAGTTGCCGGAAGGGGATTGCGATAGGCTCGCTCGGCGTCGATCCGCACCCAGCCATTTTTTTCAAGATCACGGATCACAGTCGACGGGATCTGCATCCTGCCGGTGATATCCTCCCACTGCAGAGTACCTTTTTCCATCAGGCTGCGTAAAAGTTGCTCCTTTGCCTGACTATGCCGTTTCCTTGCCAACAGACTAGAGAGTTCATCCCGCGCCTGCTCTTTCGTCAAAAGAAAAGTGACTGTCTTTTTTTCCTTGCCTGCCTCTTTTTTCTTGATGGGAATGACCGTCTTGAGCGCCTGGTTCATGGTACATCCATAGTTGCGGCGGATCCAGGCTGCCAGCGCGATCAACTGTGACTCCACGGCAATACTATCCTTCGACACGCCAAGGATTGGCTTGATCCGCCCGGCATCGATCTTTGGCTCCGTGGACATATCGACCACATATCCCGTAATGCGCCTTTTACCATTGCCAAAGGGGATCACAACACGGCTTCCAATCTGTACGGTTTCCCGCAAATGCTCCGGGATCTCATATTGAAAGGTCTTATCCAGTTTTTCCAGTGATATGTCGATTATCACGTCACCATACAACATCTGTCTTTCCTTCTGTAAAAATTATTTTGTCCAGCCTATTTCTTCTAAAACTTCTGCGATCAGGACACGTTCATCCATCGGGTACTTTTTCCCTTTGATCTCCTGATAATCTTCATGGCCTTTTCCAGCCAAAACAATAATATCTCCCGGCTGTCCGTGTGAGATTGCATAACGGATGGCTTCTTTCCGGTCAATGATCTCGATATACTTGCCATCTGTTTTGCCGATACCGGTCTTAATGTCGTCGATAATTGCCTGCGGTTCTTCAAAACGCGGATTGTCGGATGTAATGATGGTAAGATCTGCCAACTTGCCGGACACCTCGCCCATCTCATAACGACGCAACTTGGAACGGTTTCCACCACAGCCAAAGAGACATACCAATCTGCCCGGTTCGTATTCTTTTAGGGTCGTAAGCAGGCTTTCCAGACTCATGGCATTGTGGGCGTAGTCGATCATCAGCGTAAAATCATCGGATACATGCACCAGTTCGATACGTCCTTTGACAGAAGCATTTAAAAGTGCCTTTTTCATCACTTCCATATCCACGCCATAATGAGTGCAGATCGCCACAGCTGTCAGAGAGTTATATACACTAAAACGTCCCGGTACACTGGTCTCGATATCGCCCTCCAAAAGACCGCTCACATGATAAGCAACGCCCAAGTGGCCGCCCTTTCGCACCAATTTCATGTCAGTAGCACGTATATCTGCTTTTTCTGAAAATCCGTAGGTCTGCACCTGACAGGTGTGGTTCTTTAAAATAGCCTCCACATGAGCATCATCCGCATTGACAATACCCAGACGGCATTTCTGGAAAAGCAGAGCCTTGCACTGCAAATATTCCTCAAAAGAAGCATGCTCGTTTGGTCCGATATGATCCGGTTCGATATTGGTAAAGATGCCGACATCAAAGGTAAAGCCATCCACACGATGCATCATAAGTCCCTGGGAAGATACTTCCATGACCGCATAGTCACATCCGGCATCCAGCATTTTGCGGAAATACTCCTGCACCACATAGGATTCCGGGGTCGTATTATTGGCAGGGATCTTCTCATCACCAATGATGGCTTCGATCGTACCGATCAGACCTACTTTAAAACCTGCATTTTCCATAATGGACTTGACCATGTAGGTAGTCGTCGTCTTTCCCTTGGTTCCTGTGATACCGATGACTTTCAAGATATCTGCCGGATGATCAAAATATGCTGCTGCCAGATAAGCCAGTGCCTCTCTGGTATCTGCCACTTTGACGATGGTCGCGTCATCCCCGACTTCTACTTCTTCTGAAACTACAAGGACACTTGCACCTTTTTCTACCACCTCTGCCGCGAACGTATGCCCATCCACAGCGGCGCCTTTGACGCAGACAAACATAGCATCCTTCTCTACTTTTCTGGAATCATAAACAAGGCTTGAAATCTCCTGATCCAGATTTCCCTGCAGCAGTTCATAATCCAGTTTTTCCAGTAAATTTCTAACACACTTCATATCTATTTCCTTTCCGCTTTCCACTTATTTTTTTCATAAATTTTAGTATAGCAAATTCAGACCAAATGTGCCAGAGGGACGTTCCTACGGCACTATCGTCTGAATAGTCTGAAAATCACTTATGAGTTGAATTTTGCAGTCCGCTATTATATGATAGAAAAAAACAAAAACGGAGGTTTGTTATGCGTCATCTTATGAACCCTCTGGATTTTTCAACAGAGGAAATCGAGCAACTAATGGATCTGGCCGATGACATGAGACAGCATCCCGACAAATATGCGGATTCCTGTCATGGCAAAAAACTGGCCACTTGTTTCTACGAGCCAAGTACTCGTACTCGTTTAAGTTTTGAAGCAGCCATGCTCAACCTTGGTGGTTCCACTCTTGGTTTTGCCAGTGCTGATTCTTCTTCCGCTTCCAAGGGCGAAAGTGTTTCCGATACCATTCGTGTTATTTCCAGTTACGCAGATATTTGTGCAATGCGTCATCCCAAAGAAGGTGCTCCTTTAGTAGCCTCCTCTCATTCCAGTATTCCCGTTATCAACGCCGGTGATGGTGGTCACCAACATCCCACACAGACATTAGCAGATTTATATACTATTCGTTCTTTACATGGAAGATTGGATAATCTTACCATTGGCTTATGTGGCGACCTAAAATTTGGACGAACCGTACACTCTCTGATCAATGCATTGGTACGCTATCCAAATATTAAATTTGTATTGATCTCACCGGAGGAACTTCGTGTTCCAAGTTATATCCGTGAAGATGTCCTAGACAAAAATCACATTCCATATGTAGAGGTTGAAAAACTGGAAGATGCCATGCCCGAACTTGACATCCTCTATATGACCCGCGTGCAGAGAGAACGTTTCTTCAATGAGGAAGACTATCTGCGCATGAAAGATTTCTATATCTTAAACGCCGATAAGATGACTCTTGCAAAAGAGGATATGATCATCTTACATCCACTGCCACGTGTCAATGAGATTTCTGTTGAAGTCGATGATGACCCAAGAGCAGCCTACTTTAAACAGGCACAATTCGCTGTCTATATCCGAATGGCACTTATCTATACATTATTGGAGGTGGGATCATGTTAAATATCAGTGGAATTCACGAGGGATTTGTACTCGATCACATTCAGGCAGGCATGAGCATGAAGATCTATCATGATCTGCACTTAGATCAATTTGATTGCACCGTTGCCATCATCATGAATGCCAAAAGCAATAAAATGGGGAAAAAGGACATCATCAAAGTAGAATGTCCGATCGATGCCTTAGATCTTGATATCCTTGGTTATATCGATCACAATATCACGGTCAATGTCATTCAGGGTGACAAGATCGTAGATAAAAAAGTTCTGACCCTTCCTCGTCAGATCAAGAACGTGATCGCCTGCAAGAACCCAAGATGCATTACTTCCATCGAGCAGGAATTAGATCAGATCTTTATCCTGACTGATGAAGAACACGAAGTATATCGTTGTAAATATTGTGAAGAGAAATATAACGGAAAATAAGTAAAAAAGAAAAGCGAAGTCAGCACCTGACTTCGCTTTTTTACATGCATCTCGGTCCAAAGCAACAGAGATTGCAAAAAATATTCAAAAGGAACATATTGAAGCACCACCGGGTGACACCGGCGTATGGTCTCTCATAAGCAGAACCGCGTGTCTCATACCAGTCACTGCCATACTCCAGATGCTGCTGATACTGGCGGTACTGGAAGTTGCCCGGTTCTAAGGCAACTGCGCGTCTTGCAAACTCCTTGGCATCCACCATATTGCCCAGCCCCTCGCTGGCGATCGCGGCATAATAATACCAACGTCCGCCCCTTGCAGAATCCGGCATGGAATTCAGAACATGCATTGCCTCTGCAAAATGTCTGCTGTTGATATAATTGGCTGCAGCGCGCATCTCGTTGGACTCCTGCGTCTGCTCATATCCAGATTGTGATGTCTGTCCGCCAAAACCGCCATAGCCATACTGGTAACCGCCAAAACTGGCTCCCTGCTGACGCTCTTTCATGATCTGATCGTAGGCCTGCTGTACTTCTTTGAACATCTCCTCTGCCTGATCCTTATTCGGATTATTGACATTGGCATCCGGATGATATTTACGGCTCAATGTTCTATATGCTTTCTTGATCTCATCCTCGGATGCATCTCGCGATACGCCCAACACCCTATATGGATCCGACATAAATATTTTCCTCCAACTCTATGATTTCGTCTTTTTCTCTTTTAATTTCAGGTATTCGTACTTTGTCCAAACACCGGAATATAAAATATTGCGCAGGATCTCTGCATGCTCCAGTATAGGCATACGTTCAAAAGATTTGGCGCACTCTGCCATCAGACAGGTAAGCGTGGAACGGCAAAAAGTCTCATATTCTTCCTTGGACTCCATCTGCACATAGGCAAGCGGATTATAATTGCCCTTTTTCTGATCCTGTTTCAGATCCTCATAGGCATCCAAAAGATAGATAAACTTTCCCATATAAAAGCCCATGCTCTCCAGATCTTTGGACCACTCATCCTGTTTCCACTGAAAGATCTGTCCCAGCATCTCGCCGGTATAGCCCGCTACGATGTCAATATTGGACTCCCTCGCCTTCTCAGCCTCGGCAAGTTTTTTCATATACTCTTCTACCGCCTGCACCTGCCTTGGATAACGGATGCTGATGCGTTTATAGTCCTTCAAAAGAGCCTTTGCCATAGCCTGCTTGATATGGCTGCCCTCATCTTCATAATCATCCTGCAAACTGTGATAACTGAGCACGATATCCATGGCGGCTGCATATTCTGTCGCCGCATTGATATAAGCTGTCTTTTTGACCGCAGGATGCACGGCACAGCGGTAGGATATCTCCTCATGCTCCAACTCATATAGACCGGTCAAAAGGATCAAAAGAAAAGTCATATCATAATTCAAAAGCATCTGTCCTTTGATCCCAGCCTCATTCTTTAACTGACGGCAGAGTCCACAGTAATATGCCTGATATGTCTTTTCATCTTCTGCATTTAATTCTTTCCGATTAACATTGATATATCCAAACATGAAACAACCTCACTAGGTACGCTTGATAAATTCCATCTTACATTTTGGGCAGGTGATCATAATCTTGCCCTTGCCCTTTGGCACGCGGATCTTCTGCTTGCAGGACGGGCAATAGTAGATCTTGTAGATCTTTTTCTGCTCCCTCTCATAGACAGACTTGCTCTTTTGGTACTTTGCCTTGGCAGACATACCACGGAACTTATCCCTGATCTTATCCGTCATACGAAGATACTGTTGATTCTCATAGTATCTCTTGGATACATTGCGTGACATCATCCGAAAATAACTATACACTAAGGATGCGATCGCAAGCAGATAAATGATGGCATTGTGTGAGAACATCGTGATAATCACAAGTACCAGTGCTACATATAAAAAGAACTTTGAAAGCGCATCTGCGCCGTTTCTCCCCACCATAAAACGAGCCAATTTTTCTCTCATGACAACTCCGTTCCGAGCCAGAAACCCTATAAAATTTCTGCTCTATCATTTCCTTCAAATTAACTCTATCATTTTGCAAGGCAAAGTCAATAAAAGGACAAATGATTTAATAAAGATTTTAGAATCTGTTTACAAATCACTTGTCCAGTTTATAATTGCATTAAAAAATCATCACAGACTATGCAATATGGATCTTGTAGGATGCCTCAAAAGTCTCTCCCACGTCCAGACAGTTTCCGTATTCCCGGTCTTTCAATTCGCCCGAAAATCCAGCCCGGTCACACCTGCCATACCACGGCTCGATGCAGATAAATGGTGCTCCCTTTCCTACCGGTGTCCACAGTCCAAACAGAGGCGCATCAAAGGATACCGTCAGATAAGGTGTCTGATCCGGCATACAAAGGCTGACTTCCGATGCCTGCTCATCCTCCACGATCAGCGCGTCCCTGTCAAACAGATGCTCACTGACCTTGGCATAGCCGTCCGTAAGCGGCAAGATGTCCTCGTCCTGTCCCAGCACACCACCATCCGTGATCAGTTTGTATGTAATATCTTTTTTTGTATTAAATTTCAGATAATAATCTGTCTGCCTGCCCTCATCTGCCAGTGGACACATAAATGCCGGATGCCCGCCGATAGAAAAATAAAGTTCCTTGTCGGACGGATTTTCCACGCGCCACATGACCCGGATATCATGTCCTGCCAAATGGTACCCCACATGCAAGACATAGGCAAGCGGATATTTTTCCAACGTCTGCTCATTGGAACGGAGAACAAACCATACCTGATCTGCTGTCTGCGACTCCACTTCAAATTCCATGTCTCTGGCAAAGCCGTGCTGTCCCATCGGATAGGTCTTGCCCTCATAACGAAAAGTCTTATCCTGTAGGCTTCCCACAAATGGGAACAATACCGGTGCACTGCGTTTCCAATATGCCGCATCCGCACACCAGAGGTACTCTGTCTCCTTTTTCTTATGATAAATACTCGCCATCTCAGCGCCAAAAGTATTGATGGTCAGGCGAATTTCTTCATTCTCTAATAAGATCTGCATGCTTTCTCCTTCTCTCCCACTCCCATCTACTATACCCTTTCGTGCCTCTTTGCGCAATTATCAATCTTCCTTTAATACAGGTCAAACAAAGGCATGAACGTAACGCCCTCAAGCACTAATTGTCTTGCATTGCTATGCAAAGTCACCATACCTTCCGCCACCGCAGTGTCGCGTAACTGATCTGCTGAGGCGTGATCGTGGATCAGTTCCTTGATCCGTGGTGTCACACGCAGGATCTCATAAACACCAAAAATGGCATCCGCTAAAAGATAATTTTCCACGCCCATATCCATAAGACGGACAATACTTCCCGCCGAACTGTTGGTATGCAAGGTAGAGACTACCAGATGTCCTGTGATAGATGCCTGTACGGCGATCTTGGCAGTCTCTCCATCACGGATCTCACCGATCATGATGATATCCGGATCCTGTCGCAGGATAGAACGCAGTGCATTAGCAAATGTCAGGTCTGCCTTTGGATTGACCTGTACCTGATTGACCCCTGTCAGATTTGCCTCCACCGGATCTTCTACTGTGATGATATTCACTTCCTGCGTATTTAATTCATTTAATACGGTATAAAGCGTCGTTGTCTTACCACTTCCGGTCGGTCCGGTAACCAACAATATACCATTGGGATTTTTTAGAAGATTATTGAATGTTTCGATATCTCTGCCGCGAAGCCCAAGTTCGCTTTTGTCCTTTGTCAGAACATTGGTCTGCGCCAGACGCATAACACATTTTTCGCCATAGACAGTCGGCAAAATAGATACACGGACATCAAATTCATTGTGATCCACAGTCATAGACACGCGTCCATCCTGAGGCTTACGCTTTTCTGAAATATCCATGCCACTGATGATCTTGATGCGGGCAACTATCGCCGGCAGCATCTCGATATCATAACGAAAACGCTCATATAAGACACCGTCAATACGGAATCTGACGCGTACCACGCGTTCCATTGCCTCGATATGGATATCACTGGCATGCTGTCTTGCCGCCTGCTGCATCAAAGAACGCACCAAAAGAACCACAGGAGAATTGTCTACCTGTGTCTCGTATTGGCCTCATCTGTTTTTTCTAACTCCTGATGCTCCCGTTTGTATCGCTCCAGCACTTTTGCCGTCTCCGCATCTGCATAATAACGGTCAAGTGCTGTCTCTATCTCATAACGCGTCGCGATCACAGGATCCAACTGCAATCCGGTAATGATCTGAAACTCATCCATGGCTCTCATGTCCATAGGATCTGACATTGCCACCTGTACACGATTGACATTATCTTTTTCATAGCAAAGTGGGATCATAACGTAACGACGCAAAACATCCCCCGGAATCATCTTGACAAAACTATCGTCAACAAATTCTTCCGCGAGATGCACTCGTTCGATCTTTAATTGATTGGACAGCGCCTGCGCAATGGTATCCTCCGTCACATAGCCCAATCTGACCAGACTTTCCCCTAACTTGATCCCCTCACGCTTGGAAGCCTCTAAGGCTTCGTCGATCTGCTCTGCTGTCACTGCTCCCTCTGCAAGGAGCATATCCCCCATTCTCTTACGTTCAACTCTCATAGTACCCCTCAATCCTATAAGAATGCAAAACTATACAATAATATATTGAAATTATACACATGAATGGGAATTTTCTCAATCTCCAAATGTAATCTATTGTCAAATAGCAAAAAAAGAAGCAAGACGATGAGCCGGGTTATGTCTGGAGTAATCATCTATCTAGGACGACTGTCGCCAATCGCCTCGAGCGACCAACCTGAAACTAGCGGGCCACATACGTTTCCATTCGGTCTTGCTTCGGATGGGGTTTACAGGGACCCTTGCTGTTACCAGCAAAGCGGTGGTCTCTTACACCACCTTTCCACCCTTACTGACGGGAAATCCCGCAGCGGTATATTTCTGTTGCACTTTCCTTGGAGTCACCTCCACCGGACGTTATCCGGCATCCTGCCCTGTGAAGCCCGGACTTTCCTCACCTGCTGCCTTTCGGCATTGCAGCCGCGATTACTTATCTTACTTCTTTTTTATGAAATTAGTATATCTTATTTTAGACGTTAAAACAACTTCCACCGATAAATTCCCGCACCAAAGAATTGTTGCAGATATCATCGGATGGGATTCCCAGAAAATAATCCAGTAGTTTGATCAGACGCTTTGCCTCGGCATATTCCGGGCAGTCTTGGTCGATCGCCAGAAGTTGCGGCATAGCATAGATCTTTAAGACTGCCATCTCATAGATGAGTGCTGAGTTGAACATTTCGTCCGCCTGCTCCTGAAATGGAAAAATGTTCTTTTCCTCGCCACGGCGGACAGAATCCCACATAGCGATGGTCTCCTTTGCACTGGTGCCTCTGGTTCTGGCATCCCTGACGATACGGCGGATCAATCTGCCGTCGGTCGTCGATAGCGGGTTGTGCTCGTCGATATTTAACTGGGTCAGCGCGCTTATGTAGATCTTGAACTTGCTCTCTTTCGGCAAAGACTCGGACATCTTCTCATTCAATCCATGAATGCCCTCGATCACAAGGATGTCACGCTTGCCCAACTGCATATAATGATCCTTATATTCACGCTTGCCGGTCTTAAAATTAAAGGTCGGCAGAAGCACACGCTCCCCATTTAACAGGCGCACCATGTCCTCATTGAACTGCTTTACATCCAAGCCTTCAATGCACTCAAAATCCTTTTGTCCGAACTCATCCAAAGGGATCTGATCCCGATCCAGATAGTAGTCATCCAGTGGAATCGGATGCGGTGTCACACCAAGGGCTCGCAACTGTGCCGACAGGCGGTGGGAAAAAGTCGTCTTACCGGAAGATGACGGTCCTGCGATCATGACAAACTTTTTGTCAGGATCTGCCACAATGCGCTCTGCCAACGCACCGATGCGACGCTCCATGTAGGCTTCCTGCGACAGGATGATCTCTCGGGTCTTGCCTGCACAGACGGCATCATTTAAGGCACCAACCGTAGGAATCCCCATATCTGCGCCCCACTGCTCGGATGCCTGCATGACATGAAAGAGTTTGTTTGCCGGTGCAAAGGGTGCGACCTCTGTCGTCACCTTGTCCGGGAACTGCAAAATAAAGCCCTCCTCATAAGGATAAAGAGCAAAGTAGGATAACATGCCGGTACTCGGTGCCATGTAACCATAAAAATAATCCAGGCAGCCATCCAGTTCATAGACATTACAGTTGGAACTGGACCGATAATGCATGAGGCGTTCCTTATCCTGCATACCGCACTTGGCAAAAAGTTTTCTGGCATCCTCGGTCTTCATGGTCTTTTTTTCGATCGTCAGGTTCTTTTCTACCAGAGAAAGCATTTCCTTTTTCAAGTCGTCCAGCCAAGCCGAGTCGATGACATCCCTGCCTTCCATCCGGCAATAATAGCCTGCCCCCAGAGAATGCTCCACATGCAGGATTTCTGCCCCGTCCGGATACATCTGCTGCAAGGCACGCTGCATCAAAAAGACGACACTTCTGCGATAAGCGCGTCTGCCGTTCTTGTCCTTTGTCGTAAGAAAAGCAATATCGCCATCCCCCGGTATGGCCTGTCCCAACTCGATCAACTTGTTATTAAAGACCGCCAGAATGATGGCGTCCTCATACTTGTCCTGCCACTTTCGCGCCAACTGTAAAAAGGTCGTACCTTTTTCATATTGGTAAGTATTTCCCTGCACACAAACTTTCATTTTCTGCATATCTCTCACCTCGTAACGATCCAAAAGGGCTCTGCAAAAGGCTCTGTGACGACCTCTAATTCCGCCGCCTCCCTTGCAAGCCAGTTCTTCATATATTCCATGTAAATGTGCTCGATCCCATAATGTCCGGCATCAATGATAGAAAGCCCGTCTGCCACGGCATCGATCCCGGAATGATGGTCGATATCCCCGGTAATGTAGGCATCTGCCCCTTTTTCTATTGCCAGACCGATCTCACTCTTGCCGGAACCCGGACACATGGCGATGCTCTGAGCCATCCGATCCTTATCGCCAAAGACCTTGACATGGGAAAGCCCAAAAGCATCCCGCACACGCTCTGCCAAATCATAAAGACTGACCGCCTGTGTCAATTTGCCCAGACAACCAATGCCCCTGCCATCCTCCGGCGAGGTAACTTCCAAAGCCTCAATGTCCGTCAGTCCTAACTGCTCTGCCGCAATCTGACCCATGACACAGACATCAAAATTGGTATGCATGGCATAATAAGCAATGCCATGTTGTGCCAGTGCCAGGATCCGCCTGCCGATAACATCATCCGCATTCACGCGCTTGATACCGCCAAAGATCAGCGGATGGTGGGTCAGGATCATATCCGCCCCATCATCTATCGCGTGTTCTAAAACTGCATCGGTCAGATCCAGTGCCACATAGACCTTGTGGATGACCTGTTCCTTATCTCCGACCAAAAGTCCTACATTATCCCAATCCAGCGCCTGCTCGCGCGGGATCTCTTTTTCGATCCGCTCTGTCAGATCCATCACTCTCATCGCAAGATCACCTCGTATTTCTTCTGTTTACCACAGACTTTTTTGTATCTCCTGCAAATATGCCTGCACTTCCTGCGTCCTCTTTTCGATCGCCGGTGTCTGCTTTTGTCCTGCCAAACGCTCCAAAACCTCTTTTTGGATCCGCTCTTCCCGGAGCAGATAAGCGTGTAAGACCGGGTGTTTTTTTTGCAAGAGCATAGGACCAAAAAGGAAATCATTCCCTGCTGCGCTCTGCCTGCGGTCTTTTGTTTCCGGCGCATATCGGACTTTCATCATAGGATAATATTTGCCGTCTTCCAAGACCATATCCTCATCCACGATCTCATAGCCCTCGACACACAAAAAGCGCCGCACTTCTTCCAGTTCTGATTGGGGCTGCAAGATCAAGTCTTTGACAGTTTGCGCAACCTTTCTTCCCTCAGTCAAAATATGTATGACGATACCTCCGCCCATACCGGCGATCAGTACGGTATCGATCTCCTCTGCGCGAACGGCTGCCAGTCCATCCGAACGGCGTGTCTGGATCTTATCCTCCAAGCCCACTTCCGCTATGTGGGTCTTTGCTGCCAAAAGCGGTCCTTCCCCGATATCCATAGCAATGGCTGACGGAATGATCTGCTCCTGTACCAGATAGATAGGCAGATAGCCGTGATCGCATCCCACGTCGCAAAGCCGGTTGCCCGGTGTGACCAGATGCGCCAATGCCTCCATGCGTTTTGATAAACGTACCGCCATTACTCTAAGTAATCCTTTAACTTGCGGCTGCGGCTTGGATGACGCAGTTTACGCAATGCCTTTGCCTCGATCTGACGGATTCGCTCACGGGTAACATTAAATTCCTTACCAACTTCTTCCAGTGTTCTGGCTCTACCGTCCTCAAGACCGAAACGAAGGATCAGAACCTTCTGCTCACGCTCGGTCAGTGTACCAAGCACTTCTTCCAACTGTTCTTTTAATAAGGTAAAGGTCGCTGCATCCGCAGGTACCGGCACATTGTCATCCTGAATGAAGTCTCCCAGATGAGAGTCTTCCTCCTCACCAATTGGGGTCTCCAAAGAAACCGGCTCCTGAGAGATCTTTAAGATCTCACGCACACGCTCGACCGGCATATCCATCTCTGCCGCAATCTCTTCCGGGGTAGGTTCACGTCCCAACTCCTGCAAGAGTTGTCTGGAAACGCGGATAAGTTTGTTGATGGTCTCGACCATATGCACTGGGATACGGATGGTTCTTGCCTGATCGGCAATGGCTCTTGTGATCGCCTGACGGATCCACCATGTTGCATAGGTTGAAAACTTGTAACCCTTACGATAGTCAAACTTTTCTACGGCTTTGATCAGACCAAGGTTACCTTCCTGGATCAGATCAAGGAAAAGCATACCACGTCCTACATAACGCTTTGCGATGGAAACAACCAGACGAAGGTTTGCCTCTGCCAGACGCTTCTTTGCCTCCTGATCACCAAGTTCCATACGCTTTGCAAGTTCGATCTCTTCCTCTGCGGTAAGCAGCGGTACTTTACCGATTTCCTTTAAGTACATACGCACCGGATCCTCTGTGCTGATGCCGTCCGGTACGGAAAGGTCGATCTTTTCTACTTCCACATCATCGTCATCATCTAAGATGATGTCGTCGTCATTGTCCTGTAAACGCAAGACATCAATGTTGTTTTTCTCCAGGAAATCCAAAATCGCCTCGAACTGATCTGGCAATAACTGCATATCTTTGAAATAATCATTGATCTCCTGATACTCAAGGACATTCTTTCTGTCCTTGGCAAGTTCCAATAACTCGCCCAACTTCTTCTGAAATTCTGCCTTTTTGGTTTCATCCTCTTTTGCATTTTCAGCATTTTCTGTCTTTTTACTGCTCTTTTTTGCAGTCGTTTTCTTGGCGGTAGTCTTCTTTGCGCCGGACTTTGTTTCTGCTTTTTCCTCTGTCTTTACGCTTTCTTCTACCACTTCTTGTGTTTCTACTGTGCTTTCGCTTTTTTTCGCCATTTTTACATCCTCTCTCATGTATTTTGCCCTTATTTAAAGGAAATATGCAATTTCTCCATCTCCTGGAGTCTGCGTTTATCGTCTATGATCTGTTTCAGACCATTCATATCGGTAGGGTCTAAGTTGCGTCGCCTCTGCTCCATGCTGTTCTGCTTGATCCGCACCAGAGTCTCGCGGATCGCCTTCTCCCAGTCAGCATCGGTTTCCATCCCCTGCACGTTCGTATTAAAGATCTCTGCCACCTGCCTCTGGCTCTCCTCATCGGAAAAAAGGCTGACGATCCGCGCCGGATTGAGTTCTCTCCCCTCAGCAAACTGGGTAAAGAGTTCCCGCGCCACCGTCTCGTAAATGCCCTCGGTAAAATCCGCCGGTTCGATATAGTCCCGGATGGCTGCATAGATCTGCGGCCGTTCGACCAGCCATGTCAGAAGCAGACGCTGTGACTGCATCATGCCGTCCTCTCTGGTCTTTTTCTTTTGTACGCCGGACTTGAGCCGCTGGGGCTCACGTTCACTGATGATACCGCCCTTGGTTCCCAGATGATTGACCATCTGGCGCATATTGTCAAAGCCGACCTGATAGCGGCTGGCGATCGCTTCGATATAATTGTTGCGTTCCAATTCCTCCGGGAATTCCAAGATCCGTTTTGCCACTTCATAATAGAAAGCCGATTTGCTCTCCGGATCGCTCATGTCGTAGTCGCGCTCCAAAATGCGGATGGTAAAGAGGAAACTGTTTTCCGCCTCATCGATCCTGCGCTGGTACTCCTCTGCCCCTAAGGCTTTGATAAATTCGTCCGGGTCTTTGTGCGGCTTCATGTTGATGACCTTACAGGTGATCCCGGCTTCTTTTAAAATCGGGATGGCACGCAGGGCTGCCTTGGTTCCCGCGCCATCGGAGTCGTAACTTAGATAGACGTCCTTGCCGTATCGCTTGATCATATTGGCATGTCCACTGGTCAGTGCCGTTCCTAGGGAAGCGATCGCATTATCAAAGCCTGCCTGATGCAGGGCGATCACGTCCATATAGCCTTCGCAGAGAATGAACTGGTCCTTTTTCGTCCGCCTTGCCAGTTGCAGACCGTAAAGGGTCCGGCTCTTATTAAAGATCATGGTCTCCGGGGAATTTAGGTATTTTGGTTCTCCATCGCCCATGACACGCCCACCGAACGCCACCACCTTGTTGTTGGCATCCATAATGGGGAACATAGCTCGGTTCCAGAACTTGTCATGTGCCCCCTTTGCCTCGTCTATGGTCACCAGTCCGCTGTCCTTTAGGACTTCATCTGTGTAGCCCTTTTTGCGCAGATACTGGTATAAGTCATTGCTGTATTTGTCGGAATATCCCAGGCCAAACTTTTGCATGGTCTCTGGGGACAATTCTCTTTTTGTAAAATATTGGTAGGCTGATTTTCCTTTTTCGCTGCGGAGCAGACTGTAAAAGTATTTGGCTGCCTCTTTGTTGATCTCAAAGAGAAGGTTTCGCTTATCCGCTTCCCGCCTAGCCTCGGAAGTCATCTCCTGCTTGGGGAGTTCGATCCCGGCGCGGTCTGCCAGTGCCTCCATCGCCTCTGAGAAAGTGAAATTTTCATACTCCATCAAAAAGGTAAAAACATTGCCTCCCGCGCCACAGCCAAAGCAATAATACATCTGCTTAGATGGCGTGACGGAAAAAGAACCTGTTTTCTCGCTATGAAAAGGACAGAGTCCAAAGTAGGACGAGCCTTTTTTTTGTAAATGAACATATTGTGATATCACATCGACGATATCGTTGCGGGAACGCACTTCCTCGATGGTATCGTTATCATAATATGGCATAGTTTTGCCTCTTTTCCATTAGTATCCATCTACTTGCCATGATAGCGGCATGAAAAATTCGTTGAACTTGGTAACGGCATACTGATCCGTCATACCGGCAATATAATCGCAGACCACACGGTCTTTTTCCTCATGTCCTTCCACGATCATGCGCGTATATTTCATTGGCAACTGGTCTATATGATCCATATAATATTCAAACAACTGGCTCAGCATACGCTGGGCTTTGACTTCTTCTGCCTTTGCGACCGGATTCTGATATACATTGGAAAACATGAACTTGCGCAGATCATACATTGCCTGTTCCATTTCCGCAGACATGGCGATCGGCTCCAAGTCGTTGCGGCATTCCTTATCCATCACATCGATATTGTGCAGACTGCTCATGATGACATCATGGATCAGATTGTCCAGACGCTCTCTGGTCGTATGTCCTAAAGTATTGCGCAGTTCCTTTGGAATATCATCCTCGGTCAGGATCAAGCCGCGGATGGCGTCGTCAATATCATGGTTGATATAGGCAATCTTATCAGATAAACGGACGATCTTGCCCTCCGGTGTTGCCGGGATGGTACTGGTCTGGTGATTGCGGATGCCATCGCGCACTTCCCATGTGAGGTTTAGTCCCTCGCCATCTTTTTCCAGATGCTCTACAATACGCACACTCTGTTCACTATGTACAAAACCGCCCTGACACAATTCGTTGAGCGTCCGCTCTCCCGCGTGTCCAAATGGTGTGTGTCCCAGATCGTGTCCCAGTGCGATTGCCTCCACCAGATCTTCGTTCAGGCGGAGTGCCTTGCCGATGGTCCTGGCATTCTGTGATACCTCAAGCGTATGCGACATACGCGTGCGGTAATGGTCGCCCTTTGGTGTCAGAAAAACCTGGGTCTTATTTTTCAAACGACGGAAAGACTTGCAATGTAAGATACGGTCGCGGTCTCTCTGGAAGACCGGACGGATGTCACACTGTGGTTCCTCCCGATCACGCCCTCTTGAATTTTCACTCAAAGTTGCATAAGGACTGAGTGTTTCACGCTCCATATCCTCAATGGTTTCTCTTATGGTCATAGTCATGTCCTTTCAAAAAAACACTCTCTTAATTCTTTCTTACGCATCAAAGGACATTTTCCTTTATTTTTTTGAGGGACGTTCCTTTTGCCACATGGAGTGCCCCTTTTGGCTGGGGCTGGGAACGATGGGATGACCGGGCAGATACCGCGGACAGGGGAGGGCAAGAAACTGTCGCAGAACAGGGAGTCTCTGGTCGAGAAACTTTTTCTTTTCTTGATAAAAACTGTCTTTGCAAAGTTCGACAACCGTCTTGGATGATGTTCGTCTCTGGCAGATATGAATGCAAAACGCATTAGAGATGCTTTGGACTTGTTTGCAAGCAGGCAACTCGGGTACAGGGATGTACCCGAGAGGCGCAACCGCACACGGATGTTCGTTTGCGCCGGTTGCCACTGGCTGTTGCAAGAAAACGAACAAGTCCTTAGCATCTCTTATAAGTGACGCCCTGAATATCTGTCAGAGGCGGACACATCCTGACGGCAGTCGAAACTGTGCAAGAGACACTTTATTCAAAGAAAAAGATTTCTCGAAGAGACTCACCTAACCTGCTCCGAAGTTTCTTGCCCTCCCCTGTCTGCGGTATCTGCCCGGTCACTCTTTCCTACATCAGCCCAAGCCTAAGGAACACTATAGCAGGGCGCTGATCTTGTGAAACATAAGGAGAAAGTCCTCCTCCACATCTTCAAACGGCTTGGTACTAAATGCCGGTCTGGTCAAAATCTCGTGCTCCGGAATATCCAGTTCTTCATTCATAAAACATTTAAACTCATGAAATAGCATAGCATCATCAATCGCCTTGATCTGCGCCATTTCTTCCGCTGACGGACACTGTCCCAAAAACTTTTCAAAGATCATATTCTGCAACTTTTCTTCTGCTGCCAGATACTCCGGCATATGCTGCTTGAGCGGTCTGGTAATATCCGCCATGTAGGCTTCACTTGCATCGTGCAGCAGACAGCCCAGAACCACGCGGGCGCTATGGTCACGTTCCAACGCCTCATAGGCACATCCGACCGAATGCTGTGCCACCGAATAAAATTGTCCAAAATGTCCGTTTGCACGCGTCATCAAAGAAAGTGCATGGGCGATATCATTGATATCAATATCCTCCATCTTGGGCTCCATAATGGTAAAATGTTTTTTCGTGTACGTTGTAATATAATCCTGCATTGTTTTCCGTCCTTTTTGTGCCGCACAAATGTGTATCGTTTCCTCATCACCATAAAAAAAGAAAAATCTTACCGCAATGCGTCAGATTTTTCTTCTTCGCGGCACTCTTCATTTTGAGATATATTCTATCATATAGCCTATGTAAAAATGTGCCAAAATATCCTATAAAACTAATATGATTTTCGTTCCATCAAAAAAGGCTTTAACTCACGATAAACCGATGCCACCGGAAGTCCCACAACATTATTGTAATCACCCTCAATTCCTGTGATATACCTGGCAAATATGCCCTGTATGCCATAGGCTCCGGCCTTATCCATGGGGTCTTTTGTGGCAATATAATCTGCTATCTCTTGGTCGGAGAGTTTAGCGACATGCACATCTGTGCACTCGTAAAAAGTCCTTTTTCCTTCTTTGGATAAGATCGTCACTCCTGTAAAGACCTGATGGGCACGACCGGATAAGAGACGCAGCATACGCGCGGCATCTGCCTCGTCCTTGGGCTTGCCCAGAATAGAGAATTTTTCTTCCTGTACCTGTTCCGACTGATCGCTGCCAGCAGATTGTCGGACACACACGATGGTGTCTGCACCGATCACCACGGCATCCTCTTTTTCTGTATCTGTCAAAGTATCCCAAACCGCCTGCGCCTTGATCCCGGATAATTCCTGCCCGATCTGCCCCGGCTGAGTTGCCGTCGTGATCTCCTCAGCCCCACTGGTACAAACTTCAAACTCCAGCCCGATCTGTTCCAATAATTCTTTTCTTCTCGGCGATGCCGATGCCAAAATCAGTCTCATGGTATCTTTCCTATCCCTATCTTATTTGCTTTCCTATTATTATAAAGACATCATAGCGAACCGGAAAGAATTTTGCAATCACCCCATAGCCTCGACTTTCTCTGCCTTATCCATGATATCATTTTCCACAATGGCGGAAAGTTTTTCTTTGATAATACGGGAGTTTTCTCCTGCCTGAATTGACAAAACGCCCTCGACTACCAGTTCCATGGAAAGTGCCTCTGCAGTTCCGCTCTTTTCCAGTTTGCGCGCGATAGGAATGCAAATCCAGTTGGCAATGATAGATCCATATAGGGTCGTGATCAGCGCCAGTGACATACCGGAACCGATTGCTGAAGAGTCCGCTCCCATGGTCTTCATCATATTTATCAATCCGATCAGCGTTCCCACCATGCCCCATGCCGGAGCATAGGCGCCAAAATCTTCCCAGAACTTCACACGTTTTTTGTTACATTCGTAGGTGTGGGTCAGTTCTGCTTCCATAATATCTCTGACCAATTCCGGGTCTGATCCATCCACAACCAGACGAATACCTTTTTCCAGGTAGGGATTGCCCAGATTATGCGTCGTCTCCTCCAGTGCCAGCAGACCTTCTTTTCGCGCGGTATCGGACATTTGCAAGATCGTTTTTGTCAACTGTCCGGCATCTTCTTCCTTATTTTGAAAAGCGACCAAGATACCTTTTGCCCCATAGGCAAAATCCTCAAAGGAATCCGCAGTCGTAAGCACCGCACACAGAGCGCCGCCCACCGTTAAAATAAAGGACGGCAAATGCAGATACTGCACGATCGTGGAAAGTCCACCGTTGGTTGCCACGCCAAAAATGATTGCCATAAAGCATAAGAAAAATCCCGTCATTCCAGCCTTGTTCAGTTTCATCTCTTATCACTCCTCGTTTTCTTCGTTTGATAAAAGCATACTGAATAAATGCCGTAGATAAAACCTACAAACCGTAGAATAACTCTACTCCTAACTCTACCGCATACGTTGTTCCATCACAAACAGAACAAGATAGACGATCAGCGCATATAAGACAGACAAGATACATACCGCCAGATTGGCTCCCAGTAAAGGAATGTCCCGCACGTTTCCGACCACGCAGACCACCGCCACCAGACTTTCACATACGCCAACGGGAAGTACGATCTTGCGCAGAAACGATATGACTTCTCTTTTTGTCCTTCTCCCAGAAAAGAGCGTCAATGCCGTACAGATACAAGCCAGAACTAAAAGCGACGGCAGATCCAGATACCATGTCATCTGAGAGCCAGATACCCCAAAGAGACCTGCCACCCCCAAGCCCAATAAAATAACGCCCAAAAGCAGGGACATTCTGTTTTGCTTTTTGGTCTCGTGATTTTCCTGCAAAAGATGAAGCATATTATCCTCTGCTTTTTGATGATATTCTTCCGGTGGAAGTTTTTGACCGGAAAGCAGTTCGTTGATCGTGACATCCAAGGCTGTGCATATATTTTCCAGATACGATACATCCGGTATGCCCTTGCCTGTCTCCCACTTAGAGATTGTCTTGTCACTGATATGTAAGATATCTGCGAGTTCTTTTTGCGTCATGCCCTTTTCTCTGCGCATTTTCTGCATGAATGCGCCAACATTTTCCTGTGCCATGCGTTCTCTCCTGTAAAATCTTTGTGCTCTCATTTTACCACGAAATCATTTTCTTGGGATGGAGTTTTTCCTCTAAATAAAATCGAAAAAGTTGTTGACATCAGTCGTCCGATTTGATATTATAATCAAGTCGTCACGAGATGATATGCGGAAGTGTCGGAACTGGCAGACGAGCAAGACTAAGGATCTTGTGTTCATTGCGAACGTGTGGGTTCAAGTCCCATCTTCCGCATTTTTGATAGGAAGCCTTTTAAAAATAGGTTTCCTTTTTTGTTATCATAATTACTATATTCTCACTGTAAATCCCAGCATATGGAGGTAGCATATGGAAACGATACTTAGAAAATATTTTGACTGTTGGCTGACGAAAAATCCTCAACCTCTGACAGATATTTTTTCAAATGACATCACATATACGGAGTGCTATGGTCCTGAATATCAAGGAATAGATCAAATTCTAAAGTGGTTTCATGATTGGAATGCACAAGGGAGCGTTTTAAGATGGGACATAAAACACATCTATGCCTGTGGCAATACACTGGTGGCAGAATGGTTTTTTCAATGTGACTACCGCCAGTCAGTAGGTGGCTTTGATGGTGTTACCATCGCAGAATTTGATGCAGATAATAAAATCTGTAATCTAAAAGAATTTCAATCCAAATCGGAGCATGTGCATCCTTATGCTATTTAAAAATAGTCTTGTCGGGCTATGCATAACCTAACATGCGTCATAGTCGTCAATCGCCTTGCACATTTTACATATCTTGCTCTTTTTTCGGCAAATTTTCTATTTTCTTCAACCTAACTTGTCATCCCCGCAAAATCCCTTGACACAGGCTTTGTTTCCCCGATACAATAGCATATGTTTCACAAAATACGGAGGAGTTTACCTATGTTACCAGCCAAGATAAAAGACAACGAATTAGCGCAACAAATGTTGCATCTCGTTGTTCCGATCGCTATACAGCAATTTATGTTAGCACTCGTCAGTGCGACCGATGCCCTGATGCTGGGCTTTGTCGATCAGGCATCCCTGTCCGCAGTTTCCCTTGCCGGACAGATCCAGTTTGTCCTCAATCTCTTTATCGCGGGCATTGCCGCCGGATGCGGTATCATCATCGCGCAATATTGGGGCAAAAAGGATACCGCCTCCATTGAAAAGGTCATGCCGGTAGCACTCTATACCAACCTGATCTTCGGAGGAACTTTTACCGTACTGGCTTTGTGTATTCCAAGCCACCTCATGCAGATCTTTACCAACGACGCGACCTTGATCGCCAATGGTGCGTCCTACTTACGCGCTGTTGCACTTTCCTATGTTTTTTGTGGAATTTCACAGATTTATCTAATTCTTCTGAAAAACACAGGGCATGCCGCGCTGAGTTCTAAAATCAGTTCTTCCGCTGTCATTATTAATATTATTTTGAACGCCATTTTAATTTTTGGTCTGTTTGGGGCGCCACGTCTCGGCATTGTCGGTGCCGCTTACGCAACAGTTACAGCTCGATTGGTCGAACTTGTCTGGGCGTATTTTGCCGTACGCCACGCTCATGATGTTGCCATCCGATGGTCCGGCATTTTACACACCAGTAAAGTTTTAACGAAAGATTTTTGGTACTACACAACACCGGCTCTTGGTGCAGCTCTTGTATGGGGCATTGCCTTTGTCCTTTACTCTGTCATTCTAGGGCACATGGGCAGTGATGCTGTCGCTGCAAATTCCATTGCCAGCATTGTAAAAAGTATGGTGCAATGCGTGATTCGTGGTGTCAGTGCCGGTGCTGGTATCCTGGTCGGAAATCTGCTGGGTGCCAACCAACTGGAAAAAGCCAAAGATTACGGCGGGCGGATCACACATATTGCCATTGTCATCGGTATCGTGACCGGTACTATCCTCATGATCCTGTCTCCATTTGTATCGCGCATTGCCCCAATGTCGGATACTGCCAGAGGCTATCTGCAATTTATGATGATCGTACTAGGCTTTAACCTCATGGGACAGTCCGTAAATACCACGGTACTGGACGGTATCTTTTGTGCCGGTGGAGATTCCAAATTCGATATGAAAGGTAACCTCGGTGCCATGTGGTGTTTTTCCGTTCCCCTCGGCTTTATTGCGGCTTTTGTCCTCCATGCTCCGGTATGGCTGGTCTATATCATCATCAGTCTGGACGAGATCGTTAAACTTCCGGCGGTCTATATCCATTACAAAAAATATGTCTGGGTGCGAAATATCACACGATAATTTGTAACTTTACGCAAATGCGCATGAAAAAGCGGACAGTAGGCGCCTACTGTCCGCTTTTTTCATATGTTTTGTTTCTAGATGAGTTTATATTCCTTCAGTAACTGCTCACGATAGTCAGCATCCTTTGTGCTGCGGGAAAGGTCAGCAATGCGATTGTCATTCAAAAGCGACTGGGTCAAGCGATTTAAGATATCCATGCCACGCTTCTCTCCAATCTCAATACCGCGCTTCTCGCCATGTGCTTCTCCAATCTCTATTCCATCCTCTACACCTTCTTCATAGGTATCTTTCAGATGTTTTTCCTGATCATATTCAAATAAACACATACGCAGTACCTCCGCCTTGTTCTTTTTCAAGAAATCCGCTAGGACTCCCTTTTCGATACATTCACTGATCGCCAGTTCAACCGCTTCCATATGCTCGTAGTCTTTTTCATACTTTCGTACTGTATCTACAAATATCGCATACTGAGCAAGTGTCGGGCTTTTCTCCATCAAAGATGCGTTCTTTCCATAGTTGATATTGATGACCTGAACCTTTAAATCCAGCGCAATGTCTTCCGGATCATCCATATGCTCATAAGCGTCCGAAAGCCGCATGACTGACCGTTCCGGCAAATCTTCTATTCCATTATAAAATACCACAAACTGCGGCGAAGGTAAATGTATCTTTCTTGAACCATAAATATTTTTATCATACACCAATGCTGAATAAATACATGCTATATAAAACAAATCCCGCAACGGCATATTCGGGTTATAAGTTGACTGGTGTTCATAAAGTGCCAGCCTGCCGTCAATGATAAAAGACACATCATTTTTCATCCCGATATAGATGGCATTCTCCAAGGTCGTGATCTGCAAATCATTCGGATCGTCGTAGTCCGTATTATTGATGGCATTATAAACTTCCAGTGCTACCACTGGATCCTTTAAAAGCATACGGATCATATGATCCTTAAATGCCCGATCCGGTCTGCCCAACAACTGCAATAATCGTTTGACATAGGTTTCCAGATCCTGTTCTGTAATACCTGTCACTTTGCTACTACTTGTAGCCTCCCGCGTCTTTATCTCTCCTGTGCCCCATTTTTCCTGTCGTTCTGTTTCTTTCATACCTCATCCTTTCCGCGATAAAAAGAGAATTCCCGCGTTTGTAAAAACTCCCCATTTTACATCGCTTTGCATAATTAAAAAGTGAATTCATCCGGTGACTCACCGGTTGTGATAATATCCAGATCGGGTATCCATGCAAGAAAGTATGACATAGATATAGAATGAAAGCAAGAAAAGAATTCTTAAATTTTTATAAACAAGCCAAAAAGGGACGCTCCTTGTGGCAAAAGGAACGTCCCGGATGTACTAAATTTCGAAATAACGTTTTGCGTTGCGATATGAAATGCCTTCTACAATCTTCTGTAAAGACTTGTCGTCTGCCGGGTACTCTCCATTTTCTACCCAGTTTCCTATCAGTTCGCACATAATGCGGCGGAAATACTCGTGTCTTGTGTAAGACAGGAAACTTCTGGAATCTGTCAGCATACCGATAAAGTTGCCAAGGAGTCCTAAATTCGCCAGTGAAGTCATCTGCTCCATCATGCCGGTCTTATTGTCATTGAACCACCATGCAGAACCATGCTGGATCTTGCCGACTGCCTCAGAAGACTGGAAGCATCCGGTCCCAAGGCTTCAAAGATCTTGCGGTTGTTATCACGCTTCACGCCATAGTGCAACTGCATTACCCAGTTCAGACGATGGTACTCTTTGCCAAGATGCATGAGCACGCCCATCTTGTATTTACCGATTTCTTCGTGGCTCAAAGCCTGTCCTGCCATCTTCTTTGCAAATACTGCTTCAACTTCGTCCTCGGTAACAAAAGAAAGTTTTTCTCTCTCTAATCTTCAGATTCTGCCACTTTGAATCTGCTGATCATTTCTTTTAGATTATCAGCCTCACTGCTCATTTCCTGGCTCGCTGCTGCACATTGTTCCGATGTCGCAGAATTGGACTGTACGACATCATTAATCTGCTCTATGCCTTCATTAATCTGCAGGATTTCTTCCGTCTGTGTTTCGAGCGTATTTGCTATGCCCATCACTTCATTTGTGATAACTTTTGATTCTTTTGCCACATCTTCCAGTTGTTTTGCGGTATCCTCAGCTACCACCATACCTTTTTCAACTGCTTTCACAGAAGTTTCAATGAGTACAGCTGATTCCTGTGCCGCCTGCGCACTCTGATCTGCTAAAATATTTACCTGATTTGCCACGACTGCAAAGCCTTTTCCGGCTTCACCGGCTCTTGCCGCTTCGATAGATGCATTCAAAGCAAGTAAATTTGTCTGGTTTGCAATTTCATTAATGGTTGAAATAATCTTATCAATCTCTTGTGAAGCATCATTGATTTCATTCATGGAAGAGACCATTTCCTGCATTTTTCCGTTGCTTTCTATGATATCTTCGCCTAATTTTTCAACTCTCTTGCTGATTTCCTTTGTCGTTTTAGAGTTATTTTCCACCTGTTCTGAAACCGTCGAAACAGTTGCTGTCAACTCTTCCACAACTGCAGCCTGGCTGGTTGCTCCCTCTGCTAATTCATTGGAACTTAATGCTAACTGTTCTGCACCACTTGACACTTCCTGTGAAACATTCTGGATTCCCCGTACGGTTCCGGACATACTCTTTTCAAAAATCATAAAGGAATTTAAAATGCCAATAAAATCGCCTTTCCATTCAACTTCCGGTTTCACATCAAAGTCTCCATCCGAAAACAGTTTCATCGCACGGTCAATATCATCTACATAGGTACCTAAAATACGAATGGATTTTCGCATGCTATGCGCAAGGCGACCAATTTCATCCTCCGAGCGGTACTCCAATGTACTATGCAGATTTCCCTCCGTCAGTTCCTTCGCAACATCTTCAATCGCGTGCAATGGTTCTAAAATGGTTTCCAGTACTCTCTTGCCTATCTTCTGTGACAGAATAAGCGCGACAATAAGAAATGTAATGATCACACAAAAGCTAACAATTGCACAGACAACTGTTTTCCTGACAGCATGCATACTCTGCTCATCTGCCAGCTTATTAATTTTCAAAGCAATACCTACCAATTTGTCAAGTGCCGGTGTACATTCGCCCAGAATATCCTCAATCGCCTCTTGATCCTTGCCAGCTTCAATTTGATTTATAATGTCATATGCCTTATTGCCCCAGTCAGAAAGTGCTGATGCATACTCCTCGTAAAGTTCATCTGAAACAACGCCTGTTCTTTTGATGATTTTTAGTTCATCATCTACTTCTCCAAGCAGCCTTTTTACGGTTGCCTCATAACCCTTATAAGACGACGGATCCTCATTTAATGCCATTTCCCTGATATTTCTTGCTGCTGCATTCACATCAATTCTACAGATTTTAACTGCCTGATCTGCTGCATTGACTTTTTCTACATAGTTATACATATTCACACACAAAACACCTATGACCAGCATGGACAGCAATCCGGATGCCAACATCATGGCAATGACTATTTTATAGCCATAGTCAATTCTTTCTTTCAAATGCTTGTGTTCAAATTTTTCTCTTACTGTGACCTTTTTTGACAACATAAATCATTACTTCCTTCCACAAAATCAATCATTAGGCATGTACTAGATTTCAAAATAACGTTTTGCGTTGCGGTAAGAAATACCCTCGACGATCTTCTGTAAAGACTTGTCGTCTGCCGGGTACTCTCCATTTTCTACCCAGTTTCCTATCAGTTCGCACATAATGCGGCGGAAATACTCGTGTCTTGTGTAAGACAGGAAACTTCTGGAATCTGTCAGCATACCGATAAAGTTGCCAAGGAGTCCTAAATTCGCCAGTGAAGTCATCTGCTCCATCATGCCGGTCTTATTGTCATTGAACCACCATGCAGAACCATGCTGGATCTTGCCGACTGCCTCAGAAGACTGGAAGCATCCGATGATGGTTCCGATCGCTGCATTATCGATCGGGTTCAAGGAGTAGATGATGGTCTTTGGCAGTTCATCCGTATATGCCAGGGCATTCAAGAAATCAGCCAGTTCGTTGATCGGTGCACTGGTAGAAATGCTGTCGATACCCGCATCCGGTCCCAAGGCTTCAAAGATCTTGCGGTTGTTATCACGCTTCACGCCATAGTGCAACTGCATTACCCAGTTCAGACGATGGTACTCTTTGCCAAGATGCATGAGCACGCCCATCTTGTACTTACCGATCTCTTCTCGACTCAAATCCTGTCCTGCCATCTTCTTTGCAAATACTGCTTCAACTTCGTCCTCGGTAACATCTGCATATGCAACATATTCCAGGCCATGATCACTGACGCAGCAGCCTGCTTCCTTGAAGTATTCCATTCTCTTGGTAAGCGCAGTCTTAAGGTCCGCAAAAGATGTGATCTTCATATCTGCTGCCTGTCCCAGTTTCTCCATATAAGAAACGAAATCGTCTTTTTCGATATTAACAGCCTTATCCGGTCTCCATGACGGAAGCACCTTGACATCAAAAGTCTCATCTGCCGCGATCATCTTATGCCAGTGCAGATCGTCGATCGGATCATCTGTCGTTCCGATCATTTCTACGTTGGAATCCAAGATCAACTGTCTTGCAGACATGGTCTTTAACTTTTCATTGCAAAGGTTCCAGACCTCTTCTGCAGTCTCACCATTCAAGGCGCCTGTATAACCAAAATATCTCTGTAACTCCAAATGTGACCAATGATAAAGCGGATTACCGATCGCCATTTCCAATGTTTCAGCCCATTTCTGGAATTTTTCACGGTCTGTCGCATCGCCTGTGATGTAGCGTTCTTCCACACCGTTAGAACGCATCTGACGCCACTTATAGTGATCGCCGCCCAGCCATACCTGTGTGATATTGTCAAAATGTGCATCCTCAGCGATCTCCTGCGGGCTCAAATGACAGTGATAGTCAATAATCGGCATATTCTTTGCAAAATCATGGAACAAATGCTTTGCTGTATCGGTTGTCAAAAGGAAATCTTCATCCATAAATTTTTTCATAATTTTTGTCCTTTCTGTCTTCGCATTTCTCTTTTATCACAAAATCGCCCACGGATCCTTGCAATCTGTGAACGATTTTGTATGAGTCTATATAATGAATTAAGCGTTCTTTACAAGGTCTACAGCGCTCTTTGTCATAGCCTTGATCTCGTCAAACTTACCAGCCTTAACAAGATCGCCCTTAACCATCCAACTTCCGCCTGCTGCGATGATCTTTGGCTCAGCAAGATACTCTAAGATATTTGCTTCGCTTACACCACCGGTAGGCATAAAACGCATCTGTGGGAAAGGAGCTGCCAAAGCCTTGATGGTCTTGAGTCCGCCAAACTGTGCTGCCGGGAAGAACTTTGCTACCGGAAGTCCATGGTTTACAACCATCATAAGTTCGGTTGGTGTGCATACACCCGGAAGGATTGGAATGTTGTTATCACAGCAGTATGTGGTAACTTCTTCAGAATATCCAGGTGTTACGATGAACTTTGCACCACACTCGATTGCCTGCTTGCACTGCTCTACGTTTACAACAGTACCTGCACCTACGAGCATTTCCGGGAAAGCCTCGCTCATAGCCTTGATAGAATCAGCGGCAGCGGCCGTACGGAAAGTAACCTCAGCAACCGGAAGTCCACCATCGATCAAAGCCTGTCCCAAAGGAAGTGCATCCTTTGCGTCCTCAAGAACAACAACTGGAACAATCTTCAGTTCTTCAACTTTTTTTAATAATTCTTGCATTTCCATTATATATTACCTCTTTTCTACTTTATAACATAACAACGTTTCATTTAAGGAAGTTCATCCTTCGCCTTCGGCTTGGATTCACTAAGTTGCTTTCGGCCGCTTTCGGTTTATACCCCTGAGTAAGCAGAGAAACCACCATCAACAGGAAGAACGACACCTGTGATAAATCCGGCTGCATCGTTGTTCAGAAGGAATAAAAGGCTTCCGATCAACTCTTCTGATTCGCCGAAACGTCCCATTGGAGTAGCAGCAAGGATCTTGCCGGTACGTGGGGTTGGAGTTCCATCTTCGTTAAATAACAACTTAGCATTCTGCTTTGTTGAGAAGAATCCCGGTGCAATAGCGTTTACACGGATGCCAGCCTTTGAAAAGTGAACAGCAAGCCACTGTGTAAAGTTGCTGATTGCAGCCTTTGCTCCAGAATAGGCAGGAATTTTGGTGAGTGGAGTGAATGCATTCATTGAGGAAATATTTAAAATATTACATCCTTCTTTGTCTACCATATCCTGGGCAAAGATCTGTGTTGGAAGCAATGTTCCAATGAAATTTAGGTTAAATACAAACTCTACTCCGCTTGGATCCAAGTCGAAGAAAGAAATTGTATCAGCGTCGATATCACCATGCTCGAAGTATTCCTTGTCTGTAGTGGCACGTGGGTTATTTCCGCCTGCGCCGTTGATAAGGATATCGCATGTACCAAGATCAGCAACAACTGCTTCATGTGTTGCGATCAGGCTGTCTTTTTCCAAAACATTTGTCTTATATGCCTTTGCTACACCGCCTTCTGCTACGATTCCGTCAGCAACCTTCTGTGCAGCTTCTTCATTTAAATCAAGGACTGCAACCTTAGCACCAGCCTGTGCAAGTGCCTGAGCGAACATTCCGCAAAGCACACCGCCTGCTCCTGTTACAACTGCAACCTTTCCTGAAAGATCTGTGTTAAGTGGTAATTTCATCATTGTAAATTCCTCCTGTTATTATTGAAAATTAAAAACTATTAGTTATTCTTATCAGCCTTTTCTACAGCCTCGAACAAGCCATTGATATAAGTTGCACCAAGTGCTCTGTCATAAAGACCGTAACCGGCACGACCTGTCTCGCCCCAGATCATTCTACCGTGGTCAGGACGAACATATCCTGTAAATCCGTTGTCATGCAGTGCCTTAACGATCGCATACATATCAAGGCTTCCGCAAGATGAAAGATGTGCTCTCTCCTCAAATCCGTTGTCAAGAACCTGTACGTTTCTAAGGTGTGCGAAGTGGATTCTTCCCATCTTTGCATACTTAGCAGCCATCTTTACAACATCGTTCTTTGCAGAGCATCCCAAAGATCCGGTACAAAGTGTGATGCCGTTATGAGGATCATCTACAAGGCTGAGGAAACGGTCTAAGTTCTCCTCGCATGTGATGATTCTTGGAAGTCCAAAAATGCTCCAGCATGGATCATCTTCATGAATAGCCATGTTTACGTCACATTCTGCTGCTACAGGAATGATCTTCTCAAGGAAGTACTGTAAGTTGTTCCAAAGATCATCTTCTGATAATTCCTGATACTGTGCTACGATGTCCTTTAACTCTTCTCTAGAGTAACTTGCATCCCATCCAGGAAGTGTCAGATCACTGTCAGACTCGAGTGGATTTACCTGATCTACCTGCTCCTGATAATAAACAAGGGATGTAGATCCGTCTGAAAGCGGATGATCGAGCTGTGTTCTTGTCCAATCAAATACCGGCATAAAGTTGTAGCATACGCACTTGATACCAGCCTCTGCAACACGGCGGATGTTCTCGCAGTAGTTCTCGATGTATTTGTCTCTGGAAGGCTTTCCTAACTTGATATCCTCGTGAACCGGGATACTCTCGATAACCTCAAAATGAAGACCTGCATCTTCTGTCTGCTTCTTTAACTTTGCGATAGACTCTCTGCTCCAAACTTCTCCAACAGGTACATCGTAAACTGCAGTTACGATAGAATCCATACCAGGAATCTGTCTGATCTGCTCCAATGTCACCTTGTCGTCTTCTCCATACCAACGGAATGATAATTTCATGTAGACCCTCCTCATGTTTTAAAAATTATTATGGGCGATTTGCTCTGCCCTTATGTCTCACTTCACTGTACCTATAATGTACATTCTTTCCTAAACTTTTGAAATCATAAAACTTGTTGTAAACATTGCAAAAGTTGTTGTCAGGGTGTAAAATCATAGGCACAGAATGACATTTATAAAACAAGGATAAAGGGATCAGACATGGCAAAACATTATCATTCACAATTTGACGAACGACAGGAAATGCAGACCTCAGATTTTGAGATCTTTTATTATGAAGACAAAGAGGCATCCGATGTATCCATGCATCGCCATGATTATTATGAGATCTACTTCTTTTTAGAGGGAGATCTTTCTTATCAGATCGGTAAGAATGTCTACCCGCTGAAATACGGAGATATCTGCCTGATCCCGCCGGGCGTCTTTCACCGCCCGCAGTTTCATAGCAATGATAAGCCATATCGCCGCATGGTGCTCTGGCTGTCGCCGGATTTCTTTTCCCGCTTACAGGCATTGCACCCGGATATCACCTACAGCTTCAATTATGGAAACCAGATCTCCTGCCATCATTTTTCCTGTGACTTTGCCAATGCCCAGATTCTCTTTGACAAACTGATCGACATCATCGAAGAACGTCAGCGCGACATTCCTTTTCACGATGCCATGATCTCCTGCTACATTGCATCCCTGCTCCTTAGCATCAACCGCATTGTCTATATGGGCGAACGCCCAACGGCTGCCAAGAGCGAACAGGGCAGCCTCTTTACCAGACTTTGCGAATATATCAACACGCATCTGGACGAAGATCTGAGTCTCAATGCCCTTTCACGCGAATTTTATGTGAGTAAATACCACATTTCCCATGTATTTAAAGAAAATATGGGTATGTCTGTCCATCAGTACCTATTAAAAAAGAGGCTCTACGCCTGCAAGAACAATATCCTTGCCGGAGAGCCTCTGCGTGAAGTCGCCATGACTTATGGTTTTAAAGATTATACAAACTTTTTTAGAGCCTTCAAAAAGGAATTCGGTATCGGACCCAAGGAATATAAAGACTCCTTCGGCATTGTTGCCCAGACACATAAGGAAGCCACCGATACCATCGAGCATGCTGTGTTTGATGAGATTTAGGGGTTATTTCCTAGCCACAATGCCAAACATGGCATCCGGGATATGGAATTCGTCCATCTCTGCATAGATCCGGCTTCCTACCGTCTTATCCACGCTGACCTCGGAAAAGCCCACCTGACGCAACACTTGCAGATCCCAATCTGGGCGCTCTAAGGTGCTGATGGAGAGCATGTGATAAATGTCATGGCACTCCTCTTTGAGCGGGTCACTGATCATATTATGCGCCTTATTCTCCGGGAGGAAAAGATTGTGGGCCCCCTTGGCATACTCTGCGTCAAAATTTAAAAGCAGACCATCTTTTTTCAGAAGTTCATACCACTTGCCATATGCCTCGATCGGATGCGGTAAAGTCCATGTCAGATTTCTTGTGATGATGACATCAAAAGTCTCCGGTGCGAAATCCGGATTTTCCGCATCCATGACAAGCGCTTTGACGCTTCTCTCGTCCAATCCGTATTCTGCAATCATCTGATTGGCTTTCGTAATCATTTCTTCCGTCAGATCAATGCCGGTAATGTCAAACCCTTGCTTTCCCAACAAAACTTCAAAGAAGCCACTTCCGCAACCAACGTCCAAGACCTTGATCTCACGTAGTTTTTTTCCAAACATTCTTTCAATCTGTCCGTCATCCGTGTCCGTATTTTCTCCTATTTTACCCAAGATCTCGTGCAGCCAGCGGTCTGCCTTTTGGCTCTGGATCTCGTGCTCGCGCAACTCTGCAAAAGACTCTGCACGTTTACTCCAATATCCCTGTACTTTATCCTTTATGTCATCTGCCTGTTCTTCAAAGGCAATGCTCTTTAATTCACCCATATCTTCCGTCTATACTCTTTTCTATCTTTTTACTTTACGCCACGCACCAGAAAGATCGGTGTCGCCGCATAATTAACCTGCTCTACTTCTGATAAGACTTGCCCGCCGATGTCGCATCTCGCCTCCACCTGCTGCATGCCCATCTCACGAAGCAGGTTCAAATCCCACACCGGACGTTCCACCGGTGATAAAGGCATCCGGTAAGCGATCCGCTCCATGGCATCAATATCCGTGCAGGTGTAATGATCCTCCATGCCAAGTTCTATGGTCTTTCTGCGGTCTTTTTCATAAGCCGCGCGCTTCTCTTCGTCAAACAGATAGCCATACCAGTTTGCGTCAAAATTTAAAAGCAGACCATTCTTTTTTAAAACGCGGCACCATTCCCGGTAGGCACGCTCCGGCTCCTGCAAATTCCAGGTCAGATTGCGCGATACGATAACCTCAAATGCCGCATCCGAAAAGCACAGATCCTGCGCATCCATCTGTTGGAATGTGATCCGGTCTTGCACGCCCTGCGCCATGGCATTCTCTTTTGCCTCCTCCAACATCGCCTGCGTGTAATCGATGGCGGTCACCGCATAGCCGCATTCTGCCAAAATAACAGAAAAAAATCCGGGGCCACATCCGATATCCAAAATATGGATCTCTGACGGCTGGTGTCCCGGATAATGCCTTTCTATTTCCTGCGCCAAAAAATCCTTCCAATTTTCATGCTGTACGCCAGACAGTTCCTCCTGATTGACCTGCGAGTAACCATCGGCACGATTGGTCCAGTAATTTTCGGTGTCCTTTAAGAGATTTTTATCCATATTATTTATCCTCACCGCCCTCTAATTTACCACAGATGAGGCGGTTTCCACAAGACTTAAATTCTTTCCCTCTTTCCACGAAAAATCACATAAAAGCGCAGGATTTTATAAGACAGACTTTCTCCTATATGCTAAAATACAAGTATGATCTATCGAACTGGAAATACAAAGGAGGTTTTTACAATGATCAAAAAATATATCTACGGCGATCCGATCGAAACGGATGCCGTCATAAAAGAGATCCCGGCAAGCAAGGACGATCCAGTTTATGGCACGATCTCTACCCAAGATGGTTTTTCCTTTACCTACATCATGCAGCCGGAGGATATCGTCTATGGTCTGGGCGAAGCCAACCGCGGCATCAACAAACGCGGATTTCTCTATATCAGCAACTGCACGGATGAGGCCGTCCACACCGAGGACAAACTTTCCCTCTACGGCGCACACAACTTTATCATTGTTGACGGAATCAATCAAAGTTTCGGTCTTTTTGTTGACTACCCGACCAATCTGACTTTTGACATCGGCTACACCAGACAGGATACCCTGTCCATCACCTGTGCCGATGCAGACCTAAAACTCTACGTCATCGACGGAAGCGATGCCTATGACATCACACGCCAGTTCCGTCGCATCATAGGTCGCTCCTATATCCCGCCTCGCTTTGCTTTTGGTTTCGGGCAGAGCCGCTGGGGCTACGAAAAGCCGGAGGACTTCCGCAAGGTCGTTTCCGAACACCGTGCCGCTCATGTGCCTTTAGACATGGTCTATATGGATATTGATTACATGGACCACTACAAGGATTTTACGGTAAATACAGAGGCTTTTCCTGACTTCAAGGGATTTGTCGACGAGATGAAAGATGACCATGTGCATCTGGTTCCCATCATTGATGCCGGGGTCAAGATCGAAGAAGGCTACGATACCTACGAGGAGGGCCTTGCCGGAGATTATTTCTGCAAAAGAGAAGACGGCTCTAATTTTGAGGCTGCCGTATGGCCGGGTCTGACACATTTCCCGGATGTCTTGAACAAGGATGCCAGAAAATGGTTTGGCGAAAAATACGATTTTCTCCTGTCGCAAGGTATTGATGCCTTTTGGAATGACATGAACGAACCGGCGATCTTCTATACACCGGAAAGTATGGAAGAAACACAGGCATTGGCAAAAAGTGTCCTCTCCGGCGAATCGGAATATCCACCGGCAGCCCTGCCTTACATCTTCAGAATGTCACATAATATTGAGAAGGACTACGCCAACATCTATCACAATATGGACGGCAAAAAGATCTGCCACACCAAGGTACACAACCTCTTTGGCTACAATATGACCAGAGCCGCCTCCGAAGCCTTTACCAGACTTGTCCCGGATCGGCGGATCCTGCTCTTTTCCCGCTCCTCTTATATCGGCATGCACCGCTATGGCGGGATCTGGACCGGCGATAACAAATCCTGGTGGAGTCATATCCTGCTCTGCCTCAAGATGCTCCCGGGGCTTAACATGTGTGGCTTCCTTTACAGCGGATGCGATCTGGGCGGATTCGGCGAAAATACGACCCGAGATCTGGTGCTCCGTTTCCTTGGTCTTGGTGTATTTACGCCACTCATGCGCAACCACTCCGCGACCAGAACCCGCGAGCAGGAATTTTACCAGTTTGAGGATCCGCAGGATTTTGCAGCCGTCATCGGAGTGCGCTACCGCCTGCTTCCATACCTTTACAGCGAGTTTATGAAGGCAGCCCTAAATGATGATCTTTATTTCAAGCCACTGGCATTTACCTATCCAAAAGATGTGGTAGCCAGACGCATTGAAGACCAGTTGATGCTTGGCAATGAGATCATGATCGCACCGGTCTATACGCAGAATGCGACCGGCAGGCCGGTCTATCTCCCGGAAGAAATGATCTTTGTCAAATTCCTTGCAGACGGCACGATCTATCAGGAGACAATGGAAAAGGGCTGGCACTATGTCGATGTTGCCTTGAATGAAGTACCACTTTTTATCCGCAAAGATCACAAGATCCCGGTCGTCGATGTGGCAGAATACGTCGATGCTATTGATATGGATACGCTGCAATATATCGGATTTGAAGATGTAGACTACGAACTATACACGGATGATGGTACCACACCGATCGCATAAGATGGATATAAAGAACAGGCGGGCAAATGCCCGCCTGCTTATCATGGGAGCCATATACATAGACACGGTCGCCAAAGACGTGCGGCTCTCCGTCCGGTATATAGACAGATAAAGGTAAATATGGGTTATATGCTTATTGTTTCATGACACTTCCTCCTAGAGTTTTCCACATCATTTTTTACTTTATTTCGTATGCAGTCTTTTCCATCCCCTCACCACAGATGGATATCTTCGCCTGCTTACTCTCCTTTGATAAAGCAATCACAGCCTGTGCTTGTCCAAAATAAGTATGATATTTTCCGGTCAGATAATCATCCTCTGTCTTAGGATTTGCACTGCCAAAGGCAAGCAATCTGCCGCCTTCTACCGCTACTTCCAGCAAACGATCAGCGTTGCATTCAATCTTACCATTCTCTCCGACCAGTGCCAGATCCAAATATACGATGCGCTCTTTCTCACAAGACGAAAGCATAGTGTCTTCTCTCGCTGGCAAAAAGTCTTTTTCCTGTGTAATGGCAAGTCTGATCTGTCCATCTGCTGATGTCAGGGAACTCTCTCCGACCGCATTTTTCTGGGCATCATATGCCACTGCACGAATGCTGCCACTCTCATATGCCACTTCATAGGAAGCCTGAAAGTCTTCTAACTTTTTTCGTCCCTGGCTTTTTTCATTTATAAACAATTCTACTTCCGATGCAGCAGAATATATTTCTACCGTGACCATGGCACCGTCACACCCCTGATAAGACCAATGTGGTCTGGCATTTGTGCCACGCCATGCAGCACGGGCTAACTCCCTACCGCCATGATTAGCAGGTGTTACACCAATATATGGTTGCATCTGCCCTGTAAATACGACTTTGGCAAGTCCTGCCTCTGCCGTATCATTGCCTAAAATATCCAATGCTCCAGCATCCGCCAGTTTCCAAGGATAAGCCTTTTCAAATACAAAGTCTTCTTTATCGTAGGAATAGCCACCAATACCGGCCTCGCCCAGATAATCCCATGCCGTCCACATGAAATCCCCAATTACATGCGGCATTTTCTCAATCTTTGGCCAGATTTTTCCTATATCCTGACAGAAGGTTTCTGTACCAACAATTACACGATCCGGCCACTTTTTCTGATCTCTTTCATAGCGGTTGACCCCATAGTTGTAACCGGCTATATCCAAGGCATTCATGACCTTTTTCGATGCAAGATCTCCCAGAAGTCCCTGATTCACACGGGTCATCACGTTTCCTGCCTGCTGCACCATTTGGTTATACTTATCACTGCTCATGGTTTTGTTTTCTTTTGGCTGTTCCGTCTCTTCCTCTTCCTTTTTTTCTCCGCCGGAAAAAAGCGCACTGGGATCAAATGGCAGTTTTGCCATCAATAGCAGGGTAACATTCATTCCCACCGTTACCGGTCTTGTGGAATCCAGTCTTTTCACAGTTTCTACCAGCTTCTGTTCCATGACAAGGCCCTGCTTTTTTGCCGGTTCTGTCACTTCATTTCCAATGGAATACATAATGACAGACGGATGATTGTAATCTTTGTCCACCATCTGCTGCAAGTCTGCCTCATAATGTTCCTCAAATCCAACACTGCAATCATACGGATTTTTTGCCTGATACCAGGTATCCCACGCCTCATCCAATACATACATTCCTAATGCATCACAGGCTTCCAGCGTAGCACGGCTGATTGGGTTATGAGCTGAGCGGATGGCATTATAACCAAATTCTTTCAAACGGGCGATCCGTCTCCATTCTGCCTGCGCATAGGATCTTGCCCCGAGGATACCATTGTCATGATGGATACATCCGCCTTTTAATAAGGTCTTCTGTCCGTTTATCAGGAATCCCTTCTTAGCATTCCATTCCAATTTGCGGATACCAAAATATTCCCATGACTCATCACATAAAACATCCTGCTCCAATAAACGCACACGGCAGCGGTAAAGATTGGGCTCTTCTGCACTCCATAGTTTTGCGTTCGGAATCTGTAGTTTGCAGTGTGCGCCCTCAGCGGACATAAGAAGATAATCTCCTTCATAAATGTCTACCAGTATTCTCTCTTTGGCATTTTCTTCTCCTACTGCTACATCTACAGAAATTTCTGCAGGAGCATAGGACTCTGTGGTGATACGGATGCCATGCGGTGCAATATGACTCTTTTCTCCAACCAAAAGCCAGACCGGACGATAAATGCCGGCGCCGGCATACCATCTGCTGTTCGGATGCTTTGTGTCGTCTACTTCCACGCGAATCTCATTTTCTTCTCCTGCCTGAAAATCAGAAAGTTCTATCAAGAAGGTCGAATACCCGTACTGACATCCACCTATCTTCCTGCCATTCAGATATACAGCTGCATTTGGGTATACGCCCTCAAATTCCAAATAGAGTGCCTTGTCTTTCCAATCAGCCGGTATATCCATCTTTTTCGTGTAGGTATAGAATCCGCTTTTAAAAAAAGCACCACTTCTTCCGGATGCCGCCTTGGGATCTCTGCCTCTTTCTATGCTTGCATCATGTGGTAGCCGGACATTTCTTGCCGCCTCCCCCTTACACTGATAATTCCAATCTTCATTAAAAGAAATACGTTTCATTGCTTACCTCCCTTGTATGTCTTACTTATATGAACACTTAAATTCTTGATGGTCTCCGGGATATCTTCCTTTTTCCCATAGTTTACCGTCTGTACAGTAGCATCAGGGTCAAAAAAGCACCTGCCGCCAACAGCCCCATTGACAGTAGCCACTAATGCCGGTCCTAAGAAATAACCGTTCCACCTCTCCTTGTTTTTTACCTCATCTGTTTTGATACCCCTTTCTTTGTATCATTCGTCGATACTGCTTGTCTTTTTTATTTATTTCCATTATAATCCTCTTGATATTGATAAAAAACATCTTATATAGTTTATAAATATATTTTTTACAACAAATTCACGACTATCAGAAAGGAGTCCTATCGATGTATCTTCTATCTGACCAATATGACATGCAGCATATTTTTCAAGCCTTTGGTCTTACCCCTGAGGAAATTGCAGATCTCTCTGACAAGGAGTTTGAACTTCTTTCCCATAAATATTCCTTAAAAGAGTTTTTCCGTACCGACTATAATGAGGTCTTACCCATTGCCCTCATGAATTACACCTACCGGCGCGACGATCCAAGCGCGCCTCTTGTTGCATCCCACCGCAAGCCTGACTCTTTCATTTATTTTTCGCAAAATAGACGCGAAGCAGATCTGTTCATCAACCATATCCAGATGCACCGTCACAACTTTTATGAACTGCTCTATGTGATCGACGGCTCCATCTATCAGAATATCGAGAATACCAGACATGTCTATACTGCCGGTGCCTGTTGTCTTATGAATAAAAATGTCCATCACAGAGAGGAATTTGATGAATACCACCGCATTGTATTTTTGGATTTTTCGGATGAGATCATCCAATATATCCTAGCCTGCCCTATGATCTTTCCCCAGATCCCACATCCCATCTTAGAACGCATCCGGCAGTTTTTTCATCAAGATATGGCAACTGATAATCGATCCATCAAGACTTTTTTGGACTTTATCCCCCGCCAGAACCACTCCAGACGAGACAAGATCTATCAGTGTCTCGAGTCTATAGGAAATGCCATGCAGGAAAAAACGGACACTTCTTCCATGGTCTTGTGCCAGTTAGTCTTGGAATTGCTCTGCTATCTTTTTAATGATGAGAATTTTGTCACCACCCCGATCAGTATGGGTACAGAAGCACAAAGAGAATTTTTTAACGAATTAAATACTTTCATTGAAAATAAAAATGGCTGCACATCCCGCAGCGAACTGGAAGATGTCTTTCATTATTCCGGAGACTATATTTACCGCATCATCGGGAAATACACCGGGCAATCCATTTCATCTTATTGCACGCAGGTTCGCTTAAAATGCGCAAGCCAATTATTACTTGGCACAGACCTGACCATCCAGCAGATCTGTACCAAGTTACATTTTAATAATACAACGCAGTTTTATGAGCAGTTCAAAAAAAGTTATGGGGTTACACCAAGAAAGTACCGGATGGAGCGCCGCTAAAACCCTTCTAAAACCTCCACGCCATAACCAGTCTCCCAGAAGTTCTGGAATTGGTTTAATTTCATAATATCCGGCTGGTGTAAAAGATAGGGCGTTGTAATGATGGGGTGGTCTCTCTGGTATTCCTTGGGCGATACACCCAATTTCTGCTTAAAGACGCGGTAAAAATTGCTCAGCCCCGAAAAACCACAGGCAAAGGCGATCTCTGTGACCGACTGCTTTTGGTTCTGTAGCATCCGGCACGCCGCGCTGATCCGCAGGGTCGTGATATATTCATTCAGATGCACGCCCATTTCCTTATAAAAGAGACGGTAGATGGTCGACTGGCTGACATGAAAGTGGTCTGCCAGGACCGCCGCCCCCAATTCCTCCGCCATGTGCTCGTGGATATAGCGGACACATCCACTGATCAGGGTCTCGTGCCTGCTCTTTTTGACATCTGTCTTTTTCTTGTACTTGGCTAAAATGGCAAGCAACTGATACTGGTAGGACAGATTTTGCAGGCTCTCTCTTTCCTCAAAGAGCAGATTGCCCGTCACCAAGGAAGATGCCAGTGCGCAGAGGATATGCCCGATTGCTTCTCTATCCTCCGGGCAGACGCTTTTATCCTCCTGCGTCGAGTTACAGTAGATCCAGTGATCATCCATAGCCTGTAGGGCATCCTTTCGGATAGAACAAACCACTTGCAGGCAGCCTTCTTCCTCGGCACAGGTTATATGCGACTGTTCGCTGTTGATCGTCACAAAATCCCCCGGTGCCAGGACATAGTCCTCATCTTCTATGGTCACCCGCACCTGACCTAAGATACATAAGATCATCTCGATATGTTCATGCCAATGCCTTCCGTTGTAAATGACATTGCCGGCAAAGGCAGTCACCGGCGTGCGCCAGAGGTCTGCCATCTGATTGACTTCAAAATATCCTTTGTCCATGCCTGTCCCCTCTCTTTAGTAGGATTTTACATATTATTTTCCATATTTTCAATGCGTTTGACAGAATATTGGAATATTTTGCGCCAATCCTGCAAGTTTTTTCTTCCTATATTTCATAGGATAAGATCAACAAACAGTTTTCTGATCGGAAAGGAGATTTTTTCATGGAAGCAAAACAGATCACAACCTTTGCCCTACACGGCAAGGCTCTAACAGAAGAACAGACCATCCCTGTGACGGCGGAGGCAGACGAGGCGCGCCACTTGGAATCGGGTGTCATCAATTTATACCCGGAAATGGAATATCAGGAGATCGAGGGATTCGGCGGAGCTCTGACCGAAACGTCTGCTTACCTGTATTCTAAGATGAATCCTTCGGATAAAAAACAGTTCTTAGAGGATTATTTTGGAGAAAACGGACAGGGCTATCGTTTTCTTCGTATGCATATCGACAGTTGCGATTTTTCCCTGGAGGAATATCAGGCAGTGGCAGATCCTATCGCGGATCCCGACTTTGCGACCTTTAGCATTGACAGAGACCGCAAATACATGATCCCAATGCTCAAGGATGCCATGGCAATGACCGCCACCCCATTTTCCATCCTTTTAAGCCCTTGGTCACCACCATACCAGTGGAAGACCCCGCCAGAGGCTCCAAAGAATGATGCCAGTGTCTACGGCGGATCTTTTCTTGCCAATTTCATGCCACCGGTCGACTATGAGAAGCCACAGCGAAACAACGGCGGTAAATTAAAGAAGGAACATTACGGCGACTGGGCGCGCTATCTGGCAAAATACGTCAATGCTTATTTGGAAGAAGGACTGCCGGTTACCATGATGAGCCTGCAAAATGAGACCATCGCTGCGACCAACTGGGATTCCTGTGTCTGGACTGCCGCTGAGCAGAAAGAATTCTTGCGCGATTACCTCTATCCTGCTTTTGAAGATGCCGGATTGGTCGGCAAAGTCGGTCTTTATATCTGGGATCACAACAAAGAAAGAGTCTATGAATTTGCTAAGGAAGTCTTGGACGACGAGACAAAGAAAATGGTAGAAGGCATTGCTTTCCACTGGTATTCCGGCGATCATTTTGACGGGCTTAGCCTGGCACACGATGCCTTCCCTGACATGAAACTCATGTCCAGCGAATGTTGTCCTCTGCACGCTCCGGGACAGGGAAATATGCTTGCAGCCCTGATGGGTGGCGGCTCCAGTGTCGCTGAAACAGACTATCAGGATGCGGTCGATTATGCACACGACATCATCGGCGACCTTAATCACGGCATGAACCGCTGGATCGATTGGAACCTCTGCGTCGATGAACAGGGTGGTCCACGTCATGTGCCGATGGGCTTTGGTGCCTCTGTATGTGCAACACAGGATGGTTCTTATAAAAAAATACTGATCTTTGATTATATCGGACATTTCTCACGCTATATCAAACCGGGAGCCAAGCGTATCGGCTTCTCCCAGTGTGATGATAAGGTAGAAGTGACGGCTGCCAAGAACCCGGATGGAAGTCTGGTACTGGTTGCATTAAACAAAGGCGAACATGATGCATCCTATGCCATCCGCCTGCGCGGTGATATCATCCGCATCGAACTTCCGGCAAAGACCATCTCAACGATTTTAATATAAGATAAAAGCGCAAAAGTGGCGGGCATATGCCCGCCATTTGCTTTTATCCTAATATAATTTCTTTGACATCACATTTGCCCCCGCCTACATAGATAAAGAACAGACCGTATTCTTTCTCTGATAGCGTGACCGGCATCTCAAAAGTCTGCCAATCTTTGGATGCTTGCAGAACGATCGTTGCAATAACCTTTCCCTTCTCTTTTGTACGTATTTCTATCTTTCCTCTGGCTTTTCCACGCACAGTAATACCGATATAACTAAGATCTTTTACCGCAAAATACTTAAATCCCATGGTCATATTGTGCTTAAAATTCGTTACATACTGATATGGTGGCTTTCCTGCATCTTCCGGGTCGTAATCAGCCCCGGACTGGGTGATATATGCATAACGATTTCCCATGGCAAGCCGATTGGACCAGGTCGATCCCGCCTTTCCATATAAATTGCAACATATGCTCGCCGGATAAACTCCCTTTTTCAAAAAGGCATGTCCCAATAACCCCTGAGAAGTCAGATGCACCTGTGGAATGGATCCGTCCGCTAAAATTTGGATTTCTTCTGCACATCCCTGTCTGGAAAAGCAAGTACGGTTGGTCTGTCTGTGATAAAAAATATAATATTTTCCATTGACACACTCAATGCCTCCATGATTGTTGCCAAAGATACATTTTCCATCTTTTAGCGTCTGTCCTTCAAAAACATCTGCGTTACTGATAATCACTCCACCGTAAGTCCATCCCCCATCCGGTCTGTTACTGATAGCATAACACAGTTCATGGCAACTAACGGATGAGTAGACCAGATAATATTTATCTCCAATCTTTCGGATAGAACTTGCCTCAAAAAATTCATGTCCTTCCATGGGCGTTCCTTTTACAATGTTTGGCAGGATACGCTTGGGCTGGCTGATGACCGTCAGCATATCATCCGCCAAGGTGGCGGTTATGGCTCCGGCGATGGCTCCTTTTTCTTTTTTCACTTCCTCATAAGTCTTGCCATAGGTCTTTGCCATGATGCGATACATCATGCCGCGGTTCAAAAAATTGATGTGTTCCTCAAATGGGATCAGCGCACCATAATATAGACGGATGATGCCTTCATCATTGATAACTGCCGGATCAAAAAGTGCATATTTTTCAAATAGGCTTCCATCCGCATTTTTTACATCCCCATAATAGGTAAAGGGTCCTCCCGGCTCGTCGGCTACCGCCACACTGATGGGTCCGTCATAGCCGCCCTTTCCCTGTGCTCCTGACAAGCAGTAATACATATAATATCTTCCATCATTTCCCTGCACCACATCCGGCGCATACATCTGCTGCCGGGTCTCGCTCGCATACGGATCCTGTGCGACACGATAACTGATCCCATGCGATTTCCAATTACCCAGATCATGGATCGGTGCCGAAAAGACTTCGTAGGGATCCATGCAATAGGTATCGCCACCCTCTCTATCATGGGATCCATAGACATACAGACGGTCACCAAATACATGGGGTTCACCATCCGGTATGTAGGTATCCAGTGACAAATATGGATTCATTGCCTGCATATATCTTCCTCCTTCTTCTATTTTGGTATTTCCTTTGCTGTATAAAGAAACCCTATCCTTAGGTCTTACTATAGGATAGGGTTTCGTATAAAAATATAAAATTATGATACATTTTATCAAATTTCTGAACCAAGATACGATTGACCGGATTGACTGATGGTATAGCCTTCCGAAAATTGAATGGGCTGATTATCCTTTCGATACTGCAAAGGTGTCATACCGTAGGCGCACTTAAAGGCGGCACTCATATGACTCTGGAAATCAAAGCCCAGATATGCCGCTACATCCCCGATCTTTGCCTCAGAATATTTGATGATATTAACTGCTGCAATGAGTTTCTGCTCCAGCACATACTGATACACTGTGATGCCCTCTGCTTTTTTAAATTCTCTTTCCAAATGAGCCAGACTAATGTCCAGTTCTTCCGCGATCTCCTGCGCCGTCAATTTTCTGGTACGGTTTTTTGCAACGTATTCCTTGCAGCGTTCCACATAGTTCCAGCGATTGGTATGCTTTTTGCGTAAGTCACACACGGCAAGACTATAGTCCCGCAGGGCTTTCTCATAGACTGACAGCATCTCCTTTATGCTTTTGCACTCCATCAATTCCTGTTGGAAAGACACCTCTCTGGCAAAGGCATCAAACTCGCTGACTCCGCCCCGGATTGCCGCACGACAGGCAAGTCCTGCGGATGCTACAATGGCGTATTCCCACTGCCTGTATTCTTTGCTTGCCACAAGACTGCCCAATGCTACCTGCTCGTATAGATTTCTTGGAATGACATCCGTCTTGTGTAAATGCAACGTACCTTCCTCGATCCAGCGCAGCCATTTTAATTCTTCCTGATAGGATGGCACCGGGATGTCGGCATCGCCTATTTGTATGGATTGATAGTTGTTTTTTCTTTTCATGGCTTTGATATTTTATAGTAATTGATATTCTTGCAAAAGTTTCTGGCGGTATTCGCGATCTTTTGTGCTCCGTGACAGATCATCGATGCGGTCGTCCGCAAGAAGCATCTGGGTCAGTTGGTTTAGACGCGCTTCACCAATCTCAATGCCCTGTGTAACGCCCATCTCCATACCACGTTTTTCACCATCTTCAACGCCTTCCTCGTAGGTATCTCTCAAATGCTTTTCCTGATCATATTCAAACAAACACAACATAAGCACCTCCGCACGATTTTTCCGAAGAAAATCTGCCAAGACTCCCTTCTCAATACATTCATCGATCGCCAGTTCTACCGCATCCGTTCTCTCATGGTCTTTTTCATACTTTCGTACCATATCTACAAAAATAGCATACTGGGCAAGGGTCGGACTTTTTTCCATCAAAGATGCATTTTTCCCATAATTGATATTGATAACCTCAACCTTTAACTCTAATGAAATATCCTCTGCATCCCCCACATGCTCATAAGCATCAGACAGCCGCATGATAGACCGTTCCGGTAAATCCTCTATTCCATTATAAAATACCACAAACTGTGGCGAAGGTAAATGTATCTTTTTTGAACCATAGATGTTTTTATCATATACTAATGCCGAAAAGATACAGGCTATATAAAATAAATCCCGTAGAGGCATATTCGGATTATATGTAGACTGGTGCTCATAAAGTGCCAGCCTGCCATCAATGATAAAGGACACATCATTCTTCATGCTGATATAAACTGCATTTTCCAAGGTCGTGATCTGTAGATCATTCGGATCATCATAGTCTGTGTTATTGATGGCATTGTAGACCTCCAGTGCAACCGCCGGATCTTTTAAGAGCATGCGGATCATATGATCCTTAAATGCCCGATCCGGTCGTCCTAATAATTGTAGCAGGCGTTTTACATGGTTTTCCAATTCCTGCTCCGTAATGCCGGCCATCTTGCTTCCGACTGCCTCTTTGTTTCTTTCCTGTCCTTCTTTCATGTCTTGTCCTTTCCGCGATAAAAAAGGAGAAACACGTGTAAAAACTCCCCATTTTACATCGCTTTACAAAAATAAAAAGTGAGATCATCTGGTGAAACACCAGTCATGAAAAATATCCAGATTGGATATCTATGAAATGCAGTATGACAGATAATGCGGAAGAATACAAGCAATAATTTATTAAATTTCTATAAACAAAAAGGAAGTGCCTTGCCAATACAAAGCACTTCCTTTTCACTCTAAACTTTTCTAGCCCACCTCAATTTCTGCGACAGCCTCTCCAAGTCCGTCTGCCTGCACTGTGACCTTACCAGATCCCGCTTCTGTGCCACTGCGGAGGATGATCTGCCATCTGCCTTCAAAAGAAGTAAATTCCCCTTTGGTATAGTTTTCCTCGGTCTGCCCTCTGCCGGTACCAAAGCCAGCCAGACTTACGGGACCCTCGACAGAGACATGTCCTAAGACATCCTGTGCGGTCGGCACCCACTTGCCATCTGCATCCACGATCTCAACGATACCATAGGCAAGGCTCTGTCCGTCTGCGACAATTGTATCTTTTTCCATGCGGATACGAAGTCCCGCTGCTTTTCCTGAAGTCTCCACCTGGTCGCGAGATACTTCTACTCCACCTGTGTAAGAAGCGGCTGTAAGCGTGCCCTTTTCAAAAGGCACTTGAAATTCTGCCTTGAAATGGTTGTCGGCACCTGCCGGCTTTTTGCCAAGGCTCTGTCCGTTTAAAAGCACTTCCACTTCTTCTGCACGGCTATAGACCTCCACTGTAACCGGTGTATGATCCTCACAATCCCATGACCAGTGGTTACCGCCTTCTGCCCAGCCATAACGGCCGATCAGGGCCACCTTTCCATTATTAGCAGGATCATGGGTAAAGATATAAGTATCATCCGATCCCCAGATGATCTGATGGTATCTTCCCTGGGCTCTGACATTGCCACACAGGTCAAAATCACCCGCCTGTGCCAGACGCCACGGATAGCCCGCATAGTTTAACATTCTCGACATCTGTGGCACTTCTTCCTTTTGGCAATAAATGCTCTTGCCAATACCTGCTTCACCGATATAATCCATACTTGTCCAGAGAAAATCCCCGATCACATAAGGCAGGCGCTCTACATCTGACCAATAATCTTCAAACTGCCCCGGCTTGCTCTCGGTACAGAGGATAACGCGATCCGGGAACAAGACGTGGCTTGGCTCATAATGATAATTGAGGTAATTGTAGCCGACAACGTCCCAATCCTTGACAAATGGTCCTGTATATTCCATCCAGAGTTTCTTGCCATAGGAGTTGTCCAGATTGATCAGACTTCCGCCGTTTGACGGCATTTCCGTCTGGAAAGTCTCCCAGAATTTCGCATTGTCATGATTATCCAGTCCCTTAAAGAAAGAACAAAGAGCACCGCTGACCAGTCTTGTCGCATCCATCTCTCTGACCTTTCTTGCCAGCATTTCTGACACCCGATATCCATCTGCCATATTACCCTGCTCGGTCAGTTCATTTCCGATCGACCAGAAAAGGATGGACGGATGATTGCGGTCACGGCGGATCATTGTCTCGATTTCTTTCATGCCGTCTGCTGCAAAATGATTGCTGAAATCAAAGGAATCTTTTGGCAGATTCCATACATCAAAGGCTTCGTCAAATACGAGCATACCGACTTGGTCGCAGATGTCTAAGATGGCTTCCGACTGTGGGTTGTGTGCCAGACGCAGGGCATTATAGCCATTGTCTTTATGGAGTTTTACCTTGCGGTATTCTGCATCATAAAAACTTTTTGCCCCTAAAATACCGTTGTCATGATGGATGCAGCCACCTTTTAATTTCACAGGCTTGCCATTTAAGAGCAGACCATTTTTTGCGTCGACAGTGATGGTGCGCACACCAAAACTTGTCTCTATGGTATCATCGTAAGTCTCCTGTGCCATCAATTCTTCCCGATTGTCCATGGACATATGGACGTTTCCGGTTGATGTAAGGTTCAACTGTGCTGTCACAAGGTATAAATTCGGATGCTCTGTATCCCACAGATCTGCATTTTCAATGACAAATGCCTGGGGTACGACCTGTCTGCTTCCCGCGGCAAGGCTGATCTTCTGGTAACGGGTAGCCACCACTTCTTTGGTGTCTTTCCTGCTGACTGTAAGTTTTAAAAATCCTTCCGCATCCCCGGTTGCCTTTGCCAGATCATTTACCACAGTGACCTCCGCCTTACAAAAAGCGTCACCATTTGCAATGTGGTCTGTATAGACATAAAGTCCGTCATGCGCAATATGGAATGCCGGTCCGCTCAAAAGATTGACACCGCGATAAAGCCCAGCCCCGGAATACCAGCGGCTATTTGGATCATCGTCCGTGTGTACGATGACCTGGATCTCATTATCGCCAACCTGTAAAAATTTGCGGATATCCAGCGTAAAAGGCGTATAGCCATAGACATGGCTTCCCACCGGATTTCCATTGACCAAGACTCTGGTCTTGCCAAAGCATCCTTCAAAATGCAAAAGCATGGTATCTGCCAGTTCGTCCTCTGTCAATGTGATCGTTTTCAGATAGGTTCCTGCACTGCCCTTATAGAAGCCGCTTCCCGCCTTACCTGCCGCATCCGGTGTCACATCCGTTTCCACCATGAAATCATGTGGCAGATCCACCGGTCTGGTCTGACTTGGCATCATAGGAATATTGGATTTCTCCCCATTCATAAAGAGCCAGTCCATGTTCAGATTTGTTTTTTTCATCGTAATATTCCTCCCAATCTCCGTCTTTCTTTGAAGATATATTACGATGTCTTGCCTGATCCTTTAAGACTATTATTTGCTTTTTCTATCACAAATTAGTCAAGCATTGCTATTTTACGGACAGATCACTTCGTAACCATCCGCATAACGTATGCAACATTCCGGGTGTTCTTCAAAATTCGGGTACAAAAGATCCAAAATGCCATCATGTCCCGGATAGATATACCTGGCATTTTCTTTGATCCGTTGTATCGACTGCCTGCTTTTTTCCAAATCCTGACTCATCAGGGGAATGTCCGTCCATGCCTCGTATCGGTTTTTCAAGGCATCCGAGCAAAGAATGGTATCTGCTCCACACCGCAGACCGATCAGTCCTAATGTATGTCCCGGTAGTTCCATGACCGATACCCCCGGTGCAATTTCATCCCCTTCTTTGACCAATTGTATCTTTCCTCTTTTCTCCAAATAGGAAAGGGTCGGGATGCTATGCCATTCATCCGGATCCTCCCTGGCTATCTTCCACTCCGCTTCACTTAATAAAACCTCTGCATTGGAAAACAAGGGCAGATTTCCCACATGATCAAAGTGTAAATGACTGATGACCAGATGGCTGATCTGTGTCGGAGTCAATCCTGCCTGCTGCAAAGCCTCTTTTAACTGTAAAGCACAACCCTTGGAGCCACAGTCATAAAGGATATTTTTCCCGTCATCCGTCCGGATCAGGACGACAGAACTATATCCCACAATCCCAAATTCTGTCATAAAAGGCTTGCCCTCTAATAGCATTTTTATCTCCATATCAGACCTCCCCCTGATAGAGGGCTACCCAGAAATCGTTGACGTTGGTCCCGGTTGGTCCGGTGATCACCAGTCCATTGATAGCCTCAAGTCCATGATAGCAGTCATTATCCTGTAAGATCTTTTCATAGGACAGCCCGGCAGTTTTTAAGGCTGCATACGAATCCCCATCCACATAACCACCTGCTGCATCCGTTGGACCATCTGTCCCATCGGTACCGACAGAAAAGATGGCAATATCTTTTTGTCCCGCTATCTCTTCCATGGCAGAAAAAGCCAGTTCCTGATTTCGCCCGCCAAGACCTTTGCCCTGCAAATGCACGACGGTCTCTCCCCCGGCGATCAAGGCAATTTTATCCTGCTTGCAAGTCTCTTTTTGTTTCAGAATCTGCCTTGCCAGATCTTTTCCGACCTCTCTTGCTTCCGCCGTTACATGATCCGCTAAGATCCTTGGCTCATAGCCCAGTTCCTTACAGACTTTCTGCGCCGCCTTGCACAACTGTCGTACACTGCCAATGATCTGTGTGTGGACATTTTTGATTTCTTTTGGTGTTTCTTCCGCCAGACATTTCTCTGCCTCAGCACTCAGTCGCAATTTGTATTTTTTTGCAATATTTCCTGCATCTTCGGATGTGGAAGCATCCGGGTATGCAGGACCGGATGCGATCATATCCATGGGATCTCCCACAATATCTGATAGGACAATGGCTTCGATGATCGCCGGCATACATGCCAGGGCAAACCTGCCACCCTTGACCTCAGAGAGCCTCTTTCGTATGGTGTTCATCTCCACAATATCTGCTCCACTGGCAAGTAACTGCTCCGTGATATCCGATAGTTCCTCCCCGGAGATCTTTGGTTTTTCAAACAAGGCACTGCCACCACCGGAAACAAGAAAAAGTACCATATCCTCCGCTGTCAGATCTTTTACCATGGAAAGCACCGCTTCTGTCCCCCGAAAACTATTCTCGTCCGGTACCGGATGTCCTGCCTCAATACAGGTTATACGCGGCAAGTCTCCCATGACATGACCATATTTTGTGATCACAATACCCTTTTCATAGGCAATCTCATGTTCATGTAAATAAGAAACCGCAGCCTTTGCCATCTGCCATCCGGCCTTCCCGATCGCCACAATATAAACATGCTCTGAGAACACAATGTTACTAAGAGCACGTCTTACTGCCGCATCAGGTTGAACGGATGCGATTGCTTCATCTATGATCTTGCTGGCATCCTGTCTCAATTCCTGATTCATTTCTTCTATCTCCTATCTTTATCTTCCAATCTTCATGTCGGTCAGATATTCATAATATTGTGCGATCGCACTATGATCTTTCTGACCGCCCTCGTGGTTGTGCATCCACTGCAGGATCTCCTGTACTTCCGCTGTCATTGGCACCGGTGCACCAACTGTATGTGCACAATCCAGAGCATTGTTGAGATCCTTGATATGAAGATCGATCTTAAAGCCCGGCTTGTCATTTCCGGCGATCATCATTGGTGCTTTTGCATCCATGACCGTGGAACCTGCCAGACCACCACGGATTGCCTGAAAAACAAGTTCCGGATCCACACCTGCCTTTTGTGCCAGCGTAAATGCCTCGGACAAAGCCTGAATATTGCAGGCTACAATGATCTGGTTTGCCAGTTTTGTCGTATTTCCTGCTCCAACCTCTCCACATCTTACCACGGAAGATCCCATGGTTTCAAGAAGCGGACGATAGGTCTCCACCAGTTCTGCTTTTCCTCCAACCATAAAACTCAGGCTTCCATCGATTGCCTTTGGCTCCCCACCGGAAACCGGTGCATCCAGCATGTCAATATTTCTTGCCTCTAATACGGCTGCGATCTCCTTGCTTGCCACCGGATTGATGGAAGACATATCGATAAAGACAGAGCCTTCCTTCATATAAGATGCCACGCCACTCTCACCCAGCATGACTTCCTTGACCTGTGGAGAATTTGGCAGCATAGTCATAACGACATCACACTGCTTTCCGATTTCTTCATAAGTAGCAGCCTTTGCACCACAGGCTTCCAACTCATCTAAGACATCCTGGTGTCTACCATTGACTAAAACATCCGTATAACCGCCTTTGATGATATTTTTTACCATAGGCTTTCCCATAATGCCTAATCCAATAAATCCAATTTTCATTTCATTTACCTCATAATTACCTTTATTTTCTTTTTTGTTTTTTCATCTCTGCAATGTTTTCCTGAATTTCAGCCATGCGGTCATAATCCAGTTCATAGAACTTCATGGCAACAATGTTGCAGATCCATCCGAGGATCGGCATACCATAAGTCAAAAGAACGGTCACCCAGAAGATCGGCCAAGTTGCCTTGTCCCCCATCTGTGGCATAACACTGGTATAACCGATCGCAGCAACGGCAAGGGACGCAATGGTTGCACCAAAGGATGCGATGAACTTTTCTGTCAGAGAATAAACGGCTCCGACGGTTCCCGGCATATAGTTTCCGGAACGCTCCAACTCGTAGTCAATAACATCGGCACGCATCATGCCTTCTGCAACTGTCAAGATCATCTTTGCCGCATTGACACCCATGGTAAATACCACATAAAGCATCATGACCAGACCACCTTTTCCGATCTGTGCCATGCCGGTCGGTCCCAGATACAAAGCAAAGACAAAGATTGCAAGGTTGATCACAATATTTACGGCTGACCATACTTTTGTTGCAACCTTAACGCCCTTCTTTGCAATATAGACACCGCCGAGGAATACGAATACAAAGCTGATGATCGTACCAGCATTTCCGATCATGGTTGCTGCCTGATAATTGGCGATCAAAATACCATTTAACATAGTAAGAACGACCGTCTGTGTCGCACTGTTGGATGCGATCTTATCCGTGATACCGGTGACCAGATAACATCGCATGGGCACATTTTCTTTGAAAATACTGACGATTTCCTTCATGCCGACCTTGGTCTGCTTTCCTCCCATGGCAACCATTTCGCCAAGGATCTCCGGTGTGTCGATACGTTTTAAGCCAATGCAGGAGAAAAGGACAAAAACAAGTGCTGTAATAATAAAGATGACACATGCCTCGCTTAAACTCTCTACATTATATTGGTTGTCATATTTTGGCAGGATAGAAAATGCCAGGATCGTGTTGACAAGGATCGGTCCAATATACTGATATACTGTGGTAACAAAAGTCACAAAAGGACGCTGCTTCGGGTCATTGGTAAGAGCAGAACTGATGGTTGATGCACCACCAATAGACATGATGGTATAGCCGATCACAAAGAGGGCATATACCAGACAAAAGACAACAATACCCGCTACGCCACTGAACTTCCCCGCCAATATGCGGAACATCAGAAGCGCTGCCACGGAACAGGTTCCCCAACCGATCAGAAGAAAGAGCCGGATCTTTCCAATATGTTTAAAGACCGGCAATCGGTCAAATATCACAGCAATGATCGGATCTGTAACGCCATCAAAGATGGTCTTTGCCTGAATGATGATACCGGTAACTGCCACGGCAATACCAAAGCCTGCATTCATGGCATAAGAGGCATACATCATCAAAACATAAAAGACCATTTTTGCCCCACTGGTCCCGCCTGCCAACAACATTTCCCATGGTTTTGCAGTGCGATATCTTGGATCATCACTTCCAAACATCCCCGCAAAGATTTTTTTCAAATTCATAAGAACCCTCCTTCATATATACGGATTGCCTCATACCCCTTCAAGCAATCCAAGTGTATCTCGTTTTCTGTAACCCTAACCTGACCGCCGTTTAACGCCTCGACCTGCGCTCCTGCCGGAACGGACAGATGAAGCCGGATATCGTGGATCGGCAGGGCTTGTGTATAATTATCTTTTCCAAAAGAGCCGGACAGATTGATCAGATGAATCATCTGCTCCTTGTCCTTTTTTGTCACGACCACCTCACACATAGGTGTCAGAGTCGGTGCGATGCTTTTTACTCCGGCAATATGCTCCAAGACATCCTCTAGGAAAACATAAGAGTTTTCATAGCCATACTGATAATAAAAAGTCCCGATGGCAAATGGGATATATACTGTCTTCCCCTCACCATAGCCTCTTTCATAGATGCCAGGATGTTCACTTTTCTTCTTCGGATAACAGATCTCCGGTGGTCCGAAAGGCTGATCCGGCAACAGATGTAAATAGGTCTTAGCATCTGCTTTTGCATTACCTATGACAAGATACTCACCCGGAACGATGCAATCAATCTGACTTTCCCGGCACTGCTTCCATACATCTTCATCATCCAAAAGGAAGATGGCGGATTGCAATGTTTCCCTTCCCACAATCTCGTCCAGCCCAAGACTTTCCAGCCCAAAAGATTTTCTTGGCATACGTCTTTCGTTGGCAGTTGCCGTCATACCACTGGCAATCAGCCTGCCTCCCGACTCTACAAAAGCATCGAGCATAGCACATTGGGTATCCGACATGGCGTTTACATCCGCTAAGATGACCGAATCATAACGCTGTAGTAAATCTTCTGAAACCTCTGCGATCTTTTGTTCATCAAAGGGAATATGTAACTGGCTCAGAACCTGCACCCAGCCATCAGCCTCGGGATCATTTCTTCCCATCAAAGGTTTTTCGATCAAAAGTGTTCTCGCTGCGGATTCCTGTCCCTGTAAGATTTCCTGATGCTTTGCAAAGAAATCAAATGCCTTAACGGAAGCCACAAGACCTGACCTGTCTTTACTTTTTGCCAGTGTACCTAGTAAATAAACGCTGGTAGTCCCCGCATATGCCAGATTCTGCCACTGACGAATTTCCAAAAGTCCTCTGGAAATACTGCTGTGACGATAACGAAATGCCATGTAAATCGCCGATGCATCATCGACTACCTTGCTTCTCTTTGGTCCGGCGATCCGCCTTGCATTTGCCGACGCATCATAGATCCAGGACAGATGATCTACGTCCTGATTACATTCCGTCCGAAAATAATCAAACCCGTTGATGGCTATATCCTCGTTGATCGCCTTGACACGTTCATACATTATCTGCTTCTGTTTTTTGCTACAGGCTCCGATAAATGCCATATATCTGCCAAAGACTGGATCTTTGGGATTGATATGATCCGGAATGTCCATGCCGGTCTGCTCTTTGAATAATTCTGTGCAGTTTTGACAATGACACGGCTCATGCACCTCGAGATCATAGTCCACAACAAAGGTAGAACTCATGTTGCAATACAGTCCATCAAAATCATATCGGGAAAACAATTCCTCCAAGATCTCATATACATATTCTTGCTGATAAGATCCATTGATACAGGTCTGCACATAGCCGTTATAGATGAGCGGCTGTCCGTCTGCCTGTCGGTATGCCCAGTCCGGATGTTCTTCATACAAGGCTTCATCCACCTTGGAAAAATCACATCGGGCAATGACCTTGATCCCTGCCTTATGGCATTCTTCTATCACTTGATCTAGGGAATCCCCGGTCAAATAAGAGTTCTGCCTTTGTCCAGCCAGGTCGGTCGGATAACTGGCAATGATACCTGCGGCATTTAAGGTAACCAATGTAGCATGGTATTTTTTCAGATCTGCTACATATGCCTTAGCATCCATATCTGCCATATCAATTTCCCGCAAATTGGTCTGCACCATACGCCATGGATAAGATTCCCACCACTTTGTAGGCTTCATTTGTCTCACCTCCTCTTTGAGTTGCCCTCATTATAGGTAGACCTTTTCATTCTGTATATATCTGTTTTCGTTTTACAATATCTACTTTCGCTATATAAATCCATGTGATATAATATAGATATATTTTATAGATTTTAGATATAATCCTTTTTTACAGCCTTGCTATAATACAAACTGTCTTATTTTTGATGATTGTAGAAAGGGGATTTTAAGAATGAACGAAATCAAAAAAGTTGTATCTACCTTATGGTATGACAAGGAAAACTACCACAGGCTCCGCAATGTTTTCCCATCTGCGGAATTTGTATATGTAGATTTCTATGACAAAGAAAAATTAGCCGAGGAGGCAAAAGATGCTGACGTTGCATTAGTTCTGGGGGATGTCCCGGATTGTCTTTTGGGCGATAACACTTTAAAATGGATCGCCTGCGATCATGCCGGTTTAAATGGCTCTGCCCGCCCGGAAGTTTTTGCCAAAAATATTTTTGTGACCGGTGCCGCCGGAAGAAGTGCTCCGGTTCTGGCAGAACATTGCATCTATTTTATGATGCAATACTGCTATCATACCAAGGAACTTCTCGCCGCACAGGAAAAAGGACAATGGGGCGTGGAGGGTTCTAACACATGGAAAGGACTTTATGGCAGAAAGGTCGGTATTATCGGCATGGGCAATAACGGTCGTATGCTTGCCGAACGCCTTCATGCTTTTGGCATGGATATCTATGCCTATGATAAATTTCCCATCAAGGGATTTGACTATATATCGCACAAGTATGCCGGCATAAATGGGGATACTTTGGATCCTATCCTTTCGGAGTGTGACTTCATTGTACTGACACTGGCACTGACCGATGAGACCTATCATATGTTTGATGCCAATGCCTTTGCCAAGATGAAGTCCGACGCCTTTCTTGTCAATATGGCGCGTGGCGGTATCGTGGATACCCAGGCCTTGACAAATGCCTTACAGACAGGTCAGATCGGCGGTGCAGGTCTTGATGTGATCGAGGAAGAACCTTTCCCATCCGACCATCCGCTTTGGACCATGCCAACGGTCTACATCACGCCACATATGACACCACAGGTACCAAACCGTGCCGGAAGAAGTATTGAGATTATCCGCGAAAATACCAGACGTTTCCTTGCAGGAGAGCCAATGTTAAATCTATTAAAGGAAACAGACGCTTTTCAGGCATCCGATACACCAAGTGGCTGGGCAAGACTAACCCAGTCCAATATGACCAAGGAAGAAATCGCCAAGATACCACTGGAGAAATTCTTAGGTAAACGCGGTTGGAGTGATCCTAGCGAATGGAATTATTTAGACTAAAATCAGGAGTATAGACCTATGGAAGAACTCGTTTTACAAAACACATTGACCGATGCCGATATCCAAAGCCGGCTTTCTCTCTTACTTGATCTATTGCAATGCAACGAAAAGATGTTTTTATGGCAGTATGATACAAACGGCAAGTGCCTGAAAACGAATTCTTCCATTTCTGTCTATGACACCATGTTTTTGCATGCTAAGGATTTCTCTGAAATCCTTGCTTTTGGTCAGGAACATGACAGCCCTCTGACCATTACCTCCAGTCTGGGTATGATGTGGGCTGTCGTTTTCCAGAAAGATCTCTCTCATCAGATCATGCGCCTACATGTACTGGGACCGATCTTTACCTCTATGCTTTCGGATGACACCATTGCTCTTTTACAGAAAAGATCCGACATCCGCGAGCATTGGAAACCGAAATTATACGATTATCTGCATAGTGTTCCGGTCGTCACGACAACCAACTTCATCAAGTACACTTTAATGCTGCACTTCTGTGTTACCAATCAGCATTTGAAGCCTTCTGATATTACCTATGCGGATTTTACCTATGATGATCTTATCAGCACATCTAACCGTCCTTTGGATTACGCAGCCTATTGGGCGCGGGAAAATGCCATGATCGATATTATCCGTACCGGGGATATCTATCGCAAACAGTCTCTGGCACCTGCTGCAACCCAATTAAGCGGGATGCAGCCTAAGACATCACGGGAATTAGAACGGGTACGACAACATTCCATTATGTTTGTCGGTTTATGTATCCGCGCCGCGATCGAAGGTGGGATTTCTCCGGATTCAGCCTATCTGCGTGGTAATATTTATCTCAACAATCTGGAATATGCAAGATCCTATGGCGATATGATCGCCTCGGCACAATTAGCCTTTGACGATTTTTTGTTTATGGTGCACAATCATTTACAAGTCAACCGCTATTCCGAGTCTATACGCTCCTGTATCGACTACATGGAAACACATACAGACGAAGATGTAAATCTTGAGATACTGGCAGCAAAGGTGGGCTATGCACCTTACTATCTGACACGAAAATTTAAGCAGGAAGTTGGCGTCACGATCGGTGCCTACTTCAAAAAAGCCCGCATACAAAGAGCTGCCTATCTGCTTGTTACCAGCAAGATGGATATTCAGGAGATCTCTGATACCCTGCACTTTGGGAACCGTAATTTTTTCTCCCGCGCTTTCAAGGAAGAGATGGGGGTAACTCCCGGTGAGTTTCGGAGACAACACATCAGACATTAAGGAGAGGTAGAAATCATGGACTTTGGAAATCTGATCACCGCTGTTCCCGGTCTCTTTATGACCAGTTTTGATAACCATAAGAAGTTGCTCTATGCCAATACCAACATGGCACAGACTTTTTCTTATTTTTTCACGACTTCCGATTATCTGGATGTCGTCTATGCCTATGCCAAGGAGCATGATGCCCCTTATATCATCAGTAACTTCATGGGGCTGATCTGGGAAGTGATCCTGGAAAAAGAGAGCGGCATCCTGCAAAAAATACATGTACTCGGTCCCATCTTTTACACCCCATTTTCTGCGGATCATATGGAGCGTATCCTGCGTTCCTACGAGGAACACGGACTAAATATGAAAGACAAGCACGGCTTGCTCAAGCAGATGCAGGATCTTCCGGTGATGAGTTACACGCAATTTGCCCACTATGCCATGATGCTGCATTTTTCCTGCAATCATGAAAAAGTTTCTCTGGAAGATTTTCATTTTCTGGGTGACCGCCTGCCGGAGGTTCCCAGTGATCCCAGCGATCCTGCCTTTCTTCATGCTTACTCTGTGGAAAATGCCGCAGATGATACCGTCTACGATCGTGTTTTTGAAAGTGAAAATTATTTTTTGAAGGAAGTTGCCTGCGGGGATGCCTCATTTCTTGAAGATGATATAAAAAGTGCCGCCCAAAAGGGCAGCCTTACCCTCATGCCAACCATGTGCGCACATATGGATGAGCCGATCCGCATGCGAAAAGATACCCTGCTTATTTTTAATGCGCTCGAATGTCGCGCGGCGATCGATGCCGGTCTGCTTGCCTCTATGGCTTACCGTATGCAGGATCATTTTATCGAAAGCATCGAAAGGCTCCACTCCCCGCTGGGACTCAATGATCTGCAAAAGGAGATCCATACCGCCTACTGTAATCTTGTGGCAAAAGCAACAGACGATGCCAAGCATTACAGCCTTCCCATCCGCCGCTGCATGACCTTTTTATCCATGCATCCTCTGGAAGCCTTTTCTTCGGAAAAATTGGCGGAACTATCCGGCTATACGCCTTATTACCTTTCCCGGCATTTCAAGCAGGAAGTTGGCATGTCACCCAAGGAATATTTTCGCAAGGTCAAGATGGACTATGCCGCCTATCTCCTGTCTGCGACCAATGACAATATCAGCGATATTTCGGAAGCACTGCACTATTGTTCACATACGCATTTTACAGAGGATTTTAAACTAATCTATGGATGTACGCCGACAGAATACCGGAAGCGAAACTTGAAATCTTAGATATGACTGTCTGGTAACACGGGCAACAGGGTGCAAGACGTCCGATAGACGTCTGTTCTGTACAGACTGAAACAGAGCGGAGATGGAACCTCTGGTTCACATTCCCGCTCTGCTTCATGCAAAAAATCCCAGACATCACTGTCTGGGATTTTATATGATAGTACGGGCAACAGGACTTGAACCTGCACGGTCTCCCACTAGAACCTAAATCTAGCGCGTCTGCCAATTCCGCCACGCCCGCACATGTAACTTGCTATCGCAGTTACCAAAACAGAGTATCATATTACGTTTTAATTAGCAAGTCAAAATCATTAATTTGTATCAAATCGTTTTTATACCCGATAGGGTGTATTTTTATATATTCACATCATTTTATACCCTTTCGGGTGTAATCTATTTCGTGTATGATGTCGTATCCACCAGTTTTCCAACTACCAGAAAACGCCGATCACTTTGACTGCCGATGCAGGTAGACAGAACTAATAACTTGTCCTCTGCCGTTACTTCCACACCTTCTCTGACATGGGTAATGCTTCGCCCTTCTTCCGCACATGATTTCAGCGAATCCAAAAACTGCTGCACACCATCTGCGGACTTCAAATCAAACATTGCAGGAATATAATTATCATTGTAATTGTACACGCCAAAAATCTGATACGTATAGAGCGCATCTGCTGTTTCAAATGTCATTGTCTCATTTTGCTGAAAAAATGTCTCCTCATCAAACAAATGCAAGGAACCAAACATGGTATCCGCACGCATATCGTGACCGTACAATATAGTAATGCCATCCGTCATGTCCTCACTGTTGCACTGATTACTGTAAATTGCTCCTGCAATCGTCTGTACATGGTTGATATCGTGATTCAGATAATAATTATCTTCCTCTGTCTGTAAAACCGGATAATCCACAATGGTGTTTGGCACATTGACCCAGCCGTACACATCTTCATTCTGTTCTTTCAAAGATGCAAAATCGTGAAGTGGGGTTGCCACAGGCTCTTCTTTCTTTTCTTTCGGTTTGGTTTCTTTTTCACGCATTTTGGCATATTCTGCTTCCGCAAGGTCATTTTTGTATTGTTGATACATGTATCCACCAAAAAGCACTGCTGCTGCAACCAAAATAATGATGCTAACCACTCGTAAAAAGCGTACCTGTTTTGCTTTGTCCTTCTTATCTTTTGTCATTACTCCTGCTTTCTTTCTGCTTTCCGTGTTTCTCATAACTGACAAATTTGTCAAATACGAATGGATCTTTCCGTGCCACTAGGGACACTCCTTGTAGCAAAAGGAACGTCCCTAACGTAAGTTCTCCAGAACTGTCTTAGCCTCTGTCAAATAGTCATTCTCTACTGCGTAGATTTCACCTGCGTCTGCTGCCTTGGCAAATTTCTGATCCATTGGAAGCTTACCGAGGACAGAGATACCGAGTTCTTTTGCAACATCCTCAATATGACTATCGCCATAAATATGAATCTCTTCATCGCAGTTTGGACATTTTACATAGCTGTAGTTTTCAACAACACCAAGTACCGGAACGTCCATCATTCCTGCCATGTTGTAAGCTTTCTTTACAATCATCTGTACCAATTCCTGTGGAGATGTCACAATCACAATACCATCTACTGGAAGTGACTGGAATACCGTAAGCGGAACATCACCTGTTCCAGGTGGCATATCAACAAATAAATAGTCCACATCGCCCCACTGTACATCTGTCCAGAACTGCTTTACTGCACCAGCAATAACAGGGCCTCTCCAGATTACCGGCTGTTCCTCATCCTCTAAAAGAAGATTAATAGACATAATCTTTGTTCCATCTTCTGCTTCGATTGGGAATGTACCATTATCATCACCAACGGCCGGACCGTGTACACCAAACATCTTTGGAATTGATGGACCTGTGATATCCGCATCCAAAATTCCCACCTTATATCCTGCTTTTGCCATCATAGATGCCAGTGAAGATGTCACAAATGATTTACCTACGCCACCTTTACCACTGACAATACCAATTACATGTTTAATACGTGCATTTGGGTTTGTTTCTACCTCAAATGGATTTTTTTTGTTTGCTGATGCACAGCCGGCACAGCTTTCTTTTGAACAAGTAGATGCACTAGCGCATCCTTTCTTTTCTTCTGCCATAATACTAATTTCCTCCCTTTTATACGCGTTTTTGCTTATTATCCATAATTGCTTTTAAAGACTCTGTATACGGAGCTCGTGCAACCCCATATTCTGTCACAATGCCTGCAATCAATTCATGGTCTGTCACATCGAATGCCGGATTAAAGATTTTAACATTTTCCGGTGCCATACGCTTTTCAAACCACATTTCTGCTATTTCTTCCGGTTTACGTTCTTCAATGACAATATCATCTCCCGTGGCGGTTGCCATATCAATCGTAGATGTCGGTGCGCAAATATATACCGGAACATTGTACTGCTTAGCCACAGCGGCAACAACAGATGTACCAATTTTGTTTGCTGTGTCACCGTTGGCTGCGACACGGTCACACCCTACAAATACAGCATTCACCCAGCCGTTTTTCATAACCATTGCTGACATATTATCACAAATCAGTGTCGTATCCACACCAGATTCCTGCAATTCAAATGCCGTCAAGCGTGCCCCTTGTAAAAGAGGTCTTGTTTCATCGCAAAATACATGCAAATGATAATCATTTTCTTCTGCCAGATAAATTGGTGCCGTTGCCGTACCATAACGTACTGCGGCAAGTTTTCCTGCATTACAGTGTGTCAGGATGCCATCGCCCGGCTTAAGCAATTCCATACCGTACTCGCCGATCTTTCGACATACCGCAATATCCTCGTCACGAATGACCATTGCCTCCTGATGCAGTGCCTCGACGATAGCCGGAATAGTCTCATTTGCATGGGATGTTACCACACCTTCCATACGCTTTAGCGCCCAAGATAGATTAACTGCTGTCGGTCTGGATGAATCAAGATATTCCTTGTCCCGACAAAATGCAGCATAAAATGCAGCATAGTCACCCGACTCATAACGCGACGCCAAGACGTACATACCAATGGCTGCCGCAACTCCGATCGCCGGTGCCCCCCTTACCTTTAAAAGATAAATCGCATCCCAGATCTCTTTTGCCTTTGTCAGCGAAAGCATCTGGATCTGCCCCGGCAGTTTGGTCTGGTCGATAATGACAAGCGCCTTATTTTCCTCATCCAGTGAGACTGTATCGATTTCTGTAATTTTACCACCCATCTCATTTATCCCCCTATTATTTTCAACACCTATATTGTACTGAATTTCCCCGGAATATACAAATGTGTTCCTCGGAAAGTGCAAGTTTGCCACAGGGACGTTCCTTTTGCCACAGGGACTGTCCCCTTTGGCTTGTCGGCTCTTACATGTATGGGCTGGCACAGATGGAAAGTGCGGGAGGAGGCAGAGACAGGGCAGAGAAACTTTGGAGCAGGTTAGGTGAGTCTCTACAAGAAATCTTTTTCTTTTAATAAAGTGTCTCTTGCACAACTTCGACTGCCGTCAGGATGTGTCCGCCGCTGGCAGATATTCAGGGGCGCCACTTATAAGAGATGCTAAGGACTGGGAATTTTGCTTATCATCAGTCAGTGGCAACCGGTGCAAACGAACATCCGTGTGCGGTTGCGCCTCTCGGGTACGTCCCTGTACCCGAGTTGCCTGCTCATGCACAAGTCCTAAGCATCTCTAATACGTTTTGCATTCATATCTGCCAGCGGCGAACATCATCCCAGACGGTTGTCGAACTTTGCAAAGACAGTTTTTATCGCAAAAGAAAAAGTTTCTCGTCAAGAGACTCCCTGTTCTGCGACAGTTACCTCGCCCTGTCTCTGCCTCCTCCCGCACTTCCCATCTGCGCCTGCCCTGCCTATCCTCTGCCAAATGGGACAGTCCATGTGGCAAAAGGAACGTCCCTAACGCAAAGACGAGCCGATCCTGCGATCGACTCGTCTTTTGAAAATAAGAAATGATGGGAAAGCAATTATTATGCTAATTCAGCCTTTAAAGCCTCTGTCAGCGCTGGTACGATCTTCTTGAGATCGCCGACAATACCATAGTCAGCAACATCAAAGATCGGTGCATCTGCATCTTTATTGATTGCAATAATGATGTCGGATTCTTCCATGCCGGCAACATGCTGGATTGCTCCGGAAATACCGATTGCAAAATATACATTCGGACGAACCGTCTTTCCTGTCTGTCCTACCTGATAATCCTGTGCTAACCAGCCATTTTCAACAACGGCACGGGAGCAGGATACCATACCACCAAGAACATCTGCCAGATCCTTTAACATCTGGAAGTTCTCAGCGCTGCCAACACCACGTCCGCCGGATACTAAGATCTTGGCATCCATGATATTTTCAACGGTTCCAACTGCCTTTACAATATCCTGGATCTCAACGTACTTGTTGTTCTTGGTAAATCCAGGGTTGTAATTGATAACTTCTGCCTTGGCACCCTTAACTGGTGTAATCTTCTGCATAACACCAGGACGAACGGTTGCCATCTGTGGACGATTGTCCGGGCAGGCGATCGTTGCGATCGTATTTCCACCAAATGCAGGTCTTGTCATAAGTAACTGACCATGCTTTTGTGTATCCTCTTTTCCTTCCGGAACAGAAAGTGGGAAGTCACCGATCTCAAGCATGGTACAGTCTGCGGTAAGACCTGTCTTTACTCTTGCTGAAACGGTAGGTCCCAGATCACGTCCGATGGCGGTTGCACCAACCAACATGATCTCCGGCTTATACTCATTGATAACAGAAGCAAGTGCATGAGCATATGGTTCTGTTCTGTATGTTTCAAGTTCCGGATCATCTACAACGATTACCTTGTCTGCGCCATACTCAGCCAAAGAATCAACGAGATTTCCTACATTGTGTCCCAAAAGAACTGCCGTTACATCTGTTCCAAGATCAGCAGCCAGTTCTTTTGCCTTTCCGATCAATTCAAAGGCAATGGAACTAATTTCATTATCTACCTGTTGTGCGTAAATAAATACGCCCTTATATTCTTCTAATGCCATTTTATTCACCGTTTTCCTTCCAAATTAGATTACATGTTTCTCTTTTAATTTGTCCATGATATAAGATACGGATTCAGATGGATCTAATGTAACTTTCTCACCTGCGCCCTTGCGTACCTTGTCAGATGCCTTAGCGATCTTGGTAGGTGATCCCTTTAAACCAAGGTCAGAATCATCAACATCCTTTAAGTCTGCACGTCCCCATACGGTAACTTCTTTGTCATAAGCATCGAAGATTCCGCCAGGAGTCATATATCTTGGTGTATTTAATTCAGAAAGAGCGGTTACCAGACAAGGCATCTGTGCCTTTAAGATATGGTATCTGTCTTCATACTGACGCTTAACGATAACAGAATCCCCTTCTACCTTGATATCTTCTGCATAGGAGATAACCGGGATTCCCAAATGCTCTGCGATCTGTGGTCCAACCTGTGCGGTATCACCATCGATTGCCTGACGACCTGTAATGATCAGATCATAGTCGATGTTTCTCAGTGCACCGGCAATTGTGGTAGATGTTGCCCATGTATCGGCTCCACCAAGTACTCTGTCTGTGACAAGGATTGCATTGTCTGCGCCCATTGCCATAGCCTCGCGAAGTACGTCATCTGCCTTAGGAAGACCCATGGTAAGAACGGTTACTTCTGCACCGATTTCATCTTTGATTCGAAGTGCTGCCTCTAAGCCGGCTTTGTCATCCGGGTTCATAATGGCAAGCATTGCTGCTCTATCAAGTGTTCCGTCTGGGTTAAACTTAACGCCGCCCTTTGTATCAGGAACCTGTTTAATACATACTACGATTTTCATGTATTCATTTCCTCCTATTTCTATTTCAGTAATGCACCAGAGATAACCATGCGCTGAACTTCTGAAGTTCCTTCATAGATCTCAGTGATCTTGGCATCTCTCATCATACGCTCTACATCATATTCACGGATATAACCATATCCTCCAAAGAGTTGAACAACCTCAGTTGTAACAGCCATTGCTGTTTCAGCAGCAAAAAGTTTTGCCTTAGCAGCCTCTACAGAGTAAACCTTCTGGTTTGCCTTTGCCATAGCGGCTCTGTAAACCAAGAACTGTGCTGCCTCAACACGGGTAGCCATATCAGCCAACTTGAACTGTGTATTCTGCTGCTGTGCGATAGAACGACCAAACTGCTTTCTTTCCTTTGTATAAGCGATCGCACGATCCAATGCGCCCTCTGCAATACCAAGTGCCTGTGCAGCGATACCGATACGTCCGCCATCCAGGGTATGCATAGCGATCGGGAATCCCTTGCCTTCCGGTCCAAGTAATGCATCCTTAGGGATTCTGCAATCTTCAAAGATCAATTCATATGTAGATGATCCACGGATACCCATCTTCTTTTCCTTTGTTCCAAAGGAGAATCCAGGTGCACCCTTTTCTACGATAAATGCAGAGAAGTTCTTTTTCTTTCTGCCTCTCTTGTCTTCTGTCACACTTGTAATAGCGATAACAATGTAAACATCTGCGACTTTACCATTTGTGATAAAGCACTTAGAACCATTTAATACCCACTCATCGCCATCAAGAACAGCCTTTGTCTGTGCACCCTGTGCATCTGTACCGGCACCCGGCTCTGTAAGAGCGAATGCACCAAGTTTCTCACCGGTTGCCAAAGGCTTTACATATTTCTGTTTCTGTTCTTCGGTTCCGTATGTCATGATCGGATCAATGCAAAGGGATGTATGTGCAGAAACGATAACACCTGTGGTCGCACATACCTTTGACAATTCCTCTACACACATAACATAGGTCAAAGGATCACATCCCTGTCCGCCGTATTCCTTTGGTACCGGGATTCCCATAAATCCACTCTTTGCCATCTTTGCAACAGTTTCAGCAGGGAACTGCTCTGTCTCATCAACTTCCTGTGCAAGAGGCTTTACTTCTGTCTCAGCGAACTCTTTAAATAAAGTACGCGCCATTTCATGTTTCTTATCTAAACCGAAATCCATGATCTTCATTCCTCCGTCTTTCATAAATTATATTCGATGATGTGCCCCGCCTGCATGGACGGGGCTTTGAAATCATAATCTTACTGTGCGTCTACCGGTGTCTTGGTACGATCCGGGTTATATACATAGAATCCCTTGCCGCTCTTTACACCAAGGTTACCACCACGAACCATCTTGCGGATGAGTGGACATGCACGATACTTGCTGTCGCCTGTTTCCTTATAAAGAACATCCATAATTGCAAGGCAGATATCAAGACCAATGAAATCACCTAACTCAAGAGGTCCCATTGGATGATTTGCGCCAAGCTTCATAGCAGTATCGATCCCTGCGATATCAGATACACCTTCCATCTTGATGAAAGCAGCTTCGTTGATCATTGGAATTAAGATTCTGTTTACTACGAATCCTGCTGCTTCATTTACCTGTACAGGTGTCTTACCGATTTCTTCAGAAATCTTCTTGATTGCATCTACAGTCTCAGCAGGAGTGTTTACACCTGCGATAACCTCGATCAGTTTCATACGGTCTGCCGGGTTGAAGAAATGCATACCAACCATTGGACGGGTCAGACCATTGCCAATCTCTGTGATAGAAAGACTGGATGTATTTGATGCAAAGATACACTCTGGCTTTGCGATCTTATCCAACTCTGCAAATGTTGTCTTCTTTACATCCATATCTTCAAAAGCAGCCTCAACGATAAGATCACAGTCTTTGCAAAGGTCTTCCTTTAATCCAGGGGTGATCTTAGCCACAATAGCATCTACTGCTTCCTGTGTTAATTTTCCTTTTTCTACCAGACGGGCATAGCCTTTTTCGATCTTAGCCTTTCCGTTTTCAGCCCATTCCTGCTTGATATCGCAAAGTGCGACTTCATATCCATCGACCTGAGCAAATGCTTTTGCAATGCCCTGTCCCATTGTTCCTGCTCCAATAACACCAACCTTCATGTTAGCACCTCCGTAAAATATACTTTTAAAAATTTTTATTCATATTTTTCAACGATTGTTGAGCAGCCCATGCCACCACCGATACAAAGTGTAGCAAGACCTCTCTTAGAATCTCTCTTTTGCATTTCATGTAATAAGGTAACAAGGATACGGCAACCGGAAGCTCCAACCGGATGACCAAGTGCAATCGCACCACCATTAACGTTTACCTTGCTCATATCGAAGTTCAAGTCTCTAGCAACTGCAACAGACTGTGCTGCAAATGCTTCGTTTGCTTCGATCAAATCCATATCATCAATGGTAAGACCTGTCTTAGCAAGAACCTTTCTTGTAGAAGCAACAGGACCAACACCCATGATCTCCGGCTCAACACCACCGAGTGCTCCTGCAACCCATGTAGCCATTGGTGTAACACCAAGTTCTTTTGCCTTTTCCTCGCTCATAACCACGATTGCTGCTGCACCATCGTTGATACCGGAAGCATTACCTGCTGTAACAAGTCCGCCTTCCTTACCTGAGCAGCAACGCAACTTAGAAAGTGATTCTGCTGTTGTACCAGGTCTCGGTCCTTCATCCTTTACAAAATCAACCATTTCTTTCTTAACCTTAACCGGTACAGGAACGATCTCGTCATCGAACTTGCCCTCTGCGATAGCCTTTTCACATTTCTGCTGGCTGTTTGCTGAGAATGCATCAAGTTCTTCCCTTGTAATGCCATATTTATCACAAACGTTCTCTGCTGTGATCATCATGTGATAATGATTGAATGCATCTGTCAGAGCATCATTTACCATAGTATCAATGATCGTTGCATTGTTCATACGATATCCAAAACGAGCCTTTGTCATAGCGTAAGGCGCCATTGACATGTTCTCCATACCACCTGCTACAACGATATCAGCCTCTCCTGCCATGATCATTGTTGCGGCATCATTTACACATTTCAGACCAGATCCGCAAACAACGTTGATCGTGATTGCCGGAACCTCGATTGGAAGTCCTGCCTTGATTGCTGCCTGACGTGCTACGTTCTGTCCCTGTGCAGCCTGGATAACACATCCCATCTTTACTTCGTCTACCATCTCTGGCTTTACACCTGCACGATTTAATGCTTCCTTAATAACGATAGCACCAAGATCTGCTGCCGGTGTGTTGCTGAGTGCTCCCCCCATTTTTCCGATTGCAGTACGACATGCACCTGCTAAAACGACTTTCTTTCCCATGTTCTTTCTCCTTTTTATTTCTTATTTGCCGTTCCTCTTTTTTACTTTTATCATAGGCTTGTTAAATTTTTGTTATTTTTTTAACAAGCAAAAGCAAAAAAAAGAAAACAGCGTTTCCGCATGAACTGATAATAGCACAAAATTATTCTTCACGCAAGCCAACTTTTTTCACACTTGCGGCTCACAAAATAAAATTATCAGAATATTCACAAGTTTTTCGCCACATAGCTTTTTTACCTGTTTCTTATCCTTGTTAAAAAAATGTCAATATATGGGGATTTTGGAAATTGGTAAGTTATTTATGATGGTGAAATTGAGGGTTAAATTGTGTTTGTACGAAATGCAATTTATAGAATTTTCAGAATTTTTATCTTTAATTTTTTTATTTGATTGTGGCAAAGTTATATTGTAAACTTCTCTCCCATATGGTATCATTCATGTAACAGTTAGTTGTTTTACTGCACAAAAAATAACCGCCCTGCTCCTGACAAGAACTGGCGGTTATTTAATCAATAGTTTTCGCCGGAGTAGATAGGCTCAACTATCTATCGGCTTTCCTGTTAAATATATTGTAATCACATTTCTATATTCTGTCAACTATTCATCAATATATTTTATCACGAATGATCCATTCTAGAATATCTAATTCGCTCCCCAATTTCTAAAGAAAGCATGATTTCCGATCATGGTATATCCCGTGATGCCGTAATGATCTGCCCACTTCTGCGTCATGAAGAAGAGCCAGTCACCCGACCGGTAGCCATTCAAAACCTGTCTGGCGGCATTTGTGCAGGATTCATTCGGACCACGCTCCAGGATCAAGGCTAGATGCCCGTCTCGTACCGGCTGGAACTGATTGGTCTGATAGATGACCCCCGATAAGGTATTCGGGAATAAGGAACTCTTGACACGGTTCATAATAACAGTTCCCACTGCCAACTGCCCTGCATAGGACTCGCCTCCGGCTTCCGCCTGGATGATCGCAGCCATCAGTTTCAAATCTGCATCTGAATAAGAGATCGATCCACCGGTATTTTCCGTAGGGATCTGCGGTGTATTGCCCGCATCTCCGGTATTACCCGCATCCGAGCCATCGCCCGTGCCGTCCCCGCTCGTATCTCCGCCTTGCTGTTGTTGCTGCTGTTGTTGCTGTTGCAAGATCTGCTGTGCCAGAGCTGCCTGCGCTGCTGCTGCCTCTCCCTCTAATGCAGCCTCATTGTCCCGGAACTCCTGGATCTTGGCATTGTATTCTTCCACGGACATCTGCGCCGCTGACACCTCACCCTTCTTGGCACTGTAGGCATTGCCGGCATCATTGACCAGATCGTCAAGTTCATCCTGCTTTGCAGAAAGCGTATCATTATAGGCAGAGAGTTCTGTCTTTTTATCACTGAGTGCTGCCGACTTTTCCTTAATGGTCTCCTGCAACTTTGCATAGGAATTCATCATCTTGCGATCATAGGAAGTGATAGCGGACACATACTCGGCTCTCTGCAGAAATTCTACCATGGAGCCACTCTCCAGAAGGGTGGTCAAAAGCGACTGAGATCCGTTTTCATACATGTATTGGATACGGGTCTTCATCCCCTCATACTGTTCAGACTCTGCCGCCTCTGCCTCCGCCAGTTCCTTTTCCAACTGACTGATGCTGGCATTGGCAGATTCGATCGCATTTTGCGTATCCGTGATCTCCTGGTTGACACTCTGCAAACGCTTGTTGTATGAGTTATAAGTCGCGCCAAGATCATCTGCCTCGTCCTGAAGATCATCAACGACCTTCTGCGCATCGTTCTTCTGGCTCTCTGCCTCTTCCTTTTTCTTTTTGTTTTCTAACTGTTCCTGTCTGATCTCTTCTAGGGACTTGGCATAAACATTACCTATGCCCCCTGCGCTCCACATCACGCTGAAACACAAGAAAAAAACCAGACACTTTTTCCAGAGTTTTTTCATATCAAACCTCATCTTTATCGGCAGGATGTAGAGATTGCCTCGATTGCAACCGCCCCGCCCCGCACGATCTCAACCTTGCTCTTGAACTGCTTTTTCAAAAGTGTGATCAGATCGTCATTTCTGTGGTCTGTCAGCGTACATTCCAAAAGTACACTGTCCTCGCCGATGTCCGCCACTTTGACATTGCCGTTGTTTACATTGAATACCTGCGCAATCCGAAAGACTTCTTCCTTACCCGCATTGTCAAGCCCCTTGACCTTTGCATAAAGGATTTCTTTCATATGTAAAGGCACATGTGTCAGGTCGATCACCTTGATGACTTCCACCATGCAGTTTAACTGCTTTTTGATCTGTTCAAAGGTGATGTCATCACTGGTAACACAGATGGTCATGCGCGAGACATCTTCATGCTCGGTCGTGCCAACGGTAAGACTTTGTAAGTTATAGCACTTTGCAGAAAAAAGACCGGAAACCTTTGCCAGAACGCCCACCTGATTTTCCACATAGAGTGCAATCCATCGATTTTTCATTCCCATATCTGACACCTCCTACTTCAAAATCATTTCGCTCATAGGATTACCGCTCTTTACCATAGGAAGAACAATCTCCTCTGTCGCAATCATAAACTCTATCACCGTAGGTACATCTGTCCGCTCTTTCGCCTCAGCCAGCGCCGCTTTTGCCACCTCCAAAGAAGTCACACGCTGTCCATGCGCCCCATAACTCTCAGCCCATTTTACAAAATCCGGAACATATGGAGGACACGCCTCATTCGGTCCCTTGCATCCATCCGGACAGCCGATCTGTCGGCGTAGACAGGTGATCTCATAACGCTTGCCATAGAACAACTGCTGCATCTGGCGCACCATGCCCAGATAATTATTATTCAAAATGCAGATAGTCAGTGGCACTCCTTCGCAAATAGCGGTCGCCATTTCCTGCATATTCATCTGCATGCCACCGTCTCCCGTAATGCAGATAACATCCTTGTCCGGTGCTCCGATCTTGGCGCCCACTGCTGCCGGAAAACCAAAGCCCATAGTTCCCAATCCGCCGGATGTGATCATCTGCTTGCCCCTCGGCATGGTAATATACTGCGTTGCCCACATCTGGTGCTGTCCGACATCCGTCACAACAATGCCCTGCGGGAAAGTATCGTTGATGGCTTCCATGATCATCTGCGGCGAAAGTCCATGGTCTCTTCGCATTTCCAGCGGATTTTCCTCCTGCCACATGCGGATCTTTGCCAGCCACTTGTCCGTATTCTTGCCTTCTGCCCATTCCACCAGACGCTCCAGCGCGATCTTGGCATCCGAAACGACCGGCACATCCACAACGACATTTCGTGAAATAGAAGATGCATCAATATCCAGATGTACGATCTTTGCTTTTGGTGCAAATTCATTCAGGTCGCCCGTGATCCTGTCGTTGAATCTTGTACCAACTGAGAAAAGGACATCACATTCGCTGACCGCCATGTTTGCGGCATATCTACCGTGCATACCGCTGTTTCCCACATACAGAGGATGATCTGTCGGGATGCTTCCCTTGCCCATAACGGTCGTGACAACCGGTATATGCATCTTTTCCGCAAAGGTCGTCAAAAGTTCCTGCGCCCCCGAGATATTGACACCGCCGCCTGCTAAAAGTAATGGCTGCTTGGCTGACTTTAAGATCTTGTATGCCTTTTTCAACTGCCCGATGTGTACGGTCTCATTTGGCTTGTAGCCACGGATATCCACATGGTCCGGGTATCCTGCCGGTCCACTCTGAGTCTGGATGTCCTTTGGAATATCGATCAGCACCGGTCCCGGCTTGCCGGAACTTGCGATCTGGAAAGCCATCTTGATGATCTTGCCCAGATCCTTGCGGTCACGCACGGTCACACCATATTTCACAATGCTTCTTGTCATACCGACAATATCAACTTCCTGAAAGGCATCATTTCCGATCAGGCTCTGTGGCACCTGTCCGGTAAAAATAACAAGCGGAATACTGTCGTAATGTGCGTCCGCGATACCTGTGATGGTATTGGTCGCTCCCGGTCCACTGGTAACCAGGCAGACACCGACACGACCGGTCGCCCTGGCATAGCCCTCTGCCTCATGCACAAGTGCCTGCTCATGGCGGGGCAGAACCACACGAATGGAATCCTGCTTGTAAAGTTCATCCACAATATCTGTAACCATACCGCCCGGATAGGCAAAGATCGTATCCACGCCCTCTTCCTGTAATGCTTTTACAAATAATTTTCTTCCCGTGATGTCCATTTCAATCAACCTCTCTTATATGTCTGATAGGTGTAAATTACATCAAAGTAAGTCTGCTCCTCGCTCTCCTCTGCAAGGCTCCATGCCGGATCCTCTTCCAGATTTGGCAAATACGCGTCGGCTTCATATGCATAATCGATCTTTGTGATATAGGCTGTATCGCAAAGATCCAACGTCTGCCGATAAATACTGTCTCCACCGATCACATAAATGTCCTGCGATTCATATTTTTTCAATTCTTCCTGCAATTCATCCATAGAATGTACGATCACAGCCCCTTTGACCTCATAATTCGGATTTGCGGTCAATACAATATTGACGCGATCTTTGAGTGGTGCCTGATTGGGAAAACTCTCCAAGGTCTTGCGTCCCATAACAACGACATTTCCTGTTGTCATTTGGCGGAAACGCTTCATATCCTGAGGGATACGGATCAAAAGTTCGTTGTTCTTGCCAATGGCCCAATTATTGTCTGCTGATGCAATGATGTTCATATGTTTACTCCTTATACTGCAATCGGTATGTTCTTGATCTGTGGTCCGGTAACATAATTATCCAGGCGGATGTCATCCTCTGTAAAGGCATAAAAATCCTTGATCTCCGGATTCAGCCAGAACTTTGGCGCCGGATGCTGTTCTCTGGTAATAAGTTCTTGTACCAGCGGAACATGTCTGTCATAAATATGCGCATCCGCGATGACATGGACAAGTTCGCCCACTTCCATATCGCAGACCTGTGCCAGCATATGCATCAAAACCGCGTACTGGCATACATTCCAGTTGTTGGCTGCAAGCACATCTTGGGAACGCTGGTTTAAGATGGCGTTGAGTACCAGTTTGTCACTGCCCGGTCTTGTCGTCACATTAAAGGTCATAGAATAGGCACATGGATAGAGGTTCATCTCAGAAAGATCCTGATGCACATAAATATTGGTCATGATACGACGGGAAAACGGATTGTTCTTCAGGTCGTAGATCACGCGGTCCACCTGATCCATCATGCCCTCTTTATACTTGTGCTTGACCCCCATCTGATAGCCATATGCCTTACCGATGGAGCCTGTCTCATCTGCCCATTCATCCCAAACACTGCTCTTTAAGTCATGGATATTGTTGGACTTTTTCTGCCAGATCCAAAGCATTTCGTTGGTACAACTCTTGATCGCCGTTCTGCGCAAGGTGATGGCAGGAAACTCCTTGGATAGGTCATAACGATTGACCACGCCAAACTTCTTGATCGTATATGCGCTGGTGCCGTCCTCCCATTTCGGGCGCACCTTTTCTCCCTCCGTGCTGATGCCATTCGTAATGATATCATTGCACATATCTACAAAAATCTGATCTGCTAGACTCACTTGTCATTTCCTCCCATCTTTATGTCAAATCACATATCAATTTTATCAATGTATAGCAATGCCATATTATTATTTATTGTAGCGAATTTATCTTGGAAGCGCAACAAAAGAAGTTGCCTTTTGTCGCAAAAAGGATTATATTTATAGAAGAAATTGATCGAAGGAGTACGACAGAATGAGCCAGGAAAAAGTTGACTTACGCAAAGAACAAAAACACAACCGCAAGAAGATCCTCAAAAAGCAAAAAATGGAACATATCATTCTTGCCGTCAGTGGTGTCGTTGTTGCTGCCGCTATCGTCGTTTGGGCGGGCTTTTCAGCACACACTAAGTATGCGGAGAAAAAGGCAGAAAATCCCACCTATTATAGTGTAGACACCTCAGATCTGACAGAGTATCTTTCTTCTTTGCAAGACTAATTCATATACATATTGATACAAGACCTACAGACACTTCACAAATTCATGTTGTGAAGTGTTTTTTTATGGAAATTTCCACTGAATTTCCTATAAGAATATTGACATGTCCTAGCAAAGCGTGTTATAAGTGTACTAGTACAACTAATACAGTTTAAAAATGCTAAAGGTGGTGATTCCTTTTATGATTCAACTAAACTACCGGGACTCCAAGCCCATCTACGAGCAGATCAAAGATGGCTTGAAGCGTCTCGTGATCACCGGAGCGATTGCTACCGATGAAAAACTGCCTTCCGTGCGCGAACTTGCGAGCCAGTTGGCGATCAATCCCAACACCATTGCCAAGGCCTTCCGCGAATTGGAGCAGGAAGGTTACATCTACACGATCACAGGACGTGGCAGTTTTGCCGCAGACAGAAACGATATTTCAGCCGGGAGGAATGACGAATTGCTAAAAAAATTTGACGAGATCGTAAAAGAACTTCTCTTTCTAAGCGAAGACAAGGAGCAATTAAAAGAACGCATTGAAGTGCTGGCAAAAGGAGGTGGCAAAGATGATTCAGATCGGTAATGTTTCCAAATCTTTCCATGGCACACAAGCCCTCGACCATTTGCAGATGCATGTACCTAAGGGTGCCATCTATGGTCTGGTCGGTCCCAACGGTGCCGGGAAGTCCACCATCATCCGTCATATCGTCGGTGCCTACCGCCCGGACGAAGGCGAGATCCTCATTGACGGTGAAAATATCCGGGAAAATGCTTCTATTAAAGAAAAAATCGCCTACATCCCGGATGAGATCTTTTATTTTCCACAATCGACCACGCTTGATATGATGCATTACTACAGGGACTTATATCCAAGTTTTGACGAGCAGTATTTTTATAAGATCTGCCAGTGCTTTCCTATGTTAAACCTCAAGAAACCAATCCGATCTTTTTCCAAAGGTACCATCAAGCAGGTGGCATTTGTTCTGGCGCTGGCCATTCATCCAGCCCTGCTCATTTTGGATGAACCGGTTGACGGCTTGGACCCGGTCATGCGCCGCCAGATCTGGAGCCTGATCATGGGCGAAGTTGCTGATCGTGGAACGACCGTACTCGTCTCCTCACACAATCTGCGTGAGTTGGAAGATGTCTGCGATCACATCGGCATACTGAGCCACGGCCGTATCATATTGGAACGCTCTTTAGACAATTTACAGAGCAGTGTCACCAAAGTGCAAGTTGCCTTTGACGGCGATCTTCCACCGATTCCGGAGGGACTACAGGTTTTACATTCCGTGACCAACGGGCGTGTTTCTACCCTGATCTTAAAAGGTCAGCCACGGGAGGCGCAGGAAAAAATGGCAGCCTTGCATCCACTGCTTTTAGATGTTCTTCCTCTGAGCCTGGAAGAAATCTTTATCTATGAAATGGGAGGAGAACATTATGAAGTCAAAAACATCCTTTTTTAACAAGACCATATACAAAAAGAATCTGACTCGCTTTGTGGCTTTTCCGCTTCTTTACTTTGCATTTCTCTTTATCAGCATATCCTGCAATATGCTCGTAAACCGCTTGAATATACAAAAGTACCCGGATGCCTATACCCAGACCTTAAAAACGCATCAGGACCTTTATGAACGGGTGATGGATCAAAATGTACCGATCCTTGTTGCCATTTATATGATCCTCGTGACACTGGCTGTCTTTTCCTATTTATATCAAAGACGGTCCTGCAACATGATGCATGCTTTTCCGGTCAACCGCAAGATTCTATTTACGACCGGCACTGCCTCTGTTCTGACACTTACCCTCCTGCCGCAGTTGGCAGTGACCCTGATCAATACCATCATCTATCTTGCCTTTGGTGCCGGAAATATTGTCTGGATCCCATGGTATTGGCTACTTTGTATGATCGGTTATGATCTATGCTTTTTAGGCATAGCCCTCTTTACTGCCATGATCAGTGGACAGTTGATCACAAATTTCATCTTCTACTGGATCTTCAACTTTATGTTTATGGCTGCTGAGGTCGTGATCCGCGCACTTTTATCCTTCCTTTGTTTCGGTGTTTATTCTTCGGATATTTTCCGGAACAAACTGCTCTGTATGACACCGTCAGCCTATCTGCCGCATCATACCGGGATTTATATCAATGAAGCTACTTATCGGATCTACCATATCCTGCCGGAGGCACTGCCTACTCTGCTGATCTATGCCTTAGTCGGCATTGGGCTTTCCGGACTCGCTTACCTGCTTTATCAGCACAAAGCTTTGGAGACCTGTGGTGATTTTATCGCAGTGCCGTTTATGAAACCGGTATTTACCCTAGGCATGACCTTTTTTGCCTCACTGCTAGCAACGGTCGGCATCGGCTATGCTTTGACCAATCTCCTATCCGAGAATGAAACGGTATTTTTTATAACCATTATGATCCTGTGTCTCGCCATCGGAGTGATCCTTTACTTCGTTATACAGATGCTGATCGACCGGACCAGACATGTATGGAAAAAACGGTATTTGAAATACTGCTGCATTTACACCGGTCTTATTTTCGTATTCCTGCTCGGCGTACGTTTTGATGTCTTTGGCATTGAAAAACAGGTTCCGGCAGCATCGGATATTTTTGAAGCAGACATGACGATGGGAGAGGTCACCTATGCTCTTACGGATGCCGAGGAGATCACGGATTTCATTTCGATCCATAAAGAGATCATAAATGAAAAAGAAGAACTTTTAGATTATTCCAGACATTGCAGCGAGCCTTATGGCTTTTTGGATATTTCCTACCATTTAAAAGATGGTAGCACGCTGAGCCGTTCTTACCGTCTGCCGGATTATGTCGGCAAATCCGAGACATATCAGAATACCTGCAAAAAACTTCTGGCACTCTTTAATGATAAGGATGCCATCTTGACCCATGGCATTTCAAAGAATTATGCAGAACTTCATGCAGAGGATGTGACTTTTTATCCTTTTGACGCCCCGGATAATGGATCAGATGAAGAAAAGACTTATACGAATGCCCAGTTGCAAAACCTTTATGAAGCATTTTTGCAAGATATTGAGGAAGGCAATTACAAGATCACAAATCTGGATGCCAGCGCGCCTTGCTACTCGGATTACTTTGATCTTGTCCTAAGATCCCCGGAACCGATCATGCTAGATCGTAACAAGTATTCCTATTACTACTACACCGGTCGTTCTTCCTTAAATGTATTTTCAGACTATTATAGTGGCACCGGTGCCCTGTCTCTGGTACCCAATACAGCGGTTGCCGATGAAACCAAAGAAGCAGTTGCCGCATATGGAGATATGACCGCACATTTATATATCCAACCGACACCGGACTGCACCCACACCTTACAGGCGATGATCGACATGGGCATGATCGCAAGCACAGATGATCTGGTCCTGTCAACAGCAGGGGATGTCTATATGTTTACCGATGAGTAAAAAATTTACCATAATATAAGAAAAACCATCTTGTGACCGCGCCAAGCGGGGCAAGATGGTTTTTCTTTTTAGATAACAATCCCATGGCAATGATCCAGTCAAGCCTCTCTTTCCGATCAAAAATATCTGTCTTTCTTCTGATGTACAAAAAAAGGAACGAATCAAATTCGTTCCTCATACAAGAGCGACAGACGGGACTCGAACCCGCGACTTCCTCCTTGGCAAGGAGGTGCTCTACCAACTGAGCCACTGTCGCATTTATTATGTCATCTCCGTGACGACAAAAATTATTATATATAACCCCCTATAGTTTGTCAACAAAAAAATAAGAATTTTTTTAACTTTTTTTCATATACTCTACTAGACACCGAAAACTGGGGGAATTATCGTGAGCAAGAAAACCAAAATCGTCGTATTTCATCTGAAAGAATTAATATATACTGCGGTATTTGCCGGTCTTGGCGTACTGCTTGTCATCCTCTTATGCTGGATGTTTTCCAGCCACGAGAAACCGGAGCCTGTGCAGGAAACCATTTACATGCCCGGCGTATATACTGCCGGCTTTACCATGAACGACAGTGCCATCGAGGTTCAGGTCGTGGTCGACGCCAACCACATCAACGACATTTCCTTTGTCAATCTGGAAGAATCCGTTGCCACCATGTATCCGCTCATGCAGCCGGCACTAAATAACATCAGCCAGCAGATCTATGAGTCACAGTCTCTGGACAATATTACATACGAAGCCAACAACCAGTACACGACCGAAGTGTTACTTATGGCTATTGAGGATGCATTAGACAATGCCAAAGTAAACACTTCATCACACAATTAAAGATACTACATAACAATTACATTATTTCATCAAAATCAAAACGCGTCACACTGCAATTTTTCACACCATATGAAGCATACTCTTCGTTTGTCATATCACAAAAATAGGAACAGACCACACGGGCAATGCCATTATGTGCCACCAGCATGTAGGTTTTGCCCGTTTCTTTTTTCAATTCGTCCAAAAGATTGTAAATGCGCTGGGCTAACTGTAGCATAGACTCGCCGCCCTCGTGGCGGCATACAAACTGCTTTTTTGCCTCAAAGAAGTCCGCGGCATTTCTCGGCGAAGTGCCTTCCCATTTGCCAAAATTCTGCTCCACCAGCCGCGGTTCCATGCGCATAGGCGCGCCTGTCATCTCTGAAATATGCCACGCCGTCTCTGCAGCCCGAATCAGAGGCGAATACAGGATCTCATCTATGGCGATTCCTGCCTCAACGATCTTTTGTCCGGTCGCAATTGCCTGCGTATGTCCCAAATCTGTCAAGGCTACATCTGTCTGTCCGCAGATACGGTCAGCAACATTCCATTCACTCTCTCCATGTCTCACAAAATAAATTGGATGCATTCTATGTCCTCCTGTGTATAACGCTTTTTATCATCATACCACAGGAAGGCAAATTTCTTGTCCATATGTAATACCATTTTTGTTAAAAGTATCTACTCTGATACAATAAGACTGCCCCTCTACTAATGCACCTACTTTATGTGACTGACATTCCCCCATGACCATACAACTGTGATAGAGTTTTCCCAGAGCATGTCCCCACAAAATATTGTAGCCTAACACACTTACATCCGCAGTAGCAGACACAACCATATCTCTTGGACTGGTGCGCTCTATCTGCACCTTTGCCTGCTCCGGCCGCTCACCATCTCCCTTACCAAATACGCGTATTCCTGAGATACTTGGCAAAACATGATAAGGCACATCCATGATCGTCAATTTGATAAAGCGTAGATCTATGCCATCGTCAAAAACCACATAATCATGTGGAAGGTCTGTCTGCACTTGCCGCTTATCTGCCAAAACCGACCAGTCCCTGCCATCAACAGATCCCTCCAAAAGCCATCTTGTCGGATGTATGGTGCAATCTATGTAACGTTCCATATCGGGTCCTGCCACCAGACTTCCCGGACATTCTATCTGGTTTTCCATATCATCTGCAAAATTGATCTGTACTACATGCACATGATCACAGGTTCCCAGATCCAGACACAACCAAGGCTCTGCATCCTGCTCTTTGGCTTTCCACCAGGTCTGCACATTTTCGTCTACAACCAATGCCGCCTCATGCCCCTGTTCGCTCCCGGAGGAAGTCACTTTTGCCCGGTAACTGAGCAGATACCACCTTGGATCTGCCCATGGATCCTTTTCTATATCTTCTATAATATAAGGCCAATCACCATATCTTTGATTGCAATAGAGATTTCCCACATCATCAAATCCTGCCGGCCAAATGCCTACACGTCTTTCAAATACATGATTTTTACTGATACGCATAGTTGCCGTATGCCACCATAGCCCCTCACGATCTTCCATGGTAGATCCATGTCCAGCTCCCGGCAAAAAGCCCCCCGGTTTATAGGAAAATGGATTGTTCACTGCCAAATGAAAAGGTCCCAGCGGCGCATCCGCCACGTAGACCCCATCCGCGTAGACATTGAGTTCCGCTCCCGGACAGGCATACTGTAAATAATATTTTCCGGCATGCTTGGTCATCCATGCGCCCTCAATATAAGGCATTCCGGCATAAGTTGCCCGTATCATCGCCTTGTTGGCATCCGGAATTTTGTCTGCATCTTGTCCGCATTGCTCTATAAATTTCTGAAACAGGGCATCAATCTCTGCCTGGCTCTTTGGCTCTTCGCAATGGTCCTCCCCAAAGCGCTCATACCCAATGTGATATGGGTCGCCAAAGATCAATTCTTTTTTCTCACCCATGGGTTTCATGGTCTCAGGGTCCAATTCTATCCCCCAGATAGGGGTCGCATTTGCACACCCCCAGTAAAAATAGAGCCGTCCATCATCATCCCGAAACAAATTCGGATCCCAGTAATCCATATACCCCGGTATTTCTTCATAGGGGCCATGGATTGGATCCTTGGTGCGATAAAAACTACACTTCACGTCCCGATTCGATGCCGTAAAATACAGATATTCACCTATGGCACGCACATCCGGTGCATAGTCGTAAATTGGCATATTTTCCGGCAAAGGATAACTATCCCAATGTGCCATATCTTCTGATACCCATACCGATCCTGTCATGGAAGCAAACAAATAATACTTGTCCTGAAGCATCACCATAGAAGGATCTGCAGCCTCACGATTGACTGTCATTTTATACTGATCTCTCGGATCTTTTTTGAACTGATACGCATAAGGTACATTTACCGGATTACAACATACTCTCACCTGACCTCCACCTTTCCATAAAAATTTCTGTCTCTGCCATCCATCCATGCATTTTCTGTGATCCGGATACTATCCTTCAGACGGATATCTTTGCTGGATGCTCCAATCAAGAGATCAATGTCTCCCTTTTCTATCTTCCACTTCATATCCTTATCTAAAAATGCAAGTTGCGACGGAGAAATATGACAGATAACCTTCTTTTCTTCATGCGGTTGCAAAGAAATGCGGCGAAAGGCTGCCAATTCCATAACCGGTCTTGTGCGAGATGCAAAGCGGTCAGATACATAAATCTGCACCACTTCATCGCCTACACGATCCGACGCATTTTCCAGGCAAAAACTACATACAATGTCATCCCTAGGATCTACTTCTCTATTTGCGATTTGCAGATCCCGATAAGAAAACTTTGCGTAACTTAAGCCATGCCCAAACGGGTAGCGCGGACTATGCGACATATCCACATAATTAGCAAAGCCGATGCTACCGCCCTGTGATTCCGCAGATCCCCAAGGATGGTTGTAGTAGATCGGTATCTGTCCGCTATTATATGCTACCGATACCGGGAGTCGCCCCGCCGGATTATTCTCGCCATACAGGGTTTTAACAATCGCTTCCGCCGCACACTCAGCACCATTCCATGCCTCCAAGATGGCATCTAATTTTTCATCCGCCACATCGGATGAAATTGGTCTGCCAAAGATATGCACACCTACCAACGGTTTACCGGTCTCTGCTGCTCTCTCAATAAAAGCGTCCTGACACTCCGGAAGGTTGATATCCGTCCCATCCACACCTTCCCCCATAGAAGCCAGAGAACAGGTGCCATATTTTCCACCCAAAGTAAGAATCGCAAGATCAGATTGCTCAATCAAGCGCAAAGCCTCATCAAAGCCTGTTCGATCCTGACCGGCAATATCATAGCCCTTGGCATATACAATCTCGCAGGATGGTGCATATGCTTTCAAATACTCTAAAAGAGATGGACAGTTCGGCTTCTGCGTGTGCAAGATAGCGTCGTACTGTTCTCCCTGATCCAACTGGATATTCGTTCCCGGAACCGTCGGAATGGTCTGTTCTGTCGTATTTTCAATCCCGGCAACACCGGCAATACTATTCGCCACGGCGTAAATAGATTCCATCATAGACATATGCGTATAGCCACCAAAGAACATCCTCGCATTGTCAGCATGTGGTCCGATCACCACGATCTTTTGCTTCTTATCTTTATGCAAAGGTAAAATACCATTATTCTTGATCAGGGTCATGGATTCCACGGCAGAGCGTCTGGTCAATTGCTTTCCATCATCTGCCTGCTGATAAACGTGTTCCAACATTTCATCCATAAGCGGATACGGATGTTCAAACAATCCCATGCGAAACTTGGCACACAAGACACGATAAACTGCCTCATCCAGCAAGGATATATCCAGATCTCCACTTTCAATCTTTTTCTGCAATTCCTTTCCATAACCTGCCGGACTTGGCATTTCCACATCCATTCCGGCTGCCAGTGCCATCTCTCCTGTCTCTGCCATTGTTTCGCCGATACGCTGGTAATTGTGGCTGTTTTCTATACCACCATAATCGCTGATACAGAGTCCATCAAAGCCCATCTCATCCCGCAGCAATCCTGTCAGCAGTTTATGAGAAACAGATGCCGGCTCGCCGTCGATTGAGCAGTAACACGGCATGATCCCTTTTAATCCTGCTTCCCGGATTGCCGCTTGAAAAGGCTTACCGTAGATTTCCTGTAAAAGTCTTTCCGGAGTGTCACTATGAGTTCCATGGATCCCACCTTGCGAATTATGAAATGCCAAAAAGTGCTTAGCCACACTCTCTGCCTTTCTTCCATCTATACTGGTTTCCTGAATTCCCTTGGTATAGGCTACCCCCATGGCACTTGCAAGGGCAGGATCCTCTCCATAGGTTTCCCCCTGTCGTCCCATGCGGGAATCCCTAGATATGTCCAGAACCGGTGCCAGAATATGAGTAATACCACAAGCCAGTTCCTGCTTTGCCACACAAGAACCTATTTCTTCTTCCAGATCCGGATTAAAAGATGCCCCTCTGGCAATACCGGACGGAAAACTGGTTGCCTCCTGGATAAAGGCTCCGCAAAGTCCCTCCATATGAAAGATTGCCGGAATATGATGTGGGCTCTTTTCCATAACCAGTGTCTGCACATCTTTTACCCACTGCGCCGCACCTTGTAAGGTCGATATACGCCGCATTTCCAAGGTACTGACCTCACCGATACCATAAGGCACCTGGTCAGCGATCCATGCAAGATCCATGGCGTTTTTATCGAATGGGAAAACACAGTTGATCTGTGCCATCTTTTCTTCCAGAGACATATCCGAAAGCAGGTCTTTTGCCCTTTCTTCTACAGATCTTGTTTCGTCCAAATAAATTTTATTCTTTCCATGTAAACTCATAATTTCCATTCTCCACAATCTCAATTTCTTTATCTGCCAGTACCACCCGACAGCTTGCTCCCACCGGAACCTGCACTTTCAGATCATACAGATCATCCTCCCGCTTTTCCCAGCGTACACGGATCATACCGTAAGGACATCTGTGCCAACATTCTGCAAAGGTAAGATCTCCGCCCACCAATGGCTGTACGCGGAAACGACGATAGCCAGCCTCCTCTGCTTCCAGACCACATACCCTGCGGTAGAGGAAATCTCCGACAGCGCCGTAGGCATAATGGTTCATGGAGCCTTCTTTTATGTCACCGGATTCGGTAATAATATCCCACTGTTCCCAAGTTGTCGTGGCACCTTTTCGGATCTGATACAACCATGACGGATTGGTGTCCTCCAGCAAAAGCCTATATGCCTCTTTTACATAGCCATGATCCGCAAGTGCAAACAACAAATACGGTGTTGCCGTAAAGCCCGTTTTCAAATGTCCGCCATCTGCTTTGATACACTTCCACAGTTCTTCTACCATGGTCTGATTGATGTTCTCTGTCTTTGCCAAGGAAAAATATAAAGGCAAAACATAGCCCGTCTGAAAAGCCTCCGCGTCCGGCATTTGTCCCTTACCCTGCATAAACTTATCCATATAAGTGTCTGCAACTTTCTCCCCTAGTCTCCGGTATTCATCCGCATCCTGTTTCTCTCCCAAAATGCCTGCAATTTTTTCCATACACTCACAAGCATGTGCATAATAGGCAGTTCCTGTCCACTTCCCCTTTGCAAGCCAGTCCGGCACACTGCCATAAGGAGCACACCAATCGCCAAATTGAAACGGTAAGGAAAATACATAAGGTGTCTTGTTGGCAAGAAGTCCCATATTAGCCCATCTGCGGACGTCCCTCATATATTTTTTCATAACCGGATACATTTCTTCCAAAATCTGCACATTTCCACTGTAACGATACAGTTCATATGGCACGATAATACAGGCATCGCCCCAACAACTGGTTGTCATGCTCGGCGTTATGCCTTTTCTGATCGGAACAACAAAAGGAATGGATCCCATCTTCCCCTGCTCTGCCTTCATGTCCTTCAGCCATTTCATCAAAAAACGATCCATAGCAAAGTTAAAACATGCGGTGGAAGCAAAGAGGGCGATATCTCCAGTCCACCCCTGGCGCTCATCACGCTGCGGACAATCTGTCGGAATATCTATAAAATTGCTTTTTCCACTCCATACGATATTACTCTGTAATTGGTTCAGATCTTCATTGGAACAGGAAAAGCCGCCAAATTCCGTCAGTTCCGAATAAACTGCCTGCACCTTTACCTGCATCTGTTCCGGTCTGATGCCTTTAACGGCAATATAACGAAATCCCATATAGGTAAAACGCGGCGAATAAATCTGTTCTCCATCCTTGCAGTGATATTCTATGATCTGCTTGGCAGAACGAAGATTTTGCACATAGAGATCATCCTCATCCAGAGTTTCCGCATGACGGATGGTAATGACATCTCCCGCTTTTGCCTGCACTTTTAACGTAATAAGCCCCGCCAGATTTTGTCCAAAATCATATAAAAACTCTCCATCCTTGGTCTGTCCGATATACTTTCCCGCTAAGATCTCATGTCCCAGAACAGGCTCTCCATAGCGGACTTGGATAGTTGGTTTTTCTTTCAACTGTGTGATCTCTGCCCTTTTCCATGTGTAGACAACATGGCTTGGATCTGCCTCATAAATTTCACCATCATAAAAATCTGCAAAAAGATACCTACCACTTTGCGCTACTTCAAAAGATGTATCTGTACCAATGCATTCGCTTGTTCCATCTATGTATTCCACAAAAATATCGGATAGGAAAGCCTGTCTTTCTGCCATCAGAAGCGACCTGCTCTTATTGGTATCCTGTATATAGGTAGACCGTCCCACTGCCCATCCAGCGGCGACGATCGCCCGCAACTCATAAGTGCCCGGCTGGATATTCTCCAGTGGGTAAATACCATATTGTAAATGGTGATCATAATCCGTAAAGCCCGGTGCAAAATATTCCTGATTGATACGTTTTCCATCCCAATACAGGTCATAGATGCCCAATGCCGTTGCCATGACCTTCAATGATCTCACTGGCTTTTGCAAACAAATCTGCTTGCGAAACTCCATGGGACGTGGTGATAGCGGCGATGCATTAACAATCGACAAATCGGTGATCCACTTTCCCTTCCAAGACAAATGCATGCGACCTGTTTCAAAGGTCGCATGTGCTTCTGCCTGTTTTCCATCTGTCATTTCCACTTGCACACAGATTGTATATGTCTGCATCGGTAAAAGTTTCTCGCCACCATAGGTAACATAGGAAATCTCATTTACTTCTGTCTGCCATCCATTTAAGGAAATATATGCTTTTTCTATACTGACGTTTTGTTCATCACTTTCCAAACAAAATCCAATCACAGGCTCTTGTTTATCCGTATAATAAATGGTGTCTTTTCTTTCAAACAAAGAATGATAGTCGATCGTAATATCACTAACTTTAATCATATTTTTTCCTTTATTCTTTCACGGCTCCCAGCAGAGATCCCTTTTGTAACTGCTTTTGCGCAAATGGCATGGCAATGAGCACCGGCAAGGTTGCAATAATGATCACGCAGTAAGATACCAGATAACGGTTCCAATCCGGTGATGTTGCTGTGGTAAGTGTCGCATTATCTGCCACGATCTGCTTGATCCATAACTGCAAAGGCCACAGATTCTTATCACTTGGAATATAAAGCATTGCATTGAACCATGCATTCCATGAAAGAATCGCTGTGTTGATCATGGTTACCGTCACAAGTCCCATAGCCTGTGGCAGCAGAATACGGAACATGATGGTAAAGTGTCCAGCGCCATCCAGTTCGGCTGCTTCGATCGTAGATTTTGGCACCTGTTTAAATGCATTCAGGGTCAAAATAATAAACATGGCATTGGTACAATCCGGCAGGATCATAGACCATACGGTTCCGGTCATACCCAGATTACGGATGACCATATATGTCGGTACCGTTCCTCCATTAAACATAAGGGAAATAATGATAAAGAGCATCATGATCCCGGATGCCTTTGGCTTACGATAGATCACATATGCTGCGATCACATTTAATACCAGACCGACCAAGACATTGCCGACCACATATAAAATGGTATAAACATAACTCTTGATAATCGCCATATCATCATAAGACAAAGTCTTTAGATATCCACCCCAGTTTGGTTTTCCATCTGCTGTCACCCATTTCCAGAGGACTCCATTATGTGCCAGAAGCAAATTGCCATCGGACAAAGATGCCATCAAGGTATGCCACATCGGAATAATTGCCAATGCCATACAAACCACAAGAACCAATCCTATGATAATATCCGCCACTCTTTCTCCCACACTCGGGTGTACGACCATTCCTTCTTTGTATTTCGGTTTTCTAGCCATCTTTCATTCCTCCTTAGAACAGCGACATTTTCGTTGCTTTCTCAGACATTTTGTTACCAAAGATCAGTAACAGAGTTCCGATAATAGACTGCAACAAACCGGATGCTGTTGATAAACTAAAGTCATTTCCTGCTGAAAATGCCATTCGATAGGTGTATGTACTCAGACAGTCTGAAAATTCATAAGTTGTCGGCATATACAAAAGCAGTACCTTATCAAATCCTGTCATGAATACCAACCCGATCTGCATGGTAAACATCATAACAACCAGCGGCACAACACTTGGGATTGTGATATTCCATAAACGCTGCCATCTGCTTGCTCCGTCAATGCAGGCCGCTTCGTAGAGATTCTGATCAATGCCATTGATGGCAGCTATGTAAACAATGGCTCCATATCCTGCTCCCTGCCAAATGCCCAGAAAACAGTTGATGAACCAGAATACCGGTGAATTGACTGCCAGCCAGTTCTGGTTAGGGAGTCCAAACATAGTCAGGAACATGGTAATGGCTCCACCTTCTTTTAAAAACTCCTTTGCCAAAGTACACACAACGACCGGTGCAACAAAATATGGCATATAAGTAGTTGTCTGTACCACACGGGATGTTCTTTTATTTCTGACCTGACTGATCAGAAGTCCCAAAATAACAGGAATGATAAATCCCAGTGTCAGATTCAAAAGTGCCATATAGACCGTATTGCGAAAAGCATAGCCAAACTGCGCCCCCGCAAACAGTTCCTTAAATTTATCCAGTCCCACCCAAGGACTTCCAAATAAGCCTTTCGCGACCTTATAATCCTGAAATGCCATCAGAATCCCCACCATGGGAATATATTTGAAGATCAAAAGAAACGTAAATGGGATCAAAAAAATCAGATAAAGTGCTCCGTTTTTCTTCAGATCATACCTCCATGTGTTCTTCGGGTTATAAGACGCCGGTTTTGATTTTATTTTTGCCATAGAACCTTCCTCCTTATTTCTACCTGTAATTTATCATAGGTAGCATTCTATGTATTATGTTTTTCTTTTTACAATTGTAAATATCATTTTTCATCAATATGAACAAGAACTTGATGTAACTGTCCATCTTGCACATCCGGCAAAATATTTCCGGCTATCTGTCGTCCGTCCATTGTGATATGGATATTTCCCGTTGCCAAATGTTTCGGATTGCAAATATGAATCTCGTAATCAGCATTCCGAAAATGACGTTTCAGGCTGGCATTTTCCCAATCCGGCGGAAAACATGGCGCGATCCGTAATCCTTCATAGGTTCTCTGCACACCCATGATACCCTCATAAATGCTGCGCAATGCCCATGCTGATGTGCCCGTTGTCCACGACCAGTAGGACTTGCCGTAATACCCCGGATGCGTAGCATAGCAGTTTGTAAACACATACGGCTCTGCCCCGGAATTGCCGGATGGGTTTTGCTCGCTATCCGGCATGATCTTTTTCAAAGTGCTGATCGCCTTATTGGCGCGTCCCAATTTACAATCCATAAAGATCTTAAAACTGGTCGCATGGCAATATACGCCTCCATTTTCAAACAGTCCCGGAAGCATACCGGACATGCGTCCTACATTAGGTGAATATGTTTCATAGGCTGGCATATTGAGTGGAAATCCAAAATCTCCTTCCATACCATCCACAGATGCCACTACATCTGCCATGCGCTCCGGAGGTACAATATCTGCCAGCACAGCCCATGACTGTGCATTTAGATAGATCTTGCTTCCCTGACTATCCTTAGAACCAATATTTTCTACCTGACTAAGTGCCCGCATATACCATTTGCCATCCCACGCATAGGTATTGATTGCCTGTGCCAATCTGTCGTATTCCTGACGCAAAAAGACGGCGTATTCCTCATTTCCAATATAATGCATCAATGCTTCCATCTCCTGTAACGCCATACAGAACTGTTCTGACAGCATCACACTTTCCGCCTCAGGATCGGTCGTGATATTTAAGGCATCGTTCCAGTCTGCAAAATAGATTTTGACCAGACCATGTTTTCCCTTATCACGGATCAGGCAGGACACTGCTGCACGCAGATGCTCCATGACCGTAGCCTGACCGCCATCCTGCCAAGAGATCTCTTCCTCCAAAAGAGAAAGATCTCCAGTTTCCTTGAGTAATTCGCACACAGCCCATATGATCCAAAACGGTTGATCCGAATAGCGGGTATCATCATAAGGATACCATGTCAAGACAGCATGACCATCCTGAAACTGGTGGCGCAGACATTCTAAGATCTCCTCTTTTGCCTTTTCCTGCCGATAATTCAAAAGTCCTACTGCGATCTGTAAATTATCGCGAACACCTTTTTTACCTACAATACAACAGTCCACCTGCTTTTTGATCCACTGCTTCATGATATGGTTTACTTTCTCATCCGGAGTCTGTAAATCCAGAGAAGCATATTTATCCGTATTGTATGCGATCGCTTCTTTCAGCCCCTCTTCTATCTCCCGGGATCTGCTATATTTTTCATGAATGCCAATAGCCTCATCCATAGATTCACTGACTCCCATGATCATGAAAATCTCTTTTTCCTCTCCCGGAGCAAGTATTATCTTATGTTGTAAGACAGCCCCCAGAACAAATAGAGCCGCCTCTGAATTACTGCAATCCAGTCCCTTCACAACAATGTCCGGGCGCTGAAAGAGTGCATATGCCGACGCATCTAACTTGGTGATCGTTCCTACACCCCCGCAAAACTTTGCCAGATCTCCGTCATAAGCATAGACCGGTTCCGACGAAGCAAGAAATGCATTATACCGCTTATGAGGCGCAAAAGGATGATCTGAGGAACAATAGATACCGTTTAAAGCCTCATCAAAATGTGTTTCCATACATCGATAATTTTCATAATATCTCGGATAAGAAAAACCTTCCAGTTCAAAACTGGTCGCCTCAAAGACGCTCAATTTTCTGGTGTGCCGGCTCTCATTTTTGATCCTGATACGCCAGACTTCATGGTAAGCATCTTTCGGCACATATATACACCAGGAAGATGCGATCTGCTCCACCCGAGAAGATAGTTCTGTATAGCCCAGATGATGAATACACTTGAAATTTTCCACCTCTTCATTGAGCGGTGCCGCCCCAACATTCCAACTCTGCATGGTCTCGTCATCACGAATATAAACATAGCGGGCATCGTTATTGTTGAGCATGCACATATCTGCTTTTTCGTTCAGATAATAACTTCTTCCATGTCCATTTTGAGAAATCTGAGCACAGTAGCCTTTCTCACTCCAAAGATAGTTAAACCAATAGCGTGGCAGTTTGGGCTGAAAGATCACGCAGGCTTTCTCATCATCCGAAAATTCGTATAATTTTTCTTCCATATGCTTACCTCTTTCTAATCCATCCACAGATGATAAAATACACTTGCAACATTTCCCGGCAAGTCAAAAACCACCTGACCATTCTCTGCTGTCTTCTCCACGGAAGAGATTACATTGCCCTCGGTATCTAAAAACTCTAGGACTGCCTTATTCTGTGCCTTTACGATCATGCTGCCCTCTAAAGTCTCCGCATATAACTTTCCGTTCATTGTAATACAGGTCATCTTGATGCCCGGTGCATACTCCGGTCCATCGGAGATCACATTATCATCATTGCCACAGCGTCCAAAGGCAGAGATCACAAACTCATTGGCATCTGCCAACTTCATTTTATCCGTTTCCTCTGGATATAACGGCATAAGGGAAAGTGAGATGCGGTCATTGCCTGTCTTGACCCAAATACGATCATCTAGCACTACGTTTTCCTCCGGTGCTCCACTAAAATATGCGACATATGGGGTATGAACCTCAAATCTTGCGTGATCCGGATCAAAACAGATTTCCCCGGTTGCTGAGATCAATTTCCCATCCACCAGACCGGTGTCCTCCGGGATCAGTTCCCAGCACTTCATTGCCTGATCCAATTTCTCGGCAAATCCTGTATAATCTCCCATACCTGCCATTTGACGGATATCATCGATCACAAGATTTTTTTCATCCAGATAAATCTTAGATTCCTCTACCATGTGCCCTTTCCTAGCCTTAGGAAGCCGCTGGTCATCCGGGAAACGGCGAAAAGCATCCCTGTCTTTTGACCAGGCAAACTGCACTGTGTGCTTTGCCTCGGACAGATCTGCCGTATTAAAGTAGCCCGCATTGATCGCAAGATCCGCATTTCCCTTATATTTATGTCCGTTTTCCACAACTGCTGCACGCAGACCGGTAATATATGGTGCGATCAGATTGACCATGGCATACCATTGCGGCAGAGTCTCCAAATCCTCCATGGTAAATACCTGTTCCACTTTGACATTGCTTTTGGCTACCAATCCCTTCAAAAACATATTTGCCATAAAGCCCCATTGACACATAACTGCCGGGTCATTATAACAGTCAAAAACATCATGGATCTCATCATCGGGCTGGTTGTCTTTATCCGATGTATGATGATTGTAGAGGATCAGACCATCCCAATCATTGAGGCAGGCGTAGGCGATCATCTGCACAAAAGAAGTTGACCGGAATGGGTGCAATCCATAATCATTCCATTCCGTGATCATAAATGGCTTGCCTTCTACACAGGAAATAGAGCCCAGGGATAAGAGAGTCGTTGCCATCTGTCCAATATATTTTTGTACGGTAAGCGGGTTGACCGAAACATTTTCTGTTGGATTGGCAACCATAAATGTCTTTCCGTAAACCGGCAGAATCGGATGATTAAAATAGGTGTTATTCTCCATAAAATCACCATCGATATGACCATAAACATCCGCTGCACCCGCAATCAGATTGCTGGCTGCGATCGGTACCTTGACTCCCAGAGAGATCAGATAATTTTTGTACTCGCGATAAAAACGCCGGTTAGACCACAATCCAAACTCCATATAATCTGCGTAGCGTGCCGGGCTTACTTCCCCTGCCCAGTCATCCCACGCATTGTTGGTCGGCTGATAAAAGGAGCCTCGTACCATCTTAACGGTATTCTGTGTCGGATCTTCATCCTCACCCAGGGCACACACTCCCTCACTGGTCCATGCTCTTGCCAGTTTTTCCCGGTTGTCATACTTCATGAGTAAGAAATGATTGAAACGTCTCTGCACCTCTTCCATATAAGGCAATAACTGCGGATTCTGGTCTACTTCGTCAATACCTTTGATCGCCGAATCTTCATTATTCATCTGCACGACGGCTACAGCCGGATCATCCTTATAAGCAAGTCCTGTATATGGATTTACATGGCAAAGAAACTTCTTTGCATAGTCTCTTTGCAGATCGATCAGTCGCTGGTTAAACATAGGAAAACACTTGATGCAAGAGACCATATCTCCCGGATATTCCAGCCCATCGCCAGCTAGAAATTGGCGGGCAATCAGAAGATCAAAATGCAGATAAATGCCTTTTTCCTTTAATTTAGCTGCCAGATAATCAAAACGATCCAGACCTTCCGGGTTAAACTCTATGCTGGACCCCTCACTATATTTTAGAAGAGGTGCCTCTTTACAACTGCTCCAGGTGCACTCTTCCTGACCGATTGGTGCATCGGCTGCATGCATACGGATGATATTTACCCCCATACTTGCAAAATGATCTGCCAATTTGTCTGCCAGTTCATGACTCGGTGTATTGGATCTTGTCGCAATATTAAAACCTAAAAACCGTGCTCTCGTCCCGTCTTCAAAATAGAAGTGTCCATCTTTCACCTGTAAAAATCCATGTTTTCCCGCAGGGGCATCCAGTAAATATGAAAAATCCAAGACTCCCTTGTTGACTTGTGTCTTAGAAAGTTTGATATGCTGCTTCATGTTTTTCTCCTTTTTCCTGAAATTTTGCTATAAAAAGACCGCCATACAGGTATGACGGTCTTTGATACCCTATAAGGCATTATCTTTTATTTTGCTTTGTCAATCTGTTTCTGCAAAAGTTCGCAAACACTGGATGGATCATTTGCTTCCATACCTGCTACATAATCCTCCCAGGTCATCTTCCCCTGAATAACTTGTGGCAGATTCTGGCTCATGTAGTCTGTTACCTTAGTCTGCGTTGCGCTCCATGTCTGTGAGTCCTTCGCACTCAAAAGCGATGTATAATCCGATGCACTACCGGTATCTTCATACTTGGTCCATAATTCATAAGCATGCTTTAACACTGCGGATTCACCCCGCTCTATGGTGTAATCATCTGAATTGCCATTTAACTGCAATCCCACACATAGTCTGGTTGCTGTTACTGCGCCACCTACTGCATCCTCGAGTGGGATGAGTTGGGTATAAACCGGCTTTCCATCATCCCCGGTTGACACTTCATAACTTCCCTTGTATCCATATTCTTCATATAAGTTTGGATCCAACTTAGTTTCACTGATCTGTTCTTCTGTCAATCCAAGGTTTGTAACCAAAGCACCTTCCATTGTGTAAGTCCAATCAAAGAAGGTAAAGAGTGTTGCTAAGTCCTTATCCTCACACTTATTGGTAACACCAAGTGCTGCTGCTTTTCTACTGTCATGATACATGCAATCCGGATCTTTAAACTTCTGGTCATCACTGCCATAAGTATCATTGATCGGAAGCGGTGCAGCCATTGCATAGGCATCTTCCTTATCAGACTCATCCATGCAAGTATCACGGATCACAGAACCAAGTGCTGTACCTGTATAAGCAGACCAAAGACCTACCTTACCCTGACTAACACCTGTGGTATTGATCATATAGAAGATATCTGTTCTGGTATAGAACTGCTTATCCAACCACCCCTGATCATACCAATTCTCCATACACTCTGTATAAGTCTTAAAGTTGTCAGACGTTCCGTCATACTCTACCGTTCCGTCATTGATGTAATAGTAGCCATTACCACCACCAAAAGAGGAAACCAGATCGCCTAAGGTACTATTTCCCATATAAGAAATAGAAATGTCATAAGCATCATCCCAACCTCTTTCTGCGATTGCCTTGTCAAATGCTTCAAACATCCACTCCCAGTCGCTGATGGTCAGAGGATCTGATGTACCACTTGGGAAGATAACATTATCTTCATAGGTATTGTCCGGATCATCTCCATCGCTTGCGCTAAAGGAAGTCACTTCATTTTTCTTCCATCCGGTCAGGTTATTCTGTTTCTTTGCCTCAGAAAGAGGTGTTACTTCCGGATGACCATTTTTCTTTACTGTATCGCTATCCCAATCCCATACATATTCGGTCGGTGTAGCATACTTTACGATCCAGTCACGACGATACATATAGCCCTGCCAAGGATTTCTAACGGAATCGCCCAACATACAGATCTGATAATAATGTGTCTTGCCTTCATCATCTGTTGATGTGCAAAGCATCTTGCGTTCCGGGTTCTGCTCCAGATATGCAACATAATTTGGCATATATTTTTCTACATATTCTGTGATATCCATAAGGATCCCGTCATCTGCCAAGGCTTCTGCACTTTCCGATGATACGGTAAGATCCAAAAGATCCGGATAATCACCTGTAGAAATCAGTGTATTAAAATTATCTCTCTCGGATCCGGCAACCGGTACCTGGAAATCAAAATCCAGGCTCTCGCCATCCCCTATGCCGCCTTTTTCGGTATCCCAGGTCTGTGCCTCTATATACTGTACTGCTGCGGCATCATTGTAGTCTGTATAGTACTTTCCTGCACCATCTGTTTGAAAGATCCACATTGAGAAATGATCCGGATCATCATTTTTTGCACTTGACTTTCCACATCCAGTGAAGACGCCTGCGACCATCGTTGCGGCAAGTGCCACAGACAGCATCCTCTTCCATATTATTCTTTTCATAAAAACCTCCTAGTCTTTGATAGATCATTTACTTGCGCGCTCATAATCTCTTCTTGATGTTGCAAGAATATCATATATTCCCGAACGGTTATTGCGTTTTTCATTACATTATTACGATTTTAAATATTGATTTTTTTCAATTACCTCTATATACTGACTATTGTATAAATATTGTATCGTTGAAAGGAGCCATTTTATGGATTATCTTAGTTTTTGCAAAAATTATTTTTCTGCTACCAGCATCCCTGTCAATCTTCTTGATCGTGAAAAGGTTCTTTACTCCTCTATCCGGACAACAGCAGATATCCCGCAATATAACAATTATTATGTTCCTGATGATCTTCCGAACTGCCCTTGTTTCAGTCATTATGATCCATCGATCGAATATGGTATCATCCGCATTAACCAGACTTCCATGTTCATTGTACTTGGACCCGTTTTTGAAACAGAGATCACACCTGAAATCTTAAATGCTTTTCTCCGCGAAAATAAAATCTCGATTTCCGCAAAAGAAAAAGTGCAAGAATTTTTGTGTTCGATTCCGCGTTTGAGCCAACTGCAACTGGCAAAACACCTAATTTTTCTTCATCAGGCAATCAATCATGAATCCTGCGAATTGTCACATTTTTTTCCGGATCACACCCCGGCAGCAGATGACATGGCAACTCAGACTCGATCCAACATCGGAGAAGAATCCACGGAATACTTCAATACCTATTCCAATGAACTGCGTCTATATGAAATTATCAAAATGGGAAACGAAGTCGAATTAAAGAATTATTTGAATCAGACACCATTGAATCTTCTAGCAAAACCTCTGGCAACATCAGCACTGCGCCAGGCAAAAAACATGTTCATCAGTACCATTACCAATATTGTTATGATTGGTGCCATTCCCGGCGGCGTATCTACAGAAGTCGCCTTTGCATTGATGGGGCAATATGTTCAAGAGTGTGAAAAACTCCAATCTGTCAATGAAATCGAGACCCTGCGCTACAACATGCTAGTCAAATTTTGCCAACTCTCCGGCAAGAGTCATGTTCCACTTGGTGTTTCCAGTGATGTCTTCAATAGTATGAATTTTATCCGTAGTCACACGAATGAATCCATTACCGTCAATGATGTGGCGGATCATATCCAGCGAAGCACTTCCTATGTTACCAACTGCTTCCGAAAAGAACTCGGTATTTCTCCGGGCGCCTACATTTCACGTTGTAAATTAGAAGAAGCAAAAAGTCTTTTAACCTATACCAATATGTCTTTGACAGAGATCAGCAATTATCTCTGCTACTCCAGTCAAAGTTATTTTCAAAACGCCTTTAAGAAAAAATTTCAGTTGACCCCTCTGCAATATCGAAAAAACACACAGCGGATCAACTGAAACCTTTTACATTTTATTTATATGAAAATACCTTCAACTTAACCAGTGTGTAGTCGTTGTAGCAGAAACGGGATGCCTCATCGCCATTCAAGCGACGTCCTGCTTTCCACTGTCCGTCTACAAATTTGCCCTCTTCTAAAGCGATGATATCATAGTTCGGCTTTTCCGGATTCGTGGAAAATGGTGTGATCATGCAGCCATTTGCCAGTATATAATAGGTATCCTTCTCTGCCTTTAAAATCAGACAGACACCGTCTTTTCTTGTCACAAGCGGTATGTTCATGCTTACTTTGAAACCGAATCCATCGAAGAATATCGTATCGTTTTTTGAATCCCCCATTTTTTCCATACCACTGATACCAAGCGCAGGATTGAAATTTTGCAGGTCTGGCGGTGTCATATCCATCTTTTCAGAGATCACTGCCTGCAGGTCGTTTGTGCCATAAGCCCCTGTCAGAAGCGGCATCATATCATTTAAGGTCGATGCACACCAACGGTATTCTTCCACATTCTGTGGTGTCTGCAAGAGCGGATCCGATACATCCACGCCAAACAGATAGGCGGAAATATCATTGAAAGGCTGCCCCATATCCTCAAAACCAAACGGTGCAAAACAGGTTGCATGATAATGGCCGATCGTATAGATCAGACGCGGTGCGCAGTGTGAATGTGTGGCGGTCTCCGGGATAAAGAGTGGATTGTCCATCTTGGTGTAGGTATCACAGATCTCGGTGAAGTTTGGCACATAGATATCCGGCGAGATCACATCGATCGACGGTGCCGCATAGCGCCATACTTCCATGACCTTGGCTACCGGTCCACCCGTCGGATATTTTCCGGCTTCCTCGTCCTTGTCCAGCCAGCAGTTTGCGGAAAACGGCAAGTCATAGACTGTCTTTCCAGCGGCTGCCACTTTCTCCACATAAGATGCTACATAATAGGCGGTAAAGATCTCTCCGGCATAGGTTCCAAAGACCTGCTCCCAGTTTCCGGAGTCTGCGCCATTTTCCACGGCTTCCTTGATGCCGGCTTCCATAGTATCTGTGTGAACTTTCATATAAGAAACAAATTCTGTCGGAACATCTTCTGCAAACTTCTCATCCGCAAGATCAGAATGCTCCCGGTCGGATCCCTGCATACCGGTCTCATTTTCTACCTGCACACCGATCACAGTACCCTCTTTTTCATCGACTTCCTTGATATGTGCCATGAGTTTTGCAAAAGCATTGGCATCAGCCTTGACGGTCTCCTGACCAAAAGCAGAAAGTGTCGTGTATTCCATGCCGTAAAACGCCATGAGTCTGGTCTTATTCTTGCCCTTTTCCATCTGTGCTCTCGGGAAGCGTACCATGTCCTTTTTCACCCATTCCGGGGCATACATACACTGGGCATTCTTCCATGTGCCAAACCAAAGGAAGATCAGATGCATTTTTCTTTCTCTCGCTTGGTTGATAAGTGTATCAACCAACGTGAAATCAAATTGTCCTTCCACCGGTTCTGTCAGTTCCCATGTCACCGGGAGCAATAAGGTATTTAATCCCTGCTCCTCTGCCTTATCCCATACGCCCTGCATATAGTCTGCATCGGACGAACTGGAATTGTGGGATTCTCCGGCGATCGCGATAAAAGGTTTTCCATCTACGGTAAATACGGTTCTTTTACTTGTCATAATCCTATCTATCCTTTCTGCTGTCTATCTTTATGATGTCTCCTATCCTAACCTCATTTTCCACCGATTGTAATTTCCAATGACGCGCAATCCTTTATTTTGTACTTACCAAATCCGACATGGTATTTTCTTTTCTCCTCCGGCATGTTATACTTTCCCCATGAATATTACAGAATTACTCTCAAAAACAGTTGAAAAAGGCACGATAGGTCAGCCAGTCGTAAAGACTTATGCCGAGCATCAGGCATTTTTGGATACGACTTACCATTTCCAAAATTCGCCGCGCCGCCTGACCTACGACCTGGTCACTTTGACCGGCTGGCATACCAGTCCCCAGTCCAAACAGGAATTTTTTTATTCCACCCTCTCTGCACCGGATACCTACACTTTTTTGATTCCTTTTGAACATGGCATGCGCTGTGCCCTCCACGCACATACACATATTGAACTCATCTACATTGTCGAAGGGTCTTTGCGCATCCACATCGAAGATCAGGAAGTCAACCTTTCGCAAGGGGAAATGCTATTGATCTCTGCCGATGTCATGCACGGAGAATATCTCCTCGCCAGAGACTGCACCATCCTGTGTCTGGATGTGGACGACTCCTTCTTTGATCAATACATTGGTGCAGACCGCCGCACCGACTATATGCAGTCTCTCAAAAAACTCCTCAATCAAAAAAGAAGCGAATATCTCTATATCCGCTTCTCTCCTTTCGATCAGACGCCTCTGACCTATCATGCTTTTTATACCATATTAGAAGAACTGATCGCCTGCCGCACCGGTAAAAAACATATCATCATTGGCTATGTCGAACGCATCATTGACCTTTTGACACAGGAATTTCGTATGCAGGTCATGACCGAAGATACCAAGGCACTACACGGCGCTCTCCTGTCTGACATCAAGCAATATATCGACAGCCATCTTGCCGATGTATCAGTATCTGCCATCGCCTCTGCCTTCCACTATAACCCAGACTATCTGAACCGTCTCTTTCACAAGACTGAAAATATCACCCTGTCTGCCTACATACAGGAGATCCGCCTTGCCAAAGCCCTGCAACTTTTGCGCACGACAGACCACTCCATCGCCTCCATTGCCGAGGCTGTCGGCTACCACAATCAGGGCTTTTTCTACCGCAAGTTCAAGGAACGCTACGGTCTGCTGCCGGGGGATATCCGGAGGTGAGCCTATAGCCATTTCTTCCATTCCTGTCGCTCATGCAACATACGCCTCACTTCCATGATCTTCTGCTCATCTGTCCCCTCGATGACAACATAATAGATCACATAATGTTTTACATAAATTCGATAATAAGGATACGGATGTTGCCTTTTTGCGCGATATTGTTCATAGGCTTCCGGACACTGTAAGCGCTCTAGAATAGCAGACTCCACCTCAGACACTAGATCCTCAGCGGCTTTATCATTCTGTAAGACCTTTCGAATATATCTTAAAATATCCGAAAAATCATCATAGAATAATGGCAAATATCGTAACTTATATTCATTTTTCATTCGACTCCCTCAATTTTGCAAACATTTCCTCATGTGTCAGCCGTTCCTCCTGCAATGCCGCCATACAATCTGCATATTCCAAGGCTCTTTCTACAGATCCTGTCAAATTGGTGTATGCATCAATGCTAAGAACAACCATGGTTCCATAACCATTTTTTGTCAAATATACAGGATCTCCCTGTTCTACTACCTTTTCAATCTCTGTAAATTTGTTTCTCAGATCAGATACCGGTCTTATTTCCATTATTTTATCATCTCCTTATCATAATTTTATCACTTATACGTATTATATATGTCCAACTCATAAAATGCAAGAAAAGAAGTGCCGTCTCCAGCACTTCTTTTCTATATCATTCTATATTTATAGTTCTATTCCGTCTTTCCCAACTTCTTGCAGATGCGGTCATATTCTTCCTCATCCAGTTTGTAATACTTCTTATAGAGGAAATAAGAAAGCAGCATCAAAATGCCCGGCACGATGGACATAAAGATCAAAAGTCCCATTGCCTGCTGATTGGTCACATGAGAAAGCACCGCATCAATCTGGGATAACTTGCTTGCCTCTGTGATCAGGTTCTGATTACACTGCTGCTCTAATTCCGAAATCTGGTTGGTATAATCCGTAACTCCAAACATAATATAGACAGCCGATGTAATGGCTACAATAATGGCTCCACCCAGTTTTGTGATAAAAGGACGCAGGGAAGTAATGATACCCTCATCACGCGAGCCAAATTTGAGTTCATTGTACTCGACCGTATTCATAATAGAAATCATCATGATCAGATAGTAGCCATACTGTCCGAAATTACAGAGCATATAGCCGATCATAAGCACTACAAATTTGCCCATGCCCTTCCCCGGCATCAAGCCTGAGACAAAGATCATAATATAACCGATGGTTGCGATCACAGCCATATAGCCCATAAGTTTCTTACGATGGATATGGCGTGAAATCGTCGGATAAAAGATCATCAAAAATGCCGTAACCGACATACCGATGGTCGTAAACAAAGAATAGAGCCCGCCTTCATATCCATAAATGGAATAAATATAAGTCGAACCGATACCGCCCACGATCAGACCATTGCCGATCTGTTGGATCAAAAATATGACTGCCACCCAGACCAATTGATCATTCCGAAAGATTGTATGTACCAGTTTCTTGAAACTGAACTTTTCTTTTTCCTTACTCTCCTGCGCCGTATCACGGTGTTCTTTCGTACCAAAGATGGTGATGCAAAGGAAAAGTGGAGCCAAAATACCGATCACCAATGCGATCCTGCCATAAGCATAAGCAGCATTGCCGCCAATGGCATTTTTGCCTGTCGTAAACAGCGGGATCAGAATCGTTGCCACCGTTCCACCGATGCCCGCACAAAGCGTAGCGCGGGAAGTAAATTGATTTCTTGCGTCTGCGTCGGAGGAAAGCGCCGGAACCATGCCCCAATAAGAAATGTCATTCATGGTATAGGTAATACTGAAGGAAAAGTACATAATGCCAAAGAATACCACAAATTTCCATCCCTGCAGCTGTACGTTAAACATCAGATAAATAACCACCGAGGTCGATAAAATGCCTGCCAAAAGCCAAGGCTTGAACTTGCCATATTTGCTCCTGGTGCACTCGATGATATTGCCCATGATCGGATCATTAAAGGCATCAAAAACACGCGCCCCGATCATAATACCGGTGATGGCAGTCAGTTGCGCTGCATTCAAAGAATGTGTAAATAGTACAAACGTCAACAGATAACTGTTAATCAAAGCATAAACGGCATCACGTCCCATGGTTCCCAACGGATACGTGATCAAATTCCGCTTTCTGAGTTTTTCTTCATTCTCCATAAAAAATACCCCTTTCCTACTCTCCATGTTATATGTGTATATTCTACAACGAATAGGAAAGATGCGCAATTCTTATGTGCAGTTTTCACAATTTATATCCGCTTCTTACAAATATCCGCCAGACAGCACTTATCGCAATAAGGTGCAGTCCGCGCGGTGCATACGGCACGTCCGTGGTCTACCAGACGATGGCAGAGTTCACTGCCCTCCTCCGGCGGCACGATCTTCCAAAGTTCCATCTCCACTTTTTTCGGATCCTTGATGCCGTCCACCAGCCCGATCCTGTTACAGAGGCGGATACAGTGGGTATCCGTCACGATCGCCGGCTTGCCAAAGACATCCCCCATGATAAGGTTGGCACTTTTACGTCCCACGCCGGGCAGGGAAAGCAGGGCATCAAAATCATCCGGCACATGGCAATCATATTCATCCCGCAGCATCTTCATACAGGCACTGATGTCACGCGCCTTGCTTTTGCCAAGTCCACATGGATGCACATATTTTTCAATTTCTTCCGGGGTTGCCTCTGCCAGTGCCTCTACGGAAGGATATGCCGCAAAAAGATCCTGTACGACCACGTTCACTCTGGCATCCGTGCATTGAGCCGCCAAGCGCACACTGACGAGTAGTTTCCAGGCATCATCATAATCCAGCGTACAATGCGACTCCGGGTATGCTTCTTTTAACCGTTCTATAACAAGTTTTGCTAATTCTTTTTTTCGCATCCTATTCTCCTCTACTCATACTCCGACAGATGTATGCTTCCGTCTTCAAACATTGCCTTGACCTCTCCTATAAAATAAAGAGATCCAAAAATAATAATACGTTCGCCTTTTTCTTCTCCTAAAGCGATTGCCTTTTGGATCCCATCCAAAAGATCTCCACTTGCCACAGCAGACATTCCATCTTCCATAAGATCTTGGCACAACTCGTCTGCCTGTAAACTGCGGCTGGTATCAACCGTAGCACACAAAAAGGTGTCTGCCAGAGGATACATGCACCGCATCATGGCTCTGTAGTCCTTATCTGCCATAACTCCCACCAAAAAGACAAATTTCTCATCCGGGAACATGTTTTTTAGTGAGTTGAATAACGCTTCAACTCCCTGTGGATTGTGTGCCCCATCGGCTAAAACATACGGTTTTTCGGACAAAACCTCCATTCTTCCGGGCCACTTTGCCTCCGCCAATCCTTGTCGAATGATTTCTTCTTTTTTCGACAAAAAGTTATCCCCGAGATATCCACAATGGTTATTGAATAATGTTTCCACTACCCCTACTGCCAATGTGGCGTTAGCCCTCTGAAATAGCCCGTTTAGCGGTATTTCGTAGGTTGAGATTTTTGTCAACAAGTTATCCACATTTGTAATGGGAACATCCAACTCCGCAGCCCGGTTTTTGATGACATCCGCCGCTGATTTTTCCATAATTCCAAGGACGGCTCTGGTGCCCGGTTTTAAAATTCCTGCTTTTTCTGCTGCGATCTCTTCGATCGTATTTCCCAGGATGGCTGTGTGGTCAAATCCGATATTGGTAAAAGCACAGACTAGGGGAACGACCGACAGACCGGCGGTGGAATCTTTTGCTCCTCCCAGTCCGGTCTCCAATACCACATAGTCGCATTTTCTTTCTTTAAAATAAAGGATTGCCATGCCCAGGCACAGATCAAACATGGTACATTCCTGTGTCATGGGAAGGGCTAAAAGTTTTTCTCCCAGCCGAACCACATCTGCCTGTGGGATCTCCTCACCATCTACCACGATCCGTTCCGTAAAACGAATGAGGTGGGGCGAGGTAAATCTGCCCACAACAAAACCGGCAGCATGTAATATACTACTTACAAATGCTGCCGTTGATCCTTTTCCATTAGTTCCGGCAATATGGATGATCTGCATCCCATCTTCAGGATGTCCTAGCAGTTCCATCATCTCTGCTGTCACATCTCTCCCATATGCCTTTCCAAATCTTCTTTTTGCTTGAATAATTTCAATAATTTCTTCGTATTGCATGCGTGTTATACCACCATGATAATACCTCCGTCATTAGCATACATACTGCTGACACCTGCGGTATCCACAATAAAGATTTTCTTGAAAGAGGCTACCTTTTCTATCTTTTCTTTTAATTGTAGCGCACGCTCCCTACAGTTACAATGGGAAATTGCCAAAACGCGATTCTCACAGTTCTTGGTCACTTCCATCATGGACTGAACCATACGATCTAATGCCTTATTCATGCCTCTTGCCTGCGCCAACTGCTGAATAGATCCTTCCTCGGTCGACCCCATGATCGGTTTGATATTGAGGGTGCTGGCAAGTTTTGCCTTCAGATTGCTGAGACGACCTGCTTTTCGCAGGGTTTCCAGAGTCTCCAATACAAAGAAGGTGTGCTGATTCTCAATGTAATTACCGACATTTTCAACCACTGTCTCAAAATCCATACCGGCTTCTTCACAGGATGCAATATAGAGTCCGATCAAAGATTCCCCGACAGAAGCAGACTTGGAATCAATCACACAGATCTTCTTATCCTCATGATCTTCTAAGAAAAGATCCCTTGCCAAACAGGCACTGTTGTAGGATCCGCTCAACTGTGATGACAGTGTGATCACATAAATATGCTCTGCCTCACATTCCATCGCCTGCATATAGGCATCAGGAGAAGGGCAGGCTGACTTTGGGCTCTCCTCACTAGCTGCTACCTTTTTCAAAAATTCTGCCTGATCAAAGGTCACATCATCAACGATCTCTGTCTCATCGACCTGTAATGTCAGCGGAACACTGGCAAAATGTCCATTCTCCTTCATTTCTTCTGATAATTCTCCACAACTATCAATGATTATTTTATACATAAAAACGCCTCCCAACTTGTTTGTGGTTTTGTTTTATTCTTCATGCGGTTTTCATTACTACATCATAATAATATATAAAACCACTTTTGTAAATACTTTTTTCGCATTTTCCAGCAAAAGTGGCTTTCTCCTACTCTTTTACAAGACAAAAGTCAAAATATAGAGTGATTGATTTTCAAAATAGGTCAGTTCCTGTTGCCCCTCCAGATATGTAAAGATCTTATCCTGCCCGATCAGATCTTCCTTGACTTGCAGGTAATCCTGCAAATTCGACATGCGAAGGGAGATCTCTGTCGCTCCCTGTCGATATTTTTCCCTGATCCGGCTGCCAATAGCAGACAAATCTGCCGTCTCAAAATACATACCCTCCCGGTAAAAATAATTGTCCGCCACAGACTCACAGGCAGGCAAGCCAAAAGGCATATCCACCGTGTGGGTTGCCGCCAGATCCTGCGTACTGGCGCCCAGATAGCCATAATCTATCTTCTTAGCGCCTTGCAATTCTCCCAGAAAATGGGTATTGCCCCAAGTGGTATCGATATAATAGTATTCTCCGTCCAGATTGACCAGATTCCATGCATGGTTATCGCCACCTGCCATACCGGTCACCACGATAGACGTCACACCTAGTTGCCACAAGAGATACTGTGTTGCATCCGCATAGCCTTGGCAAACAGTTTTCTTGCCTATAAATACGCTGATGATATTCTGACTATTCTGGCTATCGGCATCATAATCCACTTGGCTGATCAGTGTCTCATAGACATACTTGGCTTTTTCATAATCGGAAGCATCGCTGGCAATCCCAGCCAGCCAGAGGTCAACAACAGCGTCGATCTGCGCCTGCAGATCCTCCCGCTCCTGCTGGGTATAGGTATAGGTCGGCATAAATTCCATGCCGATCACCTCATCAAAACTGGAATAGGTGTTGTACTGGTAACCGGAGGTCCAGAAAAGCCCGCCATAATCAGCCATCACGCAGCGGTATGCCTTGTCTAAGACATCCTGATCCTTGGTGGATACCGTCACACAATCGGTATGATGCAGGATGCAGTCTAAGATCTGATCGTAGACTGTCTGCTCATCCGCCGACAACTGCTGGTAGGCAAAGCGGTCTGCCGAGATTGTCTCGACCTCTTTTACCTCGCCCACAATGGTCTTTTCCAGCCGCCCATTGACGGTCTCCTGTAGGAAATCCACCGGACCGCAGGCAGTCAGAAGCAAAAGACAGAGACTGCATACCAGCCCCAGACAGGCGTATATTCTATTATGTCCTTTTGTATTTTTTCTCATTCTAATTCCCAAAGGTTAAAAAATCATTAAAGTTTAGGCTTCTCCATAAAAAGATACAATCAGATCTTTCAGGCTGCTATAATCTGCCTGTCCCATCAATTCTCTCGCGGAATGCATGGCAAGCATAGGTACGCCTACATCGATCGTACGCATCGGTAAAAGTGCAGAGGAAATGGCTCCCAAAGTACCTCCACCCACAATATCAGAGCGGTTGGTATATTTCTGATAAGAAATCCCGTTTACCCGTGCAATCTGTTCTACAATGCCGATTGCTTCACAGTCCGTAGCATAGGATTGGGAAGCAGCCTCCTTGATGGCAAAACCATCTCCCATGATCGGCTGTGATGTGATGTCTGCTTTTTCCACATGGTTTGGATGCAAGGCATGCGCCACATCCGCAGAGACCATCAATCCCTGATAAATGGCATCTTTTGCTGTCCGAGCCGTCCATCCCATAGATTCATAGATCTTTTCGATGACATCGGTAAGGATGGCAGAGCCTGCGCCCTGCTTGGTACGGCTGCCGATCTCCTCATGGTCGTAGCAAATGCCGATATTTAAGTGCTTATCACAGGTGGCCTGACACATGGCTTCCATGATCGCAGCACAGGAACTGATATTATCAATACGCGGTGATGATATCATATCCTCCTGCAGACCGAGTTCTGCCGGTTCTTCCCAGACATAGGTAGACAGTTCAAAGTCCAGTATTTCCTCCACCGGCACCTGCAGTTCTTCTGCCAGAAATGTCATAAAGGCATCCTCATCCTCGCCCATGCCAAGCAATGGCAGCATATCTGTCTGGCGGTTGAGTTCTACGCCCTTATTGATCTCACGGTTCATATGGATAGCAAGGTTTGGAATGGTTGCCAGTGGTCTTTTGCTATCGTAAAGGCGTATCTGTGGATGCAGGCAGGTTTCCGACCGCAGTGCCACACGTCCGGCGACCCCCAACGGACGATCCAACCATGTATTCAAAATAGCTCCGCCGTAGACTTCTACATTCAGTTTACGATACTTCTTGGTCTTGACATCCGGGCTGGTCTTGATCCGCATACAAGGATAATCGGTATGTGCCGCAGCAATGCGGAGTGCGAGATTATCCTCACTTGCCAGTATCTCTTCCTTTTTTGGCACGGTAAATGCCAGGATCGTTGTGCCATGATGGTTGATATAATATTTTTTATTTTCTTCCAGATGCCATACTTCTTCCATGGCAAGCGGTGCAAATCCTGCCTCCTCTAAGTCTGCTGCACACTGCTGCACCAGATGAAACGGGGTGATCCCCGCCTTCAAATATTTCATTAAGATCTCATTCTTCATTCTACTTCCTCCATGTATAGCATATCGCCTTTTCTCACTGACATACGTCCTATCTGCGCAGCACGCCGCAAAGCAAAAGGCGACATGCTATGCACGCCGCCTTTCCTTAATCATGCTGTATCCCAATTTCCTGCTCAATTTAAATCAAGATGTATAAACTAAAAAGGTACATTGAAAACGGTCTGATTAATACTTCGTAGATTAGCCTACTACTGTTACGTTTACTGCCTGTGGTCCCTTAGCACCATCTGTAACATCAAATTCTACAGCAGCGCCTTCTTCTAAAGACTTGAAGCCCTCCATGTTAAGACCTGTGTAGTGTACGAAAACATCATTGCCTTCTTCGTCAGAAATGAATCCGTAACCCTTCTGGTTGTTGAACCACTTTACTGTACCCTTGCTCATTACAAGTACCTCCAAAAAAATTATCTATATTGGAAACCAATATGTGATTAGAGTAGCACACAAGCGCCGAAAAGTAAAGGCATTTCGGTCTTTCTTACACGGCTTTTTCCACTGCGATCGAAAGTCTCCCAAAAAAGGCTAATACCCATGTTTTCCATGCTTCTTCCATGCTTCGATCCAGAGAAAATCCCTGCATGGTGCAACCTGCCGTCACCAGTAATTCTTCCCCGACATAGCGTAAATTCAGGGTCAGATTGGCTACCTCGGACGGCTGGATGGAAAGACTCTGTCCCTCTATGATCTCGCGTAAAAGTTTTTGCGGACATAGAAAGGTAAAATGAAAAGATGCCGGTTTGCGCTTGCCTTTGATCATATCAAAGCACAATTTGCGCACATAGCCATAAGGCACACAGCGCTCCCCGGACAATCCTTCCTCCAAAAGTTCCTCCTCGGTTAGATAGCCCTTGGTCAGATGTCCGTCCAGAGAATAAGTCATCCTGGTCGTGATCGTCGCATCTGACAACAAGAAACGATCAAAGGCTTCCGACGCCAAAAGGTCATTCATGCATTTTTTTACATCTAATACTTTAAGTGCTAACATTCTCTCTCCTTGGTATCTGTGATAGGTCACTGCCTCTATTTTAACAGAACTCCTGCTTCCCGCCTATCCTTATTATATACGCCGGAAAGATTCATACAGATCCAGCGCCCCATAGCCCCACTGCCTGTTTGGATAAAGGTCGCCCGGAATCTGTCTTGCCCCCCGGATCAAAAAATTTTTGACTTGTGTCGTATTGACAAGAGCATCCTGTCGTCTGTCACACCATTGCAGATAGAGCGCCGCAGCCCCCGACGCAATCGCCACAGCCCCGCTAGTGCCGGTCTGCCTTTCATACCGGGCTTCCGGAAAAAAACTGCCTCTGCCTGCCACAGCCCCTTCAACCGCGTACCCCGGTGCCGCCAGATCCGGTTTGATCCGCCGGTCAATAGTATAGCCGCGCCCGCTTTCCAAAAGGATGGCATTTTGCACGGCATTGTAGCCCGCAATGGTCAAGACACGGTTGGCATTCGCCGGATTCATAATGGTCGTATCCGGGTTAGATGCCAAAAAGTAGATGCGCCCACAAGTCAGTTCCTGCCCCGGCAAATACATATGAAATTCTCCCGTCTGTCTGTCTTCGCTGTAGACCCGGATCCGCCATATGCCCTGCGCCGGTTTTGTAAAACGATAATAGATCAGTTGGTCTCCTGTCGTAGCTTCCGGGAAACTGTAATCCACTTCCACCGTCGTTCCATCCAGAGGGAAGTCATAGATCTGACTGCCCGCCGTCTGGATCCCGACCGCCGGATGCACCTCCCCGGAAGGCGAAACAATCGCCACCTCGTAGCGGGCAGGTGCCAGACACCATTGCTCCATGACAAAACCGCAAACATCTTCTTCCACCACAACTTCCACCTGACGGTAGATCATTTTCCCCTGTCCTTCTTCTATATCTTCTGCCGTAAAGACTCCCTGAAAATGCTTTCTTGCAGCCGCAAGATTTCCGGTCGCCGTCACCACACATCTGCGATAGGCAACAGCCAGATCATTCAGATAAAGTTCTAGGGAATTGTTACCACTGTGGCTGCTTAGCCCGCAGCCCAAAGACATGCAGATTACAAGCGCCTGTTCCCGCATCCTTGCTAGTTCATCCAAAAACTGTATGCCAAACATGATATCATTTTCCGCATAGCAGGTTGCATCCTCCGGGATAAAATAATACTGGCGCAGATAAGTTTTTGCCTCTTTTAAATGCACCATGGCGATGTCCGCCGCCGGTGCCACACCACTGTGATCTCCTACGTCACTGCCTGCCGCTACGCTCGCCACATAGGTTCCATGCCCAGTCGCATCTCGATTTCCATAGACAGAAAGGGTATCCTTTCCATACACAGTGCCATAATAGGGCTGTGGCAGATCATCTGATGTTCTGGTCGCGCCTTCGTTTTCTTCCTCATAATTTTGATCCCAGACCGCTACGATCCGGCTTTCCCCGGCGGTATCCAAGAATGTCGGATGGGTCGTGTCGATCCCCGAATCCAAAAAGCCGATCAGAACACCTTTTCCGTCCAAGTCCAGCGCCGGATTCTCCCGCACCTGCAAAATTCCTGCTGCATCCAGAGCCTCCATGGACAGAGGCTGATAGCAGTTTGGTATGGCATTGTAGTTATAATTTGCCACCCGAAAGGCGGGATAGCGATCGCGCGAGACAAAGAGAATGGTGTAATTATTTCCCACATCCAGACCACAGATACCATCCGAAAGCGGCGGCAGATATGCCGTGTTGCGCACGATCAGGTCGTAATAATCATTTCCATAGATCATATCATAACAATTCATATGCTATCTTATGCTACGATCTGCTTTCTATATCCCATTCCTGCAAAAATTCTTCCAGATATGCCTCTCCTTCCTCATAGGCGAAATCCATAAAATATGCTTGTATCTGCTCATAGGCAGCCTGCTCGCTTTCCGGCAGGGAAATCTGCCCTAAGGTCTCCAAGCCCCGCTCGATCGATCCGGTATCATAGAAAGCAAAAGCCTCCTTGATCTCCTGCCAAAGATAATGCCTTTTGTCGCGTGACATGGTCTTTTTCTGCTCTGTTTCTTTTTCCGTCTTTGCCAGAGCATCCTGCATATAGGAAAGTTCCATCCGCACTTCCTCCAAAGCATCATCCATATAGGAAAGAAGTTCCTCAATATGGCGGTCGATATATTTCTGATTGCCTACGATCGCCGCCATTTCTAAAGTTTCAGCATATTCACTGAGGTATTCCTTCTTGATCTGCCGGCTAGCACTCTTGACGCCATGCACCTTGGCACGGAAAAGTTCCCGGTCTTCCTTAGCATAGATCGGCAGTTCCTCCCGCAATTCTTCCATCTCATCCAGATAGGTCTGCAAAGCACGCGCATAGATTTCAATATGGTGCGCCTGCCCCGCGTTGTCTCGCAGGGCGACCGGTGTCTGCTTTTCTCTCGGCAGCAGTTCCTCCAGCGTATTTTTGAAGCGGAGCATATCAATCGGCTTGCCTAGGAAAGCATCAAATCCCTTGTCCTTAACAGACCGCAAAATATCTTCCTGATCGCTTGCTGTCAAAAGAACCAGTGGCACCTGACTGTATTTGCAGATCTCTGCTCCCGCTTCCAGCCCATTGACTTTCGGCATGAGATAGTCCAAAAAGATCAGATCATAGTCCCCATGTCTTGCAGCCTCCACTGCCTCCATACCGTTCGACACAATATCCAGTTGCACTTTCCAAGGGGCGATCATATGGCGGAAGATCTGCTGATTGATGGCCATATCATCTGCCAGTAATACCCGCGCTGTTGGATAGACATAATCCGGGCAGACGTCATCCTTGTAGTTGACTATTCTATCAACTAAAGTAAAGTGATTGATCTCGCTCGGCTGGACCATGTCTTCATCCACCTTTTGATGACAGAAAGTCACCTCAACCCTTGTACCCTTTCCCTGCTGGCTCTCGACTGTGCAATCGCCCTGCATAAGTTTACATAATTCTTTGACAATGGTCATGCCAAGCCCCGTACCTTCCTGCCCATCCACGGTATAAGTACGGTAGGACTCAAACATATGCGCCATCTGTTCTTCCGTCATGCCTGCCCCGGTATCTTCTATCACACAATGAAAGCACACCCGATCATCTTCCATGTCCTCACAAGACAAAGCTAGATCAATCTGTCCGGATTTTGTGAATTTGACCGCATTGGAGATCACATTTTGCAGGATCTTCCGCACATGTTTCTCATCCCCCACGACTGTCTGTGGAATCGGCGTTGCAAATCGCGCCCGGCAACTGACATCATGCCCATGCAAGTTATATAAGAGCATCTGCATGAGTTCCGTAATCAGTTGTTCCATAGAATAAGCGTGCTCTTCCAACTCCAAACGTCCCACTTCCATCTTGGAATACAAAAGGATCTGGTCGATCTTTTCTAAAAGGTCATTGCACGCACCACGCACATAAGAGATCATGGCACGGTTCTTGGCAGAAGTTGCATGGCTGGTCATGAGGATATCACTGACTCCGATAATGGCATGCACCGGTGTCCGCAGGTCGTGGCTCATGGTCGCAAGCATGCGACTTTTCATCTGTGCCTGCCACTGCGCCGCCTTGCTCTCCTCAGTCAGTTGCTCCAGACGCGCCCGCTCTGCCGTCACATCCGTAACCGACAACTGATAGCCTAAAAGACGCTTTCCCTGACAGATAACATGTTCCTTACATTCATAAGTCTTATCCCGATAGACATAATCACCGACACCGCCATCCTGCACAAAGATCATGTCCTTATGCTTCCAGAAGAAATCATGGATATCCTCAAAATTACAAAAATCTTTGCCATCCAGAAAAATATTCATTGCCATACCATTGGCATCGATCAATTCCAGATTTTTGTCCAGCAGGAACTGCGCCACACTAGAATTTGCAAAAGCATTCTGCTGCATGACCACGCTGGTCGCCACCAGGCGATTGGTGAATATCAGGTACAAGATGATCAGGCAACTTACCAGACATACGACTAAAAGTAGGGAATGTCCCCGCGTTGAATTGACCTGCCATGTACTGCCCACAACAGACGGCAGACAGATTGCAATGAACATAAGGGCATTTGTGATATTGTCACGCTTAGAGAAATGTTGGGTCTCAAAAGAATACAAGGCTCCTACCGATACAAAGAGTGCGTTAGAGACTGTAAAGAAACGAAATGCCACCACATAGGTATCCGGCTGGTCGAAATGTAAAAACATCAGGAGAAGTAAAGTGATCAGATAAAGAAATAACCCCACATGGATAGCGTGAGGCAATTCGATATGCAGATAATCAACCGCATAATAAGAGATAACAGTCGTAAGCGTCAGTATCAGAAGATTTTCTAACTGGGTAAAAAGACCTATGGCTCCCGTCAGCGTCAAAACGATCCGATAAAAATCATAGACGGCGATCACGCCTAAAAAGAGGGGCAAAAGACGATGTTCTCTGGAATACACATGATGCGCAATATAGGAAAATACCGTGACCATTGTCACCAGCAAACATACCATTTGAAATCCAAATACCATCTAAATTGCCTCCCATCGGTTGATGATACGCTCGATCTCAGAACGTATGTAAACCGGTTTGTATGGTCTGACGACATAGCCCGCAACATTTAAGTCCTTGCACGCCATGATCGTCTTGGTGTCACAGAGTGCAGATACGAACATGATTGGCACACTTTCCTGTGTCATATCCATGGCCCTCTTTGCCGCCTCGATACCATCCATCTGCGGCATGTCGATATCCAACAGGATCAGATCCGGGTATGGATTTTTCTCTAAATATTTGATCAGTTGTGCGCCCGACTTCAAAAGCGTCACCTTATAATCATCCTTTAAAATGTCGTAGAGCATCTGTAAATTGGTCCTCATATCATCCACCGCGATAATATGGATCTCCCGCTGAGACTTGATCATTTCCTTCCGCTCGGCTTCAGAGGAAGTAGAAACTTCCTGCTTGCCCTTTGGCGGTAGGATGGCGATCGCCATATTGGCACGATCGGACAGATCCAGTGTCGTACCATCCAGAAGCCGCACGATCGGTCGCAGATTGTGGGCATCCGCGTTCTCCTTGATCACACCGACCCTACCATCAGACAATTCCACCTCAGTGCCCTTTGGATAAAGAGGGATAGAACGCAGCATGACCTCGACGACCTCCTGGTCAAAAAGGATCCCACAACCGCCCATGAGATACTCTGCCGCTTCACACGGTGCATAAGGCTCTTTGTAAGGGCGCTTGGAAACCAGAGCATCATAGACATCTGCCGCATGCAAGATCTTGGTAAAAAGAGTCTGCTCCTCACCCATGACACCATTGGGATAGCCTGTCCCATCGACATTTTCATGGTGAAAGAGAACCGCCACCTTGATCTGTGCAGAAAGGTCAAAACGATCTTTGATGAGTTCATAGGAAATGACCGGATGCTCCTGCATGCGCTTGTATTCTTTCTGGGTCAGCCGCCCCGGTTTGTTGAGGATCTCCCCCGGGATGGCAAGTTTGCCCAGATCGTGTAAAAGTGCTGCCGTGACCAGTTGTGCCATCTCTTTTTCATTCATGTGCATTTCCATGCCGATCACACCACACAAAACACCTACGTTCATGGAATGTGCATAGGTATAATCGTCATAGGAACGCAGATCCAGCATATCCAAAGAAATCCTTCCCTTGGAAAGAACCTCTTCGACCAACTTTTCTGCCACGTCCTTGCATCCGTCAATATCTCTTTTTTCGATACAAGCCATGCCCTCCGCACGCAGTTGCGGCGAAATGGCATCCTCCACCTCAATGTCCTGTGTCAGTTCATCCTCGATGTAGATACCCGCATAGCCGTATTCGATCAATTTCTCGATGTAATTGTCCGTCAGCAGGATATGACTGCCAACCAGCGTTCGCCCATTACTGTCGTAGAGGTTGTTTGCCAGTTGCATCCCTGCTTTTGCTTCCGTCAGCGCGATATATCTCATGTATATCTACTCCCTAAGTACATAAAAATTATCCTTCGATCAGGTTGGCGTCTGCTCCGCGCATCACGATCTTTGGTCCGCCCTTTTTCGTCACATAGTCCTCTGTGATGATGACTTTCCCGATGTTGTCATCCTTAGGGATCTCATACATGATATCCAGCATGAACTCCTCTATGATGGCACGCAAGGCTCTTGCACCAAGTTCTCTCTGCTTTGCCTGTTTTGCAATGGCATGCAGTGCCTCATCCGTAAACTCCAACTTGACCTCATCCAGTTCCAGCAACTTCTGATACTGCTTAATGATGGCATTCTTCGGTTCTTTCAAGATACGGACTAACATATCCTCATCCAGTGCCTCCAGTGAAAAGAGGATCGGCAGACGTCCCAGAAATTCCGGTATCATACCAAAATTCTTGAGATCTTCGACTGTCGCCTTCATCAGGATATTTTCTTCCTTGTCATACTTATCCTTGAGATCAGCCATAAAGCCCATGGAAGATGCCTTGTTGAGCCTCTCCTTGATGATGGTATCCAGATCCGGAAAAGCACCGCCGCAGATAAATAAGATGTTCTTGGTATCTACGATGGTCATCGGCACCATGGCATTCTTGCTGCTGGCTCCGACCGGAACCTCAACCTCGGCTCCCTCTAAGAGTTTGAGCATGCCCTGCTGTACAGATTCCCCGCTGACATCACGCTGGTTAGTATTTTTCTTTTTTGCCAGTTTGTCGATCTCATCAATAAAGATGATACCGCGTTCCGCCTTTTCCACATCATTATCTGCTGCCGCTAAAAGTTTGGAAACAACGCTTTCAATATCGTCACCGATATAACCTGCCTCGGTCAGAGAAGTCGCATCTGTAATGGCAAGCGGCACATCCAAAAGACGCGCAAGCGTCTTTACCAGATAGGTCTTACCACTACCGGTCGGTCCGATCATGAGCATATTGGACTTTTCGATCTCGATCTCATCCATGGTCCCGGTTGCCACACGTTTGTAGTGATTGTAAACAGCAACGGACATGACCTTTTTGGCATATTCCTGTCCGACCACATACTCATCCAGTTCTGCCTTGATCTTGTGTGGTGGTGGAATGTTCTTAATATCAAGCACAGGTGCTTCCTGCTTGTCTTCTTTCTTTTTCTTCTTTTTCAAACGCTGTGAGTTTGGCATATTTGGCATGAAATCGGAAAGATCCGAAAGATTTACCATGCTGATATTTGGCATCTTGGAAAAGTCAATGTTGTTTAAACTTGCATTGTCTCCACTGCCAAAGCCAAATCCTCCCATAGAATCAAAAGTCTTTTGCATACAGTCGTTGCAGATGCAGATGTTATTTGGAATGTGGATCATCTTGCCGGCTACCGACTCCGGTCTGCGGCAGATATAACAGATGTCCTCATAATCATCCTTTTTGTCATTGTTTGGATCAGCGACGCTGGGATCTACCGTGGTATCCCCTGTCACTTCTACGACATCCGCGTCCTTGTTTTCTTCTTCATCTATTACTTCTCGAAAATCATTATCATGTTCTGACATATTTTTTCCTACTTTCTCTTTTACTTATATTAGAGAATTATAAAACAAAAAAGGGGGAAACTCAACCGAGTTTCCCCATATTTGCATCTCTGTTATCGAATTTCTTCTATGTAATGGATCGAATCGTTCTGATTGAGTCCATTGATGAAGTCTGCGTGCGAACAACGCTTGTTCAGATTGATCACGACCATAAGCACCGTATCCTTGCCCTGTAAAGATTGCCGCTTCTGCTTGTCAATGGAAGAGATCTCATAGCCATTCTTGATTACATAATCATAGAGCACCTCGATGCCGTCTGATTTATCCACTTCCAGATACAACTTGATCTTGGTATTGTGCTCATCCACATAATGGCTTAATGATGTCAACACCGTCATAACGAAAGCGATGAAAAAGAAAGCCAGCAGACTTCCCGCAATATATCCCGCGCCAATCGCTATGCCCAAGCAGGCGGTCGTCCACAGACTTGCCGCCGTCGTCAATCCCTTGACATAATTCTTTCCGGTTACAATGATCGTACCCACGCCGAGAAAACCAATGCCGCTGATGACCTGAGCCGCCAGTCGGGCAGGATCTCCCGTGCCATAAGTCACAACCAGATATTCATCTGTGATCATGGCAATGGTGGCTCCCAGACAGACCAGTGCAAAAGTGCGCAGACCTGCGGGCTGCCCATGCGATCCACGCTCCAAGCCAATCAATCCCCCCAAGACTGTTGCAAGCGCCAGACGCACAAATACAGAGAGCAAATTAAACTGCTCTAAATATTGTAACATTTCCATGTCGTCCCCTTATTACATATTGTCTTAACCGACTACCTCTTTCGCGATGTCCGGGTAATTAGTGATGATGGCATCCACACCATACTGACAGCACATTTCCATATGTGTTCTCTCGTTGACTGTCCAGACGTTGAGTTTGAGCCCCTTTTCCTTGCACTCTTTGACAAATCCGTCATATTGCAGATTGTAAAGTGCAGGATGGAGTGCATTGACGCCGTGCTTTACACCGTAAGCCGGCATATCAATCGGACCGTCTGCGTATAAAAATCCGACCTCTGCATCCGGATTCAACTCATGGATGCGTGTCACTGTGTAATGATTGAAGGAAGAATAGCAAACGCGGTCTTCCATGCCCATTTCCTTGGTCAGGGCCAAGATCTTTTCCTCGATCTTTTCATAAAATACCACACCGGTCTTGATCTCAATGTTGATGAAAAGTCCGGTTGGCTTTAAGAGTTCAAACACTTCCCGCATGGTAGGAATATCGGCATGCTCATACTCCGTTTTGGTACGGTTGTAATTGAATGCTCGCAATTCTTCCAAAGTATAATCCTTGACCCATCCCTTGCCGTTGCTGGTACGGTCGATCGTCTCATCATGAATGACTACAATCTGATCATCCTTGGTCAACTGGATATCCAGTTCCACGCCGTCAGCGCCTAGATCTACCGCCTTTTGAAAAGCGGCAAGTGTGTTTTCCGGTGCATATCCGCTGGCTCCTCTATGCGCCCATACAAGTGGTTTTGTGCTCATTATGTATTACTTCCTCTCTCTTAATCTTCAAAATCAAATGCATCAATACCCTGCTTGATACCTTCTCTGCTGTCGCCGTGTTTTACGAACTGCATGGTAATAAATGCAATCACCATAAAGACTGCGGCATATGGGAACAGTGCCTTGTAGCCGACATGCTCCATCAAAAAGCCTGCAACGATCGGTGTAACGATCTGTGCTGACATACTAAAGGTATAGTAATAGCCGGTGAACTTACCGATATCGCTTCCCTTACACATTTCCAGGACCATCGGCAGACTGTTGACATTGATGCCTGCCCAGCCAAATCCTACTAACAAGAAGAGAACATAGAGAATCGGGCTGAATGTATCACTCATGAGTGAAAATACAAGCGCCACAACAAAACTGATCAGCATGAGGATGATACCACTCAAAATCGTCTTCTTGCGTCCGATCTTGGCTGCGATGGCCCCGACCGGAACATAGGCCAAGATAGCACCACCGGTTGCAACGGTAAGGCAAAGGGATGCCTGACCGGTCGTCATTTCCCATACGCTCTTTGCGTAAGTGGTAAACCAAGTCTCCAAAGCATTGTAAGCAAAGAACCAAAAGGCTACAGAAAGAAGTAAGAAGATCAGACTTCTCTTAACATCCTTTGGCAGTTCTGCATTACCGGACTCATCCTGCACTTCCAGATTCTCTTCCGGGTGTGCCGCCTCATATTCGCGCATCTGCTTATTCAGGTCTACTTCATCTACCGTGATCATAACGATCATAACGGCTACGACCATAATACCTGCTACGATCAAAAAAATCGGAAAGTAATTCTCATGCTCACTCTTGGAATTCAAAGTCACGCTTGCGATCACCAGATACATGATACCGCCCAGTGCTCCCATCAGATTGATGACGGCGTTGGCTCTGCTTCGCAGTGGCTTTGGCGTGATATCCGGCATCAAAGCAACCGCCGGACTGCGGTAGGTTCCCATGGCAACCAAAAGTGCTCCCAATACCCCAATAAAGAGTCCCAGTTTGGCTGTCGACGGGTTCTCATAGTAAGAATTATCGATGAGTGGAATCAAAAGCATCAGAATGACTGCTGCGATCGTTCCAAACAGAATAAATGGCTTACGCTTGCCCCATTTGCACTTGCACCGGTCGGAAATACCGCCAAAGAGCGGCAGTAAGAACAAGGCAAGTACATTGTCCGCTGCCATGATGGCACCGGAGATCGTCTCATTCATGTGGAATGTGTAGGTCAGGATGATCGGAATAATGGCATTATACATCTGCCAGAATGCGCAGATGGATAAAAACGCGAATCCGACCTGGACCGTCTTTTTTACGTTTAGTTTCATTTGTAAAAAACCCCCTTATTTTCTAATAATACACAAAGATTATACCATTTTACCCCATATGGGTAAAGTAAAAAGGTCGTTAAATAATAGCCATAGTTTCCACCCCGGAGTTGTAACTTTTTTCCTATCATGCTAGAATTTAGATAGAAATTTTCAGATGCGGAGTTTTACTATGTATATTCAACTAAACGGACAGATATTATCTTATGAAAAAGAGGGAGAAGGCAGCCCCATCATTTTTTTGCACGGCAACGGAGAAACACACGCAATCTGGGATCGCATGATTGCAGAAATGTCCATGGATCATACGGTCTATGCCATAGACAGTCGCGGACAGGGCGAAAGCGCCACCCCAAAAGAATATCATTATAAAGATATGGCGGCAGATGTCATCTGCTTTATCGAGTCCTTACATATTGAGAATCCGGTCTTATGCGGTTTCAGTGACGGAGCTATCATCACACTGCTCGTAGCACTAAAACGCCAGGATCTTCTTTCCGCCATTGTTCTTTGCGGTGCCAACCTGAGCCCTAAGGGTCTGACCGGCTCTGCCAGACGTGAGATCAAATCCCTTTACAAAAAGACCCAGGATCCACTGGTAGAAATGATGCTGTTAGAGCCGGACATTGCACCGGACCAACTACAATCCATCAACCTGCCTGCACTTGTCTGTGCCGGCAGCAAAGATATGATAAAGTCAAAAGAAACCCAATCGATTGCAGACCACTTGCCACAGGCAACCCTGCATATCTTTGAGGGCGAGACGCACGGTTCTTATGTCGAGCACACCGATAAACTCGCCCCCGTCTTACGCAAGTTTTTATAAGTATCTTTTTAGGACACAAGCGAAAATCCCATAACGGCAATACCCAGGATCACCAGAATGATACCGGTCACCCTATTTAAGGTCTTTGGCTCTGCCTTATTTGCAAAAACGGCAGCGATCCGCGCCCAGATCAGGGTAAAGACAATACAGAGAATCCACACGATCACGTTCGGCAGGCCACCGATCACAAAATGTGATACTGCCCCGGTCATTGCCGTAAATGTCATAATGAAAACACTGGTGCCTACGGCGGTCTTTAACTCATATCCCAATACAGATGTCAGGATCAGAAGCATCATCATACCGCCGCCTGCACCGACAAATCCACATATAAAACCGATCAAAACGCCGCAGATGATCGACTGTATCACACGTTTTTTCGGTGAAACACTCTCCATAGACTCTTTTGTCGTCATGACCGGTCGGACAATAAATTTTATTCCCAGTAAAAATGTCATAAAGACAGAGAAATTGCCCATGGTTTTCGATGGAACCAGACTGGATATGTAACTTCCAACGACCGTAAAGATCAGAACGCTTACCATCATGATCAAGCCATTTTTAATGTCCAGATTCTTGTGTTTCCCGTAGGTGTATGCTGAAATGGCACTTGCCAGAACATCGGAAGACAAGGCAATACCGACTGCCATATAGGGATCTATCCCCAAAAATGTGATCAGCATAGGGCTGATGACCGCGGCAGCACTCATCCCCGCAAATCCGGTTCCGAGTCCCGCTCCCATTCCCGCAAAAAAAGTAACTAAGATCGTAAGCAACAAATTCATCTTTACACTTCCTCCTCAAGTATATAATCAAGATTTTCTTCCATTTTTGCCATACTGCCTAAAAGGATATCCCTTGTCTCTTCATCAATCCCCGCAAATAAAAGTGTAACAAAATCCTGCTGCAGTTTTCTTCCCTGCGTGATGATCTCATCAGCTTTGGATGTGCATAAAAGTTTCGTCTTGCGACGATCCCCTGCCACTTCCTGTCGCACCAGATAGCCTTCGCTCACCAGTCGGTCTACATTTACCGATACCAGATTTGCCTTCAATTTTCGGATCTCAACAATATCGCGGGCGGTTGTAAACTCCGGGTTATTTGCCAGAAACATAAGAATATCCAGAGCTGTCTGCGTCAAATGCCACTTCTTGCACAGGGGTTTGCAAAGTGCCGTATATGCAGTGTCCGCTTTTCTGCTGAATTCAAGTCCAGTTTTCATATGTGTTTCCTTTCAAAATTGGATTGTTCATTTTTGAAGTATTTTAGGGGAATTTCTTCCTTTTGTCAAGATGCAAATTTTCATTGGTACGTTAGTGCCTTTCATGTGATAAGGAATTCAGCGAATTTTTCTATCACATAAAAAAGGTACTCTGCATCCTACAGAGTACCCCAAATGAAAATCCTATATTATTTGTGTAGGGAAGATACCTTCCCGCTCCTACTTTGCTGCAATGACATCCTTCATATCATAATGTCCTGCCAATTTGCCTGCCAAGAACTTGGCTGCCTCTACAGCACCCTTGGCAAATACGCTCTTGGAATATGCCGTATGCTTGAAGGTGATGACCTCATCCATGCCGGCAAAAATGACCTCATGCTCGCCCACGATGGAACCGCCACGCACAGCGGAAATGCCGATCTCTTTCTTTTCACGCTTCTTGCGCTCCTGAGAGCGGTCAAACTTGTAAATATAGGAGTTGTCCAACTCCTCGTTGATAGCATCTGCAAGTGCCAACGCTGTACCGCTTGGTGCATCCAGTTTCTGATTGTGATGCTTTTCTACAATCTCGATATCAAATCCAGCCTCTGCAAACACATCGGTTGCCTTTTTCAAAAGATCCATCAAGGTATTGATGCCCAGTGACATATTGACAGACTTTAAGACTGCTACTTTTTTCGACACTTCCTCCACGCGGGTAAGTTGCTCGTCCGAAAGACCGGTCGTACAAAGTACCACCGGTGTCCCTGTTGATTCACAATAATCTAAGAGCGCATCAACTGCCTTGGCATTGCAAAAATCAATGACAACATCTGCTTTGACATCACACTCTGCCAGGCTCTTATAGACCGGATAGTCATTTGGCAGGCTGTCATTCAAGTCAATGCCCGCTACGATCTCAATATTTTCATCTTCTTTGCAAATGGCTGTAATGACCTGACCCATATGACCATTACAGCCATGCATAATCGCTTTTACCATGCTTAAAATCTCCTCTTCCGTTCTCTAGTCTGCCCGATTACAGCAGTCCGTATTCTACCATTGCCTGCTTCAAAACAGCTGCATTTGCATCTGACATTTCACAAAGTGGTGCCCGCAGAGAACCAACTTCCATGCCGAGCAGGTTCAAAGCACGTTTTACAGGAATCGGATTGACCTCGCTAAAGAGCGCATCGACAAGTGGTAAAGACTTCATCTGCAAGTCTAAAGCCTTTTCGCGGTCGCCTGCCATGTAACTTGCACACATATCATGTGTCTGCTGCGGTGCAATGTTGGCAATAACAGAGATCACACCGATACCGCCGATTGCCATCAAAGGCACAACGAGTCCGTCCTCGCCGGAATAAAGGTCCAACTTGCCATCACACAGATACATGGTCTTGGATGCCTGTGCCATATTGCCGGTTGCTTCCTTTAAGCCTACGATATTTTCATTCTCGCGAACCAGCGTTGCTACGGTCTCCGGCTGGATATTACATCCGGTACGTCCCGGTACGTTGTATAGAATGATCGGCAACTTTGTCTCAGATGCGATCTGGCTGTAATGCTTGATCAAGCCTGTCTGTGTTGCCTTATTGTAATACGGTGTCACAATCAGCGCACCGTCTGCTCCATCTTCCTCCGCTTCCTGGGTAAGTTGGATTGCTGTCTTGGTACAATTAGAACCGGTCCCTGCCACCACCGGGATACGATGTCTGGTAAACTCCACTGCCGCGCGAATCACGTTTCTGTGTTCTTCCATGGATAAGGTCGCGCCCTCGCCTGTCGTTCCGGCGATGACGATACAATCCGTGCCACCTTTTACATGAAAGTCAATGAGTTCTTCCAGTTTATCGTAGTTTACCTCTAAGTTATCCTTCATCGGTGTAACGATTGCAACTCCTGAGCCTGTAAAAATAGCCATATTCTTCTCCTCCTTTATACAGTATATGCGACCTGTTTGCCTCGTGAAACAATGCATATATGTTTTATCTCTATCTTGTCATAAGATCTTGCACATAAAAGACCAGCTCTAAGGAGCTGGTCAATACATACGCATCCATGATAGCTCCCCATCTCTTACGAGATGACAGTCACAAGCCTATTAAACTTGCGCCCAAGAAAACATCCGCAGAAGACGTATTCTTTCGGCGTGCCTCCCTTTCCTTCACACTCCACTGTGCCTGCCACATCCTGTGAATTACTAATGAATTACGCAACCTCTACCTTTTTATATAATACTTTTAAACTATAGCATTCCGCTATTACCTTGTCAATAAATATCAACGGTTCAGACTTTCTCCGGTACGATATTTAAAATGTTGTCTGCCATATCAAATACACGCGGCAATGAATCCCGACCTGTCAGGATCACATCTGTGTATAAGGACTTGGCCTGCAAGATCTCTAATATCTGATCTTCCGTTGCCATGCCTTCCTTTACCAATCCCAGGACCTCATCCAGAACCAACATATCGCACTGTCCGGTCACAAGGGCTTTTTTTGCAAAATTCAATCCATTTTGGATGTTCTGCTTCTGCTCCTGCTTTTCTGCCTCGTCCAGCGCATCAAATCCCTCGTTGCAACGTTCAAAGCGAAAGACCTTGACCTCAGGCTCCAGCCTTGTCAGATATTCGGTATCCAGTTGTCCTTTCATGAACTGCACCACATAAGCACTCTGTCCGTTACTTGCCTTGCGGATGGCATTGCCAAGTGCTGCGGATGTCTTTCCTTGTCCCTCTCCGTAATAAATCTGAATAATTCCCTTATCCATAATTCCTCCTACGATGGTTGAAATTTAAAAATACATCGCCAAGTGCACCTAGTGTACCACAGATTGTAAAATATGGCAATTATGTGAATTATTAGTCCAATTCTTCAATCTTGCATACGGAAACCTCATATGCAATTCTGCGTTCTGCCTCGTCTTCCGATAATTTCTTTACATATTCCCGGCTTTGGATACGACCGATCACGCTGACATGACTGCCGATTTCAAATGTCGTGGCATAACGGGCATTTCTGCCCCAACAGATGCATGGAATGTAATCTGATTTTCCATAAGAGCGGTTGACTGCCACCAGAAGATCTGCAATCTCCCGTCCCAATGGCGTTTTACGATAAACTGGGGCTTTGCAAACATAGCCATCCAGTGTGATATAATTGCTCTTTCTTTCCGCATCCTCGTTTTCCATATATTCATCTACAAATTCAAGTTCCCTGACAAAGACAGATAAGATCAATCTGTTCTTTGTTTCTTCATGGCGATTATACGAGCGAAATTGTCCTGTCACATGGATCTTTTCACCAATATAAGACTGTGTCGTGTCAATTAATCTTTCAGATACCATGAGCGGAATGTAATCTGCATAATTGCTCAGACGGTTCACGGCTACTTCCACCACAAAAAAACCTTCCCCATACACCTCATGACTGTAAGAAAAATCCGAAACAATTTCTCCCACGATTGATACCTGATTGTTTTCTAACACTTTATCTGCCATTTGATTAGCCTCTCCCTTCTTTTGGATCTTTCAATCTTTTCTCTACTATGGTTTATCATGTGCAAGGTAAAAAGTGACAGGCATTTTGTCGATAAACTTGTAAATCCCTAAATTTGTGGTAAACTAGTACAGTATGTGTAAATTTGTATTATATTAAGGAAAGACCTTATAGAAAGAAGGATGACATGAAGCAATCAAGAGATGACATTCGTAACATTGCCATTATCGCTCACGTCGATCATGGTAAGACGACACTTGTAGATGAATTATTAAAGCAAAGCGGTGTGTTCCGTGCCAACCAGGAAGTTGCGGAACGTGTGATGGATTCCAACGATATCGAGCGTGAGCGTGGTATCACCATTTTATCCAAAAATACAGCCGTTTATTATAAGGATACCAAGATCAACATCATCGACACACCGGGACATGCAGATTTCGGTGGCGAGGTAGAACGTGTCCTTAAAATGGTGGATGGCGTTGTTCTTGTCGTTGATGCCTTTGAAGGCGCTATGCCACAGACCAAGTTCGTGCTCATGAAGGCACTGGATCTGGATCTGCCGGTCATCGTATGTATCAACAAGATCGACCGACCGGAGGCAAGACCGGACGAAGTTATTGATGAGGTATTGGAACTTTTCATGGATCTGGATGCCTCTGACGAACAACTGGACTGTCCATTCGTTTATGCTTCCGCGAAGGAAGGATTTGCTGTCTTAAATCTGGACGACGAAAGAAAAGACATGGTTCCTTTGTTTGAGACCATTTTAGATTATATCCCGGCACCGACCGGTGATCCTGACCTTGGTACACAGGTTCTGATCAGCACGATCGACTACAATGAATATGTGGGACGTATCGGTATCGGAAAGGTCGATAACGGTTCTTTGCGTATCAACCAGGAAGTTGCCGTTGTCAACCATCATGAGCCGGACAAGTTAAAGAAAGTCCGCATCAATAAATTATATGAATTTGACGGTCTGGAAAAAGTTGACGTCGAGGAAGCCCGCATCGGTTCTATCGTTGCCGTATCCGGTATCGCAGACATTCACATCGGAGATACCATCTGCAACCCTGACGATCCAAAGCCGATCCCATTCCAGAAGATCTCTGAGCCGACGATCTCTATGAACTTTATCGTCAATGACAGCCCGCTCGCCGGACAGGAAGGTAAATTCGTTACTTCCCGTCATATCCGCGATCGCCTCTTTAAGGAATTAAACACAGATGTTTCCCTGCGTGTAGAAGAAACCGATTCTCCGGATTCCTATAAGGTTTCCGGACGTGGTGAATTGCATTTGTCCGTTCTGATCGAAAATATGCGCCGTGAAGGTTTTGAATTTGCCGTGTCTAAGGCAGAGGTACTTTATCATACCGATGAGAATGGCAAGAAGTTGGAGCCAATGGAGCGCGCTTACGTCGATGTACCGGACGAATTTACCGGTGCTGTTATTGAAAAACTCAGCCAGCGAAAGGGCGAATTGCAGAATATGACCCCGATCACCGGCGGTTATACCCGAATCGAATTTTTGATCCCGGCACGCGGTCTGATCGGTTATCGTGGCGAATTCATGACCGATACCAAGGGAAACGGTATCATCAATACGATCTTTGAAGGCTATGCGCCTTACAAGGGAGATATTGCTTACCGTAAGCAGGGATCTCTGATCGCCTTTGAGTCCGGTGAATCCGTGACTTATGGATTGTTCTCTGCCCAGGATCGTGGAACCCTCTTTATCGGACCTGGCGAAAGAGTCTATGCCGGTATGGTCATCGGATCTTCCTCCCGCGCGGAAGACATCGAGTTGAATGTCTGCAAAAAGAAGCATCTGACCAATACACGATCTTCTTCTGCGGATGAAGCACTGACACTGGTTCCACCAAAAGTCCTTAGTTTGGAACAGGCGCTGGACTTCATCGATACGGATGAACTGCTTGAAGTAACACCGGAAAGCCTGCGTATCCGCAAGCGTATTCTGGATCCTACTTTAAGAAAGAGAGCGAATTTTAACAGGAAGTAAGGAAAAAAACGCGTTTGGTTGATAGATTGCTATCCGCCAAACGCGTTTTATTTATTCTCCATAGAATCCCGTATCTGCAATGTCCTTCACATTACGCGACATCTTCAATTTTTACCTCCTTGATCGGTGTCAAAAATTCATCTACATCATAATACAGATTATCAAGTATGGGAACCAAGTCAATATATTCCTCCACTTCAGTAAGACCATAATATTTCGCCATGACAACAAGATAACCATGATCCCATTCTAGAATTTTGGTATATCTTTCCAATCGCTTCGATGTCATAAATTTAATTTTTTCCGTTTTATACTTGAAGATAGTATATACACCATCATTGGTAAGGATTGCATAATCATCCATTGTTGTCCACCCTTCCCTCAAGTTTGATATCCTCTTATTTGCAATACAATTATAACATCCTATTATTTTGTTGACAAATCTGGTTTTATTCCAATAGATCATCCACAGGTACCGAAAAAAAGGAAGCAATAATCTTCAACTCAATATCTGTAACAAATCGTTTTCCTGCCTCAATTCTCTGAATTGCATTCTTATCTATATCTAAGCCTAATATTTGTAAATTATCTGCCAAGGCTCTCTGTGACAATTTCCTTTGTTTCCTATAAGTTGCAATCTTTTTCCCACTAATATTATTCAGACCATTCGGTGATTTATTGATAAACATACCTATCTATTATTTCCTACCATTTCACAAATATAGTTGACATTCAGTGCTTGTCACAAGAAATATGATATGCTACTATACTATTAAATTTGACATTCACTAAGTGTCAATATAGTAAGGAGGTATGAAATATGTGGTTCTTTATTGTTGATATAGGATGGTTAGTTTTTTTAGTTATCGCTTTCATCACCCTAATCATTATGGCTCTTTCACACGAAATACTGACCGTTCTGGGTGTTATCATTCTTTTGATATTTTGTGCTTGCGCATTTTTTTGTGTTGTAGGTATTGTCGGTCTACTCACACTATTATTTGCAAGTGATTCCTTTGATGCATCTGATCTATCTAGCATAGGCGGATATATTGTTGGTATTATTTTTTCTGGTCTTGTATCATGGTGGCTGGGTGGCATTATTTTCAACACATTCATTACAGACGATACATACACTGTTACTATTCCATATGCCAATGAAGAAATCACAGAAGATACTTTGCCAATGCAACCTGCTAACAGTATGCCTACCATCTCTAAGACGGAATCTGTTAAATTCGGGACAACACTTATTGACAAGAAAAACTATATCCATTTTAAGCATGGTGTAGGAAGCATCACTTTTAACTGCGAAGCAGAATATCATTATCTTGCCATTGATTCCAGTTATGACATAGCCCAATTACAAGTCACGGCTCCCGATGGCTCTGTTATTCCACTCGCCTTTGATAATGAGAAAACATGTTCCTGTGGTTGTCAGCAGGCTTACTGGATATATGATATTTCTAACTGTCAGCAAATAACACTAACCTATAACCTTAAAAAATGGTTTAGCAGAAAACTTACAAATGTAAACTTTTATACATATGAATTAGATCCTTTGATACAATCAAAAATTTTCCATCCAATTGCTGATTGGTCTGATTTAAATTTTAACCAAATCCAACTACTAGCCGGATTAGCATCACCTGATCTTTCCCTTGATGAACGCCGTGCTCTCATGGGTTATATTCAACTTCTACATGACAACACCGGAAAATCTGATTATATGATTGACTCTGTAGAAAACCTTACGATCAGTCAGCAAAACCTCTCTGGCGAAATATATTCTGAAGAATACAGTATATATCATACTCACTATACCAATGATCACGGTACAGTAGAGAAAACATATTATTTTTATTGGCTGACTTACGATTCTGATGACATTAATTTTGGGCGCGATGACATCTATGCATATAGCAACTATATTATCTATTCCGAGGATGAAATAGATGATGATTCCTCTTTATCTAACTATTATATGGGAAATATAAATGGGGATATAGTAGTTTTAGATACACAACGTCTTTTTGAAAATTTGTGTTATCTACAATCTACATACCATTTCATGTAATCTCTAGCCAAACATCATGTCACGTAGATTACTTGTTGAATGATACTCTGCTCCATGCCTCGCACTGAATTTAGAACCCCAAAAAGGCTCTGCTGTAATAGCAGAGCCTTCAACAACTAATTTTCTTTATGATGAAACGATTGTATAAAAACCATTCCCCCAAATTTTTCTAGCATATACTTCATTTATTGCTTCAATATAGCAATTATAGGATGGATGATTATCCAGTTCCTGTCTTTCCAAATACATATTTTTCTTTTGTAAATACACTTCCCTTACTTCTTCCCAATAGTCTGGCTTCAGAAAACGTTCTTTCTCTTCGATGCCTGCTATACTTGGTCCTTGCGACCAATAATATTGATCCGCCCAAGTGTACCCAGTTTTTTTATGTATGAGTCGATACCAAGTTCCTTGCCATGATTCTCTGACAATGCATATATCAATCTTAAACGGTATTCTGCTACCGCCTCCCAGTTGATGCTTTTTTGTGGTAATGGCAGAAGTCGAATCTTCGCAATCCTCCCACCCATTTTTAGATAACACGAAATCAAACGCTTCGATAACTTCTTGTTTCAAACGCTTTGGCTCTCTCTGAATATCAAATTCTTCTGCACTACTGATCCATAAATTAAAGTCATAATCAATCGGTTCGCATCCATTCTGTGTTATCAAACCTCTTTTCTTACTTCCAACCGTGGACATTTTTGCCTGAATCCCGTATGATTTTAATTCCTGTACCAACTGATTCACTAAATCAGCGCATACCGAGTAGGATTTCTTCAAAAACTCCTTATCTTTTACATATTGATACATCTCCATCCTCCTTTTCTTCCCACTCCTTCCAGATAGCATCCTTGCTAAATCATTGTAATATATCAAAAATATACGATTTTGACAAGTCTTATCTTTATTTCCTACCATCAAAAAAGGAAGACCTATTGATCTTCCCTTTTCATTACTTATAATATTTTTCCGCACTGACCTTAATTTGCATTTCTGCTCTTTTTCAGATTATCTAAACATTTGCAAAAGGTATGATAACGGTTAATATATCTGCTTTCCATACTTATGAATATCCTCCAACAAAAACTCATTGTGAATACTATTATAATCAAAAATATCTATCTTCCGCAATGTGTCGATCTGTTCTAAATCCTCTTCCAATCTTGTAATGTCATCACAATCATATACTACAAAATCAATATCACTGGTCGGCGCTGCTGTTCCTGTTGCAAACGAACCAAACAGGTCTAAACGTTTACACCCATGTTTCTTGCAGATATTTGCCACACTTTCAATAACTTCTGTTATTGGCATTGTGCTCATATGACACACCTCCACGTTTTCCAAGTTTCTATGAAAAATATTTCTCCTTGATGATCTCCACCGGCATTTCCTGACCTGTCCAGAGTTCAAAGGATGCTGCTCCTTGGTACAAGAGCATATACATGCCGTTGCCGGTCTTGCAGCCTGCTGCCTTTGCCTCACGAAGAAGTCTGGTCTCCTGTGGATTGTAGATCACATCAAACACAAAGAGATCCGGTCGGAACATGGTCGTATCCGTGATGATCGTTGCATCCGTCTTTGGTGCCATGCCAACCGATGTACCATTGACAAGGATTGCACTGTCCGCAATGGATGCACGCAACACTTCCGGATCCTCATAGTCATGTAAAGTCACCTTACACTCGGTACGCTCGTTCAACTGGTTTACGATATCCTGCGCACGATCCCAGAAAGCATCTTTGATGTTGAATACATTGATCTCAGCCACACCATCCAAAGCAGCCTGCACCAGAATCGCCGTTGCAGCCCCACCGGCGCCCAGAAGAGTCATCTTCTTTCCAATGATATCCACACCATTTTCCTTTACGGCACGCATGAATCCGATACCGTCTGTCGTATAGGCTGTCAGAACGCCATCATCATTGACGATCGTATTACAAGCCCCTGAGATCTCAGAAGCAGGCGAAACCTTGTCCGCCAATTTACACATGATATTCTTGCCCGGCATGGTGATATTCCAACCGCGTGCTCCCATGGTACGCAAGCCCTCGACTACCTGTGGCATCTTATCTTCCGGCACATCAAATGCCAGATATGCATAATCCAGTCCCAACTGCTTGCACGCCTCATTGTGCATAGCCGGTGAAACGCTGTGTGCCACCGGGCTGCCAAGCAAACATAAAAGACCTGTATGTCCTGTAATTTCTTTTTCCATCTTTTCTTCCTCTTTTCTATATTTTGTAGTTTATTCTTGATTCAACAAGAATATCTTCTACTCATTGACCTTGGTAATGATCTCCTCGCAGATATCATACACGCTCTTACCATCGGTAGCAATGACAATATCAGCAGCCGCTTCATATGCTTCCCGGCGCTTTTCCATCAGTTCTGCTATATAATCTACGTTCTTATTATTTTCCAGAAGTGGCCTGTCATGGCTGTGCTTGACATGCTCTAAAATCGTCTCAGGATTTGCTGTAAGAAGCACTACCTTACCACTCTTTTTCATCTCATCCACATTCACCTGACGCATCGGTACACCACCGCCGCACGACACAATCATGTTCTTTTTTTCACGACTTTCTCGCAAAAACTCAGTCTCTTCGTTACGGAAATATTCCTCTCCGTGTAACTCAAAAATCTCTGATATACTCATGCCATTGCGTTTTGCAATAATCTCATCCATTTCCACCACATCCATGGCGAACATACGCTGTAAAGCCTTTGAAACTGTACTTTTTCCAACGCCCATAAAGCCAATCAGAAAAATATTAAAATCTAACTTCTCCAAATCTTTCATTTTTCAAGTCCTCTGCCTTCTTTTATGTAAAATCACAGATATCTATATGACTTCACGAATTTCTTCCATCATAACGTATGGCAGGTCTGAATTCAAGTACTCTTTGACTTTAAAGTGATAAAGTTATTTTTTATCAAAAGACAGTTGCATTTATGCAAAACAACGAGTACATTCATTATAGTTAGTTTTTACATGCATATTATAGTAGGAGAACACTTTATGAATCCTGTAAAAGTAAAAAATATCGAAATCGGTACTGGAATGCCAAAGATTATCGTTCCCATCGTCGGTGTGACAAAGGAAGAAATTCTTACTACAGCACGTTCCTTTAATACCATTCCACTTGATGTAGTAGAATGGCGTGCTGATTGGTTTGATGGCGTCTTTGACTTTACGCAAGTAGAAGATGTATTAAAAGAACTTCGTAACATCCTTGGCGAAACACCGCTGCTCATGACTTTCCGGACCTCCGCAGAAGGCGGTGAAAAATCTATTTCCGTTGATGCCTATAAAGAATTAAATATTCATGCATCCCAAACCGGTAATGTTGATCTTATTGATGTTGAGATTTTTATTGGTGATGATACCGTATCCGAAATCATTACTGAAGCGCACGCTGCTGGTGTAAAAGTCATTGCTTCTAATCATGATTTTCACAAAACACCTTCCAAAGAGGACATCCTACAGCGTCTATGTAAAATGCAGGACATGGGGGCTGATATCCCCAAAATTGCTGTCATGCCACAAAGTAAAAAAGATGTTTTGACACTCCTCTCCGCAACAGAAGAAATGACACGCTGTCATGCCACAGGTCCGATTATAACCATGTCTATGGCAAATACCGGTGTCCTCAGCCGTCTCTGCGGTGAGGTATTCGGCTCCTCCATGACATTTGCCGCTGCCAATAAAACTTCTGCCCCTGGTCAAATGAATGTGGATGACGTAAATACAGTGCTCACTCTACTGCATAATGCTATAGAATAAAAAATATCTACGGCACATATAAAGCATATAAAAAAGAAGCCTCACGGCTTCTTTTTTATTCTCCTGGATGACTGGAGATTACTTTTCCGGTATTCCACAAATCTGCAGCGCGCTGTGCTGCATCTTCACGTTTTGCTTCTTCTTTGTAATCAATATTTACCGAACGGCTGCCACAGTCCATACATGCCACATAAAAGCTGTTGCCATTCTCCTCTTCCAACAATCCTGCGCCTCCGCAGATTGGACAATCCTGTAATTCAATCTTATCAAAAATATCCATTTTGATGCTCCATTCCTTATTTATTCTCTGTGAGTTCATCAATCAATTCGATGGACTCCTTAATCATATTATCACAATGTACCTTTTTCTCGCCACCTTTTCTGGCATTTTCCTGCAGTAATGCTGCACAGTCTGTCAGTCCGTCATGCATACCTGCCATACGTTTGCGATATTCTCCGACGACTTTTGGCGAATCTATGCCCATAGCACCTAGCACCATTAGTCCACTTGTGATCGCTCCACAAGTACCACCGCATTTCATACCGCCGCCAAAATTACATCCGATGGCTGCTGCCTGTTCCTCATTCATGCCAAGTTCATCTGCATAGACACGCATGATGGTCTGCGCGCAATTATTGACCATAGGTGTCTGGTTTCGCAGTTCCATGGCTTTATCTACATGTTGATTCATATTCATAGTGTTTCCTCCATTTGATATAAGTATAACACAAAAAATGCTGAGCCACCAAAAAATGGCAGCTCAGCTATATAAGTAAAATTATGAAATTTTAGTTTTCAGCAACAATCTTCTTGTAATGTGCTGTTTCTGTATAAAGTTCATCCTTAAGTGGATTCTTCTTATTCTTACGAATAACGTATACCTGATAGATGAACAATCCGGCATTACTTGCAAGTGCAAGGAAACTTACGATAAAGAATGCTGTTGGATTGTGTGTTGTAGGTACCGGTGCTACGCGGTCTGCGAAAGTAGGTACTGTCATGATAAACATAATCCAAAGTGCCAATGTCTGTGCTCTGTGCTGTAACCAGCATCCTCTCTTGATGAAGAATGAAGGAATGGTACAAGACAAAAGAAGCAACATTCCACAGTATACAGAATGGTCTGAAATACAGTTGTATGTATATGCAAAGTTCCACAGATCATAGGTCAAAATGTAAATCCAGTCCATATCCGGCCACATCATATCACGAGATTTTTCTTTTGATACGAAGATTCCTGACCAACCGCAGATCAATAAGATATTAAAGATACCTGCTATACCATTCATTACGTTCCACGGTCCAGAAATCGTCCACAGATTATCTACATAACCACCCTCAGTCAATCCCCACGAAAATACCTGAAAATCGCGCATAACCGCCTCACAGATATTTGCCGCCAAAATAACTGGTGGGAAGTACATAGCAAACTTGCTGTGCTCAATCTTTGGACAAAAACGGATCAGCATAAATCCTACGCAACCAGCCAGTGCTGAATATGTCTTTACCCAGTTGAACCAGTTTCCTGTTCCATATTCATTTCCCGGTGCTGCTGTTGTCGGCCAGATTGTGATCGTTAGAACCAACGGCACGATCACAAACAGCAAAATTCCACCCCACTTTTTGGTTCGCCCCAGTTCATTAAAAGCGATCAATGCCAATAGGACAAATGCCATAAATCCCCACGTCTTTAAATCTGGTACATTGTACAAAATTCCCATAAAAAATCCCCCTCCTTGTACTTTTGATGCACACATTGTGTATTTATTATGCTATTATTATATAAATGTTTCTGGTACCAAAACAATCGCCAGTCCTTTTAGAAATGAGCAGAAATGCACAAGTTATATCTTTGTGTGTAGTAAATATGGAGGATAGGATTATGTCCGAGACCAAAGAACGAAAAACAGACCGTCGCGTAGAAAAGACCAAACAGGCAATGCGCCATGCTTTTGTGGAACTGTTAAAAAGAAAACCTTACAACGCCATTACCATATCTGAATTAACGCGTGAGGCTGATATTGATCGTCGTACCTTCTACCTTCATTATGAGAGTATCGAGAATCTAGTAAAAGAAATGCAAAAGATCGCTCGCGATGCCATCACCGAACAACTCAAACAACGCGAGGATGTGCAGTTAGATACTCTCTTTGACTGTCTGAGTGCTGTAGCACAAGATAAAATGGACTTTTACCGCGTGATCTTTACCGAACCAAGTTGCTCCGGATTTTTTCAAGATGGCGTAGCTGCGATCAAATACTGCATTTTGGAGTCCAACTGTGACACTTCACTTTCCGAGGTGCAGAAAGATTACTACGCTGAGTATATCGCCAATGGTATCATGGGCTTATATGCCTACTGGTTCCGACAGGAAAGTCCTGCGCTGTCACTGACAGATTTTACTCGAATAGCAAAATCATCCATGGCAGAGAGCATACGCCTGATCCGCCATGGATGACTTGAACATCCTAATTATTCTGTTACTTTATATAATTCCACATAGTCCACATTTGGTACCGAATACCCTATCACTGTCCAAGTGATCGTATTCGTCCCCGCCTGCAGATCTACCCGCAATGGACCATACGTAGCGAACTGATTATATTTCAAAACACCACTGCCCAGAATTTCTATCTCCGATACATCCGTTTCCACGCCGTTGACCTGCATATTGATCTGCTTACTTAACGCCACATCTTTCCCGATCAGATTTGTACTTGCCAATGCCATAGTCAGATCATAGGTTCCTGCTTCCGCTACATCAAATGTCCATGTTGCCACATTGCCTTTCTTGGACAGATTGCAGAGCACATATCCCTGACTTGCACCATCTGCTTTTTCCGTAAACCCGGCATTCTTGACAGACTTGCCCTTAACCTTTGCTGTCTCACCCTCAATGTGTATGCTTTCCGATGTGCCCGCCTGCCTAGAAAATGCACTGGATGCCATTTTCATATGGATAATGTCTCTCACACACGCCCGCATGGCTGTACCAAAAGCTGCCGGATTTTCTTTATACTCCTGCTTCATCGCCTTTTTGATAGATAAAAACTGGACTGCATAAATGCCTGTCAGATTTGCATCATTCTGCGCATATGTCGCCTGTAAAGGATTCATATAACTTCCATACAGACCATGTACGGAAAAGTCTGAGATCACATAATCAGAATAGCCCCACTCTGTACGCAAAAGATCTTTTAACAGTACATCATTTCCGCCGCACCAGGTCTTTCCCAAACGGCTGTAGGCAGACATAACACCTTTAGCTCCGCCTTCCTTGATTGCTATTTCAAAAGGCTTTAGGTATATCTCCCGTATCGTCTGCTCATCCGCCCAGGTCAAAATCCCCCAACGGTTTTTCTCCTGCTCATTTAAGACCAGATGTTTTACTGTAACTGTCAGGTTTTGCGACTGTGCCCCCTGCACAATGGCACTTGCCATCTTTCCACAAACGATCGGATCTTCGGAAAAATATTCGAAATTGCGTCCACCCTTTGGGTTTCTATGAATATTTGCCGTCGGTGCATACCAGATATTTGTACCTATATTTTTTGCCTCGATACCACAGCGCACGCCATGTGCATAGGCAAGATCTACATTCCATGTGCAGGCAAGACATACCCCTGCCGGCCATGCCACACCGGAGTCCCGATACAAAAGACCGCCTGCTCCTTTTACGGAAGCCGGTCCGTCATTATCATTTGTCTTTGGGATTCCCAGACGATCTACGCCCGGTGTCTTATAGCCGCAGTTACAGATCAGATCGATCATCTCATCCAAAGTCAACTGATCTAAAAATGCCTCCTCTAACGACGGATCCACAGCCACTTCCTGCAGCATGATCTTATCCTCATAAATTGCTCCGATCGTCGGTGCCACGGCATCCGCATCCGTTTCCGGTGCTACAGCAGCATCCATATCACTGATATCAACCGGACAGGTCTCATTGACAGGTGTGGTCGGATAAGTTCCCACCGGATCTATTCTTGACAGAACCGTCATCTGATCACAGAAAGCATCCGAAAATAAATTCTTGATCTCTGCACCTGATACTTCATCCGTTTTCTTTACCAGTTTTTCCCCAAGTGCATAAGAGAAATCACACTCACTATCTTTTACATCATGTGCCACGTGCACCGTATAATCACCGGCATCTAAAATATATGCCTGTTCACCGTCAGCATCATAAGAAGAACAATCCCATATGTCAAAGGTTGCCGTATAGCGTGCACTTGCCCCCGGTTCCAGAAGATCCGTTTTGACAAAAGCCACCAACTGTGTCGCCGCTTTTTCCACGCCTCCTGCCTGATATGGCAGGCTGACATAAATCTGGACCACATCTTTACCGGCACGCTCTCCGCAATTCGTCACCGTCACTGCTACCTGACAGTCCCTTCCGTTTTTATCAAAGCTGATATCGCTCCATACAAATTCTGTATAAGAAAGTCCAAAGCCAAACGGATACTGGACCGGAACCCCAAAGGTCTCAAAATAGCGATAGCCGACATAAATGCCTTCCTCATACTCCACAAAGTTGGCTTTCTGATCCACATAAGTATAATCGCCAAAATTGGCTGTGGATGGATGATCCGAAACATGATATGCAATCGTATCCTGTAGTTTTCCGGATGGATTTATTTGCCCCGCCAACATCTGTGCGACCGATTCCATGCCCGCTTCACCGGGTGTCCATATGATCGCAGCCCCCTGGATCGATGGGTAATTTTCTAAAAATCCCATCTCCATAATATTTGCAATATTAAACACTACGATCACATGATCAAAAGTCTTTGCCACTGCATCGATCAGACTGCTTTCATCCGATGTCAACTGCAATTCTTCCAGGGTAAGGTCATCTCCTTCGCTCCCGGATCTTCCGATCATAATGATCGCTGTATCGGCATATTCCCTTGCCTGGGTCATATCCAACTCGCTGACCGGCATTTCTTTATGATTGCCGTTCTTCCCATACCAAGTCTGGTAAGATTGATAAAGGGTATCATTATATGTAATACCTGCCGCAGAAAGCGCATCATAAAATCCGATCATGGTATCAGGCTTGATCGAACCGGAACCGGAACTGCCATAATACGGATCGATCGCTGCGCTTCCAAAGACATTGACCGCCTGCTCTGTTGCAAGTGGCAGCACCCCGTCTTCATTTTTCAAAAGAACGATGCCCTCTGCTTCTACCTGCTTTGCCACCTGTAAAGATTCCGCTACGATTGTGGCATCAATGTCCCCTGTAGACGCCTCGACCAAAGATGTTCCCAAAGTCGTCACTGTAAGAATAAGTGTTAATAAACCAGCCAGACATCTGCTTTCTATTCTTCTTTTCATAAAAACCTCTTAACTTTCTTTTACATTTCCATCTGCTCCTTAATCTCTTTTTCAGTGCAAAGTCCCTGACAGGTCCTTGCCATTTTCTCTAATTCGTCTATCGTGTGCCTTGCCAATTCTGCTTTTACCGCAGCCAGCATGGCAGCATTCATACTGAGTTTTCTCGCGCCAAGCCCGACCAGAAGTGCCGCCCCCTTGGGATTTCCCGCCATCTCACCACAGACAGAGATCGGCTTGTTTGCCTTCTGAAAACTTTCAAAAACAAAGCCCAAGAGCCGTATCATCGCCGGTGCATAAGTCTGATAGTATGTCTCCATAGCAGCGTTCATGCGGTCTGCCGCGCATACATACTGGGTCAGATCATTCGACCCGATACTGGCAAAATCCACTTCCTGCGCGACAAGATCTGCCTGCAAAGCCAGACTTGGGACTTCGATCATGACACCAATCTTAACCTTTGGATCATAGACGATCCCCTCCTGATCGAGTGCATCCATGACCTTTCTTACCGTTTCTTTTGCCTTTCGGATATCCTCCATACTGCCTACCATGGGAAACATGATCTGTAAATTTCCATAGACAGATGCCCTGAGTGCCGCACGCATTTGTGTCTCAAAGATCTCCATGTGGGAAAAACATAAACGCAGCGCCCGCTCTCCCAGAAATGGATTATCCTCTTTTGGCAGGGAAAAATACGGCAGGGTCTTATCCCCTCCGATATCCAGCGTCCGCAGGGTCACCGGCTTGCCTTTTGCACCTTCTAAGATACGACGGTAGACACTGAATTGTTCTTCTTCCGTCGGCATATGGTCGTTTTCCATATACAGAAATTCCGTCCGGAAAAGACCGATAAAATCATATGCCGCCCCTGCTGTATCGTACGCATCCGATCCTACATTGATCCCCAGCGCGATCTTTACCTCATCTTTGGTTGCTCCCGGACGAAGCAAATAGGTCTGCTCCTCCTCTATCTGTTTTTTCCACAACTGTCGCTTTTGTTCATACTGCTCTTTTTCTTCTTTGGAAACATCCAGCCATATCTGACCGGTCAGACCATCCAGGATCAGGTCTTGTCCGTCCTGAATCTGCGTCATGGCATCTTCTGCTCCCAGTATTGCCGGAAGTGAAAAACTTCTGGCTAAGATCGCGCAGTGCGAATTGGAACCACCCACTTCCGTGATCAGACCTTTGACATGGTCGCGATCCAGATTGGCAGTGTCGCTCGGCAAAAGGTCATGCGCCACCACGATCACATCCTCGACAAAATGATCCAGTCTTTTTTCCTCTTTTCCCAGTAAAAGGCGGAGCACTCTTGCCTTAACATCCAAAAAATCTGCCGCCCTGCCTGCGATCAGGGGATCCTCTACCTGCTTTAAGAGATCGGCATACTGGTTGAATATTGTATCAACTGCACTTTCAGCCGTCAGACAATCCTCTTTTATGGCATTCTCCGTCTCCTCGGTCATTTCTTCATCTTCTAGGACTTCCTGATGCGCCACAAAGATCTTCGCCTGGTCCGGGTGTTCCTCCTCTAAGGCTGCATAAAGTGTCTGCAATTCCTCCTTTGCCTGTTCCCTTGCCGACTGAAAGCGCCGACACTCGGCTTCTGTCTCCTCCTTGTCGCACTTGCTTTTGCTGACCTTCAGATCCAATGGTTCATATCTATATGCTTTTGCGATCGCAATCCCTTTGGATACAGCATTTCCACACAAAAACTTCTGTTTCTCGCCCATAGTCACAGTCCCCTATTCTCCAAATCCACTGGCAACCAGGGCTGCCAAAGCCTCTATCGCTTCTGCCTCATCGGGTCCTTCTGCTGCAAGTTCCGCTTTTGTTCCCTGCCCGATTCCTTCTGCCAAAAGACGCACGACGGACTTGGCATTGACCGGCTCTCCGCCTTCCTTGCATATCGTGATCTTGGACTCATATTTTTTTGCCAGCATGACAAAATCCGATGCTGGTCTTGCATGCAGTCCTGTCTTATTGATAAATTCCACCTGTTTTGTAACCATATGATCCACCCTCTTATTTCTATAATTCCTCGCCATGGCTGGCAATACACTTCTGATACCAATAAAAGGAATCCTTCTTTATACGTTTTCCGGATCCTTTGCCCTCATTATCCAGATCCACATAGATAAAGCCATAGCGTTTTTTCATCTCTCCTGTGCTGGCACTGACCAGATCAATACAGCCCCATGGCGTATAACCGATCAGGTTCACCCCGTCTTTCATGGCTTCCTTCATCTGTTCAATGTGTGCCTTGAGATAAGCGATCCGGTAGTCATCATGGATACATCCGTCCTCCGTCAACTGATCGACCGCTCCCAGACCATTTTCTACCAGCATGATCGGTATCCGATAACGGTCATAAATGGCATTCAACAGATAGCGCAGCCCCTTAGGATCAATGATCCAGCCCCATTCACTCGCCTGCAAATAAGGATTTTGCACACCCAGCATCATATTTCCGGCGGTCTTTTGTACCTCTTTATCCCGCGTCACACAGCGCGAGGTGTAATAACTGAAACTGAAAAAATCCACACAGCCTTTTTTTAAAATGTCAGCATCCCCTGTCTGACTGACAATGGCAATTCCATTTTGTTCAAAAAAACGCTCCATATAATAAGGATATTCCCCGCGGATGCAGACATCCCCACAGAACCAGTTGCTTTTTTTCATCTGCCACTGCGCTTCTAACATATCATCCGGTGAACAGGTATATGGATAGACCCCTGCCGCCGACAACATACAGCCCACCCGATTTTTCGGATTGATCTCATGGGCTAAGGCTACCGCCTTTGCACTTGCCACAAACTGATGATGAAGTGCCTGAAAACGCGCCTGCATTTCTTCCTTGGTCTCCGGCTTCTGCATACGGCCAAGCCCAAACATATCCGCTCCATCTTCCGGCAAAATCCCTGCTCCCAGCAGGGTTCCAAAACGACTGACTAAGGTATTCATCTCATTAAAGGTCAGCCACAGATCGACCTCATCCTGATACTCTGTAAAAACCGTCCGGCAATAACGCAGAAAAAAGTCTATGACTTTACGATTCTGCCACCCGCCATAAGCCTGACACAGGTGATAAGGCATTTCATAATGTGACAGTGTCACCAGTGGACGGATGTTCCATTTTTTACACTCAGCAAATACGGCGTGGTAAAAATCCAATCCCTTTTGGTTTGGCGTTTCCTCATCCCCCTTTGGAAAGATGCGTGTCCACGCAATAGACAAACGCAGTACCTGAAATCCCATCTGCCCAAACAGGGCAATATCCTCTTTATAATGATGGTAAAAGTCTATGGCATGATGGCTGGGATAGTGCTCTCCTTCCCGCACTTCCTTGGTAAATCGCCGCGGAGACGTTTTTGTCCCCGCGGTGATATGGTCTGAGATCGACTCTCCCTTCCCATCTTCCTTCCATGCACCTTCTACCTGGTTGGCAGCGATCGCGCCACCCCATAAAAAGTCTGCATTCATCAAGCCACCTCTTTTGCTTCCTGCTCCTTTGCAATCAGATCGCGCTCATATACCTTAAAGAATGGACGATATACCACCCATGCCACGATAAAGGCAATGACCGGGATCAGGATATTAGTCCAGGATAAGGTACACAAGTATGGTGATACGCCGACCGGTAAGGTCGCTGTGATCATGGTAAACGCCGGTTTAAAGAAGCCGACCATATAGCCAAAGTAGCAAATGATCATGGTGATCAATGGGTTGATCACAAATGGAATGGCAAGTGTCGGATTATACATGATCGGATAACCGAAAGTTGCCGGTTCATTGATATTAAAGATACCCGGTACAACAGCCGCCTTGCTGACTGCTTTGATCTGCTCAGACTTGGAGAAGAGACCCATGACGCAAAGTGCCAAGGTATTTCCCGTTCCGCCACAGCAGTTCATGATACCAAACAAAGCAACCGGTACAAAGACGAGTGCTTCACCCTTGGATACATGCTCAGCATTGTTGGCTATGTACTCCATGAGCGGTGCCATAATGGCGATATAAACAACCATGGTTCCATGGATACCAAAAGTCCAGAGGACATTTGCAACCAATACGACAATGACGATACCCGGTACGCTGGTCAGTGCGCCAAGCGGTGCAGATAGGAGATAAGAGATCGCGTATGGCAGAGAGATCGTCATGACATTCAAGCAGATGCTTCCGATCGTATGCCAGATCGCGATGTTGATAACCAGTGGAATCAAAGATGCAAAGGTGTCCTGCAAAAATTTCGGCACGACATCCGGCATCTTGATCATCAGATGATGCTTTTCACAAAAATGCGCCATCTTGACGGTACAGAGCGAAATGATGATGGCTGTGAACATACCCACAGCACCCAGGCAGGAGTTGTCAATACCGGTAAAACTGCTTCCGTCCGCCAGTTCTACCGTCTTGATCGGTCCTGCAACGATCAAAAAGATCAACATGGCATTTAATGCGTTGGTCAGTGCCTGCATCTTAAGCGACTTGGCATAAGAATAGGCAATGGTAAATGCCATATAAACAGAGATCAGCCCCATAGACAGATCATATGGTACCAATAAGATGTTATAGATCGCATCGTCCGTCGTCCACGCCCCAAAGAAAGTCGGGATGATCGCGATCAACTGGAAAATAGCGCCGATCAGGATGATGCCCATTGCCATCATCATACCGGCAGATACTGCTGCGATCGCTTTGTTACCCGCACATTTTTCGCCTATGGATTTTACTTTTTGCATGAATTTGCTTTCATATAAATTACTCATATCCTTCTCCTTTTCCTTTCCCTAAAAACCCTTACCGGATATTACTGTGGATAGATCTCATCCACTTGTTTCATGATGTTGTCTACATTACCGATAGCGTAATCATAGGCTGCGATCACGGCGATCGGCATCTGCGTTACCTGTGCGATCTCCTCCTTTTTGTAAGACACCTGCGGTCCTAAAAGGATCACATCATAATTTTTGTAGGAATCTTCGTATGCGGACATCCCCACTGCGTCGATCTTGAGCTCAATGCCTTTGTCCTCTGCATACTTTTCCATTTTCTTCATCAGAATCCCGGTTGACATGCCCCCAGCGCATATCAATAACACTTTCCTTTCCATATGCCCCTCCTTATTTTTCCTTGTATAAAAGGATCATTTCCTTGATGAGATCCCCCGCTAATGCACTTCCCATCAGATGATCCTGTGCATGGCAAAGCAGAATGCTGACGCTGTCCACTTGACCTTTTGCATCCATCTGCAAGAGTTTCCGGTGCGCCTCATGGGCTGTCTGTAAACTCTTTTCCGCGCTTTCCATCAGTTGATCCGCCTGTGCAAAATCCTTCTTTTTGGCAGCCTGTAAGGCTTCAAATGCCGCCGATCTGGCTGCTCCGGAATTAGCAATGATCAACATGGAAATCTCTTCCAATGCTTCCTGTAATTCTTCGCTCATAGTAACCTCCTTTGTTTTATATCTGATATATGATCATCAGCATATTTGCCACCTCGTCGTCGCTAAAGATAATGTGAAAGGCTTTTTCCATCGGTCTTAGCATCCGAAGCAGCTGCTGAAATTCTTTGTGATATTGATGCAGGATTGCCTTGCGCTTTGGATTTTCGGGTGAAGTCTCCCCGGATGCCAAACGCTCAATACAACAGGCCGTATGAACCAATAGTCCCATCTGTGCATCCTGCGTCATATGTTTTAATTTCTGATCGACCTCCTGCAAAAATGCTTCTACCGATGACTCTACCTTTTTTATCTCCGCATGGCTAAACTGCCCGGCAAGATAATGAAAGACTTCCTGATGATCGACCTCATAATCCTTGGACTCGGTCTTTCGCAAAAGTTCCGGCAAACGTTCTTTGGGTGTCGTAAAAACCTCCGTGATCGAGCAGAAAGGAATGGAATATAACTTTGGATCAAAGGTTCCTACCACACAAAGTATGGTTCCACGCCGCATCAGGTTACGAAATGCCTCCTGCAAAGCCTTGGGATTACTCATGGATAAAGGAATGATCTGCACATCCTCCATGTGACCGTAGCGCTCAATATAGGTCTTTAATTCCTCCGCGCCACCCTTGCCCGTAGTACATAAAGTGATGAGATACTTCTCATGGCTGGTGGCAAAATCACCGACACTTTTCATGGCATCCCGATAAACGGCATCCAGGTTGGATGAGATCATTGCCTTTCTCGCCAGTTCGATCCCCAGGGTCGTCACCGGTGCCGGGAAAAGACGGATCATAATACCTGTCTCCGCAGAGATCTCCTCTGCCACTTTGGACACCAGATCACTGTCATAGACTATGAACACACCTTGTTTTTGCTCAATCTCCAAAATACATTTTTTCAAAGACTCATAGATCTGCGTCTCGCTTTGACGGTGCGATACCTCAAAGGAAAAAATATGGTTAAATCCTGTGATCTCGGTGATCGTACGCACAATGGATGCTGCAATGTCCTTGCCATAAAAGGCGTAGAGGATAACCGTCTGTCCCTTGTCCGTCTGCTTTGGCGGTTCGTAGCACAAAAACATGGTGATCAAAATGACCTCGTCTATGGTCAGTTGTCTGCCATAGACTTCCTGTATCTCCTCCGCAAAGGCAAGGCTTAGCATATATTCCTGCTTGTATCTGGTAACGACCTCAGATATTTCCAGCCGATCCATGGACTCTGTCGTCTTTGTACCATTCACTACATTTTTCATATGCACACAAAGTCCAAAAAATACGGCATCGTCAATCTTTTTGTTCCTTGCATTCTCCACTTTTGCCAGAAATCCCTCCACCATGTCGATCAGTTCCTCATCTACAATGAGTTCCAATTCTTTCCGGCTGCGGACTTCATGGATCAGTTTTTGCTGATATTTGCCAAAGGCTCTTTCCACTTCGGTGCTGAGCAGCATCTTAATATCCTCATCCTCAATGCCCTCCGACTCCAGTTGCTTTGCCTTTTGCCGCAATTCCTTGTAAATATTCTTGGTCTCTGTCTCACTGACACGCATCCGGCTGCCGTCAAAGGTAAAGGTGCTGTTTTCCGGGATCAGTCTTTCGATCTCCTCCCTCATCTGTCCGAAACGGGACATTCCCTGACGTATGGTCGGTTCAAAGTCGCTGACATAGAGGGTGATCCTCCGGTCATTTGCCAGTTCCCTCACATAAGCATTGGCACAACCGATCTTGATATCCCGCTTCAACTGTTGAAAATTTTCAGGACATTCATATAAAAGCAGGCAGCGCATCAATTCTTCCTTTACGACCAGTTCCCTGCCTACCCGCGAGGCTTCGGTCGAAAAAAGTGTCTGGATCATTTCCATACGTTCTTCGATCGGTCGTTCTGTGATCCTCGGCATTGTAATAACGATTGGAAATTCACTCTGAAACTCCTCCTGTGCCGGCTGTGCGTCCGGTGTGCAACTGGCGATCAAAAGCCCTTTCCTTCCGGGCTTTCCGCTGTAGGAGGCGATTTCCCGCAAGAGTCCACCGTCCAGATACTGCACATTATCCATGTATAAGATACCGCTCTCCGCATCCTTTAACATGCCACTCTGCCGCTCGCCCATGAGTTTTTCCCTGGCATCTTTGGCACTGCCCTGATAGTCCCTGCAATTCATCTGTAAGAAAGGACTCTCCGCTGAAAAAATTTGTTTTACCAGACAATATTCGTAGATAAGGTGTGCGAACTCTTTCTTTCCGGTTCCCTTTTCTCCCACGATCAGGATATTCAGGCTTCTGCCCGGATATAAGACTGCTGCTTTGGCTAACTGGATCGGATGCTGTAAACTGCCCTGCCATCCTGTCATCTTGCAAAAACATTCTTCCTCATCCCCCCGGCTGACACCGGCAATGGAATAAAGAACTGGTCTGCCATTGGATTTATGTATCCTTCCCTCTTCCACGAGAGCATTCAAAAGACTGCTGACATTGGTTCGCTGTAAAGATAGCGCCTGTGCGATATATGTCGTTGACACACCTCCCTCTTTTTCTGCCGTATCATGCATCTGAATAAAGTCATAGATCTTTTCTTTGTTTGATTTCATAAGCGGATCTCCTCTGCCGGTTTTGTTACTGTATATACAAGAAGAACTATACACTTTATACAATAAGAAATCTACCACGACCTGTTTTTATCGTCAAAGCGCTTAGTGTATGGTATTTTTCCTGTAATTTATATACATAAATATAGTAAATTTGCATAAGTCCTTGTACTTTTTGCATATTTTCTTTTATCTCTATGCTTAGTGTATATGTTTTATGTCAGTAGAGCATCTAGTGTATAAAAAAACGGATACGTCTGGGTTTCCAAACGTATCCGTCGTATGAATTTATTTTTTCTGTTTATTTTCTCAATTTGATAACTTCTTTTAATACTGTAATGGCATTCTGCTGCAATTCCGCCTTGGTCAGGGCATACGCATGCTCCTTATTTTTCAGAGCATCCATGATGTCTGCAAGATCGCTCGGTCCGCCCGGCATGGTGATATTATTGCCTGCCTTGACACAGCCTGCGGCAGATCCTGTCGTATGCTTATTGTCACGATGTTCCGCACCATTGCCCATACCACCGGTCACAAACCAGTCTGTCATGACAATGCCCTCATGTCCCCATTCGTCCCTAAGTACATGGGTCTGGATATCCTTGCTGTTGCAGGTATGCTCGCCATTTACAAGATTATAGGATGACATGATAGCCTCCGGCTTTGCACTTCTGACGCAGATCTCAAATCCCTTGAGATAGATCTCACGCAGGGCACGTTCACTGACCACAGAGTTGGATAAGAAGCGGTTGGTCTCCTGATTGTTGCAGGCAAAATGCTTGATGGTAACGCCACAGCCCGGATGCTTCTGCACACCGCGCGTCACGGCAGCAGAGGTGCGTCCGCTGACAATTGGCTCTTCCGAATAATATTCAAAGTTACGTCCACACAGTGGGGAACGCTGGATATTCTGTGCCGGTGCCAGCCACAGATGCACGCCAAACATCTCCATTTCCTGTCCGACCATATCGCCACAGATCTCTGCAACATCATCATTCCAAGCCTGTGCCAAAGCCGTGCCAATCGGGATTGCGATACAGTACTGGTAATTTTCCGGTGCTGCAAGTTCTGCTTCCGATGGCTTTGGTGCCATAGTCGCCATCATCTTGAGTTCTTCCTCGCCCATAAATTCCATGAAGTTGGCAAAAGCATTGGCATTGCCCTTGATCTCGCCATCCACGATCTTATAGGAAGTAGCAAGACGAAGTCCTGCCGGGCCATCTGCCATGTATAGTCCGCCAACGCCAAGATCTTCCAGACGGCTGGTGGATTCACCTGCGGCACCTGCCACATGGGATCCTGCTGCACCGATGACAGATTCTACACCTGCTCCCTCCGGTAGATCCATGTAGTTACCAATGGCAAGATAAGCCAATTGCTTATCAGAAAGTCCTGCGACAAATTCCTCCAAAGTCTTTTTACCGGAAAGCACTTCTGCAAAATCAAAGGCCTGTCCCTCCGGGATCTCCGCTGCCACTTCCGGGTAAGTATAGGTCACGGTCGCAAACTTGGCTGCGGATAATGCAATATGTTTTGCAGCCTCTTTCTGTTCTTCCTCGCCATCTGTGTTGAAATCTACTTTTTCCGGCACAAGATCATCAAAGCCCCAGCCCGGACAGATGTGCTTGGTCTTTTCCAAGACAGCCTTGTCATCTAAGGTCAGGATGCCTGCTACCATGGTATCTCTGGAATGGCTTCCCAGGCGGATGACATATTCTCCTGCCTCCATGATATAAGCGCTATCTTTCTCACTAAAGGAAGCAAGGACCTGAGTTGCAAAAGTAACAGAAACTTCTGTGCTCTCTCCAGCTGCCACTTCCCTGGTCTTAGCGTAGCCGACCAATTTCTGATAAGGCTGGTCGAGTTCTCCTTCCGGCAGGCTGGCATAGACCTGTACCACTTCTTTGCCTGCGCATTTTCCTGTATTTGTCACCCGGGCTGTGACTGTGACTTGCTTTTCATCTGCGACAATATCCTTTGTCTCAACAGTGAATGTCGTATAAGAAAGTCCGTAGCCAAACGGGTAGGTCACTTCTTTTCCGACGGTATCAAAATAACGATAGCCTACATAAATACCTTCACGATAGTAGGTATCATCCGGATCGCCAAAGCCCTCAGTCGATGGATAGTCTGCGATCGGCGCCCAGGTCATAGCCAGTTTACCGGATGGATAAGCCTTGCCGAGGATAATGTCTGCCAACACATCGCCGGTCGGTGTTCCCAGTTGTCCAAGCAAAAGGATATTCTCTACGCTATTGACCGGGGTCAGGTCTACCATACCGCCAACATTTAAGACCAGCATGAACTTTTTGTAATTCTTCTGTAATGCTAAGATATCGCGGATCTCTGTCTCGGTCAGATTGATGTCACCCTCTACGGTTGTACGATCAGCGCCCTCACCGGAATTTCTTGCCAGGACATAAAGCGCAATATCCGCATGGCTCTCCAATGAGAATTCATAAGCAGTTTCCGGCATGACCTTTCCCATGCAATACATGATGCCATTGATGCCTGCGGCTGCCGCCTCTGCCTTCATGGCGGTGATCCATTCTTTTCTTGTCTTTGTCATATGTTCTTCGTAAGCATCCAGCCAAGCCTTGCTCACCACCTCAAAGCCAGCATTCTCCAATCCCTGCTCTATGGTCGTATAGGCTCTGACATTGACATCCCCGGATCCGGTTCCGCCCTTGATCGTCCTTCTGGCGCCACTGCCAAAGAGCGCGATCTTGCCTGCTGCATCCAAAGGAAAATCTCCATTGCTCTTTAAGAGTACCGCACATTCCGGTGCAACCTCGCGCACCTTTGCGATATGCTCTTTTTCAAATTTTTGCATACTTGCATCTGTAATATGTACCATCTTCTTGTCTCCTTTTCTTTTATTCTCATACAATGCTGCTTGCAGTCTGAATTTTCTACACCAGATATTTTCGGAAGAATGCACATTCATCCTGATTGATCTCTTTTGCCTCTTCCAGATTCATATTGACATGGCAGACATGTGCCATATATTTTTTATCCTCTGATCCATAGCATTTCCATGCACAAGGGATGCCCTTGTCTGTCAAAAAATCATACATAGGCTTCGCATTTTCCTTCAAAAAATCATAATAGGATGTCATGACATAGGTCGGTGGGTAACTCGCTGTAATATGTCCAAGCACATCCAATCTTTCATCAGAAAAATCAAAATCTTTTCCCAGATAATCGCCATATAAGGCTTTATTCATCTTGTTCACCTTGCCATCTTTATCCACAATCGTAAGGACATACATGCCACAGTTCAGACCTATGGCGCGTATGGTAATTGCCTGCGGCACTGTGAATGGAAATAATTTTGCGTAGTCCGCATTGGTCGCGATGGCTGCATACTGGCTCGTCATCTGCGCTCCTGCCGAATCTCCCACCATAAAGACATTATTCAAATCCATGTGATATTCTTCGGCATGTTTTACCATCCACTCCAGCACCATATTGGTTTCCATCAACTGCGTCGGAAATTTGGCATCCGGTGCCAGGTGATAATTAAAGTTGACAAAGGTAAATCCCTGTTTTGCTAAATACATACCATAGAACTTATAAATCTCTTTTGTTCCATAGACATAGCCGCCGCCGTGGATACTGACGATGACCGGTAAAAGACCTTCGGTGTCCTTTGGATAATAGACATCCAGTAAATTGTATCTATCCGCATTTCCTGCATAGTTGATGTCATAGACTGCGGTCACATCTTCCGGTTCTACTAAATTTGCATCCCGCTTGGCATCCGCCCTTCCTGCGCCCATGCGGAACATTTTTGCTGTAAGCGACATATCATACTCCTATCTCTGCTCTTCTTTTTATTTCAAAAAGTGCAGTCTCTGCTATTTGATATACTTATTCTAACAGACACTGCACTTATGATTTATTAAATTTTTACGCTTTTTTGTAAATTATTCGCTTTCTTCTTACCGTGCTTCATGCTTTTTTGCAAGGTCAGCCTTGATCTGTGGAAGTTCTTTATCCAACTTGTATGCAATACCAAGGATCAAGAGTACAACCATCAGAACCATAGGCACATAGTTGAAAAGTACCTGGATAGAGGTCAGAGCGGATGCTGACTGGGTTGCAAGACTTCCATCATATCCGGCAAGTCCCATGATAAGACCTACCATACCGGATGCGATACCACTTCCCAACTTAGAAGCAAAAGAGTTGACAGAAGCAAGCATACCTTCTACTCTGGTTCCGGTCTTCCATTCGCCATAGTCCATGGTATCGATCAGATAAATAGAGATCATCATAGAAACCGGCAGGATAGCAATACTACCGATAACCGATCCTACCGTCAGTGTAACCAGATTGGTTCCACCAAGGATACGGATACCATAACCTACAACACCGCAAACAGCGCCTGCTCGCAGGATCGGAACGGTTCCAAACTTTCTGGAAAGTACCGGGAAGATCAGCATGACAATAGGTGTCAGCATACTACCGATAGAAACCAGTGTTGCCAGACCGATATTACCCATGATGTACTTGAAATAATATGTATTGACAGCAGAACCAATATTGGTTGCCAACTGTACGACTAAGGTCATACCAGCCAGGATAAAGATGTATTTGTTAGAGAATATACACTTTAAACTCTGCTTGAGCGGGATCTTCTGTGCCTTCGCTTCCTGCTGGTCGGATGGCTGATTGTCATCTACCACTTCCTTGACAAAGATGAAACGGAACATACCAATAATTGCCAAAGGAACGGCAAAGATCAGTGCCATGGTCGTCCAGCCTTCCTTGGTAGATCCCATACCTGCGATCAACTGTGGCAAAAGCATGGAAACTACGATAGAAAACAGCATGATGATACCACCATTAAAGGACATAACAGATACACGGTTCTTCTCGCTTCGGATACTTCTTGCCAGATATACGGCATCTCCACCATTTAAGAAAGTAGCGCAGACGGAGTTGATCAGTGTATAAAGTACAAATACAAAGATTGCTTTTCCGGTCGTACTCATCTCCGGTGCAGAGAAAAGAAGTACGGTTAGTCCCCATACAAAGACGATAAAGATCTCGTAGGGTCTTGCCTTACCCCATTTGGTATGTGTGGCATCAATGATAAAACCAACAAATAAATCTGTCACGCCATCAAAGATCTTGGATGCCAGAAGCAGGGTTCCGACCAGCGCTGCCCCCATACCCAGCATATCGGTACAATAGTAGGTCAACTGCATGATCAGGATAACATTGAGTGCCAATGACAATCCTCTGGATGTCCATGCCCACTTCAGATAGCCCGGTAGGACTTCATTTTCGGCAGTCGTACTAGGATCTGCCCAATTTGCTTTTTTCTTCATAAGTAATTACCCTCCTGTTTTTGATGCCCTTTGACATCACTTCTTGTAAATATGATAGCCTTATTTACTTTTTCTTTCTGTTAAATATTCATGATTTCTTTTAAAATTTCATCAAATATTATGGAAAGTTTAACAAAAGAATGGTAGGATACGGATAAGTCAAAGAAAAGGAAGAACGGTCTTATGAAATCACAACAGACACTTAATGATTTATTTGAAACCCTGTATGCCGTCAACAACATCTGTTTCTGGCACTACACCAAAGATTGGGAATTACTGAAAACGAACTGCCCCTGGATCAACGAAGTGCGCAACTTCTTTTTTGATTCTAAGGACGAGGTCTTAAAAATGCGTGCGGACAGGAATACCTTGCCCCTGCTCTACCCCGACCGTCTCTGTCTGACCTGGGCGATCCAGCCCTACATCCGTGATGGAAGATTAGATAGTTACTATGTCCTGGGACCATTTCTTACATCTCCGGTCTCAGAGATCAATTTCAAACGGCTTTTAGATGACTGGCATATGTCGATCTCCTCCCAGCATCGTATGATGGAAGTCCAAAAGGAAATTCCCGTCATCCCTTATGCCCTCTTTTTGCAAAGTGTGCGTATGCTTTACTATACCCTTTACCATCAGACACTGGGCAATCTGACTACAACCTCTTTTCCTACCCTCAGTCCCCTTGGTGCTGACAATTCCGCCCTGCGATCTACGAAAAAGAACGAAAGCGCGGCACACGAGGTTGCCATTACCGAGCACAGTAGTTACGCTTTGGAATGTGCCATGCTAAAGCATGTGGAAAATGGAAATATCCACTACCAGGAGGAACTTGCCAATCTGGAACTCTCCGCCGATAATTATCTGGTCGGTCTCATGAGCCCGAATGATATCGTCAGACAGGAAAAGGACGAGATCATTGTCTTTGTCGCCCTCATCACCCGCGCTGCCATCCGTGGCGGTATGGATCCGGACGAGGCTTACTCCCTGAGCGATTACTATATCCAGCAGATCGAATCCCCGGATTGCAACGAACTCAACCGCATTTTGGATATACATTTTCTTGCCTATGACACCTTTATCCGCCGTGTGCATGAGATCCAATCCAAAGAGACCCATTATGCGCCTTTTATAGACGATTGCATCGCCCTGATCCACCGCAACATCTATGAAAAGATCACCCTGGAGGATCTGGCAGGAGCACTTGGCTACTCCACCTACTATCTGTCCTCCCAGTTCAAAAAACAGACCGGGCAGTCCGTAGGAGACTATATGACAAATCTGCGCATAGAAAAAGCCAAGGAAATGTTGGCATATAGCAACATTTCCCTGACTGATCTCAGTGCCAGATTACATTTTTCCACACCGTCTTATTTTTCATCTGTTTTTAAGAAACACACCGGGCTTACCCCGACAGCATATGTGCAAAGCCTTGCTAAGCCTGCTTCTTCATCGCAACCGTGATCTTAAAGAGATCACCGTCAATATCGATGGTCAATTGTCCGTCCATGAGTGATGTCAGACTAGAGGCTATCGAAAGACCTAAGCCATGTCCTTCCGTATTTCTAGACGCATCACCTCTGACAAAACGTTCCATCAACTCGTCACTGGTAATGTTGAGCGGATACTTAGAGATGTTCTTAAAGATCATGCGCACTTCGGCACCTGCATCTTCCACGTTGACATAGACTCTAGTATGGTCCTGTGTGTATTTGCAGATATTGCTCATGATATTATCAAATACCCGCCACAGATGTCTGCCGTCTGCCATGATGTTGGCAGGGTTCTTTGCTTCATTTACCACGATCTCAATATCCTGCTTTTGCAGTTTATCCTGATACTCTCCGACCACCTGTGCGATCATGACCGCCGCATCACAGGCTTCCATATGCATCTCCACGTTGCCGGTGGATGCCTTGGAGGCTTCTAAAAGGTCTTCGATCAGTTTCTTTAATCTTGCAGACTGTCTGTCTAAGACATCTACATATTCTCTGACCTTTGGCTCCGATACTTCTTCCTTTTTGATCAGGTCAACATAATTGATAATGGAGGTCAGCGGTGTTTTGATGTCATGCGATACATTGGTGATGAGTTCCGTCTTTAAACGCTCGCTCTTCATCTGATCGGCTACTGCAAGTGCGATCCCCTCGCCCACGTGGTTGATATCCTCGCCGTGTTCTTTGAGCGGTGCGATCATATGACGGGTGTCGATCGGCTGGTCATAATTTCCATTTGCCACACGCTTACCGCCATCTTTTAATTTCTTTGCCATAAGCACCAGATAGTAGATGACAAATGTTTCTACGATCTTATAAAGGAAGAAGAAGAAAAAGCCTGCTCCCATCATACCGAAGGCTGCCAGTACAAAAAGTTCCAAAAAGCCAAGGATCAGAAGCCCAACGGCAAGTCTGACCGAAAGGTTTACATTTTCCCGGATCATACGGTTTAAGTTCTTGACCGGGTCGATCAGCCAATGACGGACCAGTGCCACAATATAATGTAAAAGTGTATGCTTCCAGAACTGCCCTGACTTGATACGGCTTGCCGTACTCATGCTAAAGGCAAGTGCCAAAAGCTGCCACAGGCAAGCCACGACGATCGATAAGGTGATCATCTCCGCTTCCCCCAGAACACTTTCATAATATAAGGCTACTATGCCGACATTGCCGACCACACCAACGGAAACGCCAAGGAATGCCAGCGTAGCGTAGATAACATACGGCATGCGATCGACCAAGCGCAGATGGATCTCATCATCCTCTCTACGATGTCCGGACATAGTCATCAAGAAAACAAAAGATATAATGAATAAGATAAGGGCGATCAAAAAGACCGGTAAGTAGATCTTTTGCATCGTGCTGAGCATGCTTACCAAAACATACGGAATCCAGAGGTAATCACTCTGTCCGTCCGCAAAGGTCACACTGTCGGCTTCTTTTTGCAAACGGCTCAAAAGGGTTGGAATATTTTTCAGGTACACGGCACTCTGGACGCTCTGCCCATAATTTAACCTTCCAATGGCTGTCGTTGCCAGTTCATCATAGCCCGGCTTTACCATTTCCATCTGCTCATCTGTCAGAGAAGAAGTCCCACTGGCAGCCTGAAAAGCCTTTGCCAGATCCGGTATGCTGTAAACACGATAAAATACATAGGTTCCTTCCGGCGGAATCTCACCTTTTATGAGCGCATTTGCATCATTTCCTGCATTTTCGTCAGTATTTGACTCAGATCCTGACATAGCATCAAGATCTGTGGAACTAACGCTTGTATCGTCCGTCACAATATCTTCTACCTCATCCTCTGCATCCTCATCATAACTATAATACTGAAGGACATCGCCACCGGCATTCTCGCTGAGGTAGAGTTCATCCTCCAGGGAATCATTGGTATGGCGATATACAACATCGGTTAACATACTTCTCCAAGAATCTATATTATAGTTGTAGGTATTTTCTGCGCAGTAGACATTCTGGTAGACCCCACTTGCATCCTTATGATTGCCTTCCTGTAACCATTGGATTAGTTTCTCATCACCATAGATAAAGGCATTCTGTCTGTCTACATGAAAAGTTTCCTCCTGACCGGACACGTTAAAGGTGATCTGTTCGACCGCATAGGATAGAGAAGATCCCTCCAAAGCATCCCAGGATTCTCCATTATCCGCCTTGGCATTTTCCACAAGATAAGCCGTGTAATGGGAAAGCATCGTTTCCTGCATCTCTTCTGCCATAGCATCCGTATGATTGCCATACTCGGAACGCATACCAATGCTGGCGATCATCATAATACCGCCCAGGATCGTGGCAAAACCGGTCAAGGTGGCTGCCACAAGGGCTAAGATCTTAAATCCCATTCTTCCTTTCCAATTATTTTTCATATCATTATCCTCGCATTTCTTCCTATATTATTTCATACCGGCAGTCTGGCTTGCGGATCTTATTTATCCTCCACCTTATAGCCTCTGCCCCACACAACTTTTACATATCTCGGTTCCGCCGGATCGTACTCCAATTTTTCACGCAAATGACGGATATGGACTGCTACGGTATTCTCCGTTCCGAAAGCATCCTCTTTCCAGACCTGCTCATAGATCTGGCTCGGAGAAAAGACCTTGCCCGGATTTTCCATCAAAAGATGCAAAATATCATATTCCGTTCTGGTCAGATTGACCAGTTCTCCATCCAGCGTCACTTCCTTTGCACGATCATTTAATACGATCGGTCCGATCGTGATGATGCCATCGTCACCGGATGCTGCGGCATGATTGCCACCCAGCTGCATATAGCGACGCAACTGGGATTTGACCCGCGCCTGCAATTCCACCGGATTAAAAGGTTTTGTCACATAATCATCTGCTCCCACGTTGAGTCCCAGGACTTTATCCGTATCCTCACTTTTTGCCGTCAAGAGGATGATCGGCACATTAGAAGTCTCACGGATCTTTGCCATGGTCTGGATTCCATCCAGCCGCGGCATCATAACATCCAGGAGCACCAGATGGATCTCGGTCGTCTCCAAGACCTCTAATGCCTCCACGCCATCATATGCCGTATAGACCTGATAGTCCTCGCTCTCCAAATAAATCCGCAGTGCAGAAACAATATCTTTTTCATCATCACAAACTAATACGTTTATCATCTTATCCTCCAGAGAATTGTCATGTGGTGCCATAACAAAAACCGCCACAACATGTATTGATTAATCATATACATATTGTAGCGGTTCATCATTTAATTTCCAAGTAGGGAAGTCTTTAAGACTTTCTTAAGTTATCCCTTATTTTCGATCTCATACTTTAAGAAATGATAGGAATAGGTCGCCTCACCACCGGTAATGGAATGTAAGACCGTGCCGATACCATAAAGGGTCGCGTAAGGGATCTCGGCATCTACCACCTGCACTCCCTCCTGCGGGTTCATGCCCATGATCTTGGCGCGGCGCTTGCTGAGTTCTCCCATGACATCTCCCACCTTTTCCTCCGGCACGCTGACCTGCAAAGATGCGATTGGCTCCAGAAGAACAGGATCGGCTTTCATAAGGGCATCCTTTAAAGCCATGGTCGCCGCCGTCTTAAAGGCTGCCTCGGATGAATCTACGGAATGAGAAGAGCCATCATAGAGGTTGACATGGATGCCGACCACCGGATATCCTGCCAGCGGACCGGCAAGCGTCCCCTCGGCGATACCCTTTTCGACTGCAGGGAAGAAATTCTTTGGCACGGCTCCACCGACAACAGTCTCCTCAAATTGATAGGAAGATGTCAGGTCGCCGGATGGCGATACCTTGATCTTGACATGCCCATACTGTCCGTGTCCGCCGGACTGCTTTTTGTGCTTGTATTCCACATCCGCGCTGCCCCGGATGGTCTCACGATAGGCAACCTTTGGTGCTTCCAACTTCATCTCGACATTATATTTTACTTTCAGCCGGTCTGCCACCGCCTGTAAATGCTGCTCACTGATGCCATATAAAAGGGTCTGACGGTTTTGGCTGTCATTCTCCACACGCAAGGTCCGGTCTTCCTCCGCCAGTTTCAAGAGCGACTGGGTCAGTTTATCATCCTCCTTGGCATCTGCCGCGAAATAACGCATTGCACAATAAGGCGTAGAAATGGCGGTCGCCGGATAAAGAACCGGCGTTGCCTTGGTAGAAAGTGTTGTAGATGTCTGCAAACCCGCCACCTTGCTGAGAGCGCCTATATCGCCTGCATGTATTTCCTCCACTTCCTCTGCCTTGCTGCCCTTCATGACATATAATTTGCTGATACGGATCTCCTGCCCTCTCGCCTGTTCGTAAAGACTGTCGTCCGACTTGATAACACCGGACATGACCTTAAAGAGGGAATACTTTCCGATAAAGGGATCCATAATGGTCTTAAATACATAGGCAGTCTTTGCCTTGGCAAAATTGTAATTTGCCTCAAAAAGTTCCTGCGTCAGGGCATTCATACCGGTTGCACTGCGCTGATCCGGTGACGGCAGGTACTTGATGATGTCTGCCAAGAGTGTATACATGCCCCTTTCCATGGTGTTAGAGCCCATCATAACCGGCACGATCGTCCCCTCAGAAACATTGACGCGGAGTGCCTGTCGGATCTCATTTTCGGAGAAAGTTTCACCCGCGAAATAACGATCCAGAAATTCTTCACTGGTCTCCGCTACCGCCTCCATCAGGGCTTCCCGATAGATCGAGAGATTTTCCATAGAGTAATCCGGCACCTCGGATTTTTCGACTGAACCGTCTACCTGCCAGCGTTTTGCCCGCTCCTGAATGACATTCACATAGCCCACAAACTCTGCATTTTCTCGCAGCGGGAAATGAAATGGTGCGATACATTTGCCATAGAGTTCCTGCAAGCCCAGCACGACATTCTTAAAAGATACCTCATCCATATCCATGTCACTGACATATACGATACGCGGCAAATGGTATTTTTCACACAAAGCCCATGCCTTGCGCGTCCCGTTCTCCACACCATTTTTACCGGAGATCACAATGATGGCAGCATCAGCTACCCCTACGGCCTCTTCGATCTCTCCCACGAAATCATAAGAACCGGGAACATCCAGAATGTTGATCTTGTAATCTTCCCAAAGGATAGGCCAGACGACCATCTGGGTCGTTGCCGGCGGTTCCGTCACGCGCGACTTTGTACCGCTTGCAATGTTGGTCATGGCTGACACCAGACTTGTTTTGCCTGCCCCACTGTGTCCCAGAACAACTACATTACGAATTTTGTCCGTTGTAAAAACCTTCATGTCACATGTCCTCCTCGCTTCGTTTTTCTCTTACTGCTATTGTAGCAAGGTGGATGGCAGATTGCCACTCTTTTTTCGGAAAATTCTGTATTTTTATCCTTATATTCTGTTTTGGCTGATAATTAAAAGAGCAAACCAAAAGGGACGCTCCTTGTGGCAAAAGGAACGTCCCTATGGCTTAGTGCTTTGGAATAAGAACTGTCTTACCGCCCATATATGGCTGTAATGCAAGCGGAATATTAACAGATCCATCTGCATTTAAGTTATTCTCTAAGAATGCGATCAACATTCTAGGTGGTGCGACAACCGTATTGTTCAAGGTATGTGCGAAGTACTTACCGTCCTTGCCCTTGACACGGATCTTCAAGCGGCGTGCCTGTGCATCCCCAAGGTTGGAACAAGATCCGACCTCAAAGTACTTCTTCTGTCTCGGTGACCATGCTTCAACGTCGCAAGACTTAACCTTAAGATCTGCAAGGTCTCCGGAGCAGCACTCCAATGTACGAACCGGGATATCCAGACTGCGGAAGAGATCTACCGTATTCTGCCACAACTTATCATACCAAACCTTGGAATCTTCTGGCTTACATACAACGACCATCTCCTGCTTTTCAAACTGGTGGATACGATAAACACCACGTTCTTCAATACCGTGTGCGCCCTTTTCCTTACGGAAGCAAGGAGAATAAGAGGTCAGGGTATATGGTAGTTTTTCTTCATCATTCAAAGTATCAATGAATTTTCCGATCATAGAATGCTCGGACGTACCGATCAAATAGAGATCCTCGCCCTCGATCTTATACATCATGGCATCCATTTCCTCAAAACTCATAACACCGGTAACCACGTTAGAACGGATCATAAATGGTGGTACACAGTAAGTAAATCCACGGTCGATCATGAAATCTCTTGCATAAGAGATCACTGCGGAATGTAATCTTGCGATGTCTCCCATCAGATAGTAGAAGCCGTTTCCGGCAACCTTTCCGGCGCTCTCCAGATCAATACCGTCAAAACGCTCCATGATGTCGGTGTGATATGGAACCTCAAAATCAGGAACAACCGGCTCGCCAAACTTCTCGATCTCGACGTTGCAGGAATCATCCTTGCCGATCGGTACGGATGGATCAATGATATTTGGAATGTTCATCATGATCTGTGTAACTTTTTCCTGTAATTCTCTTTCTTCCGGCTCAAGTTCCGCAAGTCTTGCAGAAATACCGGCAACCTCAGCCTTGACGGCTTCTGCTTCTTCCTTCTTGCCCTGCCCCATCAAAGCACCGATCTGCTTAGCGATCTTGTTCTTCTTGGAACGGAGTTCATCTGCCTCCTGCTGTGCGGCTCTTGCCTTTGCATCTAATTCAATGACTTCATCTACCAAATGAAGTTTGTGATCCTGAAACTTATTCTTGATATTCTGCTTTACTACTTCAGGATTTTCTCTTAAAAATTTAATATCGATCATTTTTCTTTCCTTCCATAATCCCAAATTATTGCAACGGATACTTTGCGGTAAGTCCTGCCACGATCTCTCTCGCCTTGGCTACGCCGTTTTCGCCCTCCTTGATCACGGTTGCGATCGCTTCTGCCACCTGGTCAAAATCATCCTCTTTTAAGCCACGGCTAGTCGCTGCCGGTGTACCCAGACGGATACCACTGGTGACAAATGGACTCTTCGGATCATTTGGAATGGTATTCTTATTTGCAGTAATATGTGCATCATCCAACCATTTTTCAACTTCTTTACCTGTCAAATCAAATGGTGTCAGATCCACAAGCATAAGGTGGTTATCCGTTCCGTCAGAAACAAGTTTGATGCCTCTATCCTGTAATCCCTTAGCAAGCGCCTGTGCATTATCTGCAACCTGCTTCATATATACCTTAAATTCCGGCTGTAATGCTTCCTGGAAACATACTGCTTTTGCAGCAATGACATGCATCAAAGGACCACCCTGTGTACCTGGGAAAATCGCCTTATTAAAGTTGTATTTTTCATTTGCCTCTGCCGTTGCCATAATCATACCACCACGTGGTCCACGCAGTGTCTTATGTGTTGTTGTTGTAACAACATCTGCATAAGGGATTGGGCTCTCATGTAAACCTGCTGCAACCAGACCGGCGATATGTGCCATATCTACCATAAGAACCGCATCTACCATATCTGCGATTTCACGGAATCTCTTAAAATCAATGGCTCTTGCATAAGCAGATGCTCCGGCAATAATCATCTTTGGATGACATTCTTTTGCAATGCGTTCTACCTCATCATAGTCGATTACGCCGTTATCATTCACACCATAAGGAACGATATTAAAGTATGTTCCTGAGAAGTTCACTGGTGATCCATGGGTCAAATGTCCGCCATGATCTAAGTTCATACCCATTACGGTATCCCCCGGCTTTAATACAGCAAACTGTACTGCCATATTTGCCTGTGCGCCGGAATGTGGCTGTACATTAACATAATCGCAACCAAACAATTCTTTTGCACGTTCTCTTGCCAGATCTTCTACCACATCTACGCATCCACAGCCACCGTAATAACGTTTGCCCGGATAACCCTCTGCATATTTGTTGGTAAGGATACTTCCCATTGCCGACATTACAGCCGGACTTACCCAGTTTTCGGAAGCAATCAGCTCAATATGACTGGATTGGCGGTCAAACTCTGCCGTAATGGCATCTGCAATCTGTGGATCTACTGCTTTAATATCTTCTAATGTGTACATCTCATCCTCCTTATGATGTGCATGTTTTGTGGGTTCTTATTCTTATTTTGTTTTCTTTTTCCCTTTGATGTGTACCTTCATCACATACCATAATTCTGTAGCGATGCAGATTGAGGAATATGTACCGCAGACAATACCAACAAGAAGTGGTAATGCGAATTCGCGGATACTTGTAACACCAAGGATTAACAGCATAAGTACCATAACAACCGTTGTAAGGGATGTACTGATACTTCTTGAAAGTGTCTGTGTAATACTATCGTTTGCCAATGCACGTAAAGACTCTGGTGACTCATCACGCAATGTTTTCTTGTTTTCACGAATTCTATCAAAAATAACGATGGTATCGTTGACAGAGTAACCAATAACCGTCAGCATACAAGCAATAAATGCACTACCAACAGAAATTCGTGCTACTGCATAAAGCGCTAATACTACAAGCACGTCATGGATCAAAGCAATGATGGCACTGCTTGCAAAACGAAGATCCTTAAATCTGAACCAGATGTAAAGCAACATGAAGAATGCTGCTACCACAACTGCAAGCATAGACTGTGAACGCATCTCTCCACTAACGGTAGATCCGATGTTAGATGAAGTAATTGCAGATGCATCTACGCTGTAGTCTTTTTCTAACATCGTATTTAATGCTTCTCTCTGCTCAAGATCCAGGCTCTTTGTCTTGAAGATAATCTGATTTGTATTATCTACTACCTGTGTCTGAATATCATTGCTTCCAATGACATCTGCAATCTTAGGAACGATTTCATCATCTGCCTGTGCCAATGTGTATGCTTCATTAAATTCTACTGTTGTAGAAGTACCACCTAAGAATTCCAGACTATAGTTCAAAGACTTGTCTCCCTTGATTCCATGCACTGCCATACCTACAATACCAACACAGATAACAAGGATAGAACAGGTAAAGAAGATTGCCTTCTTACCAACAAAGTCAACATTTTTGATTTTCTTTGCTTTACCATAGAACTTCACATCACGTACACCCACTGCGTACAACGCATTCATAAGAATTCTTGTGATAACAAGTGCAGTAAACATGGAAAGGACAACACCGATTGCCAATGTGATGGCAAATCCCTTAACTGTACCAGAACCCAATACGCCAAGTACTGCTGCTGCGATCAATGTTGTAACGTTACCATCGACGATAGCAGAAAGTGCTTTCTTAAATCCGATCTCAATGGCTGCGATCACGCTCTTACCTGCTGCAATTTCTTCTCGAATACGAGCGAAAATAATAACGTTTGCATCCACTGCCATACCAATGGAAAGAATAATACCTGCAATACCAGGAAGTGTGAGTGTAATGTCAAATGCCCAAAGAACAAATAACATAAGTCCTGTATACAGTGCCAATGCCAAAGATGCTGCGACACCCGGTACACGATACATAAAGATCAGGAATGCCATAACAATAATCAGACCAATGGCTGCTGCAAGTAAACTGGTAGAAAGTGCGCTGCTACCCAACTGTGCACCTACAACCTCAGACTGTAATTCCTTTAATTCCAGATTCAGTCCACCAATACGAATATAAGATGCAAGGCTGTCTGCCTCGTCAAAAGTACTCATACCTTCAATCACGCATTTACCATCAGTAATGGCTGCATTAACCTTTGGTACACTGACAAACTGACCATCATAGTAGATACCGATGGATTGTCCTGCTGCATAAGCTTCTGTTGTAGCATCTGCAAATGCCTTTGTTCCCTCATCTGTAAAAGTGATGGAAACAACTGCCTGTGTTGCGCCTGTTGTCTGGTTCTGCTGATTCGTTGCATTTGCACTCTTAACATCAGAACCCTGTAAAATAACGGAACCATTTGCAATCAAATCGTCTAACTCATAGTTCAACTTGTAATTTCCAATCGAACTATCATATGTATAGTTCTGGTTGCCGCTTGCATCTGTCTGCTTAATAAAGTAAATAGAACCCGGTGTTCCCAATTCTTCTAACAGAGCATTTGCATCTTTCACACCCGGAATCTCAACTGTGATTCTGTCGTCACCCACCGGATATACACTAGCTTCTGTTGTAGAACTATCAGATCCTAATTCATTTTCGATACGTTTCTGTAACTTTGTTACGGTATCATTCAAATCTTCGGTAGATGGTTTGTCTCCTACTACCTGATACGTGATACTAACACCACCTGCAAGATCAAGTCCCAGACGGATGTCATAATCATCCTTGTCAGAAACGGTTGCTGTCACAATATTAAAGGCAAGATAACCGAATCCAACGATACAGGCAAGTAACACAACAAGCCATGCTACGCCCTGTCCTTTTTTCATTCTTTTCATTCTTTTTCTCCTTCTTTTGCAGCCAATGCTGCTTTTATCATAATGGCACACTCCACACGCTTTTTCTGAAGTGCGCATCCAATATCATATGCATTATGGATATCCCCGTGGAAATTATAAGAGTTCGCTGCACATCCACCACTACAATAAAATCTTGCGAAACATTCTCTACATTTTTCCTTTGCATATACATTACAGGACTTGAACTCATCACGTAAGTCTGTATTTACGACACCGTCATCCACATTTCCCATAAGGAAATCTGTATTTCCAACGAACTGGTGACATGGATAAAGATCGCCAGTCGGTGTTACCGCCAAATATTCTGTACCTGAGCCACAACCGGATAAACGCTTTGCAACACATGGACCACCTTCCAAATCGATCATGAAGTGAAAGAAATTGAAGTCCTCTTCTGTTCCATGACGTCTTACCATTTCAAGCGCAAGATTCTCATATTCTTCCATAAGCTGTGGCAGGTCTTCCTCACGAATTGCGTAGGAATCTGTATCCTGTGCCACTACCGGCTCCACTGAAATCTGTTTGAAGCCCAAATCTGCCAGATGAAGCACATCCTTTGAAAAATCAAGATTGTTATGTGTAAAAGTTCCACGCACATAATACTTGTCCTGATGACGACTCTCTGCAAACTTCTGGAACTTGGGTACAATCAGATCATAAGAGCCTGCCCCTTTGCGGAACGGTCTCATACGATCATGCACTTCTTTTCTACCATCAATGCTCAAAACAACGTTGCCCATTTCTTTATTGGCAAATTCCATAATGTCGTCATCCAATAACACACCATTCGTTGTCAATGTAAAACGGAAATTCTTATCATGTTCTTTTTCAAGACTTCTTCCGTAGGCAACCAGATCTTTTACAACCTGGAAGTTCATCAGTGGCTCTCCGCCAAAGAAATCCACCTCTAAGTTACGACGATTGCCAGAGTTTGCAACCAGAAAATCCAGTGCTTTCTTTCCGACTTCATAACTCATAAGTTCGCGCTTGCCATGGTATTCACCTTCTTCAGCAAAGCAATACTGGCATGCAAGATTACAATCGTGAGCAATATGTAAACACAGTGCCTTGACAACCGTAGGTCTCTTGGCAAAATCTGTGATATAAGGCTCGTATGAGTCCTTTGTAAATAATTCCTCTGCGGCGATCAGTTCTGCGAGTTCATCCCAGACTTCCGCAATCTCATCCTTTTGCTCTGGGTAGCGTTTTGCCATCTCTGCAAAAATGCTATCCTTGTCGGATAACTCGTACATCTCGATCATATCGTAGGTCATGTCATCCACCACATGAATGGCTCCGCTGTTCACATCGATCACGATATTATAACCGCCCATTTTGTATTGATGAACCAAAATAGTCCTCCTTCTATAAACGCACAAATGACCGAACGCTATCAAGCGTACGGTCGCATGTACTTTTTCTTGTTTTAACTACAGAATGGAGCCTCCCACGAAAAGTAGGACGCTCCGCATTGTACAAATATGATGATTAGCGATTGTTCTCGCATGACTGGTTACCTACAGTACAAGATGTCTTGCATGCAGACTGGCAAGATGTCTGGCACTCGCCGCATCCACCCTTCTTTACTGTATTCTGTAACTTCTTTGTATTTAATGTCTGTACATGTTTCATTGTAGATATCTCTCCTTTACTGCTTGATTACGCTATATTATAGCATACAAGCGCCTAAAGGAAAAGCATTTTTTCTGCTTCCTCAACTCAGCATACCACCCAGCATCGCCGATCCGATGCAGATGGCAGATGCGGTGCCCATATAGGGGATGGGCGGCAGGCTTCCTTTCTGGATCCAGAGGGCTACCGCAAGCAAAGTTGCCACATATAAGATTCCGACCAAAAGCCCCCACAAAAATTTCTGCCTTTTCTTCCATTTTCCCAAGACAAAGCCCCCGATACCGCAGGAAAGAACATAGATGACGATCACACCGAGCTGAGCAACTGCATCCTCTTTTTCCACACGCGACACGATAAAGGCTAAAAGTACCAACAATAGTCCACTGATAATATACATGACAAACAGACTGCGCACGACGCATCCCCTTCGTATCTTTGTCTCTTTCATTTTTCCATCCTTTCTCCACACTGGGATCGGATCCGTCCCATCATCCACTATGAATTTATGTAAATTCCACCTACAATATGACACATCCATTGCTTTTTTAGAGGAATAATGCTACAATGAATTCCGATATTTTTAGGAGGATTACGGAATGAGTACTGGTTGGATTGTATTGATTGTTGTATTGGTCATTCTCGTTGCGCTGATCATTGGATTGTATTTCCTTGGCAAGCGTGCCGAAAAGAAACAGGAAGAACAAAACGCACAGGTGGAGGCAACCGCCCAGAATGTGACAATGCTTATCATCGACAAGAAAAAATTGCGGATCAAAGATTCCGGTCTGCCGGAGCAGGTGATCGCACAGACACCTTTCTATGCAAAGTTGTCAAAGTTGCCGATTGTTAAGGCAAAGGTTGGTCCAAAGGTCATGTCACTGATCTGTGATGCGACGATCTTTGATGAGATTCCTGTAAAGAAGGAAGTCAAGGCAAGAGTCAGCGGACTTTACATCACAAGTGTTCGCGGATTACACGGAAAAACAGAATCCGAAGATGGCAAAAAGAAAAAAAAGGGTCTTCGTGCTTGGGCACTGCGCAAGCAAAAAGAACTCAATGCCAGCAAATAAGTCATATCAAAAGGGCTTGTCCGTATTGGACAAGCCTTTTTCTTTGCTCTTTTTATGCCGGTCGCACACGAACCTCCAGCCGGTTCTCTGCCAGTAGGTTTCCTCCACCATAGAGATCATAAACCAGTAAGATCTGCATGTGCGATTCTCCTTCTCTTATAACATCCAGTTCATAGACATGCGTAACAATATCCATATCCATGCACCCCATAGGGGTACGCATCCGGGTGCTTGTGCGCTGCCCCGGAAGAAATTCCATCACGCGTCCCATATCGCCTGTCGTCGTCATGCGACAGCCGCCGTCCCAGAGTTCCAATTTATTGCGCGTACGTCCCATCTCATCCACCTGCATATATTGCAGGACAGCCAGTCCATCCGCTTCCTGATATCTGCCGTGGTAGGTAAGCCGATTGGTATCCACCTGCCCATCCACGGTCTGTATGCTTGTCATTTCTATGAAAATACGATTATCCATTGGTATATCCTTTTGTCTTTCTGTCTTATTGGGTCAATCCCGCTGCTTCCTGGATCGCCCATATAGAATTATATCCTATTCCCATCTTCTCTTCCATGGCATTTTTATCTGCTCATTTTATGAACATTAGATATACCGGAAGCGGATCTGCTTGTCCTCAGACTCGATCAATTTCTTATACTGATATAAGGTAAAAACCTCATACATCTGCTCTTTTTCATCCTCACCCACGACCTCATATGTATTGTCCCGAAAACACATATTAGGATACATGACACACCACCAGTTCTTTCCCTGCGCCTGACCGATCCGCACCTGTAGGGAAGTGTAATTACCTGCCGGCAGATGGTAGATACCGTAAAACTTCTCAGGAAAATCCACATCCTCGATCGCCGCCGTGACCGGATAGACATATCCCTCTTGCGCAATCTCCTGTCCCGCGATCTTCTCGATCTCAGCCAGATGCGCACGGATGATACTCTCCGTCTCTTTTTTATCACTTGCTGTCGCAAGCAATTCTGAAACATAAGTCCCCACCCGATTCCGCACCTGCAATTTGAGTGCCTGATCTTCCTCGGTATCACTGTTGGCGATCACATGAAAACGAAAGACTTCACTAGCATAGTCCTCCTGCAAATGTCGGCTCTGCCCTATGAGTACAAGTAGTCCTACGATCAAAAGTCCTGCCACGATCCTTATATTTTTCCTTTTTACATACATATCTGCTTCCTGCTCTTTCTGTCTTAAGATCAGAAACACCGGACATCCATCCGATGCTTCTAACCAAAGTATGCAACCGATTTTTTCTTTTATACAATCCTTATTCCACAACACGGAATTTATAGGTCGTTTCCAGATGCAGATCTTTCCGATAAGTTTCTGCCCGTCCTTGGTATTTTTCATAAAGATCCAGATCATGACAGCGCAGATGTCCATAGGAGTTGGCAAGATCCAGCCCCTTTTTCTCGTATGCATTTTGAATCATGCCAGCCAGATAGGCTGCAGCTGCATCCTGCAATTCCTGCGCGGAAAGATTGATGCTGTCCTTTTGTATGATGTCTCCGCGAAAGGTCAACTGACAGCCGATGCCGGAATTTGTCGCCGTATATTCATAAGAGACTTTGACGTTTTCCAGATGAATCTGCCCGCCATCCACGTCCATATCCACCATGCCAATAGCACCACTACACAGTCCTGCCACATAACCTTCCTCTGCGGTCACTTTACGCAAGATCTGATCATCTCCACTGGCATCGGTCTGCATGAGATAATAGCCATCCACGACCGGCAGATCATCCTGCACGCCCAGGCTTGGCAGGATGGTGCTACCACCCCCATTGTACCAATCACAGATCAGGCTCTTAAAAGTCGCTCCACTGGTATCCTCGTAATTTGGATTGCCCTCCAGCATCTCTGCCAGATAATTTCCCAGATCTTCATCCATTTCTCCCTGCAGATTGCTGATGGCATCCACATTCTCAGCCACAAAAACGATCATGTTGCCCGGCAGATCCACACCTCCGTTCCCGATCTCCACCAGTTCCTGCATAAAATCCTTTTCTTCCAGAAATTCTGCCTCCAGCAAAAGGACTTTAACATGGTTAAGGTCTAAGATCTTTCCGTTTTTCTCGTCCATGCGGCGGATGACTCCCCTCACGGAGGAAGATTGCACAGTCAGTTCGTCACTTCCCTGCTTGGTCTTTTCTTTTTCGGATACCTGCGACAGATCCATATACTTATAGGTAAGCACGCAGTCGCCGTTCTCCGCGCGCAGGGTCATGACCATCGGAAAACTCTTATTTTCCAGTTCCTGTACACTACAGCCACAACCAAACAAGACCATTCCCAGACAAAGGACCGCCAGTGCCATCCTCCTTTTTCGCTTTTTCTTTTCCAGCAGGAAAAAAGGAAAACACAGGGCAGGTACTGACAGCCAAGCCAGCAGCACCACCAGTCCACCGCTTTTTCTTCCATAATAAAACTGCCCCAGACTGATCAAAAGCATGAAAAGGGCTGACAGCCAGACGACTGCCTTTTCCCCTTTCTTGTGTGCCTTCTTTTCCAATCCCATCCCCCGCTTGATGCAAAAGATCCCATAATGCAGACCACTGCCGCAAAAAGCGATCAGCCCGGCGAAACACACGCCCGCCACCAAGGCTTCCTGCCGCCGCAAAAAGCCGCCGGGAATGACAATGTTGCTGGTAAAGATCATGATCGGTGTCTCTGCTGCCGCCAGTGCCTGACTGCCAAAAGAACCAAGCAGCATCTCATAAGTCAGAAAAAGGACAAGCGCTGATAGCCAGATCATCTCATAGGTTCCTTTCCACAGGGCTTTCTGATCCACGCCGTCTTCCAGACCATCCTCCATAAAAAAGACAAACTGGCAGGAGGAAAAGACCAAAAATGCCGGATACCAGCCAAAAAAGGCAAAGCCCTTCTTGGAAAGTTGCAGTGGAAAAAGATTCATACCACGTAGGCTGCTCGCCCCCAGGGTTAATAAGATGATCAAAAGCAAGAGCATAGGCCAGAACAAGACTTCAAAGGTCCGCCCTCGCCCTTCCAGACCGGCGCGCCTACTATAGAGCACCAGAAGCAGGATCAGAACTGTGAGCAAGAGAAAAGACTCCTCCGGCAGCAGGAAGGTATGCGTCAGATCTGCCAGAAGATATAGCCCAAAGGCTCCCACGAAAAGCAAATAGATCCCATATGGAAGATAAAGCCAGGAACGCTCGCGTATGCCGCCCCGCATACAGGCAAGCAAACCCCCGCCATACAGGCTGGCAAGCAGAGCTCCCAAGAGGATAGAACATCCACCCGCCCGCTCTGCGTGTCTTGCCAGAAGATCCGGTAGGATGACCAGTCCCAGACCGACCATGTCAAAAAAGAGCAGTCTTTTATACTGACGCAGGGAAATTTTTCCGTTTTGCACCTGCATGGCTATTCGTCTCCTTTCCAATGGAATTTTCTTTTCTGATCCCATTTTGCATGTACCGATCGGTAGAAAATCTTTCCCAGCGGAAAGCGGATCAGCGAGTCCTTGCGTCTGGTCTCCTCATCCCCTTTTACCCCGATAAAAGGCAACAGATAGGGCTGACCGAAACTTTTCAAAAGGGCCAGATGGATCAGAATGGCAAACATGGACCATAGAAAACCAAAGAAGCCCAGCCACGCGCTCATAAGGATGACAAAAAACTTGAGCATACGAAAGGCTCCGGCGAATTCCTCATTTGGGATGGAAAAAGAGCAAAGGGCGGTAAACGCCACCACGATCACAACAATAGGACTGACAATATTGGCATCCACCGCCGCCTGCCCAATGATAAGTCCACCTACGATACCGATGGTATTACCCATGGCTCCCGGCAGACGCACCCCCGCCTCCCGGAGGAGTTCAAAGGACAGTTCCATCAAAAGGACTTCCACAAGCGCAGGAAAGGGCACACCTAAACGCGCCGCCGCAAAGGACATCAGCAGGGTCGTCGGCAGAATACCGGTCTGAAAATTGGTAACCGCCAGATACAGCCCCGGCATAGCGACTGACAAAAAGGATGCCACATAGCGAAGCATCCTGCCAAAGGAAGCCACAATCGGACGCTGGTAGTAGTCATCGGCTGTCTGGATAAAAGAATTGTAGTCTGCCGGCACAATCAGAGCCGCCGGAGAGTTATTGCAGAGAATGACGACTTTTCCGTCTAAGACAGCCATAATTGCCCGGTCCGGGCGCAGGGTCGACTGGATCTGCGGAAAAGGGGACAACCAGGTTTCTTCCGTCAATTGCTCTGCCATTCCGCTGTCTAGGATTCCATCAATGACAAAATCGGATAGTCTTACCTTGACGTGTTCCAGAAGTCCTTTTCGCACGATCCCATCCATATACACCAGATTAACTAGGGTGTTGGTGCGCACTCCCAAACTCATATTTTCCACTTTCAGATCTGTGGATTGCAGGCGTTTGCGAAGGAGTGCGGTGTTGATCTTGACATTTTCATTAAAGCCCTCGTTGGAGCCACGCAGGACTTTCTCTGAGTCTGTATCCCGCACGGATGCTCCCGGATAGCCCTTGTCCGGGATCTTCATGGCATGGGCAAAACCATTGATCACTAAGATAGCATCCCCGGTCAAAAGGCCGGCAGCCGCCTCCTCCGCCGTATCATATAAGACCATGTCCGAAAGCCCCTGCCCGTTTTCCTCCAACTGCCGCCGTATCTCATCTTCCGGCATGACGGATAACCGGGTCAAAAACTGCCCGATGGCTGTGGTTTCAAACATAATAGACGACATGGTGATCTCAATGTAAAGTAAAAAGCATTCAATGCCGTGCTCTGCTCCCAGTGCCATATCCCGCTGTAATATATCATCGCAATTTGCGAAGATCTTTTGCATCGCACCTTTGTCTTCTGCGATCTTTCCTGTGAATTTATATCCTTGCTCCATACTAACTTCCTCTCTGCCCAGTTCCACCTACCGCCCCGGCGGAGGAGGAAGGCTATAATACGTCTTAGAATGTGACAAGTACCGATGGATAAGAAAAGATGCTGTCACCAAATGTGAAGGCTCTAATAAAGAAGCAGATTGCTTTTGCCTATTAGAACTGTTTTTACAAGGTTAGACAGGCTAGGGATGTGTTCGCCCTGTACAGATATGAATGCATAGTGAGTTAGAGATTCGGAGCCCTAAATATCTGCACAGGGCGGACACATCCCGCCGCCTGTCGAAGCCGTGTAAGTACAGTTCCGCAACAAGCAATCTGCTTCTTTAAGAGCCTCATCACATTTGCTTCCAAAGCATTCTTTTCTTATCCACCGGTACTTGTCACACCTTTAATCGCTTCATAATCCCTTTCTCCTCCGCCAGGGCGGTAGGTGGGACATTCTTAACGTTAAAAGAGACAGGCTTCCGCCTGTCTCTTAGTATGGTCAGATAATTTGAAATTTATTCCTGCTCGCGTATAACCACGCGCACCGCCTCAATCTGGTTCTCCAAATGCGTATGCATGATTTCTTTGACATATTCGCTATCCTTTTTTTCGAAACCAGAAATGATCTGTGTATGTTCCTCGATCAACTGGTTGTAAGTACTATTGCCCTTGACATATTCATAACGATAACGATAGGTCTGCTCACGCATATTGTTGACGATAGTCTCCAACTTTGGATTGTCTGCCATGCGATAAATGACATTGTGAAATGCCTCATCTGCCTCCACGATCTTTCGCACATCCCCGGATCTCGTTGCGATCTCAAAGTCCTTCATAGACTCTTTGAGTTCCAATAGCAATTCCGGTGTCATTCGCTGACATGCCATACTGACCGCCAGTTCATCCAATGCATCGCGGATCTCCAAGACATCCTGCAGATCTTTTTCTGTCATCTTGGCAACCTGGGCTCCCTTACGCGGGATCGTCACAGCAAGCCCTTCCTGCTCCAGCATACGGATAGCCTCACGGATCGGTGTTCTGCTGACCCCTAATTTATTTGCCAGATGCATTTCCATCAAACGCTCGCCCGGCTTGAGATCCCCTCGCAGGATAGCATTGCGCAGGGTATTGAATACCACGTCTCGCAGGGGCAAATAGGAATCCATGTCCAACTGTAATTCTTCGCTCATTCTCTATTATCTCCTATTATTATATATGGTCGTGCATTGTACGCGATTGGCAAGTCCTGATGCCTCTACTGCACGCTTTGCTCTCTGTAAAGTCTCCTCATCATCAAAAAATCCAAAGACGGTTGGTCCACTGCCGCTCATCATGGAAACCACGGCTCCATTCTGCCGCATCAGATCCTTGATCTGTGCGATCACCGGATATTTCTGGATGGTCACATCCTCTAGGATATTGCCCATATGAGACCCCAGTGCATGCAAGTCTCCCGCCGTAATATCTGCGATCATGGCATCTATGTCCGGGTGCACCGGATCCTCGATCGCATCCAGATGCTCGTAAACATACTTGGTAGAAACAGAGATCGGCGGTTTTGCGATCAGTACCGGACAGCGCATCATCTGGGGAAGTTCTGTCAGTTCCTCGCCGATCCCCTCAGCAAGTGCAGTCCCCCGCATCAGACAATACGGTACATCTGCACCGATCTTTACGCCCCGCTCCATCAGTTCTTTTTTTGTAAGTCCCAGCCCATGGATCTGGTTCATGCCATATAAAACGGCTGCTGCATCTGAACTGCCTCCAGCCATGCCTGCCGCAACCGGTATCCTTTTGCTGAGTCTGATCTGTGTCCCATCCGTAATGGAAAATTCATCTGCCAGCAATTTGGCAGCCTTAATACAAAGATTATCCTCATTAGTCGGCAGATATCTGGCATTGCTTGTCATGGAAATGCCTGCCTCTGCGCTCTTAGACACCGTCACCAGATCATACATATGCACCGTCTGCATGATCATGCGCACCAGATGATATCCATCCTCCCGTACGCCCGTCACATCCAGACCGATATTGATCTTAGCGAGTGCCTTTACTGTCATCTCGTCCATGTAATCTCCTCATCGCTTTAGCAATGTATTTATTTTAGTACAATTTCTATTGTATCATTCTCTTTCTGACAGTTCAACCTATTTTTGTATCCAAAAAACAACAATATGCAATGCTACATACAAGAAAAATCCCAGTCAACATTCCGTGTTGACTGGGTAAACAATTCGACTTTATTCTGTTTCTTTTTTCTCCTGCTCCTCTTTTGCCTTTAAGATTGCCTCATTTAACATGAGCATCTTTTCGTCCAGTTCGGATACGATCTTGGAACATTCCTGTAAGTCGTGGCTGATATATGCCGGTGCATGTCCCTCGAATTTATAGTAGATCTTATGCTCCAGGCTCGCCCAGAAATCCATGGCGATCGTACGGATCTGGATCTCCACCTTGGTATCCACCATGCGATCGGACAAAAAGATCGGGATCGTAACGATCATATGATAACTCTTGTAACCGCTCGGCTTTGGATTTTTGATATAATCCTTGATGGATAAAACGGTGATATCGCTCTGTCTGCCGATCATATCCGCCAAGCGATAAATATCGGATGTAAAGGAACAAACGATACGCACACCCGCGATATCGTTACAGTATTCGATCATATTCTGAATGGAATCCTCGTATCCGTAGCGCTTCAATTTCTTGACAATGCTCTCCGGTGATTTCAATCTGGTCTTGACGTATTCGATCGGATTGTACTGGTGGACATGCTGGAATTCATCGTTTAAGATCTCCACCTTGGTGCCCATTTCCTTTAATGCTGAATTATATAAAAGCATTGCCGTATTCCACGACAAAAGCGAATCATCCTGCATCATTATGCTTTCCATTTCTAACTACCCCCTGCTTTTCGATCGATCCTAGTCTTCCTCAATGACATCGATCTCTAAATAATCAAACGGAACTTCTTCCATGAAACAATCTTTGGTAAATCTGGCTTTTGCCTGGCGTTTAAAATCACGCACTGTAACATCCAGCCATAAGGGTCTGCCCAGATCCATGTCATAACACGCCTGATCCAGTGCGCCAAATACCTTGTGCGTTCTCGTCTCATCTGAATTGTCCTCGATGACCAGATCCCGCATCATACGACTGTCTTTCCACTGTTTGAACCATATACGCAACTTCTTACGTCCCCCTACTTTTGTCTTCTCTGCCTGTTGACCTCATACATGAGTATGCCTGCCGCCATCGCCGCATTCAGAGATTCTACCGATCCTTCCATCGGAATACGCAGATAGGCATCCGCCATCGCTGCCGTTGCATCCGTCAGACCATTGCCCTCATTTCCGATCAGGAATCCACAATCAGACCTATAGTCAAACATATCATACATTTGCTTTCCTTGCAAATGCGCTGCATATAAAGATATGCCTGCTTCCGAGATCCTATGCAGGTCTTTTTCCCAGTCTTCCGCCACGTAAAAGGGCACCCGGTAAAGGCTTCCCATGGTCGAGCGCACGGTCTTTGGATGAAAAAGATCTACCGTCGTCTTGTGCATGATCACACCGGTAATCCCTGCGCCTTCCCCGGTGCGAAACATTGTCCCCAGATTGCCCGGATCCTGAATCCCCTCCACCAAAAGCAGATGTGCCGGACGCTTGGCAAGAATATCCTCCAGATCATAGGAAGGTCTTTTTACCACAGCAAGTACTCCCTGTGGTGTCTGCGTATCCGACATAGTCTTCATCACTGCGTCACTGACAATCTCATCCACCGGTCCATCCCAGGATGATGCAAAAGACTCTGCCACATAGATCTCTTCCAGCATTTCTTTGGGCGTCTCAATGACCATGCGCGGTCCCTCTGCTATAAAAACATTTTCCTCGCGACGAAGCCGCGCCTTTTTCTGTAATTGTATAATGTGTTTTATCTGCTTATTTGCGGTACTTGTGATCATACTTCCTGCCTTTCCCCAAAATATCATACGGATACGTTCCGCGAATCTTGCTCTGATCAGCGGTCGTCAAATACACTGCATAAATGTGTGTATTTTCTCATCGCCATAATAAAAAAGGGTGATGCACACGGCACCACCCCTCATATCATTCCTGTTATGAATTGCAAAGCGTATTGCAGATCTCGAACTGATATTCATCAATTCCCTTGGTCATTGCAAGTGCCTCATCAATATCAAAATCAACGAACTCGCCATGACGATAACCCACAACGCGGTTAGATGCTCCCTTGCAAAGCAGGTCAACTGCCAATGCACCCATGGTAGATGCATAAACACGATCCTTACATGTCGGGCTTCCACCACGCTGCATGTGTCCTAAGATCGTTGCTCTTGTCTCGATACCGGTAGCAGCTTCGATACGTTTTGCCATAGAAGCAGAATGTCCGATACCCTCGGCATTGATGATGATATGATGCTGCTTACCCTTTTTCTTGCCCTCGATGATATGGTTGACAAGCGCCTGCTCATCATAATCATATCTCTCCGGAAGCAGCACATCCTCGGCACCGTTGGCAATACCGCACCAGAGTGCTATGTATCCGGCACCACGTCCCATAACCTCGATGATAGAACATCTCTCATGGGAAGTAGAAGTATCACGTACCTTATCAATGGCTTCCATTGCTGTATTTACGGCTGTATCAAATCCAATCGTGTACTCTGTACATGCGATATCCAGATCGATAGTACCCGGCAGACCAATCGTATTGATCCCCAGTGCTGCCAACTTCTGCGCTCCCTTGAAGGAACCGTCACCACCGATAACGACCAATCCATCTATTCCATGCTTCTTGCAGATATCTGCTGCCTTTTTCTGCACTTCTGGTTCAATGAACTCCAAGCATCTGGCTGTCTGCAAGATCGTACCGCCTCGCTGGATGATCTCAGATACACTATGCGCATCCATATCTATGATCTCCTCCTGCAAAAGTCCGGCATATCCACGCTTAATTCCCTTGACCTTTTTACCTCTGGCAATCGCCTGTCGCACGACTGCACGGATGGCTGCATTCATTCCCGGTGCGTCTCCACCACTTGTTAAGACGCCAATTGTCTGTACTTCTTTTGCCATCGTAACTTCCTCCTATAATTTAATCCATTCACTCGACTTATATTCTAATATCTTTTTCTTTGAAATTCAACATTCTTTTCCACAACTTTTACATTTTGTCTGCCAAAAATCTGTGAAATTTTCTCCACTGTATCCTCATTTACGGAAATATTCCAATTTGCCGGCATGCGCTTCATTGCCTTGATGGCTGAAATATATACCACAATGCTATCTTCCCCATCCATATCGGCAATGGCATCAAAGAGGGTCTGCTGTTTTTCTTCAAACTCCTCTTTGGTTGCAAACTGGATCCATAGTTCCTTGCGCACCTCATTAAAGCCATGCATTTCCGTACAGATCAGTTTGGCATTCTTTTCCTCTTCTGCCTGGACACGTCCCTTGATCAGGACCTTGTTGTCTAGTTCTAAAAGATTTCGATATTTTTCATATTCTCTGGCAAAGACGATCACTTCCACACTGCCCAAGAGATCTTCTATGGTGATAAAAGCCATGGTCTGGTTGTTTCTAGTGTATTTGATGGTCTTATCCGTGATCATGCCACCGATAATGACCATCGCCCCGTCTGCTACGGTCGCCCTATGGGTCTCATCATCCAGCATAAAATCACGACAGCCTGCGGTCACGTTCTTTTTCAGAAGTTCGGAATATTTCTCCAAAGGATGCCCGCTGATATAAACACCCAGCACCTCTTTTTCCAGTGCCAAAAATTCTTCCTTATCGTATTCTTCCAGATCCGGCATCCTGATCTCAAATTCTTCTTTGATATCATCCGATGCGATGTCAAAGAGGGTCATCTGTCCTGCCATGGAAGATTTTTTGTCACTGCTGATCCGATCCATGATGGATGGAAATACCGTGATCATCTGATGGCGGTTGCCGTCCAGTCCATCCATAGCTCCCGCCTTGACGAGATTTTCCACCGCACGCTTGTTGACTTCTTTGCCACTGACACGCTTTAAGAAATCCTCGATGGTCTTGTAATCGCCGTTCTGCCGGCGCTCTGCCACAATGAAATCTACGACCGGGCGTCCAATGCTCTTGATCGCATACATACCATAGCGGATCTTTCCGTCCGATACAGCAAACTTGCCCTCTCCCACATTGATATCCGGCGGCAGAACGTCAATGCCCATCTCCCGGCATACCATGATATACTCGGCAACCTTGCCCGCATTATCAAGCACTGAGGTCATGAGGGCTGCCATAAATTCGACCGGATAATAATATTTCAAAAAGGCTGTCTGATATGCCACAACCGCGTATGCTGCCGCATGGGACTTGTTGAAAGCATACTTGGCGAAATCGATCATATCGTCGTAGATCTTATTTGCCACAGCCTCACTGATCCCATTGGCAATACAGCCCTTGACGCCCTCTTCCTCATTTCCGTAAACGAAGTTCTGGCGTTCTTTTTCCATGACCTGGGTCTTTTTCTTGGACATGGCACGGCGCACCAGATCGCTCCTTCCCATAGAATAGCCTGCCAGATCACGCACGATCTGCATAACCTGTTCCTGATATACGATACAGCCATAGGTCGGGGCTAAGATAGGTTCCAACTGCGGACAGTCATAGGTGATGGACGACTTGTCGTTCTTACCCTTGATATAGGCTGGAATAAAGTCCATGGGGCCCGGACGGTACAAAGAAATCCCCGCAATAACATCCTCTAAACTCTCCGGGCGCAGTTCCTTCATGAAATTCTTCATGCCGGCACTTTCCAATTGGAAAATCCCCTCCGTCTTCCCGGATGAGATCAGGTCCAAGACCTTTCTATCATCATAATCAATATGATCCATATCCAACGCCACGCCATAATTTTTCTTGACCTCTTGGACAGCATCATCAATGACGGTCAGGGTACGCAGTCCCAGAAAATCCATCTTCAAAAGTCCCAGTTCTTCGATCGTCGTCATGACGAACTGGGTAGTGATCGTACCATCTCCACCACGCGATAATGGTACATATTCATCCATTGGTTTTTGGGATATAACGACACCTGCTGCATGCATTCCCGTATGCCTTGGCAGACCTTCCAGACGTTTTGCCGTATCGATCAGCCTCTTTACTTCCGGGTCTTCCTCATACATCTTGCGCAGATCCGGGCTCATTTTCAAAGCCAGATCCAGTGTCATACCCAGATCATCCGGCACTGCCTTTGCGATGGAATCCACATAATTGTATGGCATATCCATAACACGTCCAACATCACGGATGACACCCTTTGCTTTTAATGTTCCAAACGTTACAATCTGCGTCACACAATCTTTGCCATATTTCTCAATAACGTAATCAATGACTTCACCACGTCTGTTAAAGCAGAAGTCAATATCAATATCGGGCATGGATACACGTTCCGGGTTCAGAAATCGTTCAAACAAAAGATTGTAACGGATTGGATCGATATTTGTGATACCGGTCGTATAGGAAACCAGGCTTCCGGCTGCACTGCCTCGTCCGGGTCCTACCGGGATATGATGGGTTCTGGCGTAATTGATAAAATCCCAGACAATCAAAAAATAATCCACATAGCCCATCTTCTGGATAGTCTCTAATTCATAAGTCAGACGTGGCTTCAATTCCTCTGCGCGATCACCGTATCGTTCCTGCAAGCCTTCAAAACAAAGTTTGTTGAGGTAACTCCAGGAATCATAGCCCTCCGGCACCTGATAATGCGGCAATTTTGTCACGCCAAATTCAATCTCTACATTACAGCGGTCAGCAATCCTTTGCGTATTGGCAAGCGCCTGTGGTGCATAAGGAAACAGTGCCGCCATCTGCTCTTCGGATTTGACAAAATATTGACCGCCCTCGTAGCGCATGCGGTCGGTGTCGGCCAGTTTCTTTCCGGTCTGGATACACAAGAGGACATCATGCGGAGCCGCATCATCCGCATAGGTGTAATGGATATCGTTGGTGCAGACCAGTTCGATACCGGTCTCCTTGCTCATGCGCACCAACTGCTGGTTGACAAGTTCCTGCGCATCAATGCCATGACTCTGCAATTCCAGAAAATAATTATTTTCTCCGAAAAGTTTTTGATGCTTTAACGCAATTTCTTTTGCTTCGTCATACATACCACGCTGCAGATAGCGAGGCACTTCTCCGGCAAGGCATGCGCTGAGCGCAATAATCCCCTCATGATACTGCTGCAGAATTTCCATATCCACACGCGGTTTGTAATAATAGCCATCCACAAATCCGGCGGATACAATTTTGATCAGATTCTGATAACCTGTATTGTTTTCTGCCAAAAGTACCAGATGATAATAACGGTCCTCGCCATGCGACAATTCACGGTCAAATCTGGAACCGGGTGTCACATATACCTCGCATCCTAAAATGGGACGAATGCCCTGTTTCTTACATTCCTTGTAAAAATCAATCACACCGTACATCACACCATGGTCGGTAATTGCCGCAGCATTCATGCCCAATTCTTTCACACGCGCAACATATTCTGTTATTTTATTGGAGCCATCCAAAAGGCTGTACTCCGTATGGGTATGCAAATGTACAAATGCCATTTTCTTTCCTCTCGTAATTTCTTTCGAACACCAATCGCGGTTCTTTTACTTCTCGTTTTGCACCAATGCACGCAGCTTCTGCAAATCGTCCGCATCCGGATGTGTGAGTGCTTTGTCAAAATTTTCAATTAACATATCCACATTGGGCATAGCATTTGCCTCCTGCTTCATTTTTTCATAACGGGCTCTGACCGTCATCGGCATTTTACCCTGACACATATATGCACCGATCACGATATTGCTCTCATCAATATTTGCTTTTACCGCAGTAAGGATCTTGTCAAAATAAGAAGCATCCCCTCCAAAACCAGCGGTTCCAAACAGAAAAATTTCTTTGTTTTTTAGTGTTTTCAACAGTTCAAGCGTTGCCGCATCGGCAGTTCCTTTATCTGTCCAAAATCCGATATAAAGGCGTTTTGCCTGTACCGAAACACCTGCTCCATTTCCTATATACGCACAGTTTTCTTCTCCCAATGCCACATGAATCGCCTCTGCGAGCTTCTGTGTATTTCCTGTCTTACTACTGTAAAGAATTGCATATCTTTTGTCTTCCATAGCGCTACCTCCAAATCGTTTTCTAATTGTTTTCTTCCTTTGTGACACAACGTTTAAGCAGTAAAAATCCCAGATAGGTAGCCACCATAGACCCAAATAATATACAGAAGAACTGCATCGGTCCATTGCCGCCCATCGCAAGTCCACCGCTCAAAACACCAACGGCATTAAAGCAGATATGCAGACAGATGCCCATGGAAAGATTGCCTGCCTTTTCCACAAAATATCCAAGCACCAAGCCAAACAAAAAGGTATAGACTGCCTGCAGCGGATTCATATGCATACCGGCAAAAAGCAATGCCTGTACCACATTGGCTGCCCAAAACGGCATGGCACGTCTGGCATAGGAAAAGGTCAGTCCGCGGAAGGTCAGTTCTTCACAGATAGGTCCGATCACGACCGTATAGAGTACCAATGGCAGAGTCAGTGAATCAGATAAGCCCATGCCGTCCATCAAAGTCTCGTACTGGGTCAGCCAGTTCGGAAAAAGTACGGAAACCACATTCATCAGATAAGTACACAGATACTGCATACCAAAAGAAAGTAGGAGCACGCCCACAATACATGTCGCCGGACCCGCTTTAAAAAGCGCAAAGGCTCCTTTTTTCGCACTCTTATCACATACTTTTTTGTAATACCAGAAGAAAAACAATACGGCTGCAATAGCGGCATATACCAGCATGACACCCACGTTAAAGTCCGTTGATGTCACCGTATTATAGTATCCCTGAAAGAAGTCCGAAAAACTTCCATTGGTATAAGTATGCGCCTTATAACAAAAGACAAAAAACATCCCCACAAAAGAAATCGCCATCTGTAAGACAAAGATACAAACGCTCGGCAGAAAGCACTTCCAAATATTTGACAATTTATTTTCCATTTAAAAATTCCTTTATCTGACTCATCTGTTTTTGGGCATCCGCGATCCCGTTATCATATAACTGCATCATTACCACCGGATCGGTGGTGTAGGTGCCGATCTTGATGTCTGCGGACGGACAGAAAGTCATGACCTTTCCTTCTTTTTCTAATGTGTCTACCATATCCATCTGCCGGTTATAGACTTCGTGGCGATGGTTGAGATCCTCTACGATCTTTGGGTATTTATGCTTGAGTCCAAGCGTATAGGCAATCTTACCGCCCTGCGGCTTCATCCGAAAGCCACGCGGCTTGGAAAAGAGCACGATCAAGCGATCACAGCCATGCTCTAGGGCATGCTCAATCGGCACGGAATCAGATACCCCGCCGTCATAATAGACATGTCCCTCATAAGAAATCGGGCGGCATGCTACCGGAAGGGCGCAGGTCGCCATGATCGGCTGGTATTCGTTGCGCCGGATCTCATTTTTATTGAAATAATGAGGCAGCCCCGTCTCGGCATCCGTCGCCGGCAGATAAACCTCCGTTGGATTGTTATGATAAGCATCATAATCCAACGGATCGCCGCCCCCCTCATTTGTCATCGTTCCATAAATATATTGCAGTCCAAATAAGGATCCCGTCGTCAGCAGACTGTGCAGACTGATATAGCGCGGGTCCTTGACATGTTTGGTGTAATAGCGCATGTTTCGATTGCGCTGTCCTGCCAGAAAAGATGCACTGTTTGCCGCGCCCGCAGATACACCGATGCAATAATCAAACTGAATCCCCTCGTCTAAAAAGATATCTAAAACTCCTGCGCTGTATGCGCATTTCATGCCTCCCCCTTCAACGATCAATCCCGTTTTCATCTCTTTGCTCCTTGTGATCGTGTATGCCATAAGCACGCGTTTATAAGACGCAATATAACAGCGAGCCGCAGGAAAGCGACCGCTGTCATATGTGCATAAAAATATTTTTATTTGTTTACAGTGATCTGATCTAAATGCCAGATATCATCCACATAGTCCTGAATAGTACGGTCAGATGAGAACTTACCAACATTGGCAACATTTAAAAGTGCTTTCTTTGCCCATCCGGTCTCATCCATATAGGCTTCCATGACACGCTGCTGTGCCTCTGCATAAGAGCGGAAGTCTGCAAGTACAAAATAGGTGTCCGCGTACTGCGTACACTGTGTATTCAAGAGTGAATTGTAAAGGTCTCGGAAAAGTTCGGAATCACTGCCACTGTAAAATCCGTTGACTAACTGAGTCAGGACTTTACGGATATCCTGATCATTGTTGAAGATATCCATCGGGTTGTAATCACGGTTCTTCTCATGTGCAATAACTTCCTCTGCACTCATACCGAAGATAAATGCATTGTCCTCGCCCATTTCCTCAACCATTTCCACATTAGCTCCATCCATGGTACCGATGGTCAGCGCGCCGTTTAACATGAACTTCATGTTGCCGGTGCCGGATGCCTCCTTGCTGGCGGTAGAGATCTGTTCGGATACATCAGCCGCTGCAAAGATCCACTCTGCGTTGGATACACGATAGTCCTCAATAAAGACGACTTTGATCTTGCCCTCGATGCTCTTATCGTTATTGATAACCTCTGCCACATTGTTGATCAGTTTGATCGTCAGTTTGGCGTTCTTATATCCTGCTGCTGCCTTTGCGCCAAAGATAAAGGTGCGTGGATAAAATTCTTTTTCCGGGTGTTCCTTGATCTGGTTGTAAAGATACATGACATGCAAAATATTGAGCAACTGTCTCTTATACTCGTGCAGACGCTTTACCTGCACATCAAAGATAGATCTCGGATCGACCTCGATGCCATTATGCTCTTTGATATATTCTGCCAGACGCAGTTTATTCTGGTATTTGATATTCATGAACTCATGCTGTGCCTTTTTATCGTCCGCATAGAGTTCTAATTTCTTCATCTGGGACAGATCGGTGATCCATTCCTTGCCAATGTGATCTGTCACCCAATCTGCCAAAAGACGATTTCCATGTAAGAGGAAACGGCGCTGTGTGATACCATTGGTCTTATTGTTGAACTTCTCCGGGTACATATCATAGAAATCTTTTAAAGACTGGGTCTTTAAGATCTCTGTGTGGAGTTTTGCCACACCGTTGACAGAATAGCCTGCTGCAATGGCAAGATGCGCCATCTTGACCTGTCCGTCACGGATAATGCCCATGCGGGCTACCTTACCCTCGTCTCCCGGAAAACGGTTGCGAATCTCGATCTCAAAACGACGGTTGATCTCCTCAACGATCTGATAAACTCTCGGCAGTAAGCGGGAGAAGATCTCGATCGGCCATTTTTCCAGAGCCTCTGACATGATGGTATGGTTGGTATAAGCGCAGGTCTTGGTCGTAACTTCCCATGCCTGGTCCCAACTCAGACCCTCCTCATCCAAAAGCAGACGCATGAGTTCTGCAACTGCTAAGGTCGGATGGGTATCGTTCATCTGGATCGTGACTTTTTCATGTAATTTACGAATGTCATCATGATGCTTTTTGTAGCGGCAGAGAATACGCTGCAAACTTGCAGATACAAAAAAGTACTGCTGTTTTAAGCGGAGTTCCTTACCATAGATATGATTGTCGTTCGGATAGAGGACCTCAACAAGATTACGTGCTAAGTTTTCTTCCTCGACTGCCTTGTCGTACTCCCCTTTGTCAAAGGAATCCAGACTAAAGACTTCCTTTGGCTCTGCATCCCAGATCATCAGGGTGTTGACCATATTGTTGTCGTAGCCGACGATCGGCATATCATAAGGAACTGCGATCACAGAAGAATAGCCCTCATGGATAAAGTGCAGGTTGCCGTCCTCGCCCTGCTCGGTTCTGACATAGCCGCCAAAACGGACTTCATGTGCATATTCCGGTCGCTTGATCTCAAACGGATAGCCGTTCTTTAACCAGTTGTCCGGCACTTCTTTCTGATAACCGTCCTCGATCTTCTGCTTGAACATACCATAGCGGTAACGGATGCCACAGCCATATGCCGGGTATCCCAGGGTGGAGAGGGAATCCATAAAGCAGGCTGCAAGTCTTCCCAGACCGCCGTTTCCAAGAGCCGGATCCGGCTCCTGGTCCTCGATCGCATTGATATCGAATCCCATTTCATCCAGACATTCTGAAATCTCATCATAGTGACAGAGATTGAGCATATTGTTGCCCAATGCTCTACCCATTAAGAATTCCATAGACATATAATATAGGGTCTTTGGATCCTTTTTCTCCATAGTCTTCTGAGTTGCCAGCCAGTTGTCAATGACTTCATCTTTAACCGCCAGTGCAACTGCCTGATAGACTTCCTGATCGTTTGCTTCCTCAAACTCCTTGCGATATAAGAGTTTGACATTTTCCTTGATCTGTTTCTTAAACGCTTTCTTGTCAAAAGTATGAACCATCTGCTTAGGCCCCTTTCTTCTCAGCAATCTCATTATTGTTTTGAAACTCCCAGAGTAACTTTCTCGCCATTGATGTTCCATTCTTTATTGTATTCGCCCTGGTCGCCTGCTGTGATCTCTGTTGCTAAAACTTCTTTCTTGATTGTATCACAGTTCTCGGCAAAGATGTGACCGACTTTTTCGGATCCCTGATAGAATACCTCGATCTGATCCATGACTTCAAAGTCTGCTTCCTTACGCATGGTCTGGATCTTGCTGATCAATTCCCTTACAAATCCTTCTTCCAGTAATTCTTCAGTCAGGTTTGTATCCAGTACCATGGTCATATCCGCATCGTTTTCTGTCACATAGCCCTCTTTCTGGGTCATGGTGATCAAAAGGTCTTCCTCAGAAAGTTCGATCGATGCATCTACCTCCGGCAATCTGAGTACGCCATCAGCCTTTAATCCTGCCATGGCAGCGTTGCCGTCCAGATCTGCAAGTGCCTGTTGGATGCCCTTTAAGAACTTGCCGTATTTTGGTCCTACGGTACGAAGCTGCGGCTTGAAGGTATAGGTAGTAAAGTCTGCCACGTCACCTGTAAAGGTCACACGCTTAACATTTAACTCATCTGCAATAATATCCATGTAGAATGCCGGCAGATCTTTTTCTGCCTTAACATACATCTGACCGATCGGCTGACGGTTCTTGATGTTGGCTGTATTTCTGCAGGCACGACCCATAACGACGATTTTCAATAGTTCGTCCATATTGCTTTCCAGTTCCTTATCGATCCACTCCTCATTTACAACCGGATAGTCGCACAGATGGATGCTTTCCGGTGCTGCTGCATCAATGCTTCTGACAAGGTTCTGATAGATCTCCTCTGTCATGAATGGGATCATCGGTGCTGCCGCCTTACAGATGGTAACCAGGCTGGTGTAAAGTGTCATGTAAGCATTGATCTTATCCTGCTCCATGCCCTTTGCCCAGAAACGTTCACGGCTGCGGCGTACATACCAGTTGCTCATGTCATCGACAAATGCATCCAATCCCTTTGCTGCCTCCGGAATACGATAGTTTGCCAGATTGTCATCCACATCCTTTACAGCCGAATTGAGGCGGGAAAGGATCCACTTATCCATAACGGATAATTTATCATATTCAAGTGTATATTTTGTTGCATCAAATTCATCGATATTGGCATAAAGTACAAAGAATGCGTAGGTGTTCCACAGGGTTCCCATGAACTTTCTCTGACCTTCCTGCACCAATTTACCGGAAAATCTCTTTGGAATCCATGGTGCACTTGCTGTATAGAAGTACCAGCGGATCGCATCTGCGCCATAGGTCTCCAGTGCATCAAACGGATCTACCGCATTGCCCTTGGACTTGGACATCTTCTGTCCGTTTTCGTCCTGTACATGGCCAAGTACGATAACATTTTCATAAGGTGCCTTATTGAAAAGCAGGGTGGACTCTGCCATCAGGGAATGGAACCATCCACGGGTCTGATCCACTGCCTCAGAGATAAACTGCGCAGGGAACTGCTGCTCAAATAAGTCTTTATTTTCAAATGGATAATGGTGCTGTGCAAATGGCATTGCTCCGGAGTCGAACCAGCAGTCGATAACCTCCGGTACACGGTGCATGGTCTTTCCACAATCCGGGCAGGTAAAGGTCACAGCATCGATATATGGACGATGGAGTTCTACTTCTGCTGCCTTTGGATCACCGGCACGCTCTGCCAGTTCTGCACGGCTTCCGATACATTCCTGGTGTCCGCACTCACATTCCCAGATGTTGAGTGGTGTTCCCCAATAACGGTTACGGGAGATCGCCCAGTCCTGAATGTTTTCCAGCCAGTTGCCGAAACGTCCGCTGCCGATGGATTCCGGAATCCAGTTTACGGTGTTATTGTTGCGGATCAAATCATCCTTTACGGCTGTTTCCTTGATATACCAGGATTCTCTCGCATAGTAGATCAGTGGTGTATCACATCGCCAGCAGTGTGGATAATCATGTTCAAACTTCGGTGCAGCAAATAACTTGCCCTCTTTATCCAGATCGACCAATACATCCTTGTCTGCATCTTTGACAAACTTTCCGGCATAAGGCGTCTCTGCCGTCATCTCGCCCTTGCCGTCAACAAACTGTACGAAAGGCAGGTCGTAGTTACGTCCGACATTGGCATCGTCCTCACCAAAAGCAGGAGCAATATGAACGATACCGGTACCATCGCTCATGGTAACGTAGGTATCACAGGTCACGAAATGACCCTTCTTGTTCTGCTTTGCAGCAGCTTCTGCTGCACATGCATAGAGGGCTTCGTATTCCTTGTATTCCAGATCCTTACCGGTCATGGTCTCCAAAACTTCGTATGCCTTCTCATCTTCTTTTGCCAAAGTTCCGAGAACCTTGTCCAAAAGTGCTTCTGCCATATAATAGGTATAACCGTCTGCTGCCTTGACCTTGCAGTAAGTCTCATCTGGGTTGACACAAAGTGCAACGTTGGATGGCAGTGTCCAAGGGGTCGTTGTCCATGCCAGGAAATAAGCATCTTCGCCTACGACCTTGAAACGGACGATGGCAGAACGCTCCTTGACCAACTTGTAGCCCTGTGCTACTTCCTGTGAGGAAAGCGGTGTGCCACAACGAGGGCAGTAAGGTACGATCTTAAATCCCTTGTAAAGTAACTTTTTGTTCCAGATCTCCTTCAACGCCCACCATTCGGACTCAATGAAGTTGTCATCATAGGTAACATATGGATTGTCCATGTCTGCCCAGAAACCAACTGTGCCGGAGAAATCTTCCCACATGCCCTTGTACTTCCAAACAGATTCCTTGCACTGCTTGATAAAAGGCTCCATGCCGTATTCTTCGATCTGTTCCTTACCGTCCAGACCCAGTTTCTTTTCTACTTCGATCTCGACCGGAAGACCATGGGTATCCCATCCTGCCTTACGAGGCACATACTTGCCCTTCATGGTCTGGTAACGAGGGATCATATCTTTGATGGTACGTGTCTCTACATGACCGATATGTGGCTTGCCGTTGGCTGTTGGCGGTCCATCATAAAAGGTATAAGTCTCTCCCTCTTTTCTATTCTCCATGGATTTCTTGAAAATGTCATTGTCACGCCAGAATTTCTCTGTGGCTTTTTCTCTCTCAACAAAGTTGAGTTCCGTGTTGACTTTCTTGTACATAGTCGACTTCCTTTCTCTCATTTCTTATTCTGAACAAATGCAGTGTATAAAAGAAAAAACTTCCGTCCGTATAGGACGAAAGTTTCGTGTACCACCTATAACGCTGTACTTAAAAGTGCCCTGCACCTTTGCATACATGTTCTCTGTAACGTAGAGAATCACGGCTTTCCTACCAGATAAACTCCTTCAGTCTGCTGCTAAGAAGTGATCTTCTGCAGATAGATACTAATATCGGCTCACACCATACCCGACTCGCTCGACGTTCTCACCTCTGCGTACTGTCTTCCTCAACGCATTTGTCAAATCATATTTCGTTAAAAATTATACTTAGTGTAGATGCGTTTGTCAAGGATTGCACCCACAAACTACTGATACTTTTTCAGGATCTTCTGCGATTTCTCGGAAAGTGTAAAATCGGGCTTGTCATTGATCTGATATGCCAAACCACTGGTACTGTTTTTGACTTCTTCAAGCATCTGCGGTGTAGACAAAAGTGCTTCCACACATTTTTGATAGGATGCCTGGTCTCCAGCCTGCTGATAGAGTTCTGCTCCCGCATCCATCATCATAATATAATCATCATAACACTCGGTACGATATTTCTGCACCTGTAAACTATGACGCTTGTATTCTTCCACCTTGATGTAGTCACCTTTTTCTGCCTGACAGAGTGCCATCACGTCCAGTGCCGGAGCATCATCGTCATATAACTGCAAGGCTCTCTTTGCCCTTGTCTCATACTCCTCAGCCGTCTGTGCGTCCAACAGATATTTTTCCTGCGCCCGGATACTCCACGGATAGACAGATACCGATGCACCGTAACTTCCAAATTCATACAAGGCATTGCCTATGCCCATCCATAGGCTGATAGCAGCAAACAAAAGACCGGAAGCGATCACAATTCCTTTTGTGCTTTTCTTCTTGTCCAAATCCCAGACAATCTCTTTTCCTTCCGTCCAATTCATACACAAAAGCATGATCCATAGGATAGCAAAATACTGTAGGTCAAATTCCATGATCATATGCACGCCGATCAGAAGTAGCAGATCACGCTTCATCCCTTTGGTATGGCGCACCTGATAAACAAAAAGCCAGACAAAGCAAAGTAAAAATAAAATACCAAAGTCCAATGCCATCTGCAGCCAGTCATTGTGAACATAAGCCACTGTATAAACACCACTTTGGACTTTTCCCTGAATAAAATAATATCCCATATAGCCCAGTCCCAAGGGGTGCGAAACGATCAGACCGATCGCATCTTTCCAATATAAGATTCGACCAAGGAGAGTAGAACTGGATAAAGATGTTGTCAGGAAACGACCTATGCTATCCATTTTTCCGGTTGCAAGCACATAAAGAGCCACAGCCACCACCCCTGCCGTAACCAAAATGCCGTAGTATTTCCGCATTTCTTTTCTACGCACCAGAATCACAAGAAGGACAAATGCCGTAAGGAAAAATGTAGTTCGGCTGCCGGACCATAAAATACCGATCAGATAGATCACCGGATATAAGTATTTCTTTACCCGATCTTTTTTATCTTTGGCATCCGCTGTCAGACTCTGCTGGGTGCGGATCACAAATGCCAATAAAAGATAGAGTGCGAATGTATTGGCATATTGAAAAAAGCCTCCCATTCTTCCATTGGAAAAGACAATGTCAGCCGCACTTCCCATGGTAAACATCAAAGCACTGACAAGGGTCATAACTGCTGCCACTTCCGGCACCATAGTCAAAGACAAACTTTTTTCTTCGTCAGATAACTGCATCAAGAGTAAGACCCAGATTCCTGCACACAAGATACGCAGTGCGCCATAAACTGCTTCACCATGTAGTATTCCCGTAAAAACAGATAAGATACTCAAAATCAGCATAACCAGACCGGTATAAACCGCCAGGTTCTTGTGCAAATGTATTTCCCTCTTTTGCCACACACATAGTAAAAGGGCCACGAGGACAACTAAGGTCGACCATAAAATCCAGCATTCCTGCACCAATCCCATAAGAAAAGGGCAAATTGCCATCAGATAACAGATGGGACTGCCAAATGGATCTATCTTTTTTTCTTTATTTTTTGCTTTTGCATATTTTGACATCACATTTCCTCTTTCCCATTTTCTATTTTATAGCATATCATGTTTTGCCGAATTATGGTATAATACATTCTATTATGAAAAGAAAAATACTAATCATTTTATGCGCTGTTATCGTAGGCGGAGGTTCTGTTTCCTTTGGTCTATATCAACATACGCATCCAAAAGACACATCAAAACATACCCTTTCCTCTGCGCAGGACACTGCCGGGGACAATTCCGCAAAGGATAAGACCAGTTCAAAGGCGGATGCAAAGCCAACGGAAAAGGACGACAAGCAAGACGACAATTCCACGACAGATACACAGACATCTGATCAGGAAGATGTTACTGCAAATGATGCCAAAGCATCATCGGATGCAAATATTGATGCGACAACCGGAACTACCACCGATCTTTCTGCTTCTGCATCCGACAATGCCGTCTCTCCGTCCGATGCCTCATTATCCGCTGAGGAATATGCACAAATGGTTGCAACAGAAGAAGCAGAACTGCAAGGTATTGAAGCCAATATCAATGCACAGAACCAGGCGACACTTGCCTCCGGTGCTGACACCTTGCATTACGATAACGGACGTTTTTCCTATCCGTCCAGTTACAAGGGCAGTATATCGTCGGATTACGGTTACCGCACCCATCCGATTTCCGGTGTGCAGCAATTTCACAATGGGATTGATTATGCTCTGACCGGCGGTGCTCCCATCCTTGCCGCCTACCGCGGACAGGTAGCCGCTACCGGTATCTCTTCTATCATGGGCAACTATATTGTACTTTATCACGGTGACGGACTTTACAGCATATATATGCATGCCTCCTCTGTTAGTGTTTCTGCCGGACAATGGGTAGAAAGCGGAAGTTATATCGGCAATGTCGGCTCCACCGGATTGTCAACCGGAAATCATCTGCACTTTTCTATACGTCTCAATGGCAATTTCGTTTCTCCATGGTCTTACCTATAAATCCTATACTATAAAAATAAGAGTTGCTAACCTGCTGTTAGCAACTCTTGTCATATCTGATGTGGGATTCACATTTTCTGTGTTATAATTATTTATTCACCCATCTTAGGTGCTTTTACAGTTTTCCCTGCAACAACCTGCTGTGGAGCCATATTCACCTGCTTAATGGTAAGACTGGTACCTTCTTTCAGGTCAGATGGCTTGATGTTTAATACACTGATCATGATCGGTGAATAAGAATTGAATGAGAATGTAACGCATCCATTGTCATCAATGAGTGCCAAGTCTTTCATCTGCTCCCATTTACCGGTCGTCACATTGTAGTGGCTGACTACTGCAAGATGTCCCTTTACACTATTAACCTTAAATTTGCCCTGATCAAACAACTGTACCGTTACTTCACCGGATGTAATGCCCTGAACATCAACCAGAGTCTTTTTGGAAATATATACATATCCGTTTGCATCCTTTAACTGAGACCTAACCTGTTCAGCAAGATAATCCCAGACTGCGTTATCCTGATCATAAGCACTTGCCAGAACCTTTTCGTCTGTAACTTCTGAGATTGTTCCTTTTCCGGCAGCGATCTTAGCATTTGAATATACAGATGCCTTGATGCGCGCAATCTTCTGAGCCTCTGTAGGGCCGGTATATTCCATACTGTTATTGGCTGCTACTGCTGTCATTGCCATGCCGATTGCCATAACTGCAACCAAAAGCAATGCAACTAATTTCTTTGTGCTCTTCATTAACTTCCTCCTTATCTCCCACATGATATTAAATATTCATATTGAGTTTAATCCTCTCTCGGGTATTTTGTCAACAAAATCTGACTTTTCTATGATTTTTTTGTGAAGTGTGCATATATTTTACCTTAGGCATACCGCCTACTCTGTTTCATAAAATATGCCAAGTTCCATCTGCAGCAAGGCATCCTCGTCCACATGGTACTCGTCATAAGGTTCAACGTGAATATCCTGCCCCGGAATACGCAGAATACTATTTTCATCAAACTTTGCTTTCAAGCCATACTTGGCTAACTTTACATAATCCGTCGTTGCAATATTGGTCGTCATATAACCATCCAGATCCTGCGCGATCGTTGTAATCTGCGTCAGATCTGTTTTCAGTGTCGCCTTCGCATTATGCACAAATGCTTTAAAAAAATCTTTCTGTCTATCCATGCGTTCCAGATTGGTCGCATTGCGGGATGTGTCTCGGAAATGGACAAATTCATATGATTCAGCACCTGTCATATGTACCGTTTCACCTGCATGATAGGTCAGCCACTCTAAAGTGTCGGGATGCCCTAAATAGGTAGGGACAAGATAATCCCCCGACATAGTGATATCCACACCACCAATATCATCCACAAGTGTTTCAATCCCACCCATACTGATCGCCACATAATAGTCGATCGGTATGTCCAAGAGATCTTCCACACATTGACTCGCCAATTCTGCACCCATCTGGCTGGACGACGCATAAGCATATTGTAAACAGATCTGTTTTTCTTCCGTAGTCTTCTTTCCTGTCATGTTGTGTTGAGATGCACTTACATCAATATTTGCCATAGTCTCACGCGGAATGGTAAGCAAAGTAACGTTCCCTGTTTTCTCATCAATGCTGACCACACACATCATATCGGATTGCCCGTTTTCACCCAGCACATGCTTTTCGTTTTCAATCCTGCCGCGCAGATCAATGCCCAAAACAAGTATATTGATCATGTCTGTCTTTTGATAGTATGTCACGCCATCTACGACAACTTTGGGACTCTCAGCTTGTCTTTGCCGTTTTGCACCATCTTGGTACAAGTGTATCAGGACAACCGATAATACAACGACCGATACCAACACCACCACGAGACTTGTCTGTATTCTTCGACTACTGCGGATTTTCTGTAATATTTCTTTCATATGTTCTAGTCTTCGTAATCTAATGTGTCAGTCAGATAACCAACGACCACAAATCTGTTATCCTCCATTCCCGATGGCATACAGGTAAACAAGGTACATAATTTCGTATCATTTGTTATTTCTGTCCCCTCTTTATAATGGCTATAACTATTATCCAGTTTTTGCAGATCTATCGCAAAGTCAATATTTCCCTGATTGGTAGAAAAATTATACTTTGCCATCAAATGCTCATCATCAATACAGCCTGCCGCAAACACCTTATAGGTGTAGCGATGTTCCGGTGTATAAATATAAAACTCATGATCCTGTGCAAAGAAATCTGCATCTTCAAAATTATGCAGGGTATGAAACATGGTTCCGTTTTTCATATTATGTCCATACACGATCGTATTGGTGTCGGTAAACTCTCCCGAATTGATCGGTTCAATATAGATGGATCCCGGCAATCCCTGCGTACCATCGATCTGATGATCTGCATAATATGCCGCATCATCTGCCCGTCTGAGGATCGGATAAGAAACATCCGTGTCCGGAACCTCTACATAGGCAACCACTTCCGGATTCACATCCCAGTATGCCTGAAAATCAATCGGACATTTTTTGGTTTTTTTCGCCTTAACATGGGTCACTTCTGTAGTGTCTGTCACATCTGTTTTGTGACTAAGCGACTTGTATGCTACCAGCCCTGCAACGATTACTATAAGCAGGACAACCACCAGACAGATAATTTTTTTCTTTTTATCCCATTCCTTGAACTTTTTCATTTTATCCCCTCTCGCTAAATTTACAGCGTATCGTCTTCTCCGTTCATATCAATGCCATACTGCTCAAAGAACTGCTGCATATCCTCATCATCTTCAAAATTATTCTGCATTTCTTCCTGCATCATATCCATAAAGGCTGCATTACTGAACAAAAGCCCCCATGTGATAACCAGAAGTACCACAGATATGGCTGCCGTCACAATACCGCCGATCGCCATGCCCTTTTTCTCACAGGTAACGATCTGGATCACACCAAAAACGATCGCCAAGATGGCTAAGATCACATTGACGCCACTGCAAAAACAAAGCAGGGATATGATACCAAGGACCAAGGATGCCACACCAAAGCCTACACTCAGTTTCTTGCCATTCGGTCCCACCTGCGGTCCTGACTGTCCGTTGGTATAAGGATTGCTATTGTAAGAATACTGATTATTCTGATTGCTGCCTCCATAAGGGTTTCCGTTATTCTGACCGGCGTTCCCATAAGGATTTCCATATGGATTGCCATACGGATTTTCATTTGCATTTTCTTGATTGCTTCCGTAAGGGTTGCCGCTGTTTCCTGCTGTATTCTGCTCTGTCTCGTCTTCAAACATATGCTCGTTATTATCCATGATGCTCCTCCAAATCTATTTGTGTAAGTCGATGATGTTATAATATATGCCCATGGTCCCGACAAGTAAAATAAAAAATGCCAGATACACACCTGCACATATATAAGCCGTCACCACCATACGATTTTTACCAAAACGTTTTTGTACATAAATTCCAAGAGCGATCGCAGCCACTGCAAAGACCATCCCTACATACCAATAGCAGACCAGACATGGTGCTAATAAACCACATATCATGCTGCTGACCGATAAAATTGTAGATAATTTCTGATCTTTCATTTGCTTCTCATGCCCTCTGGAATTTGCTTTTAATCTTACCACTTAATCTTTCAAAATGCCATCCCTCATTTTTTCTTCCTTATTTTTATAAATTGGATTATAATGTAAGTCAATTATACCATTTGTAAAAGAAGAAAAGGGGATATTTCATGAGCACATTGAATTTGACCCTGCTAACAGATCTGTATGAAATGACCATGATGCAGGGATATTTCAAAAACAACAACAATCACACCGTCGTATTTGACGCTTTCTACCGCACCAATCCTTCAGGTGGTGGCTATGCCATCTGCGCCGGCGTAGAACAGGTCATTGAATACATTGAGAACCTGCATTTTGATGCGGATGACATCAACTATCTGCGCGGACTGCACATCTTTGACGAGGACTTTCTCGCCTATCTGGCAGACTTTCATTTTTCCGGTAACATCTATGCCGTACCGGAAGGTTCTGTCATTTTCCCGCGCGAGCCTCTAATTAAAGTCATCGCGCCGATCATGGAAGCGCAATTAGTTGAGACCGCTATTTTAAATATCATGAACCACCAATGCCTGATCGCGACCAAGGCCGCCCGCGTCTGCTATGCGGCTGAAGGCGACGGCGTCATGGAGTTTGGTCTGCGACGTGCACAGGGGCCGGACAGCGGTACTTATGGTGCCAGAGCAGCCATCATCGGCGGTTGCAAGGGAACTTCCAACGTACTTGCCGGACAGATGTTTGACGTGCCGGTGCTTGGCACCCATGCCCATTCCTGGATCATGAGTTTTCCGGATGAATATACGGCATTCAAGGAATACGCCAGACTATATCCAAATGCCTGCACACTTTTGGTAGATACCTACGACACCCTTGGTTCCGGTATACCAAATGCCATCCGCGTTTTCACGGAAATGCGCGAGGCAGGCATCAACCTGACCAATTACGGCATCCGTATGGATAGCGGCGATCTTGCCTATCTTTCCAAAAAAGTACGCAAGATGCTGGATGATGCCGGATTTACCGATGCCATCATTTCCGCTTCCAATGATCTGGATGAGTATCTGATCCAGAGTTTGAAAAGCCAGGGGGCTACCATTACTTCCTGGGGTGTTGGAACAAACCTCATCACATCCAAGGATTGCCCGGCTTTCGGTGGGGTCTACAAGTTAGCCGCCATTGCTGACGATCAGGGGGGCTTTATTCCTAAGATCAAATTGTCCGAGAACACTGAAAAAGTGACAAATCCGGGAAATAAGACCTTCTTCCGTATCTATGATAAGGAAAGCGGCAAGATCAAAGCCGATCTGATCTGTCTGGAAGATGAATCCTTTGACACCGATCAGGATATGAAACTCTTTGATCCAAACGAGCCTTGGAAAAAGACGACCCTGCCCGGTGGTTCTTATACCATGAAAGAAATGCTTGTCCCTGTGATCCACGAGGGCAAACGCGTCTATGATACTCCGCCTGTCATGGAGATCCAGAAGATCTGCAACCAGGAAAAAGCGACCCTGTGGGAAGAAAACAAGCGTTTTACCAATCCTTCCAAAATCCATGTCGATCTGTCGCAGAAATTATATGATATGAAGCAGTCCCTTCTCTCTGAGATGAGCCGCTAAAAGAAGTCAAAAAGCAGTAGTGAGAGGCCCTCACTACTGCTTTTTCTTAATTAAATCCCATAAAACGCTGTGAGATCTTGTATGCTTTTACGGATAAATAACGTCCAAATCTGCCCGGCAGGTTCATGGCATGCCCCAGTGCACCCCAGCGCAGATGATGATAAGTGCGTGGATCCTTATCCTTGATGTATTTCCAGAGATCTTTGACCTTTTTCAAATTGACCGGATCATTGGATACATAGGCGATACAGGTAGAAACGACCGTGATCGTCTCCAGATAGGAAAGCATATACTCACGCAGATGTTCTTCCTCGATCTGCCACAGGTCATAAGCATCTACCATACGCTTGTTGACATACAACTGCTGGTCGATACGTTTGATCATGTTCTTCTCGTTGACTGACTGTCCGTCACGCCCTATGTAATAACGATAAAAATCTACATTCAGATAATACAGTGTCTTTACAAACGGCAATGGCTCATACACAAAGAGATTATCCACATAAAAGGTATGCTTTGGCAACTCCAAGTGACAATCGCGGAGCAACTGCGTGCGATAAGTCACGGAATGCATCAATATAGAAAAGCCCTTGATATTATGCTTCATATCATGCCAGCCCATGATCCTCTCCTGTGGGAAAAGCAGGGTGTAAAACATGGTACGCTGATGATGATAATCGCCCTCGATCTTTTCATAGACATAATTAGTCAAGAGCATATCCACAAGCGTATCATCTGCAACAAACTTCTTCAAAGTCTCCAAGACTCTTGCATAGGCATCCGCATCCACCCAGTCATCACTGTCAACAACCTTAAAATAAATACCGCTGGCATTGGCAAGTCCGGTGTTGACTGCACAGCCATGTCCGCCATTTTCCTGATGGATTGCCTTGATAATGGTCGGATATTTCTCAGCATAAGCATCCGCGATCTCCGCCGTGCGATCGCTGGATCCGTCATCTACAATAATAATCTCAACATCTTCTCCACCCGGGAGCAATGATTCTATACATTTTGACATATAGCCTTCCGAATTGTAACACGGAATAGCAAAGGAAACTATCTTCATATTTCTCCTCCTAACAACCGTCTCTTATTATATACACAAAACTTTTGTAAAATAAAGTATTTCTTTTAGTCCATCCGATGCAAAGCAATATAAGCCGCATATTTATCAAAGGCTGACGGGATCGCATATTCCTTTCGGGTCTTGTCTATATCAACCAGCAGATAGTCCTGTGGTCCCTTGGAAAGGTCCTCATCCTGATGGAAACTGTCGACATCTGCCACCTGTATCAAAAAGCCCTGCATGAGCCATTCAATATGAGAAAAAATATGTTTTGCCTCCGGCAGTTTCTTGATCTGCAAGGGAGCCAGATTTTGTCCGCGCACAAAGGCAAGCGCTTCTTCCTCCGTCAAATATTCATCGATATTAGGCAGTTCGTATAATCCTGCCAAAAGTCCCTTGGAAGGGCGTTTCCGCAGAACGATCTTTTGTCCATCCTGTATCAGAAGGACGGTTTTCTCCTCGATCCGTCTAGGTTTTGCCTTGGTCTTGACCGGCAGACGGTCGTAAGTATCGTTCTGATATGCCAGACAAAAAGACTGCCAGGGACAAAGATCACATTTTGGCTGTCCATTGGGAATGCAGACCAAGGCACCGATCTCCATCAATGCCTGATTAAAGGCTCCTGCCTCCTTTGGCATGACCTTGGAAAGTTGCGCCGTCATGCGCTTTTTTGTGGCATCTTTTAAGATGTCGCTGTCATCCTGACTGACGCGTGATAAGATACGAAGCACGTTGCCATCCACCGCCGGCACCCGCTCACCAAAGGCGATGGACGCGATCGCCCCCGCTGTATAAGGTCCGATGCCGGAAAGCGACACAATCTCCTCATAGGTCTGCGGCATCTGACCGCCATAGTCTGCACAAATGGTCTGCGCCGCCTTTTGCATATTTCGAACACGATTGTAATAGCCCAAGCCTTCCCAAAGTTTCAAAAGTGGGTCTTCCTGGCACTTTGCCAGCGCCTCGATGGTCGGCAAGGCCGCCATAAAGCGCTCATAATAGGGGATCACGGCTTCCACACGGGTCTGCTGTAACATGATCTCTGAAACCCAGATATGGTAGGGATCTTTATCTTTTCGCCACGGAAGGTCGCGCTTATTTGCCCCATACCAGGTCAGGGTCGGCTCTACCAGAACCGACAAATCTGTATTTTCTATCATCTTCTATCCTATTATAACAGGATTGGACTGCCTGTTATACTTTCTGTCATAAATTGCACATTCTGCGTCCTGATCTGCTTTCATGTACTTAGTATAGCATATCCCTGCCTGCCTTGGTCAGACTTCCATAATTTTTCAAACAATCTTAAGAATTTTTAAGAGTTGGCGGAATAATAGACACATCAAACAAAATGTGTAATACTATACTTATAGTTTATAGATAGCATACGGAGGATAGACCTATGAATACAGAGATCCGCAGACATTTTTCTCACATCGGCACCGCCTATTTTATCGGCGCACTTCTTTTTGCCGGTGTTCGCACCTTGATACCTCTCGCCCTTACACACCTGACGCCCACAATCGCAGCAGACCAGACCCTGAACTTTTTGATCTCCATGCTGGCAACCTATATCATCGCTGTGCCGCTCATGATGCTTGTCATCAAGCGCGTTCCAAAAGAAGGCAGCATCCAGCCCTGTACCATGACCGGCAAACAGTGGATCGTCACCTTTCTCATCTGCTATGCCGGCATGTATCTGGCAAACATAGCCGGCAATATCATCACCAATATGGTCGGCAATCTCAAGGGGTCTACCGTCACGAATGAGATTGTGGAAACAGCCCTTGCAAATGCAGCCTGGGTCAATATCCTTGTTATGGTGCTGCTTGCACCGGTTCTGGAGGAGTTACTTTTCCGCAAGATGCTCATTGACCGCACCATCAAGTACGGCGAGGGTATTTCCGTTTTGATCTCCGCCCTCTTCTTCGGACTTTTTCACGGCAATCTCAATCAGTTTGCCTATGCTTTTGTGATCGGCGGTGTTTTTGCCTTTGTCTATGTCAAGACCGGCAATGTCAAATACACTATCTATATGCATATGTTAGTCAATTTCCTTGGTTCTGCCGTCAGCATGGGACTCTTAAAACTATCCGGTATGGATCAGTTGGCGCTTGCCGCTACGGATCCTGAAAAGATGGCGGATATCTCTTATTTGACCGATATCTTTATGTCGCATCTGGGCGGAATGTTACTGCTCTGCCTCTATGCCTTGGTGCTGATCATTCTGGTGATCGTAGGCATCGTCTTGTTCTTTAAAAATATAAAAAAGATCCATCTGCTGACCTCGCCGGACAGTGTTGCTCCCGGCGCACGCTTCCGGACGTATTTTCTAAATGTCGGCATGATCCTTTTCATCGTATGGTGGGTAGTCCAGATCGTACTACAGTTACTGATGTAAGATCGATCCGCAAACCGGATACCTCCATAGAAAGGCACAAAAAGGCCATGGTACCTATCACTGTACCATGGTCTTTGTTTGTGTCTCTTTATGTATCGTTTCGCGATATTTTGTTTTAGAAATCTGTCAGATCTGCTGCGCGTCTTTCCAAAAATGCAGTCATACCTTCTGTCTTATCATGTGTAGAACATGTCACACCAAAGAGGTTTGCCTCCATCTCTACAGCATTTTTGATGTCCATGTCATAGCCGTTGTTGATTGCAGCCTTGGCAACAGATACAGCATAACTTCCCTTGCTACAGATCTTCTTAGCCATTGCCTTTGCGGTATCCATAAGTTCTTCCTTGGCAACCACCTTATTTACAAGACCGATACGATATGCTTCCTGTGCATCAATAGCGTCACAGGTAAAGATCATTTCCTTTGCACGTCCCATACCAACAAGTCTTGCCAGACGCTGGGTTCCACCAAATCCAGGAATGATACCAAGACCTGTCTCCGGCTGACCGAAACTAGCATTTTCAGATGCGATACGGATATCACATGCCATAGAAATCTCACATCCACCACCAAGTGCAAAACCATTGACAGCTGCGATCGTAACCTGGCGCATATTCATCAACTTGAAGAATGGAACAGATGCTCTCATCCCAAATGCTCTTGCTTCTGCTGCACTAAAGTTGACCATCTCTGCGATGTCAGCTCCAGCAACAAATGACTTAAATGCATTGTCTTTCTTATCCGGACCACCTGTTAAAATTACAACCTTGATGTCATCTCTCTCTTCAATCTCTGTGAGAGCAACATTTAACTCATCCAAAGTCTCACTGTTTAATGCGTTCAGTGCTGCCGGACGGCTAATTGTAAGGACTGCAACCTCATCTTCAACTTCTAATTTCAAATTTTTGAATTCTCCCATGTTTCTTTCCTCCTCGATTGACGACAGATCAAATTATCTGTCAATTATCACTTTTCTTCACTATACTACTTTGATAATTTTTTGTCAATCTTATTTAGAGGCAATTTGGAATATTTCGGATCTGCGTATGACATAATATCTGACCTCCTAACTTCTTATCTAGCAGTGTTAGGTATGGCTAACTATTATTTATTATACGCAGTTTTGGGGAATTGGCAAGAGTATGCTATGAATTTTGCCGCTGATACTCCATAACAAGTTCATCTGCCAAATACGCATCACTCATACAATGCATATCCGAAAGGGTTGGAGGTATGTCTATGAACTTAAAAGAAATCCGAAAAGCAAGAGGTTTATCCCAGCGTGATGTCGCGGATAAACTGGGCTGTTCTCCCAATGTCTACTCCCGTTATGAGCGTGGGGAACGTCAGCCTTCCATAGATATATTGATCGATCTTTCCCGTATATTTGAAGTGACCGTAGATTATCTGGTCGGCAATCGTGAGATCGAATCTGCCAGCCTTTCCAAATATGAATTAGAACTTATAAAAGAAGCGCGTTCGGCTGACGAACGCGCTCGTTTTGATGCTCTTTTACTCTTACAAAGTCACAAAGATTGACTCTTAATCCTTACTCATATCCCTTGACTTCTGCACGCATGCCCGCTGTGCCTCGATCACAGAGGAACGCAGTCCCGATTTTTCCAACTCAGCTACCGCTGCAATCGTCGTGCCACCCGGTGAGCAGACAGCATCCTTCAGAAGTCCCGGATGTTCTCCTGTCTCCAAGACCATCTTGGCTGCCCCAAGGACAGACTGGGCTGCAAATTTATAAGCCTGCTTTCTTGGCATACCATCGGCCACTGCTGCATCCGCCATTGCCTCAATAAACATATACACGTAAGCAGGCGAAGAACCGCTCACACCAACGACTGCATCCATCATAGTCTCCGGCACGATCTCTGCCTTTCCGAAACTTTCAAAGATTGCCATGACTTCCTGCAATTCTTCCTTGCTCACATTTTCATTTGGTGTCACTGCACTCATTGCTTCTCCAACAAGTGCCGGTGTGTTCGGCATAGAACGCACCAGTTTGATCTGTCGTCCAAACAGGTCTGTAATGGACGCCAGCGTCTGTCCGGCTGCGATCGATACGACCACCTGACCTTCTTTGCAGACATCCCGGATCTGCGGTATAACCGTGGCAAACACCCCCGGCTTTACGGCAAGAAATAAAATATCTGCCTTTTTTGCCACCTCAGCATTGTCCGTCGTTGCAACAATGCCTAGTTCCTTTTCTATCTTTTCAACCGTTTCCTTGGTCTTTGCAGATGCCAGGATCTGCGATGGTGCATAAAGCCCTGCGGCAATCATACCGCCCATGATGGCTCTGCCCATATTCCCACTACCGATAAATCCAACTGTCTTTGCCATATTGTCCTCCTGCTTTTTATCATTTGCTCTATTTTACCACATTCGGCGCGCAATTTGAATGGCATGGAGCAGAGTCTAATATGTCAATCCAAAATTCAGTTCGTAGTAATTGCCTGCCGCATCACGATATGCGTATGCCTTTCCATTCTCATCTTTGAGTTCATCCGGCATATGCAAATCCTTGTCATAACCCGGCACATCATTCGGGCTGATACATCTGCCATCTGCTCCCACTTTGATGACAGCATCATTCTTCGGGAAGGTGATCGGAAGTTTACCCGTCGGAGCATATTTGCCAAAGATCACATCCATAATCGCCTCATCATAGGTATCAAATCCGACTGTCAGGGCATCTGAAATTGTCTCCACATTTCCCAGTTCCCATGCAAGCGTCACATTGACATTCGATACAACCTTTCCGCCATGTGCATGGATGCTTGCAGCGATTTCCTGCAGACGCTTCATGCCGCTGACTGTCGTTTCCTTATGAGTCGTAGCAAGTGGTCTGCAATTCTCATCCACATCGCAGACTTCCTTATCCTCACAAAGATCCAGTTCCAGATAGCCCGGTGTTGCGGAAAAATATGCGCCGGATGACGGATGCACCATCAGTATTGCAAGATCAGCTTCCTCGTAGGAGTCTGTCAACGTGCCATAACCTGCCGCTAATTCTCGTAAAGTCTGGTTCTCTTTTTCTGCCTGCTCTTTATTCTTATAAAATGCCTCAACATAAATCTTTTTACCGTTTGCATCATATGGTAACGTTCCATCATTTTTCAAAAGCACAACAGACTTTCTGTGCGCCAGTGCTGCCTCTGCCCGATCAGCTTCATCTGCAATCACGCGCTCTGCCAAAGCCGCATCTCGGTAAGGATCTTCAAACATGCCAAGAGCAAACATTTCTGTCAATGTACGTGTCACAGCTCGGTCAATGGATACATCTGTTAAGATAATGTCTTCTTTTGCAAATCCCTCCGGCACTTCATGACTGTCGTAATAAGCATTTTTGCCCCTCTCATAGGCTTCCCTGGCAAGATCATTGTCAAACAGACCACTGATCAGGTCAACACCGGACTGCGTCACGGCAAAACCGATACGCTCCGGCTTATCCAGCGCCTCTACGCCCCAGCACATATTGTGCACGATACCGGTATCGGAGTTAATGTAGCCCTTAAATCCCATCTGTCCACGTAAAATAGTGTCAATAAAATATTTGTTATAAGCAAATCCGTATGGAGCAAAATCAATATCCTGTCCTTTTGGATCTTTTTGTATAGAACTTTTTTCCTTAGAAGGCTTTGAGTAATATGGCATGATTGACTCTGCATTGTGGCGGATTGCCGGGTAAAATCCTTTGATATGGTATTTCTCCAGACTGCCCTCCGTTGCATAGACATTCCACTGACCTGCAGCATAATGCGGGTCAAAGCCATTCTCTCTGGCTCCACCGCCCGGAAAATGCTTGACTGTCATCGCTGTTCCATCGAAGCCTGCCCCGTCTGAGCCATTTTGAATAGCTGGGATCAGATGATCGAAAGTTTCTTCGATCAATGCCGGATCCTCACCAAAAGTGCCATAGGTTCTCTGCCATCTTGGATCGGTCATGCAGTCTGCCATATACATATAGCCCTTGCGAAGACCGCATGCATTCCATTCACGATTGATAATCTGTCCGAATGTGTCAATGACATCAAAATTGCCGTCTCCCTTAACTGCTGCTGCAATGCCAAGAGTTCCCGGCCATGTTGCGAACACCCCGGCGGCATCATTCATACCAAAAACAGGCTCGGCATTTTCATTTCGCGAGTTGGATACGACCTGTACCGGTACAAAATGATCGCACTCCTCTGCCACTGCCTGTAACTGGTTCAAAAAATCTACCAGATCGGTAGGCGTTGGGTTTGCACGCAGGATCAGATGTCTGGAAAACCAGTCCTTTAACATCGTCTCCGTCCCCGGTAGATGCTGCTCACCAAAAATGGTTTTCCCATCTAACTGCCCATTATCTAAAACACCGGATTCATCCAACTGTGGCTGGTAATCCTCTACGCCACACGGATATTTTCCCATACGCCAGTCCGAGATAAACAACTGGGCGATTTTTTCCTCCAGGGTCAGTTCCTTAACATACGCCTCGGCTCTCTCCTTTGCCGGCAGCCGCCAGTCATCAAAAGGCTTGAACTGTCCGGAACCATCGATATCCTTAAAGTAGAGTCCGTCTTTTTCGATCAGACGATCTGTTACCATGGAAATGTCCGGTCCGTTTTCGTTTTTATATCTTTTTAAAATTTCACTTGCTTTTTGCATTTTGTCCCTCCTGCTTCACACATATGACGCACGGTAAGTTCTTGTTCTGTCTCCCGATTGACCAACACGGCGCGCCAAAATATTACATATATTAATGCACTTTTCTCATCTGAAACAAGGCCTATTTTGCTGTTTTTGGTAAGATTTTTGTATAAATTTTGTCTTTTACTAAAAAAGAGCCGTATTCCTACGAACACGACTCTTTTTAAATTATGCACAGATATTCTTACGCTTCCAGCATCTTCTCCAGCGTTGCCACCTTGACGCATACACAGAAGATGTCTGCAGCTGCCTTTAAATCCTCCATGGTCGGATAAGACGGCGCAATACGGATGACGGAATCTTTCGGATCCTTGCCGTATGGGAATGGCGCACCTGCCGGTGTCAGCACAACGCCAGCCTCTTTTGCCAGCGCAACAACTCGTTTGGCACAGCCCTCCTTGGTCTCATAAGTGATGAAATAACCACCCTTAGGCTTGATCCAGGAACCGGCATCAAGACCGGCAAGTTCTCTCTCCAATGTCTCAAGAACCAGTTCAAAACGAGGGCGAAGCAATGCGGCGTGCTTTTCCATATGCTTTTCGATACCATCCTCATCTTTAAAGAAGCGGACATGACGCAACTGGTTGACCTTGTCAAAGCCAATGGTCTGGATGGTCAGCGACTTTTTAATGTCCGCAAGGTTTGCCTCAGAAGCCGCGATACCTGCGATACCACCACCGGCAAAAGAAACCTTAGAAGTAGAGCAGAACTCAAATACCATATCCGGATTGCCTGCCTTCTCACACTCGTCTAAAATATTTAAGATCTTTCCTTCTTCTGCGCCATACAGATGGTGTACGGCATAGGCGTTATCCCAAAAGATGCGGAAATCCTTGGCTGCCGGTTTTAAAGCTGCCATACGTCTTACCGTCTCATCGGAATAGACAACGCCCTGTGGATTGGAGTACTTTGGTACACACCAGATACCCTTGATCGCATCATCCTTTGCCACCAGTTCCTCTACCATATCCATATCCGGTCCATCTTCTGTCATTGGCACGTTGATCATTTCCACGCCGAAATGCTCGGTCACCGCAAAATGACGATCATAGCCCGGCACCGGACACAAGAATTTTACTTTATCTAATTTGCACCAAGGAGTCTGCCCCAGATAACCCAATAGCATACCGCGAGCCACCATATCATACATGGTATTTAAACTGGAATTACCACAGACAATGACCTGTTCCGGTCTGACCTCCATCATACCCGCCATGAGACGCTTTGCCTCCGGGATACCGTCTAGTCCGCCGTAATTACGAGTGTCCATACCGTTTTCTGCCTGCATCAAAGACTCAGCATCCACTGCATTGAGCAATCCCATTCCCAGATCCAACTGCTCACTGGATGGTTTGCCGCGGGACATATCGAGTTTCAGACCCTTGTCCTGATACTCTTTGTAGATCTGACGTACCTTTGTCAGTTCTTCCTGCAACTGTTCCTTTGTCATGTCTGCATATGTTTGCATGCTATTTGTTCCTCCTGCTGCTTATTTCTTTATTAAATAAACTTTGCCGACCGCTGTCATCGCCCGCAAAGATCATTTCATCCCTACTCCGCTTCTCTGCGGATCTTGTCCAGATAATCCCGGATCTGTTTTTCATAGCCCATATCTGTCGGCTCGTAAAAACGTGTGCCTGCCAAAGCATCCGGCAGATATTGTTGTGCGACATAATGGTTTTTAAAATCATGTGCATATTGATAGCCAATGCCATGTCCCAGTTTACCGGCGGATTTGTAATGTGAATCCTGCAAATGTACCGGGATCGGTGGTGTCTGCCCGCTTGCTACCATATGCATGGCTGCATCAATGGACAGATAAGAAGCATTGCTCTTTGGCGCACACGCCACATAATTGGTCGCCTCAGCCAAGATGATCTGGCTCTCCGGCATGCCGATGCGTTCCACTGCCTGCGCTGCGGCAACTGCCACCTGCAAAGCCTGCGGATCTGCATTTCCCACATCCTCTGCTGCACAGATCATGATACGGCGTGCAATGAACTTGACATCCTCTCCGGCATAAAGCATCCGCGCCAGATAATAGATGGCTGCGTCCGGGTCGGACCCCCGCATACTCTTGATAAAAGCCGAGATCGTATCGTAGTGGTTGTCTCCACTCTTATCGTACTTTACCACGCGCCTTTGGATACATTCGCTCGCCACGGATAAAGTGATATGGATTTTTCCATCCGCAGACGGCTCTGTGGTCAGAACGCCGAGTTCAATGGCTGTCAGTGCACTTCTGGCATCACCATTTGCCATATCGCTCAAAAAGTCGAGTGCATCCTCATCAATGACGGCTCCGTAAGAGCCAAGTCCCTTGGCACTGTCTGTCAGTGCGCGCCGGATCAGGGTCTTGATGTCATCCTGAGATAAAGGCTTTAATTCAAAGATGATAGATCTGGATAAAAGCGCTCCGTTGACCTCAAAATACGGGTTTTCCGTCGTTGCCCCGATCAGAATGACCGTCCCATCCTCCACAAAAGGCAAGAGATAATCCTGCTGTCCCTTGTTGAAGCGATGGATCTCATCAATGAAAAGAATGGTCTTTTTGCCATACATGCCCCGGATATTTTTGGCATTTTCCACGACCTGCTCCATGTCCTTCTTGCCCGCCGCCGTCGCATTGATGGATGTAAATTCTGCGCTGGTCGTATTAGCAATGACCTTAGCAAGCGTCGTTTTTCCGGTTCCCGGTGGTCCGTAAAAAATAATGGACGATATCTTATCCGCCATAATGGCGCGATACAAAAGCTTATCCTTGCCTATGATATGCTGCTGTCCGACGACTTCATCCAGACTCGTCGGTCGCATACGGGATGCCAAAGGGGATTCCTTTTTTCCATTTTCCTGTCGCATATAATCAAATAAATCCATAATCCCTCCGAAATTGCATTTCAAAATGTAAAATCTTGCATATTTACTTGCATATTTCCTATTTCTTCTTGCATTTTCGTTTCAAAATGCAGGATTTCGTATCTGATTATGCATCCCACCTAATAAGATACTAAAAAATGGGAAAAAGTACAAGTCTTTTGTCATATACATTTTCTATCACTTGTATGTCATAAACCTCTCACGGTTCCACGAGGCGGTCGACCGTCACAAAAGTATAGCCCATTTCCCGCAAAGCCGGAATGAGTTCCCGGACTGCCTCCACAGTGGACGGATAAGCGTCGTGCATTAAGATAATATCATTTTCTCCCACATTTTTCACTACCTGACGATAAACCTGCCCCGCATTCTGGTAGCTCCAATCCAAAGTATCCACATCCCAAAAGATCCAGAACATGCCTGTCTGCTTTTCCAAGGCTTCATTTTTACAACCAAAGGGCGGGCGGAAAAATTGCGGACGCTTTCCGGTCAGATCTTCTAAAATGTCATTGGTCTTTGTTATCTCATCTATCGTTTCTTCCGTAGAGATCTGGCAGACATTGGCATGCGTATAAGTATGGTTGCCGATCAGATGCCCGGCATCGCTTACCTTCTTGACGATCTCCGGGTAGAGTTCTGCTTCCTTTCCCATCATAAAAAAACTCGCCTGCACATCCTCCTCTGCTAAGACAGCAAGGATCTCCTCTGTATAGACCGGATGGGGACCGTCATCAAAAGTCAAGGCTACGAGTTTTTCCTCCGGATCTGTCTGGTCTGCATTGCTTATGACTGCCGCCGTCTTTTGCACCGGGTCTGATCCTTCATAGACCGCATACTGCCAGAAAAGTCCGCCACACATCACAAGCAACCCCAAAAATCCGGTCAGCATATATTTCTTTTTCATAAAAAAAGCCAGCCCTGACTTTTTGCCAAGACTGGCTCTGCTCTTATTCTTCATACCATAGCATATGAAAAACCTGCTCTTTTATGCCTGATGCTTTACAACCGCGGTCAATTCTGTGCCTGCCACATCAATGTAAATGGTATCGCCCATATCCACTTCATCCGCTAGGATACATTTGGCTGCCATGGTCTCTACATATTTTTGCAGATACCGCTTAAGTGGTCTTGCACCATAGACCGGATCATAGCCATGATCGACAATGTAGGTCTCTGCCTCCGGTGACAATTCCACGCAGATCTCCCGATCTGCCAGACGTCCGTTCAACTCCTCCATGAGAAGCGTTACGATATGACCGATATTATCCTTGGTAAGCGGCTTGAAGAGGATGGTCTCATCCAGACGGTTCAAAAATTCCGGTCTGAAATGCTGACGCAGTTCGTTCATCACGGCATCTTCGGCTTCCGGTCGGATGTTGCCATTTTCATCAATGCCCTCCAACAAATAGGAAGATCCCAAGTTACTGGTCATGATGATAATGGTATTTTTAAAGTCAACCGTCCTGCCCTGCGAATCCGTGATACGTCCATCGTCCAAGACCTGTAAGAGGACATTAAAGACATCCGGATGCGCCTTTTCCACCTCGTCAAAGAGAACAACGGAATATGGTTTTCTACGGACTGCCTCTGTCAACTGTCCGCCCTCATCATAGCCGACATATCCCGGAGGCGCTCCGATCAAACGGGAAACGGAATACTTCTCCATGTACTCACTCATATCCAGACGCACCATGTTGTTCTCATCATCAAACAGGCTTGCCGCCAGTGTCTTTGCCAGTTCCGTCTTACCGACACCGGTAGGCCCTAAGAAAAGGAAGGATCCAATCGGTTTGTCCGGATCTTTGATACCTGCTTTGGAACGGATGATGGCTTCGCTGACCTTGGTCACGCCCTCGTCCTGCCCGATAACTCGCTTATGAAGCTCCTCTGCTAAGTGCAGGGTCTTATTACGCTCACTCTCATTTAATTTTGCCACCGGAATACCGGTCCAACGGGAAATGATACGGGCGATTTCCTCCTCGGTCACACTCTCGTGAACAAGGCTCATATCCTTATTCTTGATCAGTTCTTCTTCCTGCTCTAACTGCTTTTCCAACTGCGGCAATTTGCCATATTGGAGTTCTGCCGCCTTTTCCAGATCATAATTCTGCTGGGCGATCTTGATCTCATTGCGCAGGCTTTCCAATTCTTCACGCAACTGTGAAACCTTTTCCACCGCGTGCTTTTCATTGTCCCACTGGGCTTTCTGTCCTGAGAATTTCTCCCGCAATTCGGAAAGTTCTTTTTGCAGGTTTTCCAGACGCTCCTTGCTCAAATGGTCATCCTCTTTTTTGAGGGCTGTCTCCTCGATCTCCAACTGCATGATACGGCGGTTGAGTTCGTCCAGTTCGGTCGGCATGGAATCCAGTTCCGTCTTGATCAGGGCACACGCCTCATCGACCAGATCGATCGCCTTATCCGGCAGGAAACGGTCTGAGATATAACGGTTGGATAAGGTTGCCGCAGATACCAGCGCACCATCCGTGATCTTCACGCCATGGAAAACTTCATAACGCTCTTTCAGACCACGCAGGATGGAAATAGTATCTTCGACGGATGGCTCATCCACCATGACTGGCTGGAAACGACGTTCCAATGCCGGATCTTTTTCAATATATTCCCTGTATTCATCCAAGGTCGTTGCACCGATACAATGCAACTCTCCACGCGCAAGCATTGGTTTTAACATATTGCCCGCATCCATGGCACCATCTGTCTTTCCGGCGCCGACGATGGTGTGCAGTTCATCAATAAAAAGGATGATCTCGCCATCGGAATTCTTGATCTCATCCAAAACGGCTTTCAGACGTTCCTCAAACTCACCACGATATTTTGCACCGGCAACCAGCGCACCCATATCCAGGGCAAACAACTTCTTATCCTTCAAGCCCTCCGGTACATCCCCGCGGACAATTCGTTGTGCCAAGCCCTCTACGGCTGCCGTTTTACCGACGCCCGGCTCACCGATCAATACCGGATTGTTCTTGGTCTTACGGGATAAAATACGGATCACATTGCGAATCTCTGCGTCTCGTCCGATGACCGGATCAAGTTTCTGATCTCTGGCACGCTCGACCATGTCATAACCGTATTTCTCCAAGGTATCATAGGTCGCTTCCGGGTTGTCCGTCGTCACCCGCTGGTTGCCCCGTACGGTAGAAAGTGCCTGTAAAAAGCGGTCCCTGGTGATGCCATACTCCTTAAAGATTTCCTTGATGGCATGGTTCGGGTAACGGATCATGGCAAGGAAAAGGTGCTCGACGGAGACATACTCGTCCCCCATGGCTTTTGCCTCATCCTCCGCATGGATGAGTACCTGATTCAAGTCCTTACCGACAAAGACCTGACCCCCGGAGACTTTTGTCCTTGCCTCCAGATGACGGATAGCATTGTCCTTAAAATGTTCTAACTGTATCTCCATCTTTTCGATCATCTGCGGGATCAGTCCATTTTCCTGCTGCAAAAGAGCAACCAAAAGGTGTTCCTGTTCGATCTCCTGATTTCCATATTCATATGCCAACTTCTCACAGTCCTGCACTGCTTCCATTGACTTTTGTGTAAATTTCTGGATGTTCATATGCTTCACCTCCTAAATCTTATCTTATCACGCAGACGCTCTTTCTGCACCTGCATATTCTCTCAATTTTTGTTTTGCCGTCGCATTCAGATGCCTCGGCACATCGACTTCCACGGTCACATATTGATCGCCATGGAATTTTGCATTTCGCATTGAGACGATGCCCTTATTTTTCAGACGGATCTTGCTGCCGGACTGGGTGCCCTCTTTGATCTGGCACTCGACATCGCCAGACAAGGTATGGACTCTGGCAGATCCGCCCAGGGCTGCCGTTACAAATGGCACACGGATAGTCGAATAGACATCCATGCCTTCCCTGCGGAAAGCCTTGCTGTCAAGCACATGGACTGCCAGCATCAGATCGCCATTCTTGCCGCCATTTATGCCCGGCTGACCTTTTCCTGCAAGTCGTACGGTCTTTCCCTCATCAATCCCTGCCGGGATATGCACCGACAAAGTCTGCGGCTGTCTGCCGGATGGATCAGAGATCGTGATCTGCTTGTCACAGCCAAAGGCTGCATCTTCAAAAGATATGGTGATCTCTGCATGCAGATCTTTTCCTTTCATTGCACGGTTGCCAAAGCCCTGTGCTCTGCCGCCAAAGCCGGAACCGCCACCAAAAGCACCTCCAAAGATGGAATCAAATATATCTCCCATATCATCCATATTGCCGCCTTCAAAATGAAACTCCATGCCATCGCCATTGCGATAGAACTTAGTTCCACCAAAGCCGGAGCCGCCAAAACCACTTGCCTGGTTCGGATCAAAGCCCTCTGTAAAGGCAGCATGTCCGAACTGGTCGTATAATTTTCTTTTTTCTTTATCACTCAAGACATCATAGGCTTCTGTGATCTCTTTAAATTTTTCTTCCGCCTTTGTGTCTCCTGCGTTGGTATCGGGATGGTATTTCTTTGCCAACCGCCGAAACGCTTTCTTTATCGTACTCTCATCTGCTTGCTTGTCGACACCCAAGACTTCATAATAATCTCTCTTGGCAGACATCCCAACTCACCTACTTTCTTATTTAAAAGAAAACTGGCTACGGATTGTAGCCAGCCTCCTTTGTTCCTATCATCAATCACTCAATGGCGATCGTCTTTTTCTGCTCTACCTTCGGCTGGGCTTCCTTCTTTGGAATATCCAACTTCAATGTACCGTTCTCGAATTTTGCCTTGATATCTTCATGGGTGATGTCTTCACCTACATAGAAGCTACGCTGGCAACTGCCACTGTAACGCTCCTTGCGGATGTACTTGCCATCCTGAGATTTCTCCTCATCATTGTTCGTTGTTGTGGCACTGATGATCAGATAGCCATCCTTCAATTCTGCGTTTACATTTTCCTTACTATATCCCGGAAGATCAATCACCACTTCATAACCTGTCTCAGTTTCTTTGACATCCGTCTGCATCAGGTTTGCCTTAGCAGTCGGTGTGGTCTTTCTCTCCTGAGGGAATACAAAGAAATCATCCATAAAATCATTTCCAAAAATACTAGGCATTAACATAAGTCATCGCTCCTTCCATATCATCAAAACTATTTGTTTTCTTATCTCATTGTTTTAACGTCTTTTCTTTTGACAATTATGTTATAGCACCTTTATTAGCACTCGTCAATAGTGAGTGCTAATAATTTTTGAAAATTCACAAAATCGTCACAAAAATCCCCAGACGTATCTTTCCATCTGGGGATTGCTTGTATTCTTTCTTTATATTATGCGACTACCATATATTTTTCGATGAAGTCCTCCACCTGATTGCGCGGGATCTCCAGTACCGCGGCGATCTCCGAGTACAACTGCATCTCTGCCATCTTCATATAGCGCTCGTCCAAGGCAGTCATCTTCTTGCCCTTTTCCATGCGTCCGCGTCCGCGTTCCCGCACGGTCTTTAAAAGACGAACCCATTCCTTGCCATCCAGACTGCGGATGCACTCCTTGTATTCGTTCTCACGCTGCTTGTCATTGGTCACGTTTAACATATCGATCTGCGGCATAGCCTTGATCAGTGACATGATGTCGTCCTTGGTCATGACCCGGCGAATGGAAAGTTTGGGATTGTCCACTGGCGCATACATGATGCTAGTGCCGTCCGTTGTCGGCGATAAATAATAATACTGCCGGTCTTTTGGCACATTCGGCATATCTAAGGTGTCGATCTTTACAATCTCGCACACACCATGATGACCATACACAACGCGTTCGCCCACTTCAAACATTTTGACACATCCTTTCCCAAATTTTGACAACTCGTATGAGCCCGCAAAGTTTACACACATTTTACCTCGTTATAAACCTATTTTATCAACTTTTGCGAAAAAATGTAAGAGCGAATTTTAAATTTGGGTCATCACAAAGATGTCGTAAATAGCCTTAATTGCATTCTCAAAGTCATTGTTGCTGACACCGATAATGATGTTCAACTCGGAAGACCCCTGATCGATCATCTTGACATTGATGTTGGCATGTGCCAGTGCAGAAAAGATCCTGCCGGCGGTACCACGGGTAGACTTCATGCCACGGCCGACGACAGCGATCAGTGCCAGATCAGCCTCCAGATCGATAATGTCCGGATTGACCAGACGACGGATAGAAGAAATCACCTGCTGCTCTTTCCCTTCGAACTCTTCCTGATGGACAAAGACCGTCATGGTATCAATGCCAGATGGCATATGTTCAATAGAAATGCCATTCTCCTCAAATGCTTCCAGTGCTTTACGACAGAAGCCCACTTCTGAGTTCATCATATCCTTATCGATATTGACTGCTACAAAGCCCTTCTTGCCTGCGATACCGGTAATCGTATAATCTGCCTTTTGACAGGTGCTTTCCACAATCATGGTTCCCGGTTCTTCCGGTGCATTGGTATTCTTAATATTGATCGGAATGCCAGCCTTACGCACCGGGAAAATAGCATCTTCATGAAGTACAGATGCGCCCATGTAAGAAAGTTCGCGCAATTCTCTGTAAGTGATCACTCTGATCGGCTGTGCGTTCTCCACGATTCTAGGATCTGCAACCAGACATCCGGAAACATCCGTCCAGTTCTCATATACACTGGCATGCACAGCCTTCGATACGATCGATCCTGTAATATCAGATCCGCCGCGGGAGAATGTCTTTACATTGCCCTCATAGTCACTGCCATAAAATCCCGGGATGACGGCCCTTTCTATCTTGGAAAGCCTCTCCGCCATTGTTTTGTCAGTCTTGTAATCATCAAAGTTGCCGTTCTCATCAAAGAAGATGACCTCCGCTGCATCAATGAATTCATAGCCCAGATAATTTGCCATGATAATACCATTCAGATACTCTCCACGACTGGCAGCATAATCAGATCCTGCCTTTTGAGCAAACTTTTCTGCGATGATCTTGAACTCCGCATCCAAAGAAAGATTTAAGTTCAATCCATTGATGATGGAATTGTAACGTTCCTTGATCTTCTTCAGCGCACCCTTGAAATCTTCATCTGCCTCTGCCAAGGCATAACATGCATAAAGCATGTCTGTCACCTTTGTATCCTTGGAATTGCGCTTGCCCGGCGCACTCGGTACAACATAGCGACGTGTCTCATCCGCGCGGATAATATCACCCACCTTGGCAAACTGTGCGGCACTTGCCAGGGAACTTCCACCAAACTTTACTACTTTGACCATTGTTTTACTCCTTAACACTTGTGTATATATAAAAACGTCCGATCAAATCAGATGCTTTCTATATCTTATACTGTTTCATCTATCGTTGCTACAATATATCCGCTCTCGATTATAGCATATTCTGTCAAGTACACGCAATGGAAAAGCTTTTCCAGTTATTCCTGTACGATACGATTATATGTCCGGGCAGTCATCAGATACACCAGTACATAGATGATACCAAATACTACAAAACAGCCAACCATACATGCGACTAAAAGCGCTGTGTTACGCATAAGAAGGAGTGACAACAGGCGACAGATAATTGGAAATGCAAAACAGGTATGAATGCAGGCAGTCACAAGTGGCAGGAAAAATATCATCAACACCTGGGAACGAATGGCAGAGGACACTTCCTCATGTGTCATGCCGACCTGCTGCATAATATGAAATCGCTTCCGATCATCATAACCTTCCGACAGCTGTTTATAATAAATAATCAAAACCGTTGCAGCCAAAAAGAGTACGCCAAGAAATGCACCCGTAAAGAACAAGCCACCATAAAGAGTATTCAACGATTTCTCATTCACTTTTCGGTTTTCCACAGAAAAACTGCTCATGTTTGTGGATGGATACGTTTGTATTTTCTTATAAAGTTCCTTTTGCTGATCAGCATTTCCATCAATATCAATGCCATAATATGATCTCAACTCGTTAAAACTGTCATCATACTGATATGGTATGTGCTCTGCTATTTGCTCTACCGCTGCTTCATCCGGGAAAACAATGTAATATACACCTACCATATAAGCTGCCAACACACCATTACACGGTGCCTTTTTCACTTCTTTTACGCGGTAGTTCTGTCCCATAATCTCAATCGTATCCTGCCCATAACGTTCACCGTCAGCATATACCAAAACCTCTCCCGGTTCTAGCATCTCCTTTGTATGCATGCTCTTGTTGTAATCCTCCAGATTCATGCAAAAAAGAGTCCTAGCAGACACTCCCATGGCAGTCGCATCTGCCTCAAATGCATTTCCCTGTCTTCGGGTATAAATAACACAACCGCGTGCATAAATTTCATCTTTGACATCACAGCCGGTTTCCTTTGCCATCTGATGAATGGCTTCTATCATCTTTTGATCGTCACTGCGACTTGTACCGGAAACATAACACATGTTCTGCATCGGATAACGCTTATATAAAATATCGTGCATGCTAAACATCATGGAAGAAGTCGTCGAAATCATCACAAGCACCATGGTAGAAAGTATGCAAATGTGAGCTAACCCTACCGCATTTTGCTTCATACGATACATCATGCCGGAAATACTCACAAAGTGATTCGTCTTATAATAGAAGCTTTTCTTCTTTTTCAGTAACTTTAATAAAGCAATACTTCCCGCTGTAAACAGCAGATATGTGCCAAAAATGACGCAGAGAACAGCCACAAAAAACATAGCAAGCGCAGACACCGGTTCTTCTATTTTCAGCGAAATGGTATAGCCGGTCAGCAACAATGCGAGTCCAAGAATGGCAAGCAGCCATTTTGCATGCGGCTCCTTTTCCCCCATGTCGGTGCCATGTAACAGTTCAATCGGCGACGTCGCGTGAATTTGCACGATATCATAAAAATAATTTATCGCCATTATGACAACAAACAAGATCACCGTACGCCCGATTGCAAGTGGCGATACAAAAAAGCCAAGTGGAACCGAAAAACCTAGCATGCGTATCAGAACGGCATACAAAAGTTTATCCAAAAGCATGCCAAAAAGGATTCCTGCAAATAGCCCTATCGCAAGGACACCTAAGCTCTCCCAGAACAAGGTGATTGCCAGATGTTTTTTTTCTAAGCCAAGCATATGGTAAACACCAAACTCTTTTCTTCTCTGCTTGATCAAAAAGCTGTTCGTATATAGTAAGAAAATCACAAGAAAAATCCGGACAACCCAACAGGCAAATGTCAAAATAGAATTCATCGTATCAAAACCGAGCATGTTCTCAAATCCCGGATTGAGCGCCAGCGATTGTATAATGTAAAACATTGCCACCGCAGCAATCACACTGAGAATATAGGGTGCATATATTTTTCCATTCTTTTTCATATTTGTTTTTGCCAGCTGGCGATAAAATCCTTTACTCATTTTCATCACCGCCTGTCGTCAAGAGTGTCAGTGTATTGGCAATCTTTTGATACATTTCCTCATTCGTACTATTGCCACGATACAGCTGATGAAACACTTCGCCATCCTTAATAAACAAGACACGACTTGCATGCGATGCCGCTTTTGTAGAATGGGTTACCATCAAAATCGTCTGTCCTGCCGCATGCAGCTCCGAGAACACCTGTAATAATTCATCTGTTGCCTTCGAATCCAAAGCGCCCGTCGGTTCATCTGCGAGAAGCAGTTCCGGATCCATCATGAGTGCACGCGTCACTGCCGCGCGTTGTTTCTGTCCACCAGACACTTCATATGGAAATTTATCTAAAACATCCTCTATGCCCAGTCTTTTTGCCAGAGGTTCTGCTTTTGCCTTCATCTCTTCTGGTTTTTTCCCTGCGAGCACCATTGGTAAATAAATGTTATCTCTCAGAGAAAAGGTATCCAGCAAATTAAAATCCTGAAATACAAATCCCAAATGGTCACGACGGAATTTGGAAATCTCTTTTTCCGGCAAATCGGTAACATCACATCCATTTAAAAGAACACTGCCACTTGTTGGCCGGTCGAGCGCTGCCAAAATATTCAAAAGTGTTGTCTTACCACTTCCGGATTCTCCCATAATTGCCACATATTCACCCTGCTCCACAGAAAAAGAAACATCCCATAATGCTTGCACCTGATTTCCGCCCAGACGCGTTTTATATATCTTTTCCAGACAATTTACTTCTAACATAGCCATATTTTCCTCCTGTCCTACACGCACAAACACTCACCCACTGCGTGTATACTGCCTTTCTGGTTACAAGCATACTTTAACAAAAGCCCTATAAGTCAACCATCGAATCGTGTGACATATAAGGCTTCTTATGTGACATTTTTGTAAGATAGCAGAAATTACTCTATTACCCGCTCTTCTCTGCGAAGATCCAGCGTAACGGTTGTTCCCTCGCCCACAGTTGATGTCAATGAAATACCATGGTGCAGCCGGTCCATCGTCCGCTTACATAAATATAATCCCAGACCGGTAGATTTGTGGTCTGCTCTGCCATTATACCCTGTGTATCCTTTTTCAAAAACGCGTGGCAAATCTTCAGGTGCAATCCCAATTCCTGTGTCACGAATGGTAAGAAGTCCCGGCGTTTCCATGGCTATGGTTACGCTTCCATGATTTGTATATTTGAGTGCATTGGAAAGCACCTGCTCTAGCACAAAACAAAACCATTTTTCATCGGTAAGCACATATGATGAGACGGTATCATAACAGATTGCAATCTTTTTTTGTACAAAAACAGACGCATATTTACGGATGGTCTTTCGTATCATCTTATCCAGATCATACGCATCAAAAACAAAGTCCGTTCCCGATTCCTCTAATCTTGTAAAATGAAGAATCATCTCTACATATTCTTCCATACGGAAAAGTTGCAGCTGCAGTTGTCTACTTTCCGGTGTGTCTTCCTTTTGTAGCAACATATTCATCGCTGTCATCGGCGTCTTCACCTGATGCACCCACGTCGTATAATACTCCTGTCTTTCCTTTGTGGCGTTCTGCATTTGTTCCGCCTGTTTACAGTAGCGTTCCGTAAGTTCACTTAGCAAATCAAGATACTCTTTTTCTACCGGATTTTTTGTATCAAGCAAGCACAATTCCCGGCTTCCCATATGCTGCGCAATCTGTTTTCTTTTTTCCTCTTTCTCACGAAATTGCAAAAAATCATGCACCATAAAAAGCAATACCAAAACACTTGCCAGACCAATGCCATACAAAACGCTCTCCAGCGCCTGCCCATAAAGTTGCTGAATCAAAACCGGAACAATGCAAAAAAGCAGCCATATACAGATATATCCACGGCGATATTGTAAATATTTTTTCATACAGTCTCCTATTCCAATGGCAAAAGATAGCCGGCGCCAACCTTTGTCACAATATAGTCATGAAGGCCAATGCCGTCTAATTTTTTACGCAGGCGATTCACATTGACGGTCGGCGTGTTTTCCTCTACATAATCATCCATCTGCCACAGACGCATCATAAGCGTATCGCGACTGACGATTTCACCTTTGTGCTCCATCAATGTCTGCAAAATGCGGAATTCATTCTTGGTCAGTTCAATTTTCTGTCCCTCATAGGTAATGGTAGAATCCATCAATCCCAGCATCAGACCCCGATGTTCCAACATAGGCAGCTGGTTTCCCATATCATAGGTTCTTCGAAGCATTGCAGTGATTTTTGCCATCATCACGTCCAGATCGATGGGCTTTGCCAGGAAATCATCTCCCCCCATATTCATTACCATGACAATATTCATATTGTCAGAAGCTGACGATAAAAATACGACCGGCACTTGCGAAATCTGGCGAATCTGCGTACACCAGTGATATCCATTAAAAAAAGGAAGCATGATATCCATCAAAACAAGATGCGGATCGTACGCCGTAAATTCTGTCTTAACATTTTGAAAATGCTCTACAATCCTGGCTTCATTGCCCCAGGACTCTATCTTTTCTTTCATGGCATTTGCCATTGTTGGATCATCTTCCACAATAAATATACGATACATTGCTGCCCTCTTTCCCTCTAATTTTAACCCATTATAACACTCACAAAAGCATTGTACCACTTTATCATCGGACATCAAAAATCCCCACAGAGAAAATCTCTGCGGGGATGACATAGTATTTATGTTGTATTCATTAAGCTGCTTTCGGGCGCGTAATTAACGCTGAACGCGGGCTCCGGCACCACCCATGATTGCTTCTACTTCCTTCTTGCTAGCCATAGTTGTATCACCTGGTGTTGTCATAGCAAGTGCACCATGTGCTGCACCATAGTTAACAGCTAACTCTGCATCGCCTGTTGTCATAAGACCATAGATCAGTCCAGATGCGAAAGAATCTCCGCCGCCTACACGATCCATGATTTCAAGTCCCTTGTAATCCTTAGCCTTATGGATTTCACCATCTGCCCAGCAGATTGCGCTCCAATCATTTACAGTTGCAGTCTTAACTTCACGAAGTGTTGTAGCAACAGCCTTGAAGTTAGGATATGTCTTAGCTGCTTCGTTGATCATCTTCTTGTATCCATCAAGGTTGAGTTCCTTTAAGTTCTCATCGTTTCCTTCGATTTCAAATCCAAGACATGCGGTAAAGTCTTCTTCGTTACCGATCATAACGTCAACATACTTAGCGATTTCCTTGTTCACTTCCTGTGCCTTAGCCTGTCCGCCAATAGCGCTCCACATAGATGGACGGTAGTTCAGATCGTAAGATACGATGGTACCATACTTCTTAGCAGCCTTGATTGCAGCGATAACAGTCTCGCATGACTGCTCTGAAAGTGCTGCGTAGATACCACCTGTATGCAACCAACGAGCTCCAAGTTCGCCAAAGATGTAATCAAAATCAAAATCTTCCGGCCTAGCCTTTGCAATTGCAGTGTTTGCACGGTCAGAGCATCCTACTGCACCACGGATACCAAAGCCACGCTCTGTAAAGTTGATACCGTTACGGCAAATTCTACCAATACCGTCTGTATCCATCCACTTAATTAAAGATGTATCAACACCACCCTGAAGGATGAAGTCTTCCATCAACTTACCTACTTCGTTATCAGCAAATGCTGTGATAACACCCGTGTTCATTCCAAAGCATCTACGTAAACCGCGGACTACATTGTACTCTCCGCCGCCTTCCCATGCACGGAACTGTCTTGCTGTACGAATTCTGCCTTCGCCCGGATCCAGACGTAACATAACTTCGCCCAAAGAAACTGCATCAAACTTACACTCATTTGCTGGTCTTAAATTTAAATCCATTTTTCTTCTCCTTTTATTTAAAATATTACGATGCCCACCTAGGCATCTTTTTCTACATAACTGACAATTTGGAGTATAGCACGAAACAGATTTCTTGTTTTACTTTTTTACCAACACCACAACTTGTGCAATGTTTTCCACAAAATTTGCAATCCGAACCTCGCAAAAGCATACTTGTCCAATCTACGAAAAAAGAGCTGCCCAAGTTGGACAGCCCTTTGAAAAATTTTATAAATTTCCTACGGATTACTCAGCAAGATCTGCGTACATGAAGTACCAGTATCCGTTAGATGCATGCCATGCACCTGTAACCTTGTCGCTCATAAGATAGAAATCATTGTAGTAAGCAACTGGGATACATGCAGCATCATCCATAAGGATATCTTCTGCTTCGTGAAGTGCTGCAGAACGCTCTGCTGCGTCTGTAGTTGTTCTAGACTTCTCGATTGCTGCATCGAATTCAGGGTTGCTGTACTTACCATCATTGTTACCATTGTCTGTTGTGAACAGTTCAAGGATATTAGATGGATCAGAGTAGTCACCTACCCAACCATTACGAGATGACATGTAATCACCGTTACGACGCATTGGTGTGAAGGAAGCCCATTCTACGATCTCTACATCAACATCAATACCAAGTTCGCCCCAAGCCTTCTGTAAGTACTCAGCAACTACCTTATGATATCCTGCATCGTTGGTAGAATATGTGATCTTTGGAAGACCCTTTCCATCAGGATATCCAGCTTCTTTCAAGAGATCCTTTGCCTTCTGAAGGTTTGCATCATAATCTGTTGTGCTGATATACTCCTCGCCGCCATTAGCGTTCTCAGAGAAATCAGAACCATCTGTATCTTTCCATCCTGGTCCTACAAGATTACCAGCTGCTGTGTATGTTCCCTGCATCAAAGTGTTAGCAACATAGTCACGATCGATAGCAAGTGAAAGTGCCTGACGAACCTGCTTGTTGTTAAATGGCTCTTTCTGAAGGTTCAAGCTCAAGTAGTATGTTCCAATGATTGGCTCTACATGGAACTCATCATTGTCCTTAAGAGAAGGAATTTCTTCTGTAGGAACATCCTTGATCATCTGACATTCACCTGTCTGGTATGCGCTGTATGCAGCGTTTGCATCTTCGATCAGGTTGAACTTGATTCCGTCTAACTTAATAGAATCAGCATCCCAGTAATTAGGATTCTTCTTCATTAATACATAAGATCCAGGAACCCATTCAGTTACGTAGAAAGGTCCGTTAGAAATGTAGGTATCTGCTGCTGTTGCCCAAGCATCACCATTTGCTTCGATTGTTGCCTTCTGAACAGGATTCAATGTAGCAAATGCTGCAATAGATTCAAAGTACGGGCATGGATTAGCCAGATGTACAACAAATGTCTTGTCATCCTTTGCTTCAACACCGAGTTTTTCGATGTCTCCAGCTGATGCCTCATCAAATCCCTCAACCATACCAAGTACAGTCTCAGCATATGGTGCTGCTACGTTAGGATCACAGACACGCTGCCAGCTGTAAACAAAATCTTCTGCTGTCAGATCAGAACCATCTGACCACTTAAGACCATCTCTTAAATGGAATGTGTAGGTAAGTCCATCATCGGATACTTCCCACTTTTCAGCCTGTCCAGCTTCTGGATCGCCATTCTCATCGAGTTTCAAAAGACCCTCGAATGCGTGTAAGATCATCTCACCACCGTCGATTGCGGAGTTAAGTGCTGGATCAACTGTCTCTGGATCTGGACCAGTCTCAACAGATAAAATCTTTTCATCTGATGAAGCACTAGACTTCTTACCATCTCCTGAAGATGATCCACATGCTACAAGACCTACTGTCATTGCAGCGACGAGTAATAAGGAAATCACTCTCTTTTTCATATTTTTTCCTCCTTATAATTTGGGCAGTTTCTTTTGTACTGCCAGATTTATATAAACGCTGCGAGGGGAAAATCCTCGCAGGGTTTACCATGATTACTGTACCTTATCCAGATTGTGGCATGCAGCATAATGTCCCGGAGCAATCTCCTTGAACTCAGGTACTTCCTGTGCACACTGCTCTGTCGCATATGGACATCTGGTACGGAAACGACATCCGGAAGGTGGATTCAAAGGACTTGGTACATCCCCTTCCAAAACGATACGTTTGCTCTGTCTTGCAATCTTTGGATCTGCAATCGGGATCGCAGAGATCAGACTCTTTGTATATGGATGAACCGGATGTGTTGTCAGTTCATAACTGTCTGCCAGTTCTACCATTCTTCCTAAATACATAACACCGATACGATCTGAGATATGCTTTACTACAGAAAGATCATGTGCAATGAAAAGATAGGTCAGTCCCATTTCTTCCTGCAAGTCTTCAAACATGTTGATGACCTGTGCCTGAATGGATACATCTAATGCGGAGATCGGCTCATCACAGACGATGAACTCCGGATTTACTGCAAGTGCTCTGGCGATACCGACACGCTGTCTCTGTCCACCGGAAAACTCATGTGGATAACGGTTGGCATGTTCAGAGTTCAAACCCACCTTGCGAAGCATTTCAATGATCATATCATAACGCTCTTGCTTGTTAGATGCAAGATGATGTGTATCGATTGCTTCACCAACGATATCTCCTACCGTCATACGTGGATCCAGACTCGCATATGGATCCTGGAACACGATCTGCATCTTTTTACGATATGGGAGCATCTGTGCCCACTGATTCTTTTCTACATCAAATACAACGTCACCGTCATATGTAAAACGTCCGCCTGTTGGCTGATACAAACGCAACAGTGCACGACCTGTGGTAGTCTTACCACATCCAGACTCACCTACAAGACCTAGCGTCTCACCGCGATTGATGCTAAAAGAAACATCATCTACCGCCTGAATGTACTTTTTATTCTTACCATGGCCTCCTGCTGGAAAGTACTGACGCAAATGTTCTACTTCGATAAACTTATCACTCATTTGCTTCTCCCTTCTCCATGGCTTCTTTCTGATTGAGCCAACATTGTGTATAGTGAACATCATCAAACTGGGTTACCGGTGGCATCTCGCGCAAACAGATCTTCATACAGGCTTCACAACGAGGTGCGAAAGGACAACCTGCCGGAGGATTCAAAAGATCCACAGGCGTACCTTCGATCGGAACCAGTCTCTCATGTTCCTTGGTATCCAGTCTAGGGATGGAACGGATCAATCCCTTGGTATACATATGGTGTGGACGATAGAAGATATCATCTGTCGTACCATACTCGATGATTCTCCCTGCATACATAACCGCAATACGGTCACACATAGAAGCAACAACACCCAGATCATGTGTGATCATGATGATCGCCATGCCAAGTTTGTCCTTGAGTTCCATCATCAGTTCCAGAATCTGCGCCTGAATGGTAACGTCCAATGCTGTTGTAGGCTCATCTGCGATCAATAACTTTGGTTCGCAGGCAAGTGCGATAGCAATCATAACACGCTGTCGCATACCACCGGACAACTCATGCGGATACTGTTTTAATCTCTTTTCCGGCTCATTGATACCAACGAGTTCCAGTAATTCTTTTGCACGGGCATATGCCTGTTTTTTATCTTTGTCGGTATGCAGACGGATAACCTCCGTGATCTGATTACCAATGGTGTAAACCGGATTCAAACTGGTCATTGGATCCTGGAAAATGATAGAGACTTCTTTACCGCGGATCTTGCGCATCTCTTTTTCACTCATATCCTCGATCTCGTGACCGTTAAACTGAAGTGTACCACCCATAAGTTTACCGGGATGAGCCGTAAGTCCCATCAGAGAATATGCCGTAACGGACTTACCGGAACCGGACTCTCCAACGATACCGAGGACTTCTCCCTCTTTTAAATGAATGGATACATCGTTAAGCGCTTTAACCTCTCCTGCCGGAGTAAAGAAGGAAAGACGCTCGTTCTTTATATCTACTAAGTATTCTTCTGCCATGACGCGTCCCCTTTCTAATTCTTTAACTTCGGATCAAATGCATCGCGAAGTCCATCACCTAACAGGTTAAAACTCAAAATGATCAAACTGATCGCAACAGCAGGGATGAACAAAAGGTATGGATAAGTTCCGATACCATTGATTGCATCACTTGCCAAACTTCCCAATGAAGGAAGTGGAACTGCAACACCCATACCGAGGAAACTCAGGAAAGACTCTGTAAAGATAGAGGATGGGATCTGCAAGGTCGTTGTAACGATCAATGTACCGATACAGTTGGTAAGCAGATGGTTTTTGATGATCTTACCATTGCTGACACCAAGTGCACGGGCCGCGGTAACATACTCGCTTTCCTTTAACATGAGGATCTGGCTTCGTACCATACGTGCCATTCCTACCCAGTACAAAAGTGCGAATACAATGAAAATACTGATCAGGTTGGTTCCGACTGTCTGTACCCACTTAAATCCAGGTGCATTAGCCAGATTGTTCAGTGGATCTTTCAAAGCGAAAGATAAAAGTACAATCAAAAGTACGTCAGGAACCGTATATATAATATCTACGATTCTCATCATGATCAGATCGACCCAGCCGCCAAAGAAGGCTGCGATAGATCCGTAAATAGATCCGATCACAAGAATGATCGCTGTAGCGATCAAACCTACCAGAAGTGAGATACGGCTACCCATCATAACACGGATGGCGTAGTCACGTCCCATCTTATCCGTACCGAACACATGCGGGAATACGGATTCCCCGGCATCAATTCTTGCCTGCTCGTCTACGGAATATGTGAATGGTGCAAGGTTGTTGGCACCCTTGATCTGCTCATCGTATGTATATGGATAAAACGATGGAACAATAAATGAGAAAATCATGACCAAAATGATAACAATGATAGATACCATTGCCACTTTGTTCTTTCTCAATCTGCGGAAACCGTCTTTCCAGAAACTAACGCTTTCTCGCATGATGACCTGACTCTGTTTTTCCTCCTCAGATGCAGGGAGAAAATCATCAGGATTCAAATCTAACTGAAAACTTAATGGATTCTTCTTCATCTCATTTCTCCTTACTTGAGTGTGATACGTGGGTCGATCAATTTATACACAATATCTACAACCACATTCATGACAATGATAAGGGTTGCAAGGAAGATGGTTGTTCCCATGATCAGTGTATAGTCACGTCCCTGAATGGCTCCGATAAACTCGCCGCCCAATCCTGGGATCGTAAAGATCTTCTCAACTACGAAACTACCGGTTACTGTGTAAGCAAGCATTGGTCCTACATAGGTAACGACCGGTAAGATGGCATTACGAAGTGCATGCTTAAACAACTGTGCTTTACCGGAAAGGCCCTTTGCCTTTGCTGTACGCATGTAGTCCTGTCCTAATACATCAAGCATAGAAGAACGCATCAGTCTCATAATATATGCTGTCGGATAAAACGCCAATGCTGCAACCGGCATAATGTAATTCTTCCAAGAAGTAAGTCCCATGGTAGGAAGTATCTTGAACTTCACACCAAAGAAATACATCAATACGGTACAGATAACGAAACTCGGCACCGCAATACCCATGGTCGATATAACGCTGATCAGACTATCAAGGAACTTGCCACGTTTTAAAGCCGCAATACTTCCCAGAAGTACACCAAGTACCAAGGAAACAACTACGGAAATACCACCGATCTTTGCAGATACCGGGAACTTAGTCGCGATGATACCGGCAACGGTACGTCCTCTCTGTTTCAAACTGTCTCCCAAATCTCCGTGAGCCGCACTCGTAATGTAAGTAATGTACTGCTCACCTAATGGCTTGTCCAAACCATATTTTGCCTCAAGCGCTGCGGTTGCCTGCGGGCTGATCGCTTTCTCTGAAAGGAATGGTCCACCAGGAACCATGTTCATCAGGAAGAAAGTAAGTGTGGCTACTGCCCAGATCGTTACAATTGCAAGCGCTATTCTCTTTACAATGTACTTTAACATCTTGTTAATATTCTCCTTCCAAGGTAAATCTTAATACCTAAAAAGAACGCAAAAACAGCGTTTCGCTTCCGCCCCATTGCGTTCAATCGAGGGTTATTATAGCACAGTGTTGTGCTGAAGTCTACACCAAATTTTCATGCTTTTAACATTTTCAACACATTTGTTTTTCCGCGTATTTACTGCGTTTGCAGCACTTTTTAGCCCGTAAGATTTCCATAATATTCATAAACTGTATATCTATGCATTTCTTGCCAGTTTCTCCCTATATAAAAAGCATATTTATACACATTTTATGATATTGCATACAATGTCTGTGCAGACATCCATACCTTCAACAGTAATGTGTTCATATGGACCATGGAATCCGTAACCGCCGGTCCCCAGATTTGGACATGGCAATCCCATAAAGGAAAGTCTTGCTCCGTCTGTGCCTCCACGGATGGCAACCGTCTTTGGTGTAAGGCCCGCCATTCTGGTGGCTTCCTTAGCCCAGTCAATGATCTCCATGCAGGATTCAATCTGGCTGCGCATATTCAGATAAGACTCCTTAATCTCCAGTTCTACCGTTCCCTGTCCATACTTTTCGTTTAACTCTTTAGCGATACGGCGCATATTTTCTTCCTTGGCATGAAACTTATCCAGATCATGATCGCGGATGATATACAAAAGTTCTGTCTTTTCCACATCTCCCTGCATATCAGTCAGATGATAAAAGCCCTCGTATCCGCTTGTCTTTTCCGGCACTTCCTCCTTTGGAAGCATGCCATGAAATTCCATAGCAAGAGTCTGAGAATTGACCATGATGTCCTTTGCACTGCCCGGATGCACATTATTGCCATGCACGATTACTTTAGCACCGGAAGCATTAAAGTTCTCGTATTCGATATTGCCCTCCAGATCACCATCCAAGGTATAGGCATAGTCTGCGCCAAAATGCTCCACATCAAAATGATCTGCACCTGCGCCGATCTCCTCATCCGGTGTAAAACCGATACAGATTTTGCCGTGTGGGATCTTTTCTGTCATGATACGCTCCATTGCCGTCATGATCTCTGCGATACCTGCCTTGTCATCTGCCCCGAGTAAAGTTGTGCCATCGGTCGTGATCAAGGTTCTGCCCACATAATTTTTCAAATGTGGGAAATCCCTGACAGATAAAGTCCTGCCGCTCTCGCCAAGCACGACGTCCTGTCCATCATAATTTTCATGCAAAACAGGTTTTACCCCCTGCCCGCAGAAATCCGGTGCCGTGTCCATATGAGCGATAAAGCCGATTGCAGGCTTGTCCTCCATGCCCTGAGTCGCCGGAAGTGTGCCATAGACATAGCACAGATCGTCTACATGGGCATCTGTAATGCCGATTTCCTTCATTTCTGCCACCAACTTGTGCGCAAGATCAAACTCTCTGACTGCTGACGGTACCGTCTGGCTCTTTTCATCACTTGTCGTATATACCACGACGTAATCTAACAATCTATCATAGGCTCTTTTCATCTTTTTATCCTCCACTCATTTATGCTATCTGCTTTTATTATTTTCTCCCTATGGCAAAACCGCCTGCATCCAGTCTTCTGCCAAGAGTGCCTTGGCTGCCCTGACACTTCCCTGGACCATCTGCGCACCTCCGCCGCATTTAGCGTCAAAAGTCTCCCGCAGATAGGCAGCCTCCTGCCTGCAATCTTTTGTCCGGCTTCCCACGATGAACTGGTAGCCCTTTTCATCACTACCTGCAAAAATCGCACAGTAGCCCGCATGGACTTTGACCATATCATTGACGATATTGCGTATTGCCTTACTATCACAGGCATCCGCAAAAAGAACAACATCCTCCGCGTCTGTGTCCAGGTCTTTTACCTCCTGCATCAGGATCTTTTCCTGCGCCTGTCTGAGGGCATATGCCAGATTCTGTCTTTCCGTCTGCAAGCGTTTGATATGGCTTCCCAATTCTTCTTCTGAGGAACTGAGCAATCCCATCATCTCGTCTACCGTCTTTGCTTTCTGCCGAAAAGCATCCAGCGCACGAAAACCGCATAAGATACTGATCCGCACGCCGCCCTTATAATTCTGCACATGCATGACCTTGAGCCCACCGACCTCTCCGGTACGTCTGACATGTGGTGCACAGCAGGCACAGATATCCACTCCCGGGATCGTAACAATCCGCACCTGACCTTCCAATTCTTTTTTGCTGCGGTATTCCATGGTCTCTAACATCTGTGGCGTCGGGAACGTGATCTCCAAGACCAGATCATCCGCGATTACCTGATTGACCCGCGTTTCGATTGCTGTCACATCTTCCAGAGACAAAAGACCGTCAAAATCCATGGTCACCACGGAATCGCTCAGATGAAAACCTACATTCTCAAATCCGTAAGTGTTATGCACGATACCGGAAAAAATATGCTCTCCCGTATGCTGCTGCATGTTGGAAAATCGATCATCCCAGTCGATCTGCCCATGTACCTTATCACCCGGCTTCAATTTCTGATCTATGACATGCACGATCACACCGTCATGGATCTGCACATCCAAAACCTGGCACTTGGTCTCAGGACGCAGTCCATGCCCCAAATACAGCCATCCTTGATCCGGAGTCTGCCCTCCCTGTTCCGGGAAAAAGAGGGTCTGATCCAGAACCACTTCGTAGCGTTCCTCATCCTCCAAGGCTTTTACCGCAAGAACATTGGCATCAAACTCCGTTTCATAAGGGAATTTATCATACAAACAATTTGTTTTTTCCATTCGATCACCTCATAGACATCCGGCTTCTTAGCCACATAATATCCTATCATAGCACAAGCAGGGGATTTATGGTATGATAAAAGGCAAAAAAAGAAATGAGAACACAGACCATGAATGAAGGAAAAGATAGAGCCATTCTTGTTGGCTTACAATTAAATGACGGATCTTCTTTCGACCACAACTTAGAAGAACTGGAAAGCCTTTGCCAGGCATGCGATATCGAGCCGGTCTTTACCATTACACAATCTCTGGATACACCTCACCAGGCGCTCTACATCGGTTCCGGTAAGGTGCGTGAGGTCAAGGAGGCTGCTGCCAATTTAGATGCAGATCTTATCATCTTTGACAATGCCTTATCCCCATCGCAGGCACGTAACTTAAACCTCGAGATCGGACTTCCTATCTTAGACCGCACGGCACTCATCCTTGAGATCTTCCAGTCCAGAGCGCGTAGCCGCGAAGCCAAACTACAGGTAGAACTGGCAAGACTCCAATATCTTCTACCCCGCTTATCCGGTATGGGAACTGCCATGTCAAGACAGGGCGGTGGCAGTGGTTCACGCTCCAACAAGGGTGCCGGGGAGAAAAAACTGGAGTTAGACCGCAGGCACATCAGCCACCGCATTACTGAGTGTAAAAAAGAACTTCAGGCAATCAAAAAGCAAAGGGAGACCCAGCGCAAGAGCCGATCCACTTCCCAGACCCCATCCGTGGCTCTGGTCGGTTACACCAATGCCGGTAAATCCACCATTTTAAATGCCATGCTGTCACACTACGGCAATGATGAGATCACGGACATCTCCCACAAGAAGGTCTTGCAGGAAGATATGCTCTTTGCCACCCTGGATACCACAGTACGCAAGATCACCATCCCAGGCAAGCCTGCCTTTTATCTATCCGATACCGTAGGATTTATTGACAAACTGCCCCATCATCTGATCGATGCCTTCCGCTCCACCTTGGAGGAGGCGATCGGTGCAGATCTTTTGCTACAAGTAGTGGATGTCTCAGATCCTTACTACCGCGAGCACATGCATGTGACTCAGGATACCTTAAACGATCTGGGTGCCGGCGACATCCCCATGATCATTGCCTACAACAAGGCAGACCGCCTGTCCCAGTTCGCTGATGACCTGCCGATTGTTACCGGAAATCATATCCACATGGCAGCCGGTGCAGACCTTGGTGTGGATGCCCTTGCCGACCTCATTCTGGCAAACCTTTTTGGAAAGCCTGTAACTATGGAACTTATGATCCCTTATAGTCAGGGTTCTCTCGTACACCGGATCTCCGAGGCAGGTCATGTGAAAAAAACGGAATATCAAAATGACGGCACTTATATGCAGGTCACCTTCACACCATCCGCCAAGGACCATGCTCTCATACAGGAGGTCGAAACCTACCGCATCGAATAAGTAAAATTTTTCTCGTTGCCATAACAAGACCCGACAATCTGTCAGCACCATAGTGCATATGACAGAATGTCGGGTCTTTTATTTTATCGTTGCATCTTATGCCGGGATCTCTACCTCATCGGACTCAATATAGATCTTGTGCCATACTAAGAATACATAGATTGCCCAGATCTTACGGCTGTTGTCAGCCTTTCCGTCTCTGTGGTCTGCCAGCAGTTTCATCAAAAGGATCTGATCGAAATACTGCGCTGCTACATCTGAGGAGAATGCCTCCTCAACTCTGTGAAGATACTTCGGATCTCTCAACCATACACGAATCGGAACCGGGAATCCCAGTTTCTTTTTATTTGCCGTTGACTCTGGCAAATGACGTTTTGCCGCAATACGGAAAGCCCTCTTGGTTGCTTCATCTGTCACTCGGTAATCGATCGGCAGATTCTTTATGTATTCAAATACCTTGATGTCAAGATACGGAACACGCGCCTCCAAAGAATGTGCCATACTCATCTTATCCGCTTTCAGAAGGATGTCTCCCTGCAGCCAGAAATTCATGTCAATATACTGCATCTTTGCTATGTCATTCAATCCCTTGCATTTTTCATAGTAAGGTGCCGTCAACTCCTGCGGTGTCACATGGGTCAGTTTGGTCTGTAAAATTTTCTCACGCTCCTCCACAGAGAAAAGATTTGCATTGCCGATAAAGCGTTCTTCCACGCTCTTGCTTCCTCGGATGATAAAGTTCTTACCCTTGAAATTCGGAAGTTTCTTGACGATGGATGCCAAGCCCTTACGAAGCCCCAATGGCAGTTTCTGATAACCAGCTAAAGACAAAGGCTCATGATAGATATTGTAGCCTCCAAAAAACTCATCTGCGCCCTCACCGGACAAGACAACCTTGATGTCCTTTGCTGCCAGTTCATCCACAAAATAAAGTGCGATACAGGACGGATCCGCTAATGGTTCATCCATGTAATACATAACCTTTGGAATAGAGTCAAAATATTCGTCCGCACTAATGGTCTTATTGATATTCGTTTTGCCGAGTTCTGCCGTCAGGCTCTCTGCATAACGGATCTCGTTGTACTTGCTCTCTTTATCCAAAAATCCGACGGTATAGGTCTTTTCTCCAGGGAACTCAGCCACCAGATAACTGGAATCCACACCACTGGAAAGAGAAGCGCCAACCTCTACGTCTGCGATCATATGCGCCATGGTAGACTCGTGTACGATCTCCTCGATCTCGTTTACTGTCTTTTCCAGAGACTCCGGTTCTTTCGCCGGTTGCATGAGCGGGTCGTAATACTGATGGATCTCGATCTCGCCGTTTTGCATGAGCATATAATGTCCCGCCGGCAACTTAAAGATTCCCTTAAAGAAAGTCTCCGGCAATACGGAATACTGGAAGGACATATACTGCTCTAAGGCTGCTTCATTGACCTCGCGCTTGATGTCAGGGTATGCCAGAATACTCTTGATCTCAGAGGAAAATACCAAATTTCCATCCTGCTGTGTATAATAAAACGGCTTGATACCAAAGAAATCCCTAGCGGCAAATACCAGATCTTTTTTCATATCATAGATCACAAAGGCAAACATACCACGCACTTTGGAAAGAAGATCGACGCCATACTCCTCATAGCCGTGAATCAGGCTCTCTGTATCTGCATTGTTTGCAAAAACATGCCCTTTGGCAATCAAGTCCTCACGCAATTCCAGATGATTGTAGATCTCACCGTTAAATACAATGACGACATCTCCTGTCTCATTAAACATAGGCTGCATCCCATGATCCAGATCAATAATGCTCAACCGGCGAAAACCCAGCGCCACCTGATCATTGACATACATGCCCTCCTGATCCGGTCCACGATGAGCGATCTTGTCCATCATCTTCTTTAAGATAGCCTCTCGATCCCAGTCTGCCTTGCTTCTTCCAATAAATCCACTTATTCCACACATATCATAATCTTCCTTTGATCTTGTATTTGCTGTCAATATAGTATGCACATTTCCCACTTGTCTATGCACATCTATCCATACGATTATAATGGTTTCCTAAGATGAAATCAAGGATAAGAACTCCTCTTTTGGCATCGGTCTGGAATAGTAAAAACCCTGATAATAGGTCGGATCATAGCGTTGCAGATATGTACCCATTTCCCTGTTTTCAATCCCCTCTATACAGATGTCTGCATGAATGGTTCTCGCACCACTCGTAATGGCTGCTACCAGAGTCTGATTCAAACTCTGGTCTTGAATATTCTGGACAAAAGACCGATCGATCTTGATCTCGTCCAAAGGCAGTTCCATAACCAGTTGTAAAGATGCATTGCCCGTGCCGAAATCGTCCATAGCCACCCGTATACCATGACCACGGAAAAACTCGATCTCTTTACGCAAAAAAGCGATATCCAGTTCCCTGCACCTCTCCGTCAGTTCCAAACAGAGATTTTCGGGTGGACACGCAGTATCATGTAAGGCATTTAGAACATCCTGCTGAAATTCTCTGCGTTCCAACTGTGGGGCTGCTATATTGACATTAATCATAAAGTCAGGAATAATCTTGCGCATTTCTGCCGCATCCTGCAGAGCCTGCCAAATGACCCAATTTCCCAAGTCATAAATGCATGCGTTCTGCTCAATAAAAGGAATAAAACGTCCTGGCGGAACCAAGCCATACTTTTCATCCTGCCAACGCACCAAAGCCTCTGCACCGACAACCCGTTCCGTCGACACATCTACGATTGGCTGATAATATAAAGAGAATCCAGAAAAATCTGTCATAATCCGCTGGTAGATCAGTCCGATCATTTCCCGATCACCAAATTCATGTTTGTGTTTTGCCATATCATAAAAGACAAGATCTCCATGATAAGTGGTCATAGATTGACCAACCGCAAAGCCCAGATTGGATGTGATACTATCTACCTCCCCCGGGGCATATCCAAAAATAGCGGCACTCCCGATGGTCCGGAGCGTCACTCGTCTACCTCCGACCTGCAATTTCCAGTATGCCATGTCACGAATGGCATCATATAGTGATCTGGTCTGCTCCCGGTCCATGTCATACATACAAATGCCAAACATAGAGGTGTCCATATGATATACCGTTCCTCGTTCACCGACCAGTTCCTGCAACCTGCCCCCGAAATGGCGCAGGACTTCATCACCATAGCGGTAGCCATACAAGGTGTTGATGCTGCTCAGTTTATCAAGAACAACCATCACAACCGTTGTTTGCCGTTCTTCCCTTGTCATTTCTTCTAGTCGGCGTAAAAAAGCAGACTTGCTGGAAAGATGGGTCACATTATCCACGCTCGCAGATATGCCATAATTAGTAATCGTCCCGGCAAAGTAATCCGGTTCATCCCCCCGGCTTTTGATCATGCTGCTCTCACAGGAACACATGACGTATTCCCCTTTTTTGTTTTTGGCGCGGTAAGTCAGATTCTGACTGGTAATCATCCCGGCATAAAGCATATCCATGCTCCTCCGATACATAGGTCTGTCATCCGGATGAATCCGCTGTTCCCAGATAGTCCCGGCATCATACATATACTCACCGGGCAGGTCAAACTCCTCTATAGCACGTTTTGACCATCTTGACACATTGGTGTCCATGTTGCACAGAAATATATATTCTCTCTGTGACGTCTCTCCAAACACATTAAAGATACGATCCGAAAAATTAGTAAGCCCCGTCTGATCCAATCCCATATCTACCTCTTTTCTCGTCTGTCCGACTCACAAAGCCTGTCCATGTTCGATAAACTTGTCCATGAAATCTTCGATTGAACACGGCTTGCTATAATAATATCCTTGAATGTAATCCGGTCCCATTGCTGTAATACGATCCAGTTCTTCTCTTTCCTCAACGCCTTCTACCACCTCTTTGATATTGAGGCTGTGTACCATCTCAATGATCTGCTTAAGAAGTTGATGCTCATAGTCACTGGTCAAAGCCTTAAAGGTAAATTCACGATCAATCTTTAGGATATCCGGCTGCATCTGGGATAAGTTGATTAGGTTGGAATATCCTGTACCAAAATCATCCAACGCCATCTGCACACCGTAATCTTTTAATTTCTTCCATAGATTGGTCACCAGTGCGTTGCGTGCCAGATAGCCACTCTCGGTCAGTTCCACGATCACGCTCTCCGGCTTCAAGTGATATTTTTCGATTGCGCTGGTCAGATCCTCATAAACGGCACTCTTTAAGATCTGCACATAGGAGAAATTGATGCTGACCTTAAAATCCGGTTTGGTCTTCTGACATTCTACACATGTCCTGAGAGCAGTATCTATGATCCACCTGCCAACCGGCACTATCAGACCACTCTCCTCCAACTGATCGATAAAACGATAAGGCGGAATCAATTCACCCTTTGCATTCCGATAACGCAGTAAAGCTTCCGCAGCAAAAATCTTCTCCGTGCCTGCCTGCATGATCGGCTGGAAATATAATTCAAACCCCTTATAATTTTCGGATATGGCTTTCCGAAGGTTTCGGGTCATCTGTCGATTAGCCACAAAAGTATCATATTCAGTCCGGTCAAACCAGATCAACTGGTTCTTTCCTTTTTCCTTGGCACGGCTCAGCGCAAACTGAGACAACTTGGTAATCTGTTCATAGTCTAAATGCTCAAGATCCTCAGAAGAAACCACTCCACAGGATACTGTATAAATCGCTTCATATCCATGTTCCTTAATATGTTCAGCAATCTGATGGCGTATGAATGTGTATAGTTTTTTAACATCTCTGCGCGACCGGCTAAGTAAATCAAAAATCACAAACTCATCAGATGTCATACGATAGACAAATTGTCCGGGCTGTAAACAGTCCGTAATACATGTTGCCACATCAAATAGTACATGGTCGCCATAGCCGATCCCCAGCGTCTCATTGATGTTCTTGAAATCATCAATCCCCAGACGAAAAATATAGCATTTTGGCAATTCTCTAAACTGTTTTAACTGTTCCTGAAAAGTCACCTCACCCAAAAGCCCACTGACATTGTCTGCCTTGTTCTTTTCGCCAATCTCATTGATGCAACCAATCATAAGAAAGACTTTTCCGTCTTTACTGCGGAGCGACCGCCCCTGACAGTTAATCCAAACCGGTTCCCGATTTTTGCTCATCCATCGATAACGCAGATTGTGCCAAGACTTGCGTCCACTGATCAGTTCGCCCATGTCCGTCATGAGCAGATCGTAATCATCCGGGTGGACGACCTGCCTGTGTGCTTCTGCAACATTTTGGAAAATATTAGAAGACAAATCAAAACGCTCCACTGCCCTCTCTGTAATATAATAAACATCATGTGTAAAATCCCATACATAAAGATAATCATTCATGCATGAGGAAAACAATTCAGCCACGCGCTCAAAAAAGAGGAAAATCCCATTTTCCTCTTCTTTGCCGGAATCGCATCCATCATCTATCCCTTGTGAATCCCCTAGTATCTCTATTAATTCTCGCAAAATTATCTTGTCTTGCATATCATATCCTCCTGTGCCACACCTTTTGTCATGTCTCTTGTGCAACAACAAAAGATTTTCAGCCTCTGCTGTCCTACTCAATAAGTCTTATAACTCATTAAAATATTACCATTTATTGTCAGATATTTCAACAAGGGCTTTCAAATTTTATGATATAGTTTTACCCCCCCCCCGAAAAATTTCACGCAATTTGGTTTTTTCAGAATTTTCTTGCTTTTTCGTAAAATTCTGTTTACTTCTTTTCCCGGGATTCTAGGCTGTTTTTATCTTGCCTTCCTGCTGTAACCACTGTACTTCATCACGGATGGTCTCGGTATATGGACGGGTGTGATAACCTAATACTTTCTTAGCCTTGCTATAGTCAAAAGTATTGTTTCTCTCCAGATTATATACGGCAAAGGAGGTCATGACCGGCTTCTTTCCGGATATACCGGCTGTCTTTTCTGCAATCTTCGCAATTCCCTTTGCTACCGGTAATGGCAGAAAATGCTTGATCGGTGTGCAGCCTGTCTCGGACGCGATCATGTCACTGAGCTGGCGCATGGTCACTTCCTCGTTTCCAAGGATATAACACTCGCCTGCCATCCCCTTATCTGCAGCAGCGATCACACCGTCTGCCAAGTCTCTGACGTCGCACAGGTTAAAGGATCCCTCCATACCCATCGGCATATCTCCGTTGATGATACGGATGATGGTTCCGGTCGTCTCGCTGATGGAGAAATCATTTGGTCCAAGGATTCCGCTTGGATGAACGACGCAGGCATTTAAACCTTTTTCCGTGACTGCGTCCAAAACCGCCTGTGTTGCCATTGCCTTGGTTCTGGAATACCAGCCTACGACCTGATCCGGATCGAATTTCTTTACTTCACGGATTTTTCTTCCCTTTGGTGCTTCCGGGATGGCTCCAGTGCTGCTGACATAGACAAGTTTGTCACATTCTTTATGCTCTAAGCACTTTGCAATGATATTCTTGGTGCCGCCCACATTAACGTCAACCAATTTCTTGCTGTAATCTGCATTGGTCGTTACCATGCTTGCCACATGAAGGACTACCGTGTGCACGCCCTCCTCTACGGCAAAGAATGGCTCCAAGGATTTCTTGTCACACAGATCTCCTTCTACGACTTCCACGGACTCCGGGATATATTTTGCTGCCGGATCGTTTGGCAGAACAAAGGCTCTCACGTCAGCCCCTTCTTCCACCAACTGCCTGCATACCGTGCTTCCCAAAAATCCTGCTGCTCCTGTTACTAAATATTTTCTACTCATGATCTTTCTGCTCCTTTTCTATTTTTAAATTTTTCTTTCTTTGTTTGTTACAGGTAGTATCATAGAGCGTCAGTATTGCATAAATATTTTACTTTTGTTAAGGTTTTATTAAAGAGGGAAACATGTTATAATTTCTTCATATTAAAATGATCGATATTAGTAGATAAAGCGAGGAAACTTGCCATGGTTACCTATCCACTGAACGAATTACAACCCGGCATGATCGTTGCGGCTGATGTCTTTACGCCCCGTGGACAGTTGATCGTTCTCAGAGGCTCCATTTTAAGTCAGCAGATGATCCAGCACATGAAATACTACCATGTGCCGTCCGTTACGATCCTGCCAAATGAAATTGATCCAATGTCCTTTGAAAAGGCAGACCGTAGCGAACCGACTTACGCCAAACGTATCCGCCAGAGCGAATCTTTCAAAGAATTCAGGGAGCATTATACGCAGAGTGCCAGCATTTTTCAGGAACAGTTGAGTCGTTTTGTTGCCGGCGATGCGCATCTGGATACGTCTGCCCTTTTACAGGACACGCTGGAACTTTTCGACCACAATCGTGCTTCCTTTTCCTTACTGGATATGCTGCACAATATGCGTGATCTGGACGACTCCACCTATGTGCACAGCATCAATGTCGCCGTCATTTCACGCCTGATCGGTATGTGGTCAGATCTGGATGAAGCCAATCTGGATGTTTTGACCCTGTGTGGGCTTTTACATGATGTGGGAAAAGTACAGATCCCGGATGAGATCTTGGAAAAACCTGACCGGCTGACACCGGAAGAATATGAGATCATGAAGACACATACGGTTTTAGGCTACCGCATGATGGAACAGGAGCGCATCGACAAGCGGATCAAGAATGCCGCTCTCATGCACCACGAACGTTTTGACGGCAAGGGCTATCCTTTCGGTCTTACCGGGGACCATATTGACACCTTTGCTTCCATCGTAGCCATTGCGGATGTCTACGACGCACTGACTTCGGATCGCTGCTACCGTTCGGCAGTCTGTCCTTTTGAAGTGATCGCCCTCTTTGAAAGCAATGGACTAACCGAATACAACCCCAAATTCATCCTGACCTTTTTGGAACATATCGCCCAGACCTATGTCGGCAACTCTGTCCGTCTGAGCGATGGCAGTCAGGGCAAGATCAGCATGATCGACACAAAAAAACTTCTCCGCCCTCTCATCCAATTAGAAAGCGGAGAATTTGTAGATCTGTCCAAACGTCTGGATCTCTATGTCGAAGAGATCATTTAATCAAATAATTTTGCCTTTTGGCGTTCAAAGAAAGCATCGACTTCCGCGATGATCCTTGCCGGCTCCATGGTCTTGAGCAGATAGCCTTCCGGCTTGAGTGCCATGACCTGCATCACACTTTCCCTATCATCCTTACTTGTCAAAAAAATGACCGGAACATCGGAAAATTCTGTCTCTGTACGGATCATTTCCAGCACCTGTCTGCCATCTACGACCGGCATTTCATAATCTAACAGTACCAGATCCGGGCGGTTGGTCGCTAAATACTTGATCGCCATGGCACCGGAATTTGCTAAGATGACCTGATAGCGGTCTTCCAGCCAGCCTTTGACATTGCGCAGCATTGCCCCGGAATCATCTACGACCAGAACCTTTTTCTTGTGCTGTGCGCCAAACTTTGCGATATAGGCATCGATAACTTCCACCAATTCATTGACATTGACCGGGCGCTCAAAAAACTGACGGATGAGGTGGCCTGAGATCACACGTCCGATAGCGTCATTTTCTTCCCTGCTTCCCACCGTAAAGATGGGAATGTCGCGCTCGGCTGACTGGTCTTTGAGATAGATCAGAGCCTGCTGCATATCTCCGATCCCGTCCGATCCACAGATCAGATAGGCACCGATGGTATCACGCTCGGCTGAGATCTGTGCCACATCCGGCTCGACCACGCTCACATCATAGCCCGCCTCTTTTATCTTATCCTTGAGTGACAGGATAAGATAGCCCTGTACCTCCGACACGATCAAAATCTTATACGTTTCCTTCATCATTTTCTCCACTTACTTTTCTTTTTTACCCCAACTTATCCACCATGGCATGACAAAGATCCATGACTTCTTCCATGGCGACATCCGCAACCGCTGCCCGCAGTGCATCCATATCCTCTGCCAGATCTTCCGGCATACGATAGCCTTCCAATTCTGCCATGGCAGCATCTACGCCGTCCAGATCAAAGTCATCCATGGCATCTGCCATCTGACCTAAGATACGGCTCAGTTCTTCCTTTGAGGTCTCCTGTAAATTTGCCTCGTCCAGACTTCCGTAAGGACGCAGGACTTCTTTATAACTTGTATATAATTCTAATACTTCCGGCAGTCTTTCTTCAAGTCCTTTTCGGTCATTGGCATTGCCTAGGTCTTCCATTTCCTTGAAGATGGCAGACAGACGGTCTGCACCGATCATGCGGGAGGTATTCTTGAGGGCATGGACTTCGATGGTCAGATCCCGGATCATACCATCTGCCAGACACTGCTGCATCTTTTTCGTCTTGGTATCGATCAGTTTGTAGTAGTCTCCCAAGAGGCTCAAGAAAAGTTTCTTGCCTCCCGAGTAATGCACGCCTTCTTCTACATTAAGTCCTTCAATGACAGGCAGTTCTTCTTCCTCCGCCTCTGCTGCCACATCCTCTGTCTTGATGATCTTATCCTCAGGCAGATATTGTTTTAACTTGCCGCAGATCTCCTTGATCTCAATCGGCTTTGCCACAAAATCATCCATGCCTGCCGCTACAAACTCCTCCTTGGCGCCGCTCATGGCGTCTGCCGTGAGGGCGATCACGATCTCATGCTCCTGACTGCCCTTTTCCCACTCACGGATCCGACGGGTGGCTTCCACACCATCCATGACCGGCATCATGTGATCCATAAAGACCAGATCATAGGTATGCGCCTCCAGCATTTCCAGCGCCTGTTTTCCGTTTTCTGCCGTGTCGATCTGCATCTGCAAAGGTGCCAGCAAACCAATCGCAACCTTTAAGTTCAGCTTATTGTCATCGACCAGAAGGATCTTTGCCTCCGGTGCCTTGAAATTCAAGGCCTCAGAAGTGCCCGCGTAGGTCACCTGTCCCTCTCTGCGAATCGCCTGACAGAAGTTGAGCGAATAGAGCGGCTTGTTCATGACCATGACCTTGGCATCCCGCAAAGCCTCCTGTACCGGATTTTGCAGAACGCAGATCTGCTTATCTCCCAACAAAGAACCATGGATGGCATCCTTGTGCTCCTCGTAGACCAGGGTATCCGTAAAGAGGAAGTCTACATGCGGGCGGTCTTTTGCCATGACATCCGGCGCGATCGGTTCTATGCCGTAGGCACGCACCAGACGCTCGAAGTTCTCCTGCAAATAGGTATTGGAAAAAGCACCACCGATCTGCAGGGTCTTTTTCTCCTCCGGCAGACTGGCAACCGGACTCTCCTCTGAGATCTTCTGGCGGATGGTAAAGTAGAACTCACTGCTCTGTCCGTAAGTGCTTCTGACACCAATCTGTCCCCCCATCATTTCAACCAACTGACGGCAAATGGCAAGCCCCAGACCGGTTCCCTCTTTGGAATGATTTTTCCGGCTGTCAACCTGAGAGAAGGACTGGAAAAGTTTCTTCTGGTCTTCCTCGCGGATGCCGGATCCGCTATCCTTGATACTCACGGCAAGGACAAGATCCTGCTCCGTCTTATCCTCCACCTTGATCGAAAGTTTCACATAGCCTCTTTCTGTAAATTTGACGGCATTGTTTAAGATATTGATGATGATCTGGCGCACGCGCAGACCATCCCCATGTAAAGTCTTTGGCAGAGTCGGGTCAATGTCGTAGAGGAGTTCTACATTTTTCTCGCCTATTCTGGTCAAAAACATAATACCCAGATCACTGATCATAGACATGGGTGCATAGTCTTCTTCTACCAGTTCCATCTTGCCGGACTCGATCTTGGAAAAATCCAGAATGTCATTGATGATATTTAAAAGGGCATCCCCGGATACTTTGATATTGGAAAGGTACTCCTCCTGCTCCTCCGTCACATCCCCGCGCAGCATGATCTCGGTCATGCCGACAATGGCATTCATCGGGGTACGGATCTCATGTGACATATTGGAAAGAAAGGCAGACTTGGCTTCGTTGGCAGCCTCTGCCTCCTGCACCAGTTGTAACTGCTTTGTCACATCTACTAAGATCAGGCTATAACCGGCGATCTTTTTCTTGTGCTTTTCATTCTGATATAGGGTCGCTAGACGGCGCTCGTAAAATCTGCCATCCAGTTCCACCTCATCCTCTGTCGTCTGAAAGAGTTGCAAAACTTCCTCCGGAAGTTCCTGATTTTTGTGAAAACGGCGTAAGACCGGAAAAAGTTTCTTGGCATAACGGTTGGCATCCAGATAACCGTAGGCATCATCTGCGATCAAAAAGACATCATTGGTATGCTCAAAGACCCAGTCACGCCCTTGATCTATCACCGTGAAAAATTCACCTACCATGACACTTAAGGTCATGACACAGATCACGACTGCAGATGCGATCGGCATGATGTCAAAAGGAATGTCTGCAAACTGGGAGAACAAAAGCATGACAAGAAGGAAGCCTTGTGCCAGTATCAGATGAAAGAGGTTGTGATGTTCCGTCTTATTTTTCATTTTGACAAAACGGCAAAGCGTGTAGACAAAAAGGAATAAGAGCATGGATGCGATCAAGCCGTAGCGTACATAGTAGAGGACACCGCCGTCCATATTGACCTGATACATGCCAAGGCGCTCATCCAGCGAGATATGCACATTGCCCATCCACTGCTTGCCCATCTCACCGATCATACGCTGCCCATCTTGAACCACATCGGATGTATTGCCATTTGCAGCCGTGACATCCCCAAGTGTCTCTGTCACTTTCTGCGCCGTCTGGTCTAACTCCTGTCCTTTCTCATTGAAAATAACATAAACCGAAGATCGCATCCACATCTGCGGTACCTCGATCAATTCAAACAAAGGCCAGCCGATCGAAACAAGGCGGGAAAAGCGCATATGCTGGTATTCCATCATAAAAAGGATAAAGAAGAAAAAGAAAAGTGAGATGCCGACATACTCCATGCGATACGCCGTCGTCAATGCCTGGGAATTATCTGTTTCTAAGATCATCAGATAGGCACAGTTGACAATGGAACAGGCGGCATTGGCAAGCATGAGATAAGTTGCCCCCTTGCTCTGTTCCTTTTGTAAGATCACAACGATACTGACAACCGGAATAAAGATGCCTGCCAACTGCAATGCTTTTAGACAGGTCATCAACTGTTCTGCTGTCAGTGTAAAAAAATAAAAGTCAAATGTTTCCATCTTCCCACCTCTTTTGTTCCAAGATTTCTATTTCTAATATACAAAATACCCCCTTGCGCTCGCAAGGGGGTATTTATGAAATTTATTTGTATTTTTCCATTGCTTCTTCTAAGGTCATGCCTTCTGCGATGGCTTCCTTGCGTTGTGCGTTCACTTCCTGAATCTCTTTCATACGATCTCCTGTCAGAGCGTAGCCCTTCATAGCGATCAGGGTCACTGCCCACGCGATCATTGGAATCAGGCAGAAAAGAACGATGACTACCCAGTTCATACCAGCTGCATATGGTGTATCTGCGGTCGGCAGATTGGAAAGTCCGATCACACCTACAGCAATACCTACGACCGTTGCTGCCAGAGAAGATACCAACTTATCTACCAGTGAGAAGAGGGTTCCCATGATGCCCGGAATGTACTTTCCGGAACGATAGGTCTCGTAGTCGGAGCAATCCGCTACCATCGGAATCGGCATATCGGCGGTGGCATAGTAAGCACCATAACCCACACCAAAGCATATGATAAAGAGGATGGTATATACGTTGACGTTCGGGAACATCAGATTCATACCGCTTGATGGGTTCCACAATAAGAGGAGTGCCAGTACGCCCACATAGCAGATAAGTGCTACGGATACATAACGGACTAAGGATGCCTTCTGCCCCTTCTTCTGGGATGTACGGACGGTCAAGAGGAAGAACGGTACACTCGCTGCATAACCTAAGATCATCATCGGCAGGTAGAGGCTGTCATAATTGCCCATCATACAGCCGTAAAGCATACACAGAACCGTTGTATTGGTCGCGATGGAAAGTGCAAGTTTGCATCCGGCTCCGGCGATCATCAGACGCTGCATCGGCTTGTTGTTCTTGATGATCTCGATGTACTCGGAAACCTTGACCTTTTTCTGCTTTTCGCCACCGACACCAAAGTACTTCGGCTGATCTTTTTCCCAGATACCGATCACGGCAAGCAAGGTCAATACGATTGAAATAGCAACACCGATCGGTGTCAGCACACGATAAAAGTCTGCACTGGAATAATCCGCAACGTTAGCACGCAGAATCGGTGCAACAAACTGCATCACACCCATACCTACCAAAGATCCTACCGTGTTAAAGATAGTGAAGAGCGGACGCTGCTTTGGATCATTGGTAAGGACGGTCTGCCCGGATCTGGTACAGGATGTTTGGAAAGTATATCCAATGACCCATACAAAATACAAAAGTACAAAGACCGCATAACGCAACGGCATCATATCTGCCGGAATGTACGGCGTTACAATGTAAAGTAAGATGATGCTGACTGCCATGATCAGGTTGCCGATCACCATAAAAGGACGGAACTTTCCGAACTTGCCATTGGTCCGGTCGATCAAAGCACCAATGATCGGATCCGTGATGGCATCGCAAAGACGCATTGCCGTTACCATGATGGATGCGAACATCAGCCCCAGTGCAAGTACATTAGAACCGAATGTCGCGATGTAGGAAAGTACCAATACATAATAGACATTGGTAGCACCATTGTTCAGAGGAAACAGTACCAACTGATACGGTTTTGCGCGGTTCAGTCCACTTGCCTCCACATGTTGTTTTTCACTCATGAAAAAACCTCCTTAAATAAATATCTTTTCTATACCCAGTTTGCGCTCTTAGAACGTTTCTTTGAAAGTTTATAATTTGCCGGCGTATCTGTGCGTACAAAAGTCGCCTTATCCTCCAAATCTCCAACTACCGCACGGATCTCGTTTTCTCCGTCTTTCAAGTCGATCTTGCAGGTAAAGACATGGTCTGCCTCTTTTGTCGCAACCAATTCTCCGTTGCAGTAGAATTGCAGGCTCGGCTGGTTGGAATAAGCCTTGACCGTGATGCGGTTCTTTTTACGCTCTACAAACCGCTTGCTGCAGATATGAACCATAGGCTCTGCGTTCCAGTATGACTTGTAAAGATAGAAGGAATCCTTTTTGGTCTGGCGGTCAAAGGTCACCAGTCCCTTGTGGTTCATGCCCGGCTCACCGCCCTGATCTCTGGCATCTGCCGCAAAATCAAACATATTCCACACATGGGTTGCCCAAAGCCATGGGAATCTGGCAAAACAGCGTACCATGTATTCATGATATCTTGCCTGATATTCCTCCGTATGATCCCCTCTGTGCGGATGTTCGCTATGGAGATTTGGCATACCCTCTGCACCATATTCAGAATAACCCAGCACACGCTTTGGATATCTAGTATGAAAAATGGCAAAGAAAATATCGTTTAGGAACAACCCCGGCACATACCATCCCAGATAGAGGTTGTAACTTACAATATCGGAAATATGCACAACCTTACCAAAGGGATTGCACATAGCATAGCAGGCCAGTACGGTCTTCCTTGTTGCATCCATGTTGTGGCAAAGATCATTCAAAACATGATGGTTGTCTAACATGTCTTTTTTATTTTTGGTAGAGATCGTGATCTCATTGGAAAGCCCCCAGGTCACGATACACGCATGATTGTAATTCTGTAAGATCAATTCACGCATCTGTGTGATCGTGTTGGCACGGGCGGATGGGATATGCTCTGAAATATATGGGATCTCAGCCCATACGACCATACCTTCCTCATCGCACAGGTCATAGAAATACTGATCGTGCTGATAATGTGCCAGACGAACGGTATTGGCTCCGATCTCCTTGATCAATTCCATATCGCGCTTGTGCTGTTCTTTTGGAATGGCATTGCCAATGCCTTTGAAATCCTGATGACGGGAAACCCCATGGAGTGGATAAGGCTTACCATTCAAATAAAATCCCTTATCCGGATATACGGCAAAGGAACGCACGCCAAAGCGCTGGGTGATCTCATCTATGGCTTCCCCATGAAAAAGCAGGCTTGCCTTAGCGATATATAAATACGGGTCAGCCACGCCGTTCCACAAATGCGGCTGATCCATGTGGAATACATAAGATGCAGCCTTTCCTGCTGTATGGGAAAGATCCACTCTGACATCTGCCACAAGGTTTGCGGCACGCCCCTTTCCCTTGAGGCTATTTTCATCTGTGATAGCACCAAAGCGGGCTTGGTCAAAAGTAAAATCAGAAAGAGCGACTTTCTCTTTTAAAACAAGCTGTCCCGCATGATCTAAAATGGAAAGTTCCACCGTGTAAGCAGAGGCATCTGCTCCCTCCTCCAGATACACATAGGATTCCATGCTGACATCTGCTGCACCATCCTTTACTTCCGGCGTTATCTGCATACCGGACATACCGTAATAATCTAATTCAAAATGGTTCTTGGATACCACCAGCAGATTGACATCACGATAGATACCACCATAAAAGGTGAAATCTGCTTTCTGTGGATAGACTCTCGTGTTGACTGTATTGTCCACCGCTACGCAGAGGTCGTTTTCCTCCTGCAAAAGCGCTGTAACATTAGCACGAAAGGTAGAATAACCACCGTCATGAGAAGTGACTTTTTGACCATTCAATAAGACGTTAGCCGTCGCATTGACACCGCAAAATTCCAGATACACATCCTGCGTCTTTGCATCATAATCAGGCTTTGCAAAGGTCTTTTCGTAAGTGCCGGTACCACGGTAATAATCGTTACCTCCATCCTGTCCATCAATGGCATTCCAGGTATGCGGAACATCAACATCAATAGCAGGCTGATCTTTTATAGAAAATTTCCAATTTGGGTTCAGGGAAATGCTATTTCTCATACTTCCTCCTTTATATAACATACTTCTATATTAGCATTCTAAACGCTCATAAAACAAATAACAACATGCTTATCGTAAGTGGTAGTCAGATTTCCCTAAGTGGTCTGCCCCACCTTTTACGGCAACGGCATAAGCATTTTTAGTTCAAACGTGTGGTCCGATACGTTCACGCTCATGGTGCCGTCATATCGTCCCAGACTATGCCGGATGCTGCGCAATCCATAGCCATGATAGCCATTGTGAGGCTTGGTAGAGACCGGCAGTCCGTTCTTTAATTTCACTTCTCCGGTCATGGGATTGGTAATATTGATAACCAAAAATCGGTCTCTGGTAAAGATGGCAATATCAATCAGACGCATTCTGGCATCTGAGATCTTTTCCACCGCCTCCATGGCATTATCCACAGCATTGCCCAGAATACCATATAGATCGACCGGATCGACAAATTCCAGTTTGCTGCCGTCTGCGATACAGTTGATCTTGATGCCCTTTGCCTGACAGGAAAGACTCTTTTCCGTTAAGATCGTATCTAACACATCATTGCCGGTCTTAACGATCGCTCCGTAGATCTCGACAGACTGTTCCAATTCTTTCAGATACCGCTCTTTGCTCTCATCATCTGCAAGCCCCCGCAAGGCTCTGACCTGATGTTTGAGGTCATGACATTTCTGATTGATCATGTCAATGTTATCGCGCGTGATCTCATACTGTTCTTCCTGCTGCTTCATCAACATATTCATGGTAAAGAGTTCCTTTTCCAAGGCACTCTTTTTGAAAAGTTCCGACTGGATAAAGAGCAGGGACACACAGTAAAGTTGTACGACCAGAAGCACCACATAATACATGAGATTATATCTGCCAAAATGAACGACGCGCATCATTTGGTCAAGCATTTCAAAAACGATCAAAAAAAGGACAGCCGACGTCATCTGCCGTGGTCCGATGTAGTATTTCCCTTTTTCCGGCATTCGCTTTGCCGTGGTAAGAGCAACACTTATTAAGCCAACCGCATAAAATCCGATCACACCGAAAAATAAGGAAAAATGATCGCCGCGATTGTGGAAAGAAGATATATTGTACAGGACATGCCAGAGATTCATCAAAAACTGGGATGTGATGACCGACCAGATTGCCACATAAAAAGCCGCACTCTTTTTGATGGAGGCGCAATAATAGACTACAAAAGACATGACCCCCAGATTGATCAGCGTCAGTATCAAAGTTACACTCGTCGTCTGTGGCAATACGATGGCAGGTCCCACCATAATAGCGCCCCCCATGATCAGTCCCGATAAAAGGCGAACCTCAATTGGTTCACGTTTTTGCAGGGGCAAGAGATAGACCAGACCAGACAGTATCACAAAGACCTGCTCTAATAGATTAGCGTAGGGTAAGAAATTCATGTCAAAATCCTCCTCCGATATAGTCTGTCACTTCCTTCAAAAAGTGTGCCCGGTTTCGCCTGCTGATCTCCAACTGTGATCCGGCAACATGTACGACATTATCCTCAATCTCCGTCACATATTTGAGGTTGACCAGATACCAGTGATTGCATTTAACAAAGTGATAGTCCTTGAACATTTCCTCCGCGCTCTGTAAGGTACCACGCTGGGAAAATTCTCCCTCCGCCGTATGATAGTGGAGGAAGCGGTTCTCGATCTCTATATAATAAATATCATTGGAATTGAGTTTTTTCATGCCACCCTGGGTGCTGATAGCAAATTCCAAGTTGTCACGCTTGCCGTGCACACGGCTAATAGCGCGTTCCAAACGAAAGGCAAAACCATAATAATCAATGGGCTTTAGGACAAAATCCAGTGCGCCCACTTCATAACCCTCGATCGCATACTGCGCCATATTTGTGATAAAGACCATGACCACATCCGCATCGCGCCGACGGATCAATTTGGCGGAATCCATACCGTTCAACTGCGCCATTTCGATGTCAAAGAAGATGATATCATAGTGATGTTCTCCATCATCCACGATTTCCTGCCCGTCTGTATAGGTAGTAACCGCAAACTCTAACTTATGTTCTACCCGATACTTCTCGATGTACTGGCACACTTCTTCTCTATACTGTTCTTCATCTTCTACCACTGCGATCTGATACATGCCTTTTTCCTTTCTTTCCTGATTTCATCTATATATAATGCACGATTTTTCCAACTTTCGCAAGTTCTCGCTCCAGCGTAACTTTCTATTACGTAAAAAGCGGCAACCGGGAAATCCCGGTCGCCACTTCTTTTACTCGTCTGATTTTCTATTGAGTAACAGATTAGTCAAGAGCAAGTTCAACTGTTCCGTCATCATTCAGTGTGAACTCTGTTGTCTCACCAACGACGTTGTTCCACCATGTTGTGCACTGATCAGCAGAATCCATGTTACTATCGATTGCATTGTCACCATTCATAGCATGAACATAACCTGTCTGTGCTTCGCACTTAACGCCCTTGTCCGTGGTTTCGTAAGTTACGTTGAACACAGCAAATGCTGTCAACTTTGTAGGATCAGCGGAATCTGTAGAGTAAACATATACAGCTCCTGTAGAATCGTCAAACTTAGCAAAGTACATATGACGGTTATTGTAGTCAGATGAACCAAATACAGTGTCATATTTCCATACATCGTTGCTTGCTGAAGCGCCAGACTTAGCGTCGCTACTTCCGCATCCTACGAATGCAAATACGGTTCCCACCAATGCAAGTGAGCAGATGATCTTTGATAATACTTTCTTCTTCATAATGTTTCTTCTCCTTTTATTTGTTTATTTTTTGATGCCGCAGCAGGGATCAAACCCTGCCCCGGTCATCTTAGGAACTAAATCATTTTGTTTGTTCTATATTTCTTCCAAGTAATGATACCCTTTACCATCTTGTAGCCGAAGAATGCAGTAAGGGCCGCGAACAGAGCAATGACAGCGTAGATCGCCATCTGCCACCAAGGAGTGACATGCTTGATCTGTGTCGTTGGTGCGATACCATTCATAGCGTTAGAGTTTGCTACGGTGTAAAGGATTCTATGGCAGGCCTGACGCATAGCCAGTGTCAATGCCACATCATTGTCTTCCTCATGGTTGAGCAGTCTCTTCTGCCATGTATCGGCACTGGATGAATCCCATGTATCGGTACCAGCCATAACACCGAGGTAGGCATTGTAGGTCTTACCTGTGGTTGAGTAGTCTGTGATACCAAATCCGCGGAGTCCCCATTCGTTTCTAAGAACGTTGGTCATGAGGTTCTTGCTTGCGCCACACCAGGTCACACCGATTCTTGCGAATGCGTTCATAACGTTGTATGCACCGCCTTCGATTACGGCATGCTCAAATGGCTGTAAGTAGATCTCACGGATTGCCTGCTCATTTGCAAATGTTGAAATACAACGACAGTTTGTTTCACTATCATTCAATGCGAAGTGCTTGATGTAAACATATACGCCCTTGCTCTGGATACCTGTTACTTCCGCAGCCGCGATCTTTCCTGCAAGGAAACCATCTTCTGAGTAGTACTCGAAGTCACGTCCTGCGTATGGAGAACGGTGTGTGTTCATAGCAGGTCCGTAGAGTCCGGAACCACCGGCAGCCATGGTATCTTCACCGATGTGCTGTCCAACTTCTTCCATCAATTCTACATTCCAGGTAGCAGCCATGATGTTCTCGTCTGTGTATGCACAGATAGATCCGCCGACACCGGAAAGTTTCTTTGTGAATCCCTGTGGACCATTTTCGTCAACGGTTGCAGGCTTTGCAACTGAAGCAACAGCAGCGGTTGAGTGGTAACCAAGACCGATCAACTCTGTCATTTCTTCATAGGTCAACTGATCCAGAAGATCATCCCAATCAGGATCGTCATAATCTTTACCGATCATCTGAGCCAGAGTCATAGAACCGGACTTGCCCATTGTCGGCATTTCTTCGTCGGTCTCTTCTGGAACATATTCTTTGATACCGGTCATTTCATCATGCATAGACTGTGACAGAGCAAGTGTAACCTTTTCGGTTGGCATAGTGTCTGCCCAGTTGCTTCTTGATACATAAGTGATGCTCTGGGCACCATCATCGATCTTATTGAGGTCTGCACCATCAAACTGGTTTGTGATCTCATAATCTTTTTCGCCATCGTTAGATACAGAGTAAGTCTTGTCATCTAACTTTTCGTTTGTCCACTTGTAAGTGAAAGTCGCATCTCCGGCAGAGGTCATAGCGCCTGTGTTGACGGAAACGCCGTCAGCAGCCTTTGCTGCCAAGATGTTGTTCAATGCTTCATGAACATCGGTTGCTGCTGTGAAGTAGTAATCACCGGCATCTAAGATGTAAGTCTTAGCATTGTTGGAATCGTAGGTACGAAGTTCCTTCTTATCAACGGAAATCGTGATATCCTGGCTTTCGCCCGGCTTTAATTCTTTGGTCTTGTCAAATCCGCAAAGTTCTACGGCTGACTTTTCAATACCGTTTTCCTTGTCGTAATCGGTATATGGTGACTGGAAGTATGCTTCTACAACATCCTTACCTGCTACATCACCGGTATTTGTTACCGTCACATGCAGATCAAAGGAATCGTCCTTCTCCTCTGCTGAGAAGTTAGAATATTCAAAGTTGGTGTAGGAAAGTCCATAACCAAATGGGTATTTTACAGTGCTTGCATAATCGTAATTACCAACACCTGCGGTACCAAGAACGGTATCCTCATAACGTGTCTCATAATAACGATATCCAACATAAATACCTTCCTGATATACATTGTAGTAAAGGTTTCCGTCTAACTGCTGGAAGTCAAGATCTGTATAATCAGATGCATTTGTCCAGGTATCTCCATACATGTTTACCATAGATGGAGAAGTTGTGTTGTCGATGCAATAAGTATCTACAAGACGACCACTTGGGTTAGAGTTACCAACCAAAAGATCAGCAACACCATAGAGTCCCTGCACACCTGTATATCCGATCCAAAGAGCGGCATCTACGCCATACTCAGCCTGATCCATGAAGTCCATCTCCATAGCGTTCGTAGAGTTGATCAACACGATGGTCTTAGAGAACTGGCTGGAAACCTGACGAAGCAATTCCTGCTCGTTGTAGGTCAGGGAAAGCATGTTTCCGTCATCATTTTCCTGTGGATCATCCAAAGAAGAAGGAATATCAAACATCTCTCCACCAATACGTGAGATAACAACGATGGCTGCATCATTGTAAGAAGAGATAGATGATTTTGCTTCACTTGAGTATGCGTTCCAAGGGATCTCGTTTACTGTGTAAACACCCTGAACAGTACCATCACCGGTACGGATACCCTGGTCACCCTTCTTTGGGTTGGTCTGATAGTTGTCTCTATTGTCCTCATAGAAGTTCCAAAGAGTTTCATTTACTTCTAAGTTACGAGACTCCAACGCTTCCTTTAAGGTTGGTGCATCGGTAGCATCAATATCTGCGGAACCTGTTCCACATGGGATGATGTCAATACTGGAATGACCAAATACGCTGACCTTTGCCTTGGATGACTCACTGGTCTCCAGTGGAAGTGTATTGTTGTCGTTCTTTAAAAGAACACTACCTTCCTCAGTCAGACGCTCAGCAACGTCTTTGTCTGCTTTTTGTAACTCATCTGTGGAGTCATAGTCGCTCTTGAAATATTCTGTGTCTGTATCATCGCTCTTGTCAGCAACTAACTTAGTAGTCTCTGTCTGGAAACGAATATTGATTACACTGGCATACTGTGATGCAATGTAGTTTCCTACGATAGATGCGATCAACAGGATAAGGCAAAGAACGGAAAGAATCGTCCACAGTACAGGAAATTTCCCTGCTGCTTTTGCTCGTTTCATAGCAACCTCCTTTGATTTGTATTTAGTCTTCTAAAAAGTTCACACTTTCTTTAGAATTGATACACATATTTTAGAATCTGTAACCAAAATGCACAATGGATTTTACCTAAGTGGTATTTTTTTTGGTATATATGGTAAAAGATCCGAAGCCTTATCGACCTCGGATCTTTTTCTACGTCATTTTATAGAGTTGTATTTATTTTTGCTTGCGTGCTTTCTTTGCTTCCTGGAAAGTTGTGTAAGCATCGCTCTTTTTAAAGGTTTTCTTTTTCTTAATGAAGAGTACAAGTGATACGATAAACAAAAGAATGAAGATGATCATAACCACTTTTACTTTTGTTACAAGGCCAAGTTCTACTGCCTTCACCTGTGTATTTTCGCCAATGCCATTCATAGCAACGGAATTAGCCAACGCATATAAGTTATGGTGACATGCTTCCTTCATTGCTGCTACGATCACTGGATCGTTTTCATACTTCGGCAGCTGCTTCGTAACATATGGAAGCATAGCATCGAAAGTAGAAACACCACCGGCAACAATACCGTCTACACCGTTTACATACTCTGTCAAAACATTATCTGTAATGGTTAAGCCCTGGCTTCCCCACTCGTTACGTAAGATACCTGTCATAAGTCCCTTGTTTGCACCAGACCAGATTGCACCCCAACGTGTGTAAGCAGTCATGACACCGCCGCCATTTCCTTCTTCGATTGGAGCCTGGAATGCCTTCAGGTAAACTTCTCTGGCTGCCTGTTCCGGAAGCCATACACCAAGACCGATTCGATCCTGCTCGCAGTCATTCAAAGCAAAGTGCTTCATAACTACATGAACACCCTTAGATTCAATGGCTGCTACTTCGTAAAGTGACATCTCTCCTGATAAGAAACCGTCTTCTGAATAGTATTCAAAGTTACGTCCACCATATGGTACACGGTGAATGTTATTTCCCGGTCCGTACAGAACTGCAACATTTGCAGATAAGCAGTTGTTACCAATAACCTTACCGATTTCTGTCATAAGATCACGGTTAAAGGTTGCTGCCATAACATCTTCTGAAGTAAATGCTGTTGCCTTCATTTCAGAAGAATTTGCATTAAACAGAGATGCTGTAAGTCCCTGAGGTCCATTCTCATCACGAGAACCCGGTGCCTGTACAGATTCTACCGGCATTGTCCAGTGGAAAGAGTCACCAATCAGAGATACCATCTCATCAAATGTCAACTGGTCAAGTAATGCATCCCACTGTGGATCATCATAATCCAGACCAATCATATCGTAAAGTGTCAATTCCTGAGCTGCGCCAAGTGTTGGCATTTCCATCTCTTCATAATCTGCCGGATCGTACTGTACTAGCTGTAAATCATCGATCAACTGCTCTGTAAGTGCAATCTTAACTTTGTCAGATGGCCATGTTCCTTCCCAGTCATTACGGCTTACATACGTAATTTCCTGATCACTTCCTTCGTAAAGGTTTAAGTCAGCATCAGATAACTGATTTGTGATTTCTGTTCCATTTGCAGAGACAGCATATGTTGTTGTATCTAAAGCAGGATTTTCCCAAGAGCCAACAAGTGATGCGTCTCCTGTTCCATCCATTCCATTGTCTGCACTATAACCCTTTGCAGTCAGGATATTGTTGATTGCGTTATGTGCATCTGTTGCTGCGGTGAAGTAGTAAGTTCCTGCATCTAAAATATAAGTTTCTGCGCCATAAGCATCATAAGATGCGATATCAGCACCGTCAACAACCATCTCTAATTCCTGAGATTCACCCGGTTCAAGTTCTTTTGTCTTGTCAAATCCAACAAGAGCTACAGAAGCTTTTTCTACCTTGTTCTCTACATCGTAAGCAGTATATGGAGACTGTACATAAAGCTGTACGGTTTCCTTACCGGCTACATCACCTGTATTTGTCACAGTAACTTTTGCATGATACTGATGGCTTGCCTCATCATAAGTCAGGCTATAGTTGCTATATGCAAATGTTGTATAAGAAAGACCATAACCAAATGGGTATGCTACTGTATCGCTGTATGTGTAATCACCAGCGTTACCGCTCTTCATAACCGCATCTTCGTATCTTGTCTCATAATACTTGTATCCAACATAGATACCTTCCTGGTAAACCATGTAAGTATCTGCGCTATCTGGAATTAATCCTTCTTTGTATCCTTCGTACTGCACTGGTGTAAAGTTTGCCATTGCAGGAGATGAATAGTTATCGTAGCAATAAGTATCTACCAGGCTACCGGATGGGTTTACTTTACCTGCTAAAATATCAGCAACTGCGTTGATTCCGCTGATACCAACATCACCAATCCAAAGAGCAGCATCGATGTCATACGTATTGTCTTTTAAGAAATCTACCTGTAAAGCATTTGCAGAGTTGATTAAGAGAACAACCTTCTTAATCTTTCCATCTTTTTTCATCTGTGCGAGATTGGAAAGCATTTCTTTCTCATTCTCATCCAATGCCAGATAGTTGTCTTCTGCATAGCTTGCATCAGAGCCTTCTCCACCTACACGTGAAATCATAGCAATTGCAGCATCGCCGTACTTTTCTACAGACTTCTTCACATCATCTGTGTAAACATTCCAAGGTACTTCCGATGTTGTTGCGGAAGATGTTGTAACAACACCACCACGGTCAGTACCATAAGAAGAACCATCGCCTGATTCGTAGAAATCCCATAACTTTTCATTTACAGAAAATCCGGCTTTCTCCAAGGCGTCCTTCCATGTATCTGCTGTAGAAGCATCGATATTTCCTGATCCTGTTCCACCATAAACAAGGTTTACACTGGAATTTGAAAATGTGCTGACTTTTGATCCTTCTTTCAAAGGAAGTGCATTATTTTCATTCATCAAAAGTGTTGCGCCTTCTGCTTCTACACGCTGGCAAAGGTCTTCGCCGTATGCCACCATGTCATCCACCGAATCAAAATCCGATGTGTAATACTGTGCGTTTTCGTCCTCATTTTCCAGTTTCCAGAAAGTACCGCCCACTCTAGCAGCTAATGTATTGTCGAACATAGAACAAAATACAAAAATCGCGATAAACAAAATCGCGAAAATAGCTGAGAAAATGCTCATACCCTTCCAAGGACGGATCGCACGATGTTTTGCCTTTTTAAAGGCTTTTTTCGTTTGTTTCCATTCTTTCTTTTCCATGATGTTTCCTTTCCTAACCCAATTTAGCAGGTTTCATCTGCCTGAGTTGCTTTCGATATAGTACAGCCAAAATGCATTTAATCCATCTTCTTCTATCCTCCTCTGTTCTATATGAAGCACAATCATTATAGCAAAGAAGTCCGAACATGACTAGCATTTTCGGACTTCTTTTTTCTTCTATATTCTACCTATCTTATATATGATCTTATTTTTCATATAAGAATTCTTCTGGGAGAGTTACCCCGAAATCTTTTGCAAGATGACGAAAATCATCCGGTGTAATGGTCTGACGCTTGTTTGGCTGCATAGACAGCATCTTGACTAAGATCTCAGCAGACTTTTCTGCGGTGTGCATGAGTCCAAAGGTCAGATCAAAGTCTTCACCTGCTGCAAAAGTGCCATGATGTGCCCAGATGGCAAGATCATATTTCTTCATCAGTTCACTGGTCGCAACGGCAATCTCTCTGCCGCCTGGAACCATCCAAGGCACAACGCCGATACCATCCGGAAATACGACCGGACACTCGGTTGCCATTTCCCACAACTCTCTTGTAAATACCTTGTCCTCCAATGGAAGAACAAAGGTAAGAGCAATGATATTGGTCGTATGTGCATGATAAACAACACGATACTTTGGATCCTGTAACTTCTTTACTTCCAGGTTCATCAAATGACTTGGAAGTTCAGAGGTTGGTCTGCCACCATTGACAAGTCCCCAGACGATACGATAATTCTCGCCTGCCTCGTCCAGTTCGATCATACAGATAGAATCTTCCGGCTTGATGATGACATTGCGGAAATATTTACCACTGCCTGTCACAAGGAAATACTCTCCTGCAAGGTTTGGCACACTTGTGCCGATTGGCTGCCATTCCTTTGGCTCAAAGTTCTCTTTGACAGACTCTACTTCTTCCGGCTTTACACGGTAAGAAAGATTACCGCCATTTCTCTCATGCCAGCCCTGTTCCCAGCCATCGTTAGCCATACGGATAAATCCCTGTACAAATTCTGCATCTAAAAATTTCATTTTTATTTCCTCTCTCTTCTATATAAATTTAATTTATCTACAAACAACTTCTACCGGAATGTCTAAGATCTTTCCAACCTTTTCAATAACATCGATATGTCTGCCAATGGCTGCTGCCATATGATGTGTCGGGCCTTCCTCACTCCAGCGGTTGCAGAATTCTCTGGCACCGATAGAGAAGCGGGTTCTCATATTGGTATCTCCAAAAGTAAAGATCGGGCCTTCCTCATTGACACCCTCTGCCACAACAAACTTGAAATGTCCGTCCTTATCCTGTGTGATGGCAAGATAAGTGACATCGCCTGCCGGTGGATAGAACTGGGTCAGATAACCGCCGCCCGTCTTGCCATGGAATACCGGCACGATCTTCATGGTTGGCTTTCTGTCTACGGAAATATCAGCATCACCCGAGCCTGAATGTCCGATAATGCAAATATCCTCGTTAAAGTCGATAGAGTACATCTCGGACAACTGACCAGTTCCGGCAATGGTCTTTAAGATGCTCATTGCCATAGCAACCTTGATATCGCCCTCTACAGCACATGCCGTGCCCTGCTTGATCAGCATTGAAAATGCAGGGATCAGCATAGAATCCAGTTTGCCGGCAACGCCCTGTGCAAAACCGTCATAGTGGGAAGCAACCAACGCTAACTGCTCGTCCTTGACCCATTTTTCAAAAGCCACTACATATTTTGCCATTTCCCAGACTGTCTCAACCGTCGCACCGCCTTCGATATCAAAGGTATCTAAGATGTCTTCTGCCTTGGCACGGATGGCATCTTCATCTGTGATGTCATCGGCGATCGCCCACATTTTTTCCCAGTCAAACTGCTTGGTGTATAAGCCCATGCGGTTGTAAAGATTGGTCTCGTCGATATAAAGATCCATCATACCCGGATACGGACGACCGATCTGGGCGATATTGGTATCACGGAATCTACGTCTTACCTGTGCTGCGGTACACCACTCAGTGATCTGCTTTTCCACCTCAGCGTCACCGCCCTCAACAACACCTGTGATAACGGCATGTCTCTTTCCGGCACGCTCCAAGTCTGCAACCATTTCACCAACAGCGCCGCAGGCGTAGAGTTCGCCAAGCCAGGTGGCTGTATCTGTATTGGCATAGTCCGGTGCTTTTTTCTTCTGCACATTTACCAGTACGACCGGTACATTCAGATCACGGATCGCCGGAAGCATATTGTAACTGGTCGCATAAGTAAGCATCTGTAAGATAACAAGATCAACATCTGCTGCACGGAACTTGTCTCCGGCTACCATGGCTGCCTCTTTTGTTGTGACAATGCCGCCGTCTACCAGTTCGACACTGTCCGGTATGGTCTTTTTAAAATCTGCAAACTGTCCTTCAAATTCAGGAACCAGTGATGGGAACTGTGGTAAATAGGCTCCCAATGCGATGGCAAATACACCAACTCTTGCTTTTGTTTCAACTAACATCCTTTTTCCTCCTTTATTTCAAATGAATGGAATACACATTTTCTTGCTTCTGCCAAGTCTTGCAGTTCGCCTGCGGCGATCATCTGCGCCATGATATTACCGATGGCTGTCGCCTCCGTCGGACCTGCATAGACCGTTTTCCCGGTAGCCTTTGCCGTAAGTTCATTCAGGTAAGCGGCATTGGCACCACCACCTACAATGTTGATACATGGATAAGTCACATGTTCGATCTGCTCGATCTCCCTGACCGTATCGGCATAACATCTGGCAAGGCTGTTGTAGATCACGGCCGCCACCTGATAGATGCCCTCCGGCACTTCCTGTCCGGACTCCCTGCAAGCCGCCTGTACTTCCGCCGTCATATTCTGCGGTGCCAAAAAGCGATCGTCATTAGCATCCACGATCGATGTGATCGTCTCAGTTGCCGCATGTTCGCAGATAGAACCGAATCCCTCGTCCGGGGACAACTCCTTGCGCACAGACTGGATCATCCAAAGTCCCATGATATTTTTCAGATAGCGGTAACGATGGTCGTAACCACCTTCATTTGTGAAATTGCACGCCATACTGTCCGGACTGCAATTTGCTGTCTTTAATTCTGTCCCCATCAAAGACCAGGTACCGGAACTGATGTAGAGCGTATCATCCGACAGGCTCGGCACTGCCATGACCGCCGCCCCCGTATCATGTGTTGCCGGAAGTACCACGCTACAATCAAAGCCCACTTGATCCTGTATCGTCTGGCTCAAATGTCCGACCTCTGTACCCGGCATTTCGATCGGCAAAAAGATGTCTCTCGGATAACCCAGTTTTGCGATCAGATCATAGTCCCAATCATTGGTCTTGGCATTGACCAGTTGAGTCGTGGATGCATTGGTATATTCCTGCTTCTTTACACCCGTGAGCAGGAAGTGGAAATAATCCGGGATCATAAGGAAAGTCTTGGCTTTTCCAAGCAGTTCTGCCTCCTGTGTCTTGTGTGCCATCAACTGATAGATGGAATTAAAGATCTGCTTCTGGATACCGGTCCTGGCATACAGATCTTCCTGCGGGATCTTTTCATAGACTAGGGCATCCATGCCATCCGTCCGACTGTCGCGGTAGGCATAGGTATTTCCCAGTACCTGATCCTTGTCATCCAAAAGCACATAGTCAACTGCCCAGGTATCGATCCCCATAGAGGTCGGGATCTTGCCGATCTTTTTACACTCTTTCATACCGGCGACAATCTCGGCAAAAAGACGTCCCACATCCCAGCAAAGATGTCCGTCCACCTGATCCATGCCATTATAAAAACGGTAGACTTCCTGCAAGCGCATCTTGCCGTCTTCTATCCAACTTAACATATGGCGTCCACTGGATGCGCCAATATCAATCGCTAAATAATACTTCATTTGCTACCCCCATTTTTGATTTCTACTTGTATTCTACTGTCTGTCAGGGCACAAAAAAAGGACACCTTTTAACTAGAAAAAGTGTCCTGTGTTGCAAAGTTCAATTATTTCTTTGTGATGTCATCCACCAGCCATTTGCCATCTGCCTCTTTGAGTAGAAGACATCCTGTATATTCCTGCGTTCACGCATCCTGCGCCTCCGTTGACAAGAGTTATTTTCAGAAAATTCAAATATCTTCTCCCCATTGACGTGCCCCGCACATCCCGTTATAATAAACTCCTAAAACCTACATAGTTTTCGCTTTGTAGGATGTGGACTTTTCAGGCATAGTCTTTTTTCGCCACAGTAGAATGTGCATTGCATTTTACTTGTGGCGATTTTTTATGCTTTAAAATATTTATTTTTGAAAGGATAAAAAAATGAACCAAACATTTATGAAAGAAAAGAAGATACTTCCGCTGGTACTTTCCATGGCACTTCCCATGGTACTCTCCATGGCTGTCAACTCGCTCTACAATATCGTAGACTCTTACTTCATTGCCAAACTGAGTGAAGATGCCATGACCGCTCTCTCACTGGTCTATCCGGTGCAAAATCTGATCACATCCGTAGCCGTCGGCTTTGGCGTCGGCATCAATGCAGCCATCGCTTTTTGTCTGGGTGCCAAAGAACAAAAAGAAGCAGATAAGGCAGCCAGCCAGGGACTTCTCTTAAACCTGATCCATGGCATCCTGCTTGCCATCCTCTGTCTGGTCGGCATGCCTGCCTTTTTATCTATGTATACCAGCAATGCCAATGTGCTGTCGCTCGCTTTGACCTACGGGAATCTGGCATTTCTTTTTTCGCCTGTCATCACAGTCGGTATTACTTATGAAAAGATCTTTCAGGCGATCGGTTGGATGAAAGAGACCATGATCTGTATGCTGGTCGGCTTTGTTGCCAACATCATCCTGGATCCGCTTCTGATCTTCGGTATCGGCTTCTTTCCTAAGTGGGGCATCTGGGGGGCTGCATTTGCGACCGGAACCGGTCAGGTCTTGACCCTTCTTGCCTACCTGATCTACTATTACCGCAGGGACCGCATCATCCGGATCGACTTTGCTGACTGTAAACCGGAAAGTGCCATGGTAAAAAGACTTTATGGTGTCGGAATTCCTGCCACTTTGAACATGGCCCTTCCGTCCTTCTTGATCTCCGTATTAAACGGAATCCTCGCCGGATTTTCCGAGACATATGTTTTGGTACTGGGTGTTTACTACAAATTGCAGACCTTTATCTATCTGTCTGCCAATGGTATCGTGCAGGGCATCCGCCCACTGGTCGGCTACAATTATGGTGCCGGAGAAGGCAAACGTGTGCGCAGCATTTACAGAACGGCTCTGACCCTCTCTGCCATCATCATGGTCTTCGGGACTGCCGTATCCTGGTTGATTCCGGGCAAACTCTTTGGACTTTTTACAAGCAATGCGGACACACTGGCACTTGGTATCGAGGCTCTGCGTATCATCAGCATCGGATTTGTCATATCGGCGGTCTCTGTCACAACTTCCGGCTCTCTGGAGGGCATGGGCATGGGTATGCCATCCCTTGTCATTTCCCTCATGCGCTACGCCATCGTGATCATGCCGGCTGCCTTTTTGCTTAGTCATATCTTTGATGCCACCGGTGTCTGGATGGCTTTCCCGATCGCCGAAACCATCACCGGGATCACATCCTATCTGATCTGGTGCAAAAAACGCAGACTGATCCTGCAATAAAGATACCTTTACCTCTAACATTTTCTTAACAAAAACGCTATAGTATAAGGTAAGATCACACATGTACGAAATGGAGGAGGTTTTTACATGAAAACAGAAACGATCGTATTAAATGAAGAAAGAAATGTGACCCTGACCACTTATCTCCAAGATTGTGGGGAAGGTTTTGGCTACGTTGCCAAGCGACCTGCTGTATTGGTCTTGCCGGGCGGTGGCTATCAGATGTGCTCTGATCGTGAGGCAGATCCGGTTGCCCTCGCTTATGCAAAAGCAGGATATCAGACTTTCATCCTGCGCTATTCCATTCAGGCAGATGCCATCTGGCCAAATCCGCTCAACGACTATGAGGAAGCCATGACCCTGATCCGTCGGCACGCAGATGATTGGCACTTACTTGCCGACAAGATCGCTGTCATTGGTTTTTCTGCCGGTGGTCATCTGGCTGCCGCTGCGGCAACCCTTGCCAAAAATCGTCCCGATGCCGCTATCCTTGGCTATGCAGTGACGAGCGAGGATGTCAAGGGCTGCAACCCGACTGCCCCGGATACCATCTCTGCCGTAGATGCAAATACACCGCCTTGTTTTGTCTTTGCAACGCGTACAGACAGTCTGGTGCCGATCAACAATTCCATCGACTTTATGCGGGCGCTCTCCGATCATGGTATCGCTTTTGAGAGCCATATCTATGCCTATGGACCACATGGTTTTTCCACATGCGAAAGTACCATACAGGATGTCCGTCCACAGACCATCTGCTCCCGCGTGCCAAACTGGGTAGGAGACAGCATCGGCTGGTTAAAAGATATCTTTGGTTCCTGCACCTTGGAAGGCATGACCGAGCCGCTCTGTCCAACGCATATCAACGATGACCATCTTCCTTATCTGACGATCGACTGCACCTTTGCACATATCATGTCCCTTGCAGACGGAGCAAAATTACTGCAACCGATCATCGATGCCATGATCGCCGGACTGTCCGATCAGGCAAAGGGTATGAGTGCTGCTTTCGATGAGACAAATGGTAGTTCCATGGTAAGCGGTATGAAGTTGCGGGATCTGCTTGCCTTTGGAAATATTGATAAAGAAAAACTTGCTGTCCTAGACAGCCAGTTGCGAAAGATCTCCGTAAAGTAAGCAATCAAAAAGACTACATAGGATGTATGTTCCACATCCCATGTAGTCTTTTCTTTTACCTTATTTTTTTATTTATTCCAAAGATAGACCTGACCGCAAAGACCGGACTTTGTGGTCGGCTTACTATCGCCCATCATCTTGGCACGCATGCCACCGGCGTTCTCGCGCCAGAGGGTTGTGGCAACCTCAATGACGATCTCGTTCTCGCCCTCTTTCAGGTATCCGCTCAAGTCATACAGATACTCCGGTACGATCTGTATGCCAAGGCTCTTACCACCCACAAAGACTTCTACGCCCTCTGCTGCATCCGTGATCTCTAAGATCTTATCGTTGCCATCGCTCGTAATCTTGGTTTCGTATCGTACAAAACCGCAGAACTTCGGTTTTTCTTCTTCCAGATGATCCGGCAGGCTGATCTCTTTTGCGTCCGCAAACTTAGGATGGTCTAAGGCAGAACAGATACTGCGCTTCCATGTCTTTATTTCTGTCGGCTGTTCCTGCTTTTCCTTCTTTTCATACAAGCAGTCTGACAAACGCTTTCCTACCGCCTTTTCTGCCAAAGATGGAGTATCGGCTTCCTCATCAAATACCAAGATCAGACTCTTTCTTGGTTCTAGAACGAAGGACACCTGACAACCGGCATCCGTCACCTGCTGATCCACATCGGCAATAACATTGTCCCACGCATCATAAGCATAGCCTTTCTTTTTCATCGGAAGGCTTACCTTGCCCTGATAGGTCTGCGCCGACTCATTGATCAGCATATACATATGACAGTCGGTCTGATAATGCATGATATGAATATATGGATTTCCCGGTGCGATCACGGCATCTTTGATATCCTCTTTTTCAAGATATGCCACCAGATCACCAAGGGCTAGCACCTTGGCATCCACGGCTAGTGCATCCACCTTTTTCGCCTTGTTTTCTGCCTCTTTTTTCATGGCATCTTCTCCCATGGTATAGGCATCCGGCAGGGCATCCACATAAATGACATTGGATAGACCGGCGATCTCGATCGGCTGATACTTAGCATACGGTACGATCACATAGGTAAACTTGTCTGCCTGATCCAGATGATCTAGTGGCAGGAAAGAAAAGTCGATCTGCGCATCATAAAGTGGTCTTGCTACCTGATCCAGACGCATACACTGACCGGACCACTCGCCTTCGGCATTGTAAAATACTGCCACCTTTTGTACGATCTTACCTCCACTGATCAGATTTGCCACCCGGTTCATATAGGTACACAAGTGACCGAAATGGCGGTACTGTGGATTGTGTCCGTGCGCATAGAAATGTGGCGGGCAATCCGGATCCGGATAGGCTTTCGGCGAAAAGGCATGTGGTACAAAATTGTTGACACCACGCACCAGAAAATGATCTGCCAGATATTTCATATCGGTAACGCCTGTCTTCCAGCCGTAATTTCCAAAGATCTCACACATGGTGCGTCCCTGCTTGCTTTCTTGTAAATAGGCGGCAGATACACCGAGTTTTCCCAAAGTATAATGATAAAAGGCACCATTACGCGGTCCAAACATACCGGTCGTTGGTTCTTCTTCGCCCTGCGGCATGACCTGACCACCGATATCGTCAATGCCCGCCATATCCTGTCCGTAAAGTCCACGGAAATAATGTCCCAAACCGCTTCCGGTGCAGGCATGAGTATCATCATCCTCGATGGAATGCCCGATATACATGACACCCTTGTCACGGCACCAGCCACCGATCTGCTCCGAAAAATCCTTTTTCACCAAATTGGAAACCGCATCCATATAAGTTCTTCTCACCTGTGCCGTAAGAAGTGGGTCGCCATCATTTTTCCAAAGAAGCGGTAAATTCTTGCGATAGTCTACGCCCAAAGTTTTTTGCAGGCGTTCCTCCAATTCCTTACTCCAAGGCAGATCCTGCTCGGTCCCCAATACATTGTGCTTGGCATACAATATACCATTCCCCAATTCCGGCTCATCCGAAAAAAATCCCGCGATCGTATTACCAAAAAGATTTCCATAATGTGCAAAGTGCGGTTCGTAAACTGCCTCGATCAACTTGTGGCAGCTGACCTCATTCATCATATTGATATAAGCACGATGCGGTCCCAAATTGCGCGACAGACTACAGACTGCCACCTGCCAGGTTCCTGCCGGCTTTTTCCATGTGGTACTGCCGGAAAGGTCGATCTCCTCACCCTTTGGTCCATAGGCAGTAATGCCACAGACCTGATCGTCATCATACTTTCTGGCATCCTTGGTAGAGCCTGCCATCATCATCTTCTGGATAAAACCCAGTTTATATTTCGGTGGCTTTGCCAGTTTCTCTGTACGGAAGGTCACCTCTCTGGCATCCCCTTCATAGGAAAGGAATTTACAGAAAATGCTCTGTCGGCACAATTCCTGCGGTGCATCCTTTAAGGCACCATTAGCAAAACCTGTCGGGAAATGACTATCATCTAAGATCCAGACTTTCATCCCCAGTTTCTTTGCCTCATCTAAAATGACATCCATATCCTGCCACCACTTTGGTCCACAGAAATCCGGGTGCGGACGGCTTTCCACACAAAATGCCATACAATTTGCATCATGGATGGCATTGACATATTCCCGCAAGGTGGCTTCATCTTCCCCATGCTGCCAGAAAAATGGGAGCATATGGTTGGTGACTTGTCCTGCGAGTAACTGTTCTACTACTTTTCCCATATTTGATCTTCTCCTTTTGATCTTCGCTTATTTTATCTGTATTATAACGCCTTCATTTCCAAAATAAAATCTCATTTTTACGTCTTTTTATTGACGAAACTACAGATAATATCTTATCCTTAGGAAAAGGAGAAATGCCTATGCATCCACAGCAATTAAAGCAGAAACTATTTGAACTTACCGAGGAAGAACGCCAGCCCGGTGTCCCTCTGGATCCCATCTATTATCAAAGATCCTATCAGTTATACATATCCGCCAAGTTTTCCAACACGATCCAGGCATCCAAGCAGGATCGCTTTGCTCCCGTAGCCAGACACCGACACCCCTGGCTGGAACTGGTCTATATCTATTCCGGTTCTGCCACCTTGCACATAGGGGACGATTCCATTCGCCTGTCCAAAGGACAATGCCTGCTCATCAACGGCGGCACCCTACATTCCTGCGATGCCTGTGGTTCCACTGATATTTTGCTCAATATTTTGTTTCCGCAAAAATATCTGGATCAGAATTTTTTCCACCGTTTTCCCGAGGATAACCGCTTATCCGATTATTTTATGCAGGCTCTGATCCAAGAACAGACCAAGCAGCCCTACCTTTTCTTTGCCTCTGAAAAGAGTCGGCGGCTGCCTGTCTTTATCGATGAATTTTTCTGTGAATACTATGATCCTTCCGTACATTGTCAGGATTATCTGGACAGTTATATTACCCTGATCCTGCTGGAACTGGCGAATACCTTTTCCAATCAGACATCAAATTCTGCCCAAAGCAAACATACCATGCGTATGACTTCCATCCTGCATTACATGGAGGAAAATTACCGCGATTGTTCCCTGCGATCGGTAGCGGATCATTTTCATATGAATGCCAACTATCTTTCCAATTACATCAAAAAATACACAGGCAAGACCTTCAAGCAGATCATCCAGACAGAAAAACTCTCCCGGGCGGCATCCCTTCTGCTCAACACGGATCTGCCAGTCGAACAGATTGCCCACGAGTGCGGTTATCAGAATATCAGTTTCTTTTACGAAAAATTTCAGGAACACTACCATATGCGCCCGGGTTCCTACCGGGCAAAAAAAGAATCGGATGCATGATCTGCATCCGTTCTTTGTCTCTATAAAAGTACTCCTATAAAGTTCCCAATATGTAATTGATAAACTGCTGCGCTGTTCTACCTGAGATACCGCCGTGGCTGAGTTCCCACTTATTTGCCTCTGCCCGCAGTGTCTCGTCACTCATCTGCTCCTCGGTCACACCATTCTTTCTTGCCAGTTCCACGACGATATGGAAGTACTCTTTCTGGCTCGGCTTGGAGTAATTGATCGTAACGCCAAAACGATTGACCAGCGATAATTTTTCTTCCATGGTATCGGAGTGATGCATACCGTTCTGCGTCTGCACATCATTCCGGTCATTCCAGGTTTCCTTAATGAGGTGTCTGCGGTTGGATGTTGCATAGATCAGGATATTGTCCGGTCTTGTCTCCACGCCACCCTCAATAACAGCCTTTAAGAATTTATACTCGATCTCAAATTCCTCAAAGGAAAGATCATCCATATAGATGATAAATTTGTAATTGCGGTTCTTGATACTGGCAATGACATTGGACAGATCTTTAAACTGGTGCTTGTAGATCTCGATCATGCGCAAACCATCCGGGTAAAATTCATTGACGATCGCCTTGATGCTCGTCGACTTTCCGGTACCACTGTCACCAAAGAGCAGGACATTGTTGGCGGCTCTGCCTTCCACAAAAGCCCTGGTGTTGTCGACCAGTTTCTTTTTCTGGATCTCATAACCGATCAGATCATCCAGCATGACTTTATCCATGTTGTTGATAGCGACAAACTCAACATCGCCCCCATCCTTTTCCTTGATACGGAAAGCCTTGTTCAGACCGAACATACCAACGCCGTAGTCTTTGTAAAAGCCGGTCACAGCGGTAAAGAAAGCGTCTACATCCTCTGCTGTCTCCAACTGTGCGGAAAGCGCAATAATCTTTTCGCTCACGTTTTTATTATACATGAGTTCCTTTTTCTGGATGGAATGATAATCGGATAACTGGGAAAAGCAGTCAATACCCAGGTCTGCCTCAATCTTTGAAAAATCATAGTCAAAGAGATTCTTGATCACGGCAAAATCATTCTTGGCGAAATGATTAACACTGCCATCATTGGCTCCTACCTTTTCACAGGTAATGGAAAACGGATTTTCATTCGTCACCAGATAGAATGCCAGATAGTTGTGCCAGAGGTTGTGGTCAAACCCATAATCTGTCGCAACCACCAGAAGTCTCTTGACCTGGGTATAAATATCCTGGATCAACTGCGCCTGATCCTTTGTCTTATTTTCATAGTGACGGAAGATCTCGCCAAACTGGTATAAAATGCAGTTCTTATCCATGTCACCATACATGATCAATTTTGAAATCTCACGATACATCTTTTCTTCCTCTTTTCCTTGTGTAAAATCTATAATTCCTTGGTCTTATATGCCACATAGCCCTCGTAGTAATAACTATGATCGATCCCTTTCATAAAAACTTCCCTACTGTCTATATCCTCTGTCAATGCCGCTTTCAGCAAGACCTTGATCTCCGTGTCCTTAATCGGACTGCGCTCCATAGCCAGCAGGTAGTCCTCCTTATCCACAAAACTCCAGTCTACAACCTTGCCTATGCCCTTTTTCAACATCAGATCCAGCCAGATCCTCATACTACGTCCGTTGCCCTCACGAAATGGATGTGCAATATTCATTTCTACATATTTTTCTATGATCTCATCAAAAGTAGTCTGGGGCATCTGATCGATATTTGCAAGCGCAGCCTCCAAATATATCAAGGGCGCAAAACGGAAGTTTCCCTTTGCCAGATTCATGGTACGCAACTCCCCTGCGAACGCATAAATATCCTCAAATAAATATCTGTGGATCATCTGCAAACTTTCAAAAGTGCCCGCCTGCATAGCGTCAAGCCTGCCACTCTCGAACAATTCCACTGCTTTTTTCTTGCTGATCTTTTCTTCTTCTCTTGCCAGTTCTGCCGAATCACTCAGCCCCAGCCTGTTCTCAAGTGCCATACCACACCTCCACCATATATCTTTATTATTTTACCACAGACAGGTTTTGAAACCAACTCTTTGACGCTAAAAGTATGACATAGCAAAGGAGCCGCCTGCTGGCGACTCCCTGTTGTTAAACATTGTTTATTCATACCGCAAGGCGTCGATCGGATTGAGTTTGGCTGCCTTGTTTGCCGGATAATAGCCGAAAAAGACACCGATCGCCATGGAAAATCCAAGTGAAATCAGGATACTGCGCACGGAAGGCACCGCACTGGCTCCGATATAGTTGGCTGCCGCCACACCGCCAATACAGCCTACGATAATACCAATGATACCACCAATAATACAGATGACAATGGATTCAATGATAAACTGCAAACGGATGGATGAGTTCGGCGCGCCAAGTGCCTTACGCGTTCCGATTTCTCTGGTTCGCTCGGTGATGGATACCAACATGATATTCATAACCCCGATGCCGCCCACGACAAGGGCAATCCCACCAATCAGGGCGATCGCCGTTGTGATAGTTCCCATCATGGTTTCCATGATCGATACCATAGATGCCATACTGGTTGCCGACACCGAAAAATCGCGGTTATTGCGATAGAGGTTGTCAAAGTAAGACCCGATATCTGCCGCCAGTTGATCCGGGTTCTGGTTGGGATCCACAACAACGGTCAAGGTCTGATAGCCGCTGGCATGGTTGATGTCCTGTGCCGTTTTTAGCGGGATATAGAGGTTGGTCGCATCATTTCCCATAAACATGGAATACATGTCCATGCTATCATCATCTTTCTTGGCATAAACGCCCTCGATAATGAGATTATAATATTTATCATTGACAGATACCGTCATGGTCGATCCCACCGCTGCATCCGCATCCCCATGGAAAAGATCATCCATGGCTTCTTCTGAAAGAAGTGCCACCATGGCACCGTTTTCTAATTCTTCCTCACTGAAAAAAGATCCCTGCACAAGACTCATGTCATTTGCCAGAAAATAGCCCAGACTGGTTCCCATGACAGAGACCTTTGCCTTGCCACTCTCGGCATTCTGCTGGATCTCGCCACTGCCCACCTGTTCGGTAATGGAATATGCCTTGATGGCATCCCCAAAAGCATCCTTCATCTGTCGGAGCATATCGGTCGTGATATAGTCCTTTTGCGTCGGCTGTTTGGCATTCTCATCATCTGAGGATCCCCAAGTCATGCCCATCATAGAATCTGTACTATCCTCATCATCCTTGCGTTCTTCCAGCGTGACCGTGATGTTGTTGGCGCCTAGGGAACTCATGGAATCCGCAACCGTCGAGGTCACGGAATCTCCGACCGTCATGATGGCAATGACCGAACCGATACCGATAATGATACCCAGCATGGTCAGAAGCGCACGCATCTTGTTGGCTTTAAGGCTAAAAAGCGCCAGACGGATATTTTCGTAAATCATCATCATCTTGCCGTACCCTTCCTCTCTCCAAGGACATTTCCATCCTTGATCGTAATGATACGCTCAGTCTCCTCCGCCAATTCCGGTGAATGGGTAATGAGGACGATGGTCTTGCCCTCCTCCTCATGAAGTTTGTGAAAAAGATCCATGACCATACGTCCGGTCGTAGAATCCAAAGCACCGGTCGGTTCGTCTGCAAGAATGATCGCCGGATCATTGGCCATGGCGCGGGCTATAGCGACACGCTGCTTTTGTCCGCCGGAAAGTTCCTCCGGCAAATGTTTCATACGTTCTTCCATACCGACCAGTTGTAAGAGTTCTTTGGCGCGGGCTATGCGTTGCTTGCCCGGAATGCCTGCGTAAAGCATTGGCATCTCCACATTTTTGATGGCATTTGTCTTGGAGATCAGATTGTAAGTCTGGAAAACAAAACCGATCTTTCGATTGCGGATCTTGGATAATTCCGCATCCTTTGCCGCGATCATATCCACGCCGTCCAACGCATACTTGCCCTCGGTCGGTCGATCCAAGGCTCCGATAATATTCATAAGCGTCGACTTGCCGGAACCGGATGCTCCCACAATAGCGACAAATTCCCCCTCCGTCACATGCAAGGAGATCCCATGCAAGACCTCGAGTTCATTGGCTGTCCCGATATAAAAACGTTTGTAAATATCCTCCAGTTCTATGATCGTGCGACCCATTATACACCTCCCATAGAACTTGACTGATTGATCATATCCTCTAAGGTGTTCTGCTTTTCCGCAGATGGCACCAGAACTTCGTCTCCTTCTTTCAGCCCGGAGTTGATGACTTCTGTATAGTAGTCACTCTCAATCCCCTTATCCACGGTTATCTTCTTGGTCTTGTAAGAGCCGTCATCATTGGTTCCGGTCACTTTTTGCACGTAATAAGTCGCGCCGTCATCATCCGTCTGCACTGCATTGTAAGGCACAGACAAAACGTCTGCATTTTTCTGTAACACAATATTTAACTTTGCCGTCATGCCAATGCGCAGTTTGTCGCTCGGTGTGTTGAGGGCGATCGTCACGGTGAAAGTCACATCATCATTGCTACTGGAAGAAAAGGCAGAAGATGAACTGCTTCCCATAATACTTCCCAAATCCAGTCCCCCCAGATTGCCTGCCAGATCTCCACTGGTGCTGCCTGTCGCGATCGGTGATACCTTTTTGACCGTACCGGAAAGTTCTTCGTCTCCGGTCGCATTGGTCTTGATGACAACTTCCTGTCCTACCGCAATGCTGTTGATGTCATACTCATCGATCTCTGTCGTAATGTCAAAGGAATCCACATTGTCGATCACTGCGATCACACTGCCATTATAGGTATCACCCACTTCCACATTAACCGCCGTTACCAGTCCGCTTGCCGTTGCCTTAACCACAGTTCCGTCAATCTGCTCCTGTAAGTCATCAATACGCTCCTGCTGGGTCTTGCCGGAATCCTCGGTAGAATCCATGGTATTGTTGTAAGTATCCACCTGATCCTGATAGGTGTCGTTGATCCGCTTGATCGTATCCTCTCTCTGGGATACCTGACGGTCGTAGGAAGACTTTCTGCTGTCTGCCGTCCTGCGGTCTGTATCCATCTGACGCTTTAAGGTATTGACCTGTGAATTGGCATTGGTATAGGCAGTGCTTGTCTTATCTGTAATAGAATTTGCCATTGCCACTGCCTCATTGTAGGCTGCTACCGACTCATTATAATTATTTTCCGCGCTCTGCCACTCATCATAGGCATCCTGGATATTGGTATCAACATCTGCCAGATCCTCATCCCTAGTCTTTCCTGCCTGTTCTAAGTTACGCTTGGCACTGTCTCTGGTCCGCTGGGTCTGCTCGTTGGTATCAGACAGATTCTTCTTGGCATCGGACAGGTTGTCCTGCAAGTCTGCACTGTCCAAAACGGCTATGACATCTCCGGCAGCAACCGTATCTCCCACTTCAACATTGACTGCCAAGACCTCCACCCCCGTCGTATCGGAAGTGATCTTGTCCTCGTCTGCTGCCACAAAGGTACCGGTTGCCGATACGCTCTCCATGAGAGTTCGCTTCTCTACCGTCGCTGTCTCCTGCGCATTATCCGTCTGTTTCTTACCGGCAGAAACAGCCCCTGCAATAAGCATAAGGGCAAGTACGATCACCACGATCCCGATGATGATGCATGCCTTCTTATGCTCCTTGATCCAATTCTTCATGTTTCCTGTTCTCCTTCTGATCTTCCTATGTAAACTTCTTTTGACACTTCTCATTTACGCCACAATTCTTCAGATATATGTATAATATTATACATTCCCTAAGAGATATTCAAGGAACCAATCAGAAAGTTTTTATTAAAAAAGTATAAACTGCCGCATTTTCTGTAAGATCTTCTTTTCCTTGCGGGAAACCTGTACCTGTGTCATGCCCAGCCTGCCCGCGATCTCAGTCTGTGTCATATTCTCAAAAAAGCGCATTTGTATCAGATTTTTTTCCTCCGCCGATAATGCCTGCATCGCCAAGGCAAGGATCTGTTCTTCCAAGACTTCCTCCTCCATGGGCTTTTCCTTTCCCTCCAACTGATCCACCAAAAGTACCTGACTTTCCCCGGAATCATAGGCAGTCTCATAGATTGAGGTGACCGGTCTGGCACTTGCCATGGCAAGGACAACATCTTCTCTTGTCAGCCCCGTTTTTTCTACGATCTGATCCACAGAAATATCTTCCTGCCCCTGTTGTAAGGTCTGGATCTGCTTTCTGTGTTCTGCAATAGTCCGGGACACCTTGATGGGATTGTCATCCCGCAAAAAGCGGCGGATCTCCCCTAAGATCAGGGGAACCGCATAGGTGGAAAAGCGTACTTCATATGTAGTGTCAAAACGATCGATCGCCTGCATGAGTCCGATCATGCCGATCTGAAACAATTCTTCCTTATCCTTGCCTGCAGAAGAAAATCGTCCCACCATACTCCACACCAAAGGCATGTTATCAAGGGCCAGCCTGTCTCTTTCTCCCCTATCTCCTCTTTGTGCACGTTCGATTCTTTCCGTGATCCCATCCATACTAGACCTGATCCTGTAAACATTTTGTCATCGTGACCGTTGTGCCGACGCCCAGGACAGACATCACATCCACACTATCCATAAATGTTTCCATGAAGGCAAAGCCCATACCGGACCGCTCCAGTTCCGGTTTGGTCGTATAAAAGGGCTCCCTTGCCTTTTTGATATCCAGGATCCCCTTACCAAAATCCTGCACACAGATGGTCAACAGATTTTCCTTCATGCTGCATCGCATCATGACATTGCCTGCTTTTTTGTCATAGCCATGGATCACCGCATTGGTCACCGCCTCGGATACCGCTGTCTTTACGTCATCCATCTCCCCCACGGTCGGATTTGCCCCCACCATAAAGGCAGAGACGACCATGCGTGCAAACGCCTCATTTTCAGAGATCGCGTCAAAGGTTACTGTCATATGATTTTCCATGCCTACACCTCACTTTTTTGATTTTCCTGATCTGACGGCACAACAGTGATCAGCCGCTGCAGACCGGAAATGCGAAAGATCTGCTCCACACGCGGGCTCAAATTAGTCGCCACCACCTGTCCACCGGAAAAACTCAAATTCCGGCTCCTGCCGATCAGAACCCCGATCCCGGAACTGTCCATAAACTCCGTATTGGTAAAATCAAAGATCAGGGTCTTCACATGATAAGTCTCGATCAAAAGATCCGCCTCCTCTTTGAGTTGGGTTGCCAGATGATGGTCGAGTTCCTTTGGCACGACCACACGCAATTTTCCCTGCCCCATTTCAAATTTGTATTCCATCCGCTTGTCCTCCTATTTTTCCTGTTTATGAAATAGAAAAAGACGTAGGGAAATATTTTCCTTACGTCTTTTGTATGCTTTCTTATATGAAATTCTCTCTTAGTTATTGGTGGTATTGTTATTGGTGGTATTGTCATCACCGCCATTAGATTGTGCATAGGAATCTATGCGTTCCTGCGCCGTTCTTGCATGGGATGTATCCGGGTATTGCTCAATGACCTTCTGGTAATTCTCTATGGCACTGTCAAACTCCCAGGTATTCCACTGACACTCTGCCAGATAGAAAAGTGCATCACCGTTATGATAGGTCTGATCGATAAATATCACCTGACCAAAACTATCCTTTGCCGTCTGATAATCCTGCCTCTGGTATGCCTGATAAGCCGTGTTATAGGCATCTTCCAAAACCTTGGCATAGACTGCCGTGTGGATCAGATCATACATAGCCTGCCCTTTTTCTTCGAGCAGATCACGATTGACGGAAGATAGTGCCTCCCCTGCCTGATCCAGATTGGATGCATCGTAAGCCTCCTTTGCCTCCATGAGTTTTTCATAGGAGCCTACCGCATCTGACTTTCCGGTATATTGTTCCAGTTCTTTGTTGAGGTCTTCCACCTGTTTTTTCAGGCTGCTAACATTGGATGCACTGTTGGTCAACTGTTCATTGGTATCAACAAGAGATGCTGCTGCATTCTCGGAAGCCCGTTGGCGAATGGTCGGGATAACCAAAAAGAAACAAATCAAGAGTCCTATGACCAGTCCTACCACAATATTGATGACACTGGCTCTGGTGCTGTCGATCATATCCCGGAAGGAATTGCTCGGCATAACGATGGTATCATTGCCATCCTGAAAGGAAACCAGATCATCCTTCTTGCGCTTCTTTTTATTCTGGTTGAGTTCTTTTAATTTCTCACGCACCTCTCTGGAATAACGCAGTGTGATGGTATTTCGCACATCGATCTTGTTGGCTGCATTTAATTCCTTGCGCGCCTCATTATACTTTCCATCCTGAATATACAAAAGAGCCAGCAACTGATGTCCGGCAACAAATTTAGGATTTAGGTTCAGCACCTTGCGCAACTGGATGGTCGCCAAATCACGGCTGCCTTGTCTGCAATATAAGAGTGCCTGATTGTATTTCTTGGTTGTCTGGTTTAACTTATCAAGCATGCCCGGTGTATTCTGAATCTCGTCCAGATAGCGGTCTGCCAATGGATTGTCCGGCTCTAAGTTCTTGCTGATGACCCATTCACTCAGCGCCATAACAGTCTCGCCCAACTCAAAATATACCAGTCCCAAGAGATTTCTTGCTTTGGTATTGTATTTGTTGTATTTTAAACTCTTTTTCAAAGAAACGATCGCACCGGACAGATCACGTACCTGCGCCTGCTCCAGACCGGTATTATACAAGGTATTGGACAATGCCAGAATGGTGCGATAGATCTTCAGATCACTGCCACAATGAGGGCATAAGTTTTCATGATCCACAAGGGTGCCACACATATAACATTTCATGTCTGCTTCTATCTCCCTCTCTTTTGCTCTGTCATCTGCCGAAGGATATCCGTCATATCCGTCAGATCGCGCTTCTGGATCTCTTCTTCCGCTTCTTCTACTTCCATACTTGGTTCAAACTTTTTCAGTTCTTCCTCAAAATCTATCATTTCAGCCTCCAAATTACTGCTTTCTTCTATCTATCATAATGATTCTTTGTGAACATTCCGTCAAAATCTGTCAGCAGCCGTTCTATTCATCCGGAACCGGATCCAAGAGTGGATCCATGCGGATACCCGTCGTGGTCTTGACAAATTCCACCCGTTTCTGGAAATCCGTCAGTTGTGCATACTGATCCATGATCCGCACCGTCACACCGGAATATACGGTATCATAGACACGCACAGTCGCTCCTCGTCCTACTTCCATCAAGGCTTTCAGTTCATCAAAACGCATGCGGGCTTCCGCAACCACTGCCTCATCACGGATACGGATACGCAAGAGTTGCATACGTCTTGGGTCTTCCTTGTAGGAAATCCCCTTCTTTTGTGCCAGAAGTTCAAAATCCTCAATCCCCCGCTTGATCTTGGCAATATTGGCATCCAAAGATCGGATCCTATCTGCAAGATCTGACATTTCCTTGATGCACTCTTCGTCAATCCCAACCATGACATGAGTCACGGTCCCAAACTTATTGCCGATTACTAGGGAAGATACCCCCTGCACCGCCGTCACATAGCCACCGATGATAGCAGAACGCTTGCCTGCTGTCGTGATGACCTTGGAGTCACAATTCACCAGACAGTTGAAAAGTACATCCGCGTGTAGCATTCCCTTACAGGAAACAAGGGCATACTCAATAAACTCTGCCGTGATTGCACCCTCTGCATGGATCGTGGTACGTTCTCCGCCCTTGACACCGCTCAAAAGATAGATGTCCTTTCCGGCGCGCAGGTCACACAATTCCACCAGACCATCTACTGTGATCGATCCTGTCGCATGAATATGGATGCCGTTTTTGACCCCGCCATGGATCACCACATCGCCCTTGAAATCGATGTTGCCAACGCTCATATCCGCATCTTGGTCAATCTCGTACACAGGAGAAATATTAATCCGATTTCCCTTTAGGACGATCTTGCCATCCATATCCGCATAATAGTACAGATTGTCGTCCGAACGATGGAAACCTCGTCCACCGATCGGTGGCATATCACGCATCATATGCGGCTCAACCTCTTTGCCGCGCACATTCATGCCCGGCATACCCATGACCGCAGGATGGTAGGTGGCAATCAAATCGCCCTCATGCACAACCTCAATCACCTTGATACTAAGGAAATCCGCAGACCCATCCGGTCGGATGGTCGGCTTCTTGGAAAATTCCTGACTAAAATGATATTCATAGTAGCCATTGGTTCCTTCCACGGGCTCTTTTCCCACAGCAACGATGAGTTCGGTATCAAAAAGGATCTCCTGACTCAAAGAGGAAAGCATATTCCCATCAATCCCGTAGACGATTCCCTCTTGTGCAAGCATGCTCTCCAATTCATCCACATCATACTGAGGCGCACTTTCCCCCTCATCCGGCGCCGGAAAACGGATCGTCGCAAACATAGCCTTATTGTCAACACGAATGATCGGTTTCTTAGTATATGGATTCATCGGAGTTGTCATTTACGACTCCCTTCTTTGACCGCCGCTACTACGCGGCTGGTACCAAGTCTGCTTGCTCCCAAGGCAATAAAATCTGCCGCATCCTCTAAGGATGCGATACCGCCTGCCGCCTTGACCAAAGTGCCATCTGTCACATGCGATGCCATCAAAGATACGGCTTCTCTTGTTGCTCCTGCCTTGGAAAAGCCGGTAGATGTCTTGATGTATTCTGCCTTGGACTTGGAAACCACCTGACACATGGAAATGATCTCCTGATCTGTCAAAAGGCAAGTCTCGATGATGACCTTTAAGAGTCTCCCCTGACATGCCGCCTTGACCTGATCGATCTCATCTAAAATGGCATCAAAACGTCCTTCCTTGATCCAACCGATATTGACGACCATATCAATCTCGCTTGCGCCCTTTGCCACAGCATCGGATGCCTCAAAGCACTTGGTAGCCGTCGTGGCGTAGCCATTTGGAAATCCTATGACCGTACAGATTGGAAGTCTGCCTTCCACATAGGCTGCTGCTCTTTCTACAAAAGAAGGAGGTATGCAGGCGGAAGCAGTCTCATAACGCATTGCATCATCCAATACCTCTCGTATCTCCTCCCACTTACTGTCTACGCGCAGTAATGTGTGATCTACCTTTGTAAGAATCTGCTTTACCTGTGCTGCGTCCATTGCATATCCTCCTTAAAATAATGTGTCTTACTTCATCTGTGCCAGACGTGCAAGCACATCATCCATCATCTGCTGGTATTTATCCATCTTTGCGCGCTCCTCAGCCACCTTGTCTGCCGGAGCCTTGCTCAAAAACTTCTCATTGGAAAGCATACCCTTGCTTCGTGCAAGTTCTTTTTCCAGTTTTTCCTTTTCCTTGGTCAGTCTTTCCTTTTCCTTCTCGAAATCTACCAGATCCTCGAGTGGAATATACATGACCGCATCCGGGATGACAACCGAAACGGCATCCTCCGGTACGCCCTCTGTACCTGCCTGTACGCATACCTCGGTAGCACCGGCAAGTGTCTGATAAGACTCTGTGATCTCGGTAAAGATATCCCGTACTGCTGCATCCTCCGATGTGATGATGATCTTTGCCTTACGGCTTGGCGGTACATCCATATCTGTACGGAGATTTCGCATACCACGAACGACATCCTTGGCTCTGCCGATCATAGCCTCTTCCTTTGGATAATGACGGTTTGCATCATATACCGGCCAGTCGGTCAGCATGATGGTCTCCTCCTCCGGATGTAAGGTACAGAAGATTTCTTCTGTAATAAACGGCATGAACGGATGCAAAAGTTTCAGAGCATCGGTAAGGACGGTCTTTAAAGTCCAAAGTGCTGCATTTGCAGATACCATATCCTGATCCTTGCGATACATACGAGGCTTAACGATCTCAATGTACCAGTCACAGAACTCATCCCAGATAAAGTTGTAGACCTTTTGTACTGCAATACCAAGTTCGTACTTGTCCATATTCTCGGTCACATCTTTTGCCAGCGTATTGACCTGTGAAAGGATCCACTTATCTGCAACGGCAAGATCTGCTTCCTCTGGCTGGGTCAGTTCTACACCTTCTAAATTCATCAGGATGAAACGTGATGCATTCCATACCTTATTTGCAAAATTGCGGCTCTGCTCTACACGTTCCCAATAGAAACGCATATCATTTCCCGGTGCATTACCGGTGATCAGGGTCAGACGCAGGGCATCTGCGCCGTATTTATCAATGACTTCCAGCGGATCGATACCATTGCCCAAAGACTTGCTCATCTTGCGTCCCTGTGAGTCGCGCACGAGTCCATGGATCAGTACCGTATGGAAAGGTGATTTTCCTGTGTGTGCGTAACCGGAAAATACCATGCGGACAACCCAGAAGAAGATAATATCATATCCGGTAACCAAGACATCGGTTGGATAGAAGTAATCCAGATCTTCTGTTTTTTCCGGCCAGCCAAGGGTTGAGAATGGCCAAAGCGCAGATGAGAACCAGGTATCCAGCGTATCTTCGTCCTGCTTCATATGAACACCGCCACACTTCGGGCACTTGGTCGGTGCTTCTGATGCACGTGCAACTACGGTCTCACCACAGTCCTGGCAATAATAAGCCGGAATACGATGCCCCCACCACAACTGTCTGGAAATACACCAGTCGCGGATATTCTCCAACCAGTGCAAATAAGTCTTATCATAATTCTTTGGCACAAACTGCAATTCGCCTGTCTTGATTGCCTCGACTGCCGGCTTTGCCAATTCTTCCATGGCAACGAACCACTGTGGCTTTACCATAGGTTCAACTGTCGTCTTACATCTGTCATGGGTACCGACATTGTGGACATGATCTTCAATGCCAACCAACAGTCCCATCTCATCCATCTTCTGCACGATGACTTTACGTGCCTCGTAGCGATCCATGCCTTCAAATTCGCCACCATTGCTATTGATGGTCGCATCATCATTTAAGATATTGATGACCGGAAGATCATGGCGCTTGCCAACCTCAAAGTCGTTCGGGTCATGTGCCGGTGTGATCTTAACGACACCGGTTCCAAATTCCATATCTACATACTCATCTGCAATAACCGGAATCTCGCGGTTCATGAACGGAAGCATAACGGTCTTGCCAACGATATCCTTGTAACGATCATCTGCCGGGTTGACAGCCACTGCAGTATCTCCCAGCATGGTCTCCGGACGGGTCGTAGCAAACTCTACATATCTGCCCGGTTCTCCAACGATCTCGTATTTCATATGCCAGAAATGTCCTGCCTGCTCTACGTGCTCTACCTCTGCATCAGAAATAGAGGTCTGGCAGACCGGACACCAGTTGATGATACGATTGCCCTTATAGATATAGCCCTCGTTGTATAACTTAACAAAGACTTCCTCAACTGCCTTAGAACACCCCTCATCCATGGTAAAACGTTCTCTCTGCCAGTCAGCAGAAGATCCCATACGCTTAAGTTGACGGATGATACGTCCGCCGTACTCCTCGCGCCACTTCCAACACTCGTCTAAAAATCCGTCACGTCCCAGATCATCCTTGTTGATGCCCTGCTTTTTCAGATGCTCGATGACCTTGACCTCTGTAGCGATGGCTGCATGGTCTGTACCTGGCTGCCAAAGAGCATTGTATCCCTGCATTCTCTTGTAACGGATCAAAATATCCTGCATGGTATTATCCAAAGCATGTCCCATGTGGAGCTGACCTGTGATATTTGGAGGTGGCATCACGATGGTAAATGGTTTCTTGCTGCGGTCTACCTCAGCGTGAAAATAGCCATTATCCTCCCATTTTTTGTAAAGTCTGTCTTCCAACCCACTCGGGTCATAGGTCTTTGCTAATTCTTTGCTCATTTTATCTATTATTCCTTTCCGCATAGGTGGATCTACTCCTCGCCTATGTTACCATCTTATCTATATTATCTTATAAGGAAACAGGGGAAAAATCAACTGCCTTTTTCTCATTCCCGGTTAAATCCATAGGGTGTTTTGCTCCGCCATTTAAAAATCAGATTTGGCAGAAAAATATCAAGATTGCGCAAGGTAGAAAATGCCTTGACCACGGCACTGCCACTGCGAAAGGTATCCTTGTAAGAAATCGTCCGCCGTAACAACCGGATATCTTTCGGATCCATGACCTTTTCTTTTTCCAGAGCATCCACAAATTCATAGGTGGAGGCATCCATTTTCCTAGAATCCGCGGATAAGTTCTGTGCCGTATAACCATGCACATAAAGTGGCTGGTCTACAAAAGAAAATGGTGTCCGCTGACAAAGCAAAAGCAACCAAAGGAAATAGTCGTCCGATCCGTTCTTTTTTCCTATATGTCTAAGCCACATATCGGGGATCATAGCCTTGGGGATCAGGCACTGTCCCGGAGAGATGATCTGATTGCCAACGCGGAGGTACGTCTTGTAGTCACCGATCAACTTTTTGTGGTAGTCCGTGCGATACCATAAGACCTCGCCATCCTTTTGTTCCATAAGAGCATTGGATACCAGTACCGGATAGTGCATGATCTGCGCGATCCTTGTCCGGGAAAATTCCTGCCCCAGCGCCGCATGCACCTTATCTGCCTCTGTCTGGTATTTTCTCATGGTCGCAATAAAGGTTGCGACTGCATCCTCTCGCAAACGGTCGTCCTGATCCAGAAAGATCACATAGTCACCGGTGCAAAGAGAAAGCCCGCGCACGCGTGCCGCATGGATCCCGCCGTTTTGCTTCTGGTCGTAGATCCAGATATTGCAATCGCCACCATCTTCCGGCAGAACAACACTCTCCTCCGGACTATCGTTTATGATCACGGCTTCCAATTCATCCGCTCTCTCCAGATTTTTCTGGTTCGCGCGGATCATTTTCTGGTAATCTGCCATATAAGCATTTCCCTTATAAAAGGCAGTGATAATACTTACTTTCATTAAAAACTTGCTCCATATTTTTTGCCAAAGAATTTTGCTTTGAGAAAAGCGCCACCCTTTTTCAGCCAGTTGACCGGCTCCATATGCATGGTAGCCACTTCCTTGATGCGCGGTGCCTCTTTGCTCTCTTCTTCTTTTAACAGCCATACATTAAAAAGGATCTCACTGACACGTCCAAAGAGTCTTGCCTCAAAGGCACTCATGTTCTTCAGATCATCCTGCATGGCATCTTCTAAATCCGCTAAAATCGGAAAAAGCCAATTGCAGTAGGCATCCAGATAGGTCCGCCGCATGATGCACATATTAAACATGTATCCCCATGTTGATGCATAGACCTTTTTGCATACCGCGTCATATTCCGGACATTTGTTGTGAATGATCTTCCGCGCCAGATCCAGATGCTTGGCATCCAGCGTATGGGCATAGTGAGAATACAGGGATTCAATATAATACTTACGCTTTGCCGGCACAACGATATCATAAGTCTCCATGAGATTCCCGGCTTCTGCTGTCGTCAATACACAATCCATCAGGTCCTTTGCATGCGTCTTCCGATAAGAGCGGCTCCTGCCCGTAAAATACCTGCGATAATGCACCAGACCAATGGCATCTGCATCCAGATTTTTCCACGCCCAGTAAAGACCGGTCAATTCGCAGTAAGTTGGATTTTTTGCTGATATATTCTCGCCTGTATTGTCACACGCAAGTCCCGGGATGCTATCCTTTCCCTCTGCGCCCACCTGTAGGGGCAGATAGACGGACCCGGTCGGTGTCTCGTATGGCTTATGCATGGCAATGATGATCTTTGTTTGCATAAATTTCTCCAAATCATAGTTTTTTATATTATAGCATACTATATAGGTGAATTGTTAAAGGGGATATGAAAATAGCCGCCATTACTTCAGATAATGACGGCTGTTCCTAAAATACTTATTTAATTTCTCCGATCTCCATGCCATCACGCATCGCCATCGTCATCATCTGCGATCGTATTGGCAACCGCCGCGCTCGCGCCTGCCACTGCCGATACCACCACAACCACTGCAACGATAACAACAAACAAGATCAGTATGGCAAAAAAGATCAAAAACCCCATCTCTGTCATTCTACCTACCTCCAAAAACAACTAAGCACAGTATAACACACTAAGATGGAAATTACACATGTTTGTTTTATTTTCTGTAATAAATAGAATTCCAGTTCAGTTCATTCCTAAACTGACGGATGTTGGTATCCTTATCAATATAAACTGCTTCAATGCCCATGTTGGCAGCCCAGTCACCCATCTGTTCTGCGGTCAGATCGTAGGAGAAGGCGGTATGATGTGCACCTCCTGCCAGGATCCACGCCTCGGTGCCAACCTTAAGGTTTGGCTGCGGTGTCCAGAATGCGGTTGCAACCGGAAGTTTTGGCATTGGCTTTTCTGTCTTTTTGCAATCCACATCGTTGATGATCAGACGGAAACGGTCGCCAAGATCAACCAGTGACGTTGCAATAGCAGGGCCGGTCTTAGACGTAAATACCAGTCTTGCCGGATCCTCACGCTCGCCCATGCTAAGCGGCTGCTCCTTGATCGCGATCCTGCCATCTGCGATCGTCGGACAAACCTCAAGCATATGTGCTTCCAGGATGCCTTCCTTGCCCGGCACCAGATTGTATGTGTAGTCCTCCATAAAGGAGGTTCCCTTGGCATCTTTGACTCCCTGGGTCATGATCTTCATGACGCGCACCATAGCCGCGGTCTTCCAGTCACCCTCAGCACCAAATCCATAGCCTTTTTCCATCAGACGCTGGATGGCAAGTCCCGGCAACTGTTTGAGTCCGCCCAGATCTCCAAAGTGTGTGACGATCGCCTGATAATTTCTTTCTTCTAGGAAACGCTCAAAACCGATCTCTATGCCAGCCTGCACTGCTACATGCTGACGGAATTCTTTTTCATCTCTGCCCTCGAGCAGGATGTCATACTTGCTGTAATACTCTTCTACCAAGGTATCAATATCTGCCTGTGATACGGCATTCACGGCTTCTACGATCTCATTGACCGGATAGGCATCTACTTCCCAGCCAAACTTGATCTGTGCCTCGACCTTATCGCCCTCGGTAACAGCAACATTTCGCATATTATCTGCCACACGCATCACGCGAACATGGCTGCTCTCGATCACGCCCACTGCCGTACACATCCATGCACCGATCTCCTTCTGGACATCTGCATCTTCCCAATAGCCGGCAACGACCTTGCGCTCCATGCCAAGGCGACTGAAGATATGACCATACTCACGATCACCATGCGCGGATTGGTTCTCATTCATAAAGTCCATATCAATGGTGTCATATGGGATCTCCCGGTTGAACTGGGTATGTAAATGTAAAAGTGGTTTGCGCAATTCCTGCAAGCCAAGGATCCATGATTTTGCCGGAGAAAATGTATGCATCCAGGTAATGATACCTGCGCAATTCGCATCTGTATTTGCCTCATTAAAGGTCCTGCGGATCACTTCATTGGTGATCATGGTCGGCTTCCAGATGACCTCGTATGGCAGGTTGCCGGATCTGTTCAAAGCCTCAACAATGATCTTAGAATGCTCTGCCACATGTGCCAGACACTCTTCTCCGTACAAATCCTGGGATCCGGTGCAAAACCAAAACTGATAATTCTTCTTTTCTAACATGTCTGCTCCTTTCCTATATCTCGCTATTTTAGCGTAATCATTACTCCCTTACTGCTTATCTTATGTCAAAGTCCAGATCCTGTCTTTTCATTTTTTTATGAAGATAGGGTAATATTTTCAATTTCATTGACACTGCTTTTTTGCAAGTTGTATGATGATGTCAGAAAGCCTGCCAAAGTGCATATTCTTTGGCAAATTCAGACAAAAGGAGCCGCTGTTTATGAAAATAATGAATATTGAAAACCCGGAAGAATTTTTAAAAGTCATTGATGCCTGTGAAGGACAGGTAGAACTTGTCACCGCTGATGGCGACCGTTTGAACTTAAAGTCAAAATTGTGTCAACTTATTTCCCTGACGACCATTTTTTCTTCCAGTTCCGCTATCCCGGAAATGGAGATCATCGCCCATGAAGCAGATGACTCCAAGCGCATCATGGATTATCTGATGCGTGGCAAGATATAAAGCAACTCTTTTTCATACTCCTTACAAAAAGAAACTGACCGGAAAGTAAATATTCCGCGTCAGTTTCTTTCTTTTTATCGATTCTGTTTTAACTTTACATAGGCTCCCGCCATATGTTCTTTCGCCCAGGCGATCTCCTTGGCTCTGCGATAGGCTCCGCTGATATCCCCCCGCACCAATGGGGCATAGAGAATCTTTGCCACGCGCCCATCCTCCGATAAGTGGCGGCGCAGTCTGCCATACAAAGGACCTTCCAGTTCAGCCCTTGCCCTTGCCATGACCTCGCGCTTGCTATCGCCGTGCTGTATGCCTCTGACCATGGATGACTGGAACGACCTGAAATATACCCCAGCCATGACTTCATGCAGGCGCATACGCCATGCGCCAACGTCCAGATTTTCCAAGCCGCCTGTCTCTCCTTTGGTCATGCCCTCGGTCACCGTCCGGATCTTTCGCATCTGCATATTAAGGAAAGCCTGTACTCTGGTCTTTTGCAGGGCAAAATATTCCGGCAGATACTTGTCCGTCAGGCGGCTCTGTCCGCGGTTAGCATAATGGTACAAGACATCCGGCAGGGTCAAAAGACTTTGCATAGCCCCTGCTGCCTGCACATTAAATAAAATATCCTCAATATGGACGATATTCTGAAACTGTAATTTCTGTTCCTGCAAAAAAGAAAGCCGGTATGCCTTATTCCATGCATAGCCAAACATTGTCTCATGCTCCAGTTCTATGATATAAGGATAGGCATAGGCAAGCGGTCTTTTCCACCCCTGTGCGCCATCATGGATATCATCTGAAAAATAATATAATTCCGGTGTCTTCTGCACCTGATAGGACAGGGCATTTTTTTGATAATAGTCCTCGGTGTAGCCAAATACGACCATATCCGCCGGCTGCTCGTTCAAAGCATGATAAAGCCTTTCCAAAAGGGTCGTTTCCACGCCATCATCTGCATCCAGAAACAGAATATAGTCTCCGGCAGCATGGGAGATCCCGGTATTGCGCGCCATGCTAAGTCCCTCGTTCTCCGGCTTATGGATCACGACATAGTCTGCCTGCTTGCCACGAAATGCCTGTAAATAAGACTCCGCTACCGCTCCTGTCTGATCTGTGGCGCAGTCATCTACAACGATCACCTCGAAGTTGTTATAGGTCTGTTCCAAAAGATTCTGCAATAATCCCGGCAGATACTCCTCGGCATTGTATGCCGGAATTACCACAGAAAATTTGATCTGTCCTGTCATCTTTTTGCTCCTTATTTTTGCTACTTTCTATCATAATGCATAGGATGCGCTTTCGTCTACTGCTTTATCAACTTTCCTCCATACGCAAAAATGCCAGCGGGCAAAGCCCTCTGACATTTTCACACACTTTATTTATGCATCCCGATATCTGTGAGTATGCAGATATCTTCGTAAAGGAGTTCCAAACAGCCTGCGCCCAACTTGGGAGTTTTACAGAAAGCGCATGCTGTAATTGGTAAACTTATCGGTAAATGATCCCTTATTTCTTTTCCGGCGGGGTACAAGAACTACAACCGCCGCACGATCCACAGTCACCGGAGCATAAGCCTTTCCCGGATTTTTTCTTTTTGATCAAACTGTGTAAGATTGCTGAAACAATAGCGATCAATACAAGTAATACAATTATTGTCCCCATATCATTCACCTCGAAACCGGCTCAAAAGAGCCATATTTTATTTATTGATTGCTGCATATTTATCCTTGCGGAAGAGCAGATAGATAAAGCCGATCACAAAGATAAATGCCACAACGGTTCCAAATCCAAAGACACCTGCGGTAAAGAGTGTTCCAATCTGGTAGATGCACATAGATACGATGTAAGCAAGTATGCACTGATATCCGATTGCAAACCAGAACCACTTTGGATTGTTCATCTCTCTCTTGATAGCACCCATTGCTGCGAAACATGGTGCGCAGAGAAGGTTGAATACCAGATAGCCGTAAGCGGCGATTGGTGTCATCACCTGTGCCAGATTGCCCCATACTTCGGAACCATCTTCTGCAACTTCTGCAAATCCATAAAGCATACCAAAGGTAGCAACAACGTTTTCTTTTGCGATCAAACCGGATACGGCTGCAACTGCCATCTTCCATCCCTGCCCTGCCTGTGTCCATCCAAGTGGTGCGAACATCCAAGCGATTGCTGTACCGATCTTAGCAAGAATACTTGCATCCAACTGCTCTGCCTCAAGCATTCCGAAGGAACCATTTTCCCATCCGAAACTCATCAGGAACCAGAGTACGATGGTAGATAAGAGGATGATGGTACCAGCCTTCTTGATGAAGGACCAGCCACGCTCCCACATACTACGAAGTACACTGCCAACAGTCGGCCAGTGGTAAGCAGGAAGTTCCATTACGAATGGAGCAGGATCGCCGGAGAACATCTTTGTCTTCTTTAAGATGATACCGGAGCAGATGATTGCTGCCATACCTACGAAATATGCACTCCATGAAACCCAGCCGGCATTATCAAAGAACGCACCGGCGATCAAAGCGATGATCGGTAACTTTGCTCCACACGGAATAAAGGTTGTCGTCATAATTGTCATCTTGCGGTCACGGTCATTTTCGATCGTTCTACTAGCCATGATTCCGGGAACACCACATCCGGTACCGATCAGCATTGGGATAAAGGATTTTCCGGAAAGACCAAACTTACGGAAGATTCTATCCATAACGAAAGCAACACGTGCCATGTAGCCACATCCCTCGAGGAATCCCAAGAAGATGAAGAGCACTAACATCTGAGGAACAAATCCAAGAACTGCGCCAACACCGGCAACAATACCATCTAGGATCAATCCCTGTAACCAATCAGCACAGTTGATAGAAACCAGAAAATGCTCGATTGCCGGAGGAATGATCTCGCCAAAGAGTACATCATTGGTCCAGTCAGTCAAGAATCCACCAACGGTTGTGATAGATACATAATAAACAAGCCACATAACTGCCGCAAAAATCGGCAGACCCAGAATACGATTTGTTACAATTCTATCAATCTTATCTGAAACCGTCAACGCGCCGGCATTGGCCTTCTTGATACAATCATTAATAATGCTTCCAATATAGTTGTATCTCTCACCCGTGATGATGGATTCTGCATCATCATCCAGTTCTTCTTCGCAAGAGACAATATCCTTTTCAATATGTGCGATGATATCCTGTGATAAGCCTAACTTTTCCTGTACCTTGGCATCACGCTCAAATAACTTGATCGCATACCAACGCTGCAGGCTCTCATCAGCAATGTTATGTAAGCAGAGTTCTTCAATATGCGCAAATGCATGTTCTACAGACCCACTGAAAGAATGCTTAGCCTTCTGAGACTGCTTAGATGTAGCGGCAATGGCTCTTGCTGCTGCATCCTCTACACCGGTTCCCTTTAATGCAGAGATTTCTACGACCTCAACACCAAGTTCTTCGGCAAGTCTCTTGGAATTGATCTTATCACCATTCTTGGCAACAACGTCGATCATGTTGATTGCAACAACAACCGGAATACCAAGTTCTACCAACTGTGTTGTCAGGTAGAGGTTTCTCTCTAAGTTGGTACCATCAACAATATTTAAAATGGCATCCGGATGCTCATCAATCAGATAATTTCTGGCAACGACTTCCTCCAATGTATAAGGGGATAAAGAATAAATACCAGGTAAGTCAGTGATGGTAACTTCCTTATCTCCTTTGTATTTTCCTTCTTTCTTTTCTACGGTAACACCCGGCCAGTTTCCTACAAACTGGTTGGATCCGGTCAGGGCATTGAACAATGTGGTCTTACCACAGTTCGGATTACCTGCTAATGCAATACGTACTGCCACCTTTTAGTCCTCCTTCACATCAATCATGGCTGCATCTTCTTTACGAAGAGACAACTCATATCCTCTTACTGTAACTTCAATCGGGTCTCCCAATGGTGCAACCTTGCGTACATAGACTTCTACGCCTTTTGTGATACCCATATCCATAATTCTTCTTTTGGTAGCTCCCTCTCCGTTTAATTTCGTAACGACTGCGGACTGGCCTACCTTCACATCACGTAATGTTTTCATCTTGTGACTTCCTTTCCTTTGCCATTCTTTTTCCTTTATTTAAAAAGCACGTCTTATGCGTACCATTTAAACCATGATCTTAAGTGCCATTTCTTTTCCAATTGCCACACGTGAATCTTTGACATTGATGATCACATTGCCATCTGCCTCCGAAACGACGCTGACTTTGGAGCCCGGCACAAATCCTAATTTTTCCAGAAATAATCTTGTTTCTTCTTTACCGCCGACCTTTTTGATCAGTTGCTCTTCTCCTTTGTTTGCCATAGCCAAAGGCATCATCTTACTCACCTTCCTCATTTCGTGCATAAATAAAACTTTTGTTAGCGCACACTAACTCACGGTCAAAAAAGAAAATGCCTGTTCAATGTAAATAACATTTGTTAGCACTTTCTAACGACATTGATATGTTAGCACAATCTAACTGTAGTGTCAACCGCCTCACTTTAGAAAAATTTCATAATTATAATTTCAACTTTATAAATTTTCTTGTAAAATTCTCTATCTTTCTCTTGCATACCTGATGGATTGCTTTATAATTATTTATACAGTTGTATAGTTTATATTCTAAAAAAATAAATGAGGTGTCTTCGTATGAAAAATCAAAAGCGTTTGGATCCAAATATTTTTGCAAAGGAGTCCATCTGGAAACTGATGGCAAAGATGTGCCTGCCAGCCATACTCACCATTTTGATCATGGTCATCTACAATATGGCTGACATCTATTTCATTGGACAGTTAAAAGATCCCTATAAAGTGACCGGGCTTTCCCTCTGCATGCCGCTTACAACCATTCTGTCCGCCTTTGGCAGCATGATCGGTACCGGTGCTTCTTCCTGTATCTCGGTTGCCATGGGGCGCGGGGATAATTCCAAAGTTGCCCGCTACTCCAGTTTTTCCTTTTACTTTTCCATCCTTATGGGCTTTGCCTACGGCGCCATCATCCTGCTCTTTCAGGATCCTATCCTGGATCTGATCGGCACCAGTGCCAACACCCGTGTTTACGCCGCGTCCTATCTTACCCTCATCATGCTGGGTGCCCCGCTAACCATGTTAAATACCGCCACCGGACAGGTGATCCGCTGTGAGGGTGCGGCAGTGTCCGCTATGGTCGGCAACCTTCTCGGCACCATTTTAAATATCATTTTAGATCCTATCTTTATTTTAGTGCTTGGTATGGGTATTCCGGGCGCTGCCATCGCAACACTGATCGGTACTGCCAGCAGCAGCATTTTCTATATCCTCTTTATTATAAAAAATTGCCAGCACACCTCAATCCATCTGCGCGATTTCACCTTCGGATCCGGCATTGCGACATCTGTCCTAGCCATTGGTCTGCCTTCCGGTATCAGTACCCTTTTAAACAGTGTTTCCGGTATTTTTGAAAATAATCTTCTGGTCGCACACGGTGACCACTATGTAGCCGCCCTCTCCGTTGCAGGACGTGCCACCATGATCATCGGCATGTTGCAGATTGGCGTTGCCATGGGTGTCCAGCCCATCATTTCCTATAGTTTTGGTGCCAAAAACTGGAAGCGCATGCGCGAGACAATCCACAAGACATCCATTGCGACCGTACTGCTGGGGCTGGTTCTTACCCTGCTCTGCCGCAGTTTTGCCACCCCTCTGGTCACCGCCTTTTTGGATGATGCCACCATCATTCCTCTGGGGGTCTATGTTATCAGCATCGGCACGCTTTCCGGTCCCTTCATTGGACTTTACCAACTCTGCACAACCTTTTTGCAATCGACCGAAAAACCCTCCTATGCCCTCTTTGTATCCATCCTGCGTCAAGGTCTGATCTTTATCCCGGCGCTCTACCTTCTGGATCACATTGCCGGTTTCCGCGGTATCGTGTGGGCGCAGCCGATCGCGACTTTTGCAGCACTGGGACTTGGTATCGCTTTTGCCCTGCATCATTATAAAAAGATACAGGCAGACAAAGCACAGATATAAGGTGTGCTTTTTTGCCAAATGCGTGTTATGATGGTAGAAATCAAATGGATTTAAGGGGTATTTTCTTATGAATACAAAGAACAACAAGAAGTTTCAGGAAACAGATGCACTTATCTGCGATACATTTTTAAAACTCTTAGAAATATATGATTTTGGAGATATTTCCATCTCCCTGCTCTGTCAAAAGACCGGTATTACGCGTGCAACCTTTTATTCGCATTTCGGCGACATGGATCACTTTTTTGATGCCGTTGCCAAGCGACTGTTCTTAGCACTCGTCGAAGAAGATCGCACGCTGATCAGGAATAGGGATCTGACCGATGATTTTTACCGTGCCACATTTCTATCCTTATTTGAACATATCCTAAGTTATCGCTCTTTTTATCAGGTCTATGTATCCAAGGTCGCGCAACTGCCTTTTCTGTCTGCCGTCTCCGCTTTCGGACATTCTGATGGCATGAAGCGTTATGCCGCTATCCATGGTATCACCTCCAAGCGGCAGGCAGAATACTGTGCAGTTTTCTATTATACCGGACTGACTGCCATGATCCGCATGTGGTTGGACGGTGGCTGTCAGGAAACGCCGGATGAGATGTATGAACTTATGTCCATTCAGGCAAAGAACATGGTACGCTAGTTTTTATTTTTTTCATCTGTAATCTGCCGCCCTTCGTGATCCATATGGTAATTGTCGCGGTGGATGAGTTCCGAGATCGGCACGATCTCATAGCCCTGGTCGCGCAAGGAATTGATAACCGTTTCTAAGGCATCCGCCGTATATGTCGCACCATTGTGCATCAGGATAATGGATCCGTTTCCCAGATGCTTGTGTTCTGTGACTGTCTGCACGATAGAAGATACCCCATAGTTTTTCCAGTCCAGACTATCAACATCCCACTGGATGGGGTAATAGCCCATCTCGCGCACCGTTGTAATGACCTCATTATCATAGTCGCCATAAGGTGGGCGAAACAAAAACATATCATAGCCGGTGATCTCTTTGACCTTGTCATGCACCTGCTGCAATTCCGATTTACATTCTTCCACAGACAGTTGTGACATATTCTTATGGTTTTCGCTATGGTTTCCCAGATCATGCCCTGCTTCATAGATAGCTTTTACATCATCCGGATATGACTCGACCCAGCCGCCGGTCATAAAAAAAGTCACATGCACATCATTCTTTTTCAAAATCTCCAGGATCCGCGCTGTATCCTCATTTCCCCATGCCGCATCAAAGGACAATGCCACCTTCTTTTCGTCCGTATCGACACAGTAGATGGGCAGTTCCCTGCCGCCAACACTCGCTGATGTTGTCAGCGCATTGGTCTGATATTGCCCGATCAGCCCTATACTAAGACAGAGCAGACCCAGTACGACCAGACCTGCTCTGATTTTATTGTTTTTATGTTTTTGATAATCAGCCATATGTTTCCCCAAGACCTCACTTGGTTTATCCTATGACCCGGCTTTTGTTTTTATGCATCCGATCTGGAATAGGCATTTTTCATCTGGTTGCTCAATTCATAAAGAACCTTATCCAGTGTGTCTGCCGTTTCTTTCTGCAACATATCGGCGATCGCCTGATTTGCCTTATGGCGCAACTGACAGCGTTTTTCCACATCCCGCTCTTTTTCGATCACAGCATCGTATTTGCCGATCAACTCATGTCCTTTTGCCGCCACTTTTTCCTGATATCTCTCGATATGGAAGATAGACTTGCCATAAGAAGCATCTGCCATGGCTGCGATCATACGGCTGTTCCAATAGAAATTGTCAGTGGAAACCGCCTTGGTCGTATTGGACATATATGCCGGTGTTTCTGTCACATTCGCGTAGAAAGGCACCAGTACATTAAAGACATTGGAAGCAAAGGCAATCCACTGGATAACGCGCTGATCTTCCGGCGCATACGGGCGCATCTGCACGACAGATAAAAAATCATTGCGGTTGATGCCGATAGAACGATATGCACCAGCCATAGATTTGTCCCCATAGGCTGCATAAGGATCATAAGGTGTCCCCTGAAAATGCGCAGAAAGCACATATTTGACATCCTCTATCGTGACCTTTTTCTCTGGCACCACGCACCACGGGATATCATCTGAAAATGGTGTAAAGTCTGCATCCGGTCCATCCCACTTGGCAGAATTTGGATTCAAAGAACGCTCCATATACCACGCACGAGGTGTATTGTACACATGGTCAGAATCATCATGACTGCCAAAAGCATCTCTCGGATTAAAATCACCGTCCAGAGAAAGATCCAGATGATTTTTCTCGATAAAGTCTGCCAGATCCGCAGAACACATAAAGTCCTTCTGCTGACCCAATCCATCCTCGATATCAAAGTAATCAATGCCTAACTGATTTGGCATAACGACATAGGCATCATCCGGCACACGTCTGGCGATCCAATGATGTCCGCCGATCGTCTCCAGCCACCAGATCTCATCCAGATCCTGAAAAGCAATGCCGTTCATCTCATAGGTACCGTACTGCTCCAACAAAGAACCCAGACGTTTTACGCCCTCTCTGGCACTAGTGATATAAGGAAGTACAATGTAGACGATATCTTCTTCGCCGATACCTCCGGCAATCTCCTCGGTATCCTCAGTCTTTTCCTGATAAACGACCAGAGGATCTGCTCCCAGGACACGCGGGTTGGAAGTGATCGTCTCCGTTGCCGTCATGGCAACATGCGCCTCATTGACACCACAGGCTGCCCAGATACCCTCGCCCTTCAAGGCATTTGGTACAGCAGTATAACGCATCGGATCTCCCGGGAGTTCGATCTTTACATGGGAAAGTTCCGAAGTATATACCTTTGGCTGTTTTGCCGGATCCATGGCAATAAATTTCTTTGGAGTAAAATGTCCGGAACCGGAATCGTCGTTGCGGGCGATCATGGTCGAGCCATCATATGATGCATTTTTTCCAACTAAAATGGTAGTACAAGGCATAATTTTGTTCCTCCTGTAAAATAATTTTGTTTAAAATGTAGGTCAAAATAAATGTGCAGTTGCATAGGACATTGCAGGGACGCCCTAACAATTGTTCTATGTCAACTGCACATATATATTTTACACAATATGAGCCTTAAGTAAGTTCGTTGTACCTGCAATTCCAAGCGGTACACCAGCAGTAAGAACTACCGTGTCTCCTTCCTGAATCAAGCCAGCCTCCTTAGAGCGCTCAAGTGCATGATCAAACAATTCGTCTGCATCCTGCTTTTCTTCGATCTTCAGTGGAATCACACCCCAGCACAGATTTAACTGGCGACAGACTTTATCGGATATACATCCACCGATGACCGGACTCTGTGGGCGATACTTGGAGATCATGCGGGCAGTACGTCCGGACTTGGTGACCGTCACAATACTGGTTGCATTCAGATCACCAGCCATCAGACAAGCGGTATGGGAAATCGCATCGGTAATGCTTGGCTTGTCATTGGTCTTGCGGGCACGCAGTCTTGAAATATAGTTGATGTCCGCCTCTGTACGCAGTGCGATACGCACCATGGTCTCGACTGCCTCCACCGGATAATCACCGGCAGCGGTCTCACCGGAAAGCATGATAGCACTGGTGCCGTCATAGATCGCGTTGGCAACGTCAGTTGCCTCTGCTCTGGTTGGTCTTGGATGGTTCATCATAGAGTCAAGCATCTGGGTCGCTGTAACAACCACTTTACCGGCATTGTATGCCTTTTTAATGATCATCTTCTGGATGATTGGCACTTCCTCGATTGGAATCTCAACACCCATATCACCACGGGCAACCATGATACCATCGGCTGCTTCAATGATCTCATCAATATTCTGGATCCCCTGATGATTCTCGATCTTAGCAATGATCTTGATATCATCTCCGCCATGCTCATGTAAAATATCACGTAATTCCTTTACATCTGCCGCGGTTCTGACAAAGGAAGCCGCGATAAAATCAAAGTCTTCCTTTACTGCAAATACGATATCCTTGTAGTCCTTAGGACTAACATAGTCCATAGATAATTCAACGTTTGGTACATTGACACCCTTTTTATTGGACACCTTACCACCATTGACAACTTTGCAGACAATATCGGTATCTGTAACATCCGTAACGGTCATTTCGATCAGTCCATCGTCAATCAGAATGTGTGTGCCTGCTGCTACATCCTTTGGCAGATCCTTGTAACTAACAGAGACACGGTTCTCATCACCCATGATCTCGTCTGTCGTCAACGTAAAGGTCTGTCCTGCCTCTAACATGACCTTGCCTTCTGCAAATTCGCGGAGACGGATTTCCGGTCCCTTGGTATCCAAAAGTGCCGCTACCGGCAAATTTAATTTATCTCGTGTCGCACGCAGTTGGGTCAAACGTCCCATCTGTTCCTCGTGATCTCCATGTGAAAAGTTAAAACGGGCAACGTTCATACCTGCCAACATCAACTTCTCCAGTATGCCTTCCTTTTCTGTGGAAGGACCCATTGTACAAATAATTTTTGTCTTTCTGACTTGTTCCATTTTCTTTTCCTATCCTTATTCTCAATTCTTATTTGCCAATCATGGTGCCATTTTCGCCACCAATCGCAGCATCTTCTGCGGAAAGTTTTGTGATCAGCACTTTGCGGATCGCAGAATCTCCAATGTAATCTACTGCCGCCTGGATCTTTGGAAGCATCGTACCTTCCTCAAATTCTCCGGCTGCCATGTAGTTTTTCGCATCCTTTATGCTCATATAGTCCAGAGGTTTTTCATGGTCTGTGTCAAAGCCCAGGCACACCTTATCTACACCGGTCAAAATAACAAGCATATCTGCATTTAACTGATCTGCCAGGTGTCCGGCAATCGTATCTTTTTCAATGACCGCACTCGCGCCTTTTAAGTGGTTATCCTGCTGTAATACCGGGATACCGCCACCACCGCAGGCAATCACGACCTGTCCCGCATCGCAAAGTGCCTTGATCGCATCAATCTCCACGATATCCATTGGCTTTGGTGTCGCCACAATACGTCGGTAGCCGCCTTCAACGGCAACAACATGGTTGCCTTTCTTTTCTTCTTCCGCAGCCTCTGCCTCGCTCATCACACGGCCGATCACCTTGCTCGGTTTGTAAAAGGCTTCATCATAAGGATCTACCATGACCTGCGTCAGAACGGTAGAAACCGTCTTGTATATTCCATGGGTCAAAAGTTCACTGCGAATCGCATTCTGTAAGTCATATCCGATATATCCCTGACTCATTGCAGAACATACCGACATCGGTGTGGCAGTGTATTCCGGGTATAATCTGCAAAACTCAGACATAGCCGTATGTATCATACTGACCTGCGGACCGTTGCTATGGGTGATGACCACCTGATAATCCTGTTTGATAAATTCAGCCACTGCCTTTGCAGTCTTGACCAGAGCCTTCTGCTGCTCCGGAAGTGTTGTCCCTAAAGCATCATGGCCTAATGCAATTACGATTCTCTTCTTCTCCATCTGCTAAACCTCCATCCTACTGTTCGTAAAGAAAATAACACTTCTTTACCAAGTTAAATATTATCATAATAGCCCGCCTGCAACAAGCCAAAAAAGAGCGAAAATCTCTTTATCAGAAATTTTCGCCCCTCCAATATTCGTCCTGCTTTATTTTCTCTTGGTAAGTGTGACTTCCATGGTTTTTTCTTCATAATTGTTGGATGCCTGTGCAACAACAACGTCCACCTTGGTTCCTGCCTTCAAATATTGCATCACATTAGATATCTCATCCATAGAACTTACTTCTCTGCCATTGAAAGATACGATGATGTCGCCTTTCTGGATACCAGCCTTGCTAGCTGCACTATTGGCTGCTACCTTTGTGACATACACACCGGTCGGCATATCATACTGTTTTGATACATCGCTGGCAACGTCTACGCCCGCAATGCCGAAGTAAGCTGCTTCATCATCGGAAACTACTTCCTGATTGATGATAGTCTCGATGATATCCTTTGCGGTAGAGATCGGGATGGCATAACCCATACCCTCAACCTTGGTATCTGAATATTTTGCAGAAACAATACCGATGACCTCACCTTTCATGTTCAAAAGTGCGCCGCCACTGTTACCAGGGTTTACGGCGGCATCCGTCTGCATCAGGGTACTGGTAACGGTGTTGCCTGATTCGTCCTCTAACTGAACTTCACGACTGAGTGCACTGATGACACCGGTTGTAACCGACTGTCCATAACCAAGTGCGTTACCGATAACAACAGAGGATTCACCAACCTGTACCTGATCGGAATCACCAAGTGTTGCCACCTTGATCGCATCCATGGTGCTGTCTTCCACATCTGAAAGCGCAACTGCTACGACTGCAAGGTCTACAGACGAATCTGTTCCCTTTATGGTTGCCGGGGCTGCACTGCCATCGTTAAAGGTGATCGTCAGTGATTCTGCACCGGATACCACATGGTTGTTGGTTGCAATGTAAAGATAATCGTTATCCTGACTGACAATGATACCGGATCCTGCGGATTCACTCTCGTAGGTCTTGGTCTGACCAAACATGCTACGATATTCCGTATAGGAAATATTGGTAACCGCCACGATCGCCGGCATGACATTGTCTACAATATCGGAAACATCTGATACTGTCGTTGCCGTCGAAACCGCGGTACTGTCCACACTGTCATTGGTGGTCAATGTCTTTGCGGTTGCCGCGGTCAGATCTACGCCTGTCTTCTTGCTGATCGCATAAGTCACACCACTAAAAGTGCCGCCTGCTACCAAGCCAAAGACAAGTGCTATTGCAACGACCTTCATCAACTTATTGCCAAAATTGCCCTTGGAAAAGAATTGTTTGATCTTGCCATTGCCATTTCTATGATGCTTCTCATGACCGCCTGCATTCTTTCCACCATAAGGATTGTAGTTGTAGGTGTTCTGCTCCTGGTAAGCATTCTGCTGATAACTCGTCCCGGCATCACTCGTATAGGTCTGTCCGCGCTGCTGACCTGTAATCGTATTTTCTCCCTGATTGATATCAGAGTAACTATAAGAATAAACGGAACTCTCCTGTTCTCCATTATTATTCTGCGTGTTCTCGCCTTGTGTATTCTGATCGAACTCGCTCATTTGTATCGTCTCCTTTCCGTTCCTTGCTTATGTCACTTAGTGTAGGGGTTAATTGTGATAACTTTGTGATGAAAGATAGGACATTTTTTGAAGTCTTGTGGGCGACGGATACAGTGAACCGGACATGAGGCCGAGGTTTATTACAAACCTGCGCAAAGGCAGACAAACAGACGACGACAGAGTCTATCTGGATAAGTTGTGCTTTGGAGCAGGTTAGGTGAGTCTCTTTGATGACAATTTTGCTTGCATGGGGCTGTCTTTTGCAAAACTTCGACAGTTGCCGGGATGTGTCCGTCAGGGGCAGATATTCAGAGCTTCGTTTATAAGAGATTTTACGAACTTGCCATAGCAGACAACTTCCATCGGCTGGCAACCGGCGCAAACGAACATCCTTGTGCGGTTGCGCCATCTCGGGTACATCCATGTACCCTCGTTGCCAGTCCTACTGCAAGTTCTAAAATCTCTAATTCACTTCGCATTCATATCTGCTCCTGACGAACATCATCCCTAGCGACTGTCTAACTTTGCAAAGACAGCACTAATAAATAAAAGCAAATTGTCATCTATAGAGACTCCCTGTTCTGCGACAGCACAATCTTATCCAGATAGACTCTGTCGTTGGCTGCTTGTCTGCCCTAATCTTCTCTCACGATAAACCTCTGCCTCATGTCCGGTTCGCTGTATCCACTATAGCATCATCTGCAAGACGCAGAGGCGAGATACGCTCTGCGAATCTCGCCTCTGATTAGCGGTCGTCAAAGACACCGCATAAATGCGTGTATTTTCCTCGTCGCCATAACAAAAAATCCGAGGGGGTAATCCCTCGGATCTTCATGTGTATAGATCTAGAAGCCGTAATCCAACGCATCGTCTTGCGTATAGCCGGTAAAGTTTACAATATCATCACTGATCTTGATCAGTTCATCAGACAACTGTGCATCCTCATTTCCAAACAGATATGCATGAAGATATTTTACATTGGATTCCAGTGTACAAGGTACGACCAAACTTCCCTGCGAGCCAAAACTACCTGTTCGCTTAGCAAATGGAAATCCTGCGGTTCCTGCCAATTGGTAATCCTTCATGGATGTTGCCATGGAAATGATCTGTGTCATGGTAAAATTGGTGCCGATATCATCAAATACCGCATCTACCAGATTGTTCAGATCACTCAGGCTTGCGCCATCTAATTTTGCTACCATCTGCTCTAAAACAGTTCTCTGTCGCTCCGCACGACCAAAGTCGCCACCTGCGGTATAGCGGATACGGCAATAGGCAACTGCCTGCACACCATTGACAGTCTGACGACCTACAGATACGTTGCCGCCCTTGCGTCCGGTAATCTCGGATGTCATTGCAATGTAACCACCAACACCATTCATATATGATGCTTCTTCATCCGTGATATCCAGTTCAATACCGCCCAAGGCATCTACCGCCTCAGCCAGGGCATAGAAGTCAACGGATACATATTTTTGAATGTTCAGATCTAGGTTGCGGTTCAGCATCTCAATGGCTTCCTGCGGTCCGCCATGATTGTATGCATAATTACATTTACGGAATGTCTCATCGCCGTCCACATCCAAACAGGTATCACGGTAAACAGATACCAGTTTTACTTCCTTAGTGTTGTTGTTGATGCTACAGATCATGATACTGTCACTGTTACCGGAATCATAATTACCGGTCGAACGGTTGTCCACACCAAACAAGGCGATTGTCGTATAATCATCCAGAAGATCCTGTGTCTCTTCATCCAGATTATTGGTCTTTAAGTTCTTCAGATCATCCCAGTTGATCAGCCCGACCTTCAACCACAGGAAAAGACCTGCCAAGAGCAGAAGCAAAACGATCACCTCAATGATGAGGATAGTCTTTCTTCTCTTTCTGCGTTTCTGGCTACGGGTCATTTTTTTACCCTTCTTGCCTTTGCCACGCACCTCTTCCTCACGGTTGCGGTGTGAACCGCTACGGCTGCCACTGCGCGAAGCACTACTGCGCTTTCTTTCGGATGTCTCCTGTGGCATTTCTATATTGTATATTTCTTTTTTTGCCATTTCATTCTCCCTTGTGGAATCCTCTTTACAAAATTGCACATATCAAAATAAAATTTTATACCATAACAAGTTTGTCGTCAAGAAATACCACACTTTATTCACAGATACTATGCCAGTCCTTCTTCTTCGACCCCCATCGCATCCATGCGATAATTGAGCAGGCCCATAGGCAGGTTTGGATTGTAGTAAGGGTCACCTTCTGCCAGCAACTCAGCCCATTTTTCCAGCATTGCCTCGTGAGAAAACTGACTGCTCTCATCCTGTTTGCCGGGGCTTTTGACAATGATCCCCGGATCTACGATCGTGCGATAGCCTGCTTTCTTTGCCCGCAGGCAGAAATCCAGCATCTGCTCTCTGCCGGAAAGTTTCGAATCCAATCCTCCCAGTTTGCGATAAACTCTGGCATCGATCATACAGTAGCGGAAATCGACCATACTGACCTCCCGCGGAATGCCTGCCAGATTATCATATGTCGTCTGATAGATCTTTGTATCGTAAAATGCCGGGTAGATGTCTCCCTGCGCATCATATAAAAAGCCAGAGTTTTCCATGGCAAAGCCGCCTTTAAAAAAGCGCGCTCCCACAACAGCAACATCCTTTTGGCACAAATGCCCGTACATCTTCTGTAAATTTGACCGCGTCAAGGCACGCACCGATGGTTCATGCAAAAACATATAGTCACGCTGCTGCGTCGCCACGCCCTTTCCATCATAGGGAATCTGCCACCATGCCCCACCGGAGACCGGCGTGATATGACCGTCCAACCGGATGCCCTGCCGTTTTAAGGATGCTTCTACTGCAAGGATGTGTTCTGCCACAAAGCGTTTTTGCCAGATTTTTTCTTCTTTACGCGGTAGCTTTTCCCGCATTCTCTCATGGTATAAAAGCATAGGGATCCGAAGGCTCTTCCCCTTTCGTTCCACCAGACGGAGCAAATATTCATAGACACAGGCATAGGATAACTGTTGGCGAAACTCACCCAGAGCATACGCAGCCGGACAGGAAACCAGAAAATGCTGCCCGATATAATTGCAATGCCGCAAAAGTTCCAGATTCAGTTCCGGTTTAAAATGCGGTTCCATGCGGTCCTGTCCTACCAGCATATCGTGATCCATATAGATCAGATCCGGCGTTTTCTCCTGCTTTTGCATAAAGCGGTTGTAGGCCCCGGCGATCTGCAAAAGGGCATCCGGCTGCAGTCTGTCATGCTGTCCTACAAAGAAAATATAATTTTCCTCTAGGTCACGTTCCTTTTTCCCAAAGTCCGCCATCACATAATGAGAGCCTATGTTATACGCATAGGCTCTCCCCTTAGAATTCTTTAATTGTCTGTAATGCGCCCGGTCATCCTCCGGGAAAAATTCGGATACCATGGCAGAAAAGCCATAGGACGGATTCTGATCCAGCACATAGAGTTCCCATCTGTCATAGATCTGGGAAACCAGTGATTCCAGCAGATCGCGAAAATAGACCTCTTTCGTTTCATGTAGCCATACAATGACTGAAATTCCCGGCATCTCCATTATTTTGATCCCTTTCCCGTAAGCACAACCCCAATGGTCTTAAACAACAACATGATATCCAATCCCAAGGACCAGTTGGAAATATACTGGGTGTCCAATGCGACCACATCCTCAAAATCCGTGATGTCGCTTCTTCCACTGACCTGCCACATGCCGGTCAATCCCGGTTTGATTCCCAATCTTGCCTTGTGATGATATTCATAATTTAAAAATTCATCCTCTGTCGGTGGACGCGTACCCACCAGACTCATATCGCCTTTTAGGACATTCCAGAACTGTGGCAGTTCATCAATGGAATACTTTCGCATAAAATGACCGATTGGTATGATACGCGGATCATTTTCCATCTTGAACATATTGCCGCTCATCTCGTTATCCTTCATCAATTCCGCCTTGCGCTCCTCTGCATCTACATACATAGAGCGGAACTTGTAAAAATTGAAGCGTCTGCCATTTTTGCCGATCCGCACCTGTTTGAAAAAGATCGGTCCCGGCGACTGGATCTTGATAATAGGTGCAAAGATAACAAAAGCGATCGCCGTCAGTGCCAAGCCTACAATACCGCCTGCAATATCCATCAGACGTTTTACAAATAATTGTCTGGCATTGGCAATGTGCATGCTGGATGTCAGGACAATGAAACTTCCATAGTTTTCAATACGACGGTTTGGCACCATCTGCTTGGTATTGATCAGGCTGATGTGTGCCGTGATGCCAAGTTCCACCATCTCTGTCGCAAGTGCCTCAGACGAAGATCTGGTATTACCGTTGATAAATACCTCGTCCACCACATTTGTCCGCAGATATTCCATAAAAGTATCTGCGCTGGCAACGACCGGAATCCCCTGTATCGTCTGACCCCGCATATCTTTATCAATAACAACGACACCGGACACCTTAAAATCGGTGTATTTATCATGTGCGATCTCGTTTAAGCACTGGTCTACCGTATGGGTATCTGCCACAACCAACATCCATGCCTTATTCTGATCTTCCAACTTGCGCTTGCGGATGACTCTTTTTAAGATCACCCTGCTAAAATAGGACAGGATGATAAAAAGTCCCAAAAAGACAAAGAGCATCTGTCTGGAATACTCCACAGAGGTCTTTGTCGCATACATATAGACCAAAACACCGCCCCAGACCACAAGGCAATGGGTCATAGTCGAGCGTAATTCCTGATACTTGTTTCGCCGCAGGATACCCGTGTATGCCTCTGAAAAAAAGACCACACACACATCGATCAAAAGCGCGATCACCGCAATTCGCACATATAATTCGTGACTAAAAAGCCATGCATGCTCAAAACGCCAGCCATACGCCAAAATGAGCGCCAACTCCATCATGAGCATATCTAAGATCGTAAAATCCAGATGCTTCATCCAACTACGTTTTTCGTCTCGGTACATTCATGCCTCCTGTACGCCCATAACTCCCTACAAGGATGCTTTCATGCTCCCTGCGCGTTTTCTCTGTCGTGTAAAAATCTCTTATGCCTTTGCCTTACCGTGGATAAACAACCAAGACTGCGCGTAATCTTCGCGCTGTTCGTCGCTCATCTGCGAGTATTCTACAAAGGTCAGACGGGATGGCAGCATCTGCACGCCACTACATTTGTGACATTCAACTTCTTTTCTGCGTGATACTGTGCGAATCCATCCACATTCCGGACAGATGAAAACTTTCATCATAACTCTACTCCATTCCTCTCCAATAATTCTCTTGCTGAATCCAAAGAATCCACACCATGCAAATTCTTGATCGGTGCAAATTCCTTTTCTCTGACGACCTCATAAGGCAGATTGTCATCCATCATACGGATCATATCTACCACAAGTGTTTCAAACTTGTAGCCATTTGGTGACTCCGGCTTGATCAGATTGCCCGCCTCATCAATATATGGGATCTTTTTCTCCACTACATGTACCGGAAGATGGCGTCCCACGATCTCTTCCAACTTATCTACACGGAAAATGTAATTTAAGATCACACCAAAAGCATAGAGCAGATTGCCCTTTTCATCGGTACTTTCTGCCATTTCCTTGCTCATTTCATAGTATTCCACAACGGAAGGCTTTCCATCCTCCAGGCAAAGAACCCCCATCTTCTCATAAGCGTCTACCTTGCGAACCACCTTACTGCCGCTGACCTTACCACTGAGAATGGTTGCTCCGACAAAAGCCGGATCACAGATGCGCTGCAAGACATTATCTACCGCGAAAATGTTGATCCATTCTACACCACGCTTATGTACGTCTTCCAAAAGACCTGCCTTTTTCAAAGATGAGAACCAGCCGCCATTGCCGTTTGGTGATGTTGCCAGACGTCCCGGCTCCTCTAATAACAACTTGCCATCATAGTCGACAGCCGCTGCCATCTCCTGTACGAAGAAAGCGACATCCTCTTTCGGATAACCGAAATAATCATGTTCTTCGAAAAAGCGGATGGTCTCGTCATTGTTCTTCTCGCTGGTCATGATATATAGCGGAATGCTCCTGCCTGCTACGCTTGTCACATCCATCAGATTGTGGATGAGGCTTTCAAATAAGTACAGAGTACGGTTGATGCCCACATTTAACTCGCCCTTTGGCTTGTCCAACCCCAGACGTGTTCCCATACCACCTGCCAGTAAAAGCGCTGCAACCTTGCCTGCCCGGATCGCCTCATAACCGGCTTCCTCGAACTCTGCGCGTCGAGCATTGATCTCATCGATATCCACGGCACTGAGCGGAGAAATCTCCCCTACCGGGACTTTTTCCTGCACACCAGCCAGTGCCAGATCGTCCCAATTCACCTCGGAAATCTGGGTCAGAAGTCCCTCCTGTGCCTCCGCGGATAAGTCGTCAAAATGTCTGAGGACATGTTCTTGTCCGTGTTCTTTTAAAATCTTTTCTGCTTCATTTCTCGTCATTACAATACCTCTCCCATCTCATATCTGTCCTTGATCGTATCTATTCTACCGTCCCGCCATACATAATCGGCAGATGCGTAGGATCCTTTAACTTGTAGAGCGTATAGCCCAGATTCGGATACTCAGCCACCTGCGTCATGGCATCGGCTTCCTCTATGGTATAGGCATCATTTGACACCAAAATATAATCCAACTTCTGCGGTGCCTCGTAGCCGCCATACTTGACTACTTCTCCCTCGCTCCACAAACCATATTTTTTGATATCTCCTTGCGTCAAGGCAAAATACCAGCCCCCTGCAATACCGATATTGCGCACATTGTCACAATCGATCAGAAATGTGTCGAGCAATTCTTCATGGGTAACCGGCTCTATGACCCCAATACCGACATCCGCATGTTCCCGCACAAAATCACATACCTGCTCTGCCTCAGCCGTTTCTACCTGCGTATGCGTATGTGTTTTATACTGGACATATGTGGATAATATATTATTGCCAAGTGATACGATCAAAATTCCTGACAATAACAATGTAACAAAAAACTTGCTCTTATTATAAAACAGATAGGTAAAAATTGCCACTATTACTATCAAAAGCAGAACGCAAAGCCTTGCCTTGTATGGCAAAAAAGTATGTCCGTCCTGCGAAAATAGTTGAACGAAAAAGAGCATGGTGTGGTCGATCGTCTGTCCGTTAAAGCCGACAAAAGTGACTAGACATACGCCAAGGACTGCCGTCAAAGCCAAAACATGACGGAAAGCAAAGACCGGTCTTTTTTGTTCCAGCAGATGAAAAAGAAGAATCAAAAACGGCACAAAAAGATACTCCACATAGCGGATATGCGCACGCGGGGTCAGGCTTGGATAATCCTCATAGATATAGATCGTATAGGACACAACTGCCGCTGTGACCACGATCACATAGACCAGAAAGAGGCATAATTTTCTGGCGTTTTCCTCCATCGTTCTGCCAAAGATGACCGGATAAAGTACCGGCAAGAACAAAAAGGCGATCAGTGTGCTCACGATAAAAAAGAGGGTTCCATATAAAAGATACCAAAATCGTTCCCGCAAAAGTGTCAGATCAAATCCCAGTTGATAATACTGTGTTCCCGCATTGGAGAACAGGTAGACCCCGATACAGGCGATTGCCATCAAAAGCAGTGCCAGAAGGATTTTCCAGGTCTGCTTTTTGCCCGGTGCCACGCCGTCCTTTTTCATCTCTTTCCGATGCACCCAGCCCAGCAGGCGGTCTGTCACAAAATATAAGACCAATGCCACCGGTATCACAAGTACCAGTTCCTTAACCAGATATGCCAGCAGCCAGACCAGTACCGTCACGACCAGCATGAGCATCTTCTTTTTTCCCTGCCAAGCATCGGTCAGTAACTGATAGATCAGATAGATCAATAGTACCATGACCGGTATAAAGAGGACTTCACTGGCATAGGTCATAGAATAGGTCATGGTCGCAGACAGGGCATAAAAAAGCAGACTCCATCTGCGAAATCTTTCCTCTTTCAAAAGTTTCTTTGCCAAGGCATTAACCGGAAAGAGCCCCAAGGACATGACAAGTGCACTGATAAATCCTATGGCCATCGTCCGCACCCTGAGGTTTGAAAAGGCAAATGCCGGTGCGATCAGAAGCGAATAGCCGATCTTGCCAAAATCTGTTGGCAGATTGAATGCCAAAACCTTGTGCTGGTTCCACAAACTGGCTGCTGCCGACAAATATAAAGTTTCGTCCGGATAACAATTAACGGTACGGGGATAGTAACATCCCAGCACCGTTCGAACGATCACGCTGATCCCAAAGACCACCCATACAAAGCGGTTCTCCTTTTTATGTATCCATGTCATATCTGACTCTCCTACTTTTTCCCACGAAATACGATCAACTTGCTGAACACATAATTGAGTACGATCACAATGATCTGTGCCAGCATCTTGATCAACATGTTTGGCAAATGATAAACCTCGATGCAGAAATATAGCATCATTTCCTCTATGCCAAGCGTCAGCAGACGTCCCAAACAAAATCCGCCCAACTGCACAAAGAAGGCATACACGCCCTTGGGGTGAAAAATAAATACCCAGCGCCGGTTCGTGTAAAACGCAAACAAAGTGGCAAAGATCCAAGCGATCGCATTTGCCACTAAGACACCAAGATCTATGGTCTCGGTAAATAAGGAATATACAAATAAATTGATAAGTACTGTACCTAATCCAAATAGAGCATAAAGCCACATCTCCCGATACTTGTAATAAATCGGACGAAACCAGCCAAGCCATGATACGGATACAACCCGATCAAATATATCTTCTTTTCTCATCCATTCCCTCCTACAGGGAGTATTTATCTACAGAATGAATGCATTTTACCACTTTTGTAAGAGAGTGTCAAAAACCTTGTCTGACCTCTTATGCCAACTTGCAATAGCCCATGCGAATATGGTCCGCCAGCATGGCAATAAACTCCGAATTGGTTGGTTTCCCCTTGCAGTCATCCACCGTGTAACCGAAAATATAATCGATCATCTCCACACTTCCGCGTGCCCAAGATGTCTCGATCGCATGACGTATCGCACGCTCGACGCTTGCCGCCGTCACACCAAACTGGTCTGCCAGACTCGGATATAACCGTTTTGTGACAGAGGAGATATATTCAACGCTCTGTAGGGTCATAAAGATTGCCTCACGCAGATACTGATAACCGTTTAACTGCGCCGGTACACCGACTGCCAAAAGAAGTCTGGTAATCTCACGGCGGATGCATGCCGCCTCATCTGTTTGAGGATTACTGTAGACACGCGTTAAGACATTTTTCTTTTGTCCCTGCATCCGGTCTTCAACACTCCGCTTAATCTCTCGCAGGATCAGATCCGCGTGGAAAGGTTTGATAATGTAATATTCTGCACCTTTCGCAAAAGCATCAGCCGCCACACGCTCGTCCCCAAGTGCGCTGACCATAATGAACTTGGTCGGAATATCCTCCTCCGCTTTTACCTGACTTAAGACCTCTAACCCATCTCCTAAGGGCATGACAACATCCAATAACATGACATCCGGTTTCTGGCTCTTCACCAAAGCCAGGGCTTCCACACCGCTCATCGCTTCGCCAACGATCTCCAGATCTGTGTCCATTTCCGCGATCGTGCGAAGCATCTGCCGCGAAAGTTCGTTATCGTCTGCTATACCAACCCTGATCTTCTTCATTATACATGTTCTCCTTTTTCCACCGTTTACGAAAAAGCAGACCTATATCCACAGATACATCCATCCGGTTCCCTGATTTCTCGTAAAACCATACTTTTTGTAGAATTTTATACGCTGCCATTTGGACAATTTCTCTATCTCGGAAAAGTCTTCCAATATTTTCTTTTGTTTTTCCGGAAGGGCATCAACCAAATACATCTGCCCTGCCAGATTCCTTCCCTTTTGCAAAAAAGCCCGCTTCTGCTGCATAAAACGACCGCTGCATAAATCTATCAGATTGCGCTTGATCTTATCCGCCTTGCTCTCCGTCCTGGCTCCCATCTCATTGTTGGCATGCTGCCTGTAATATGCGCAGGCCTCATCCACAACTCCGACATGTTCTGTGCCATATGCCGCCGCCAAAGCCAAGACCCATACATCATGCATCTCAATCTTGGTCGGATCCTGCAACTCTAACGCCACATCACGCAGCGGACGATTAAAAAGCATGGTACATCCTGCCGCCGGGTTATCCATAATGATCTCTGCCATAGACGTACGGTAAGGATCCCGTCCGATATAGCGGATGAAAGACGGAGCAATCTCATGCAGATTCTCATCAACCACCTGCATATCCGTAAAAACACAGAATGCCTGATATTTGTCCTGGCAAAGAGTCTCCGTCTGTTTCATCTTTTTGAAACTTTTCTCAATCTTGTCCGGCATCCATACATCATCCTGGTCAGCGAACATATAGTAGTCGGATTCCACCTGCGCAAGCATCCACAAAAAATTATCCTTTGCAGATCCCTGTGCTTGACCCTCAATGATCATAAAGTGATACGGATGATCTTCCACCCACTTTTTAAGAATATGCATTGTCTGATCTGTCGAACCGTCATCATGAATATAGCAGATAAAATCATCTTCCGTCTGTTTTTCCAACGACCGTAACATCTCTTCTACATATTTTTCGCCATTGTAGGTTGCCATTAGGATTGCAATCGTTTTTGCATCATTTTTTATCATTTATGCCACCTCGTCTTTTCGTGCTATCATTTTAACACCCTATCCATATTGACTCAAGTAACATTCCATGATTCCATCTTCCCTATGAACTTTTTCACACTTGCGTATTATATCAGACCCAAGAGTCGAAAATCTCACCTAGATTTTTGTACTTTACTCGATTATAATGGTAACGCAAGTAGAAATTTTAGACTTCTGGGAGATAAAAGTCTATGACAAGTATTGAAATCACACGAAATTTTACCGAAAATCTGGAAAAAGTAAGAGAAGAACGCGGATGGACGCAGGCACAGATGGCGGAGAAGTTACAGATGTCTCTTTCTTCTTATAAGTATATGATATCCGGCAAATCTGCCAAGATCCCTATTTATGTTGCCTATCTGGTCTATCAAACAACGGGAAAATTTTTCTTTGAACTATGTGGTGACATTGTACCCGAGATGAGTCTTCTCATGGATTACCGTCAACTATCCAAAGAGCGTCAGCAGGCGATCCGTACCTCTATCGCAATGGAACGTGCCATCGCAGCCCAGTCGCCGGAAGCCACCCTCCAGACGAAGGATGCACCGGAGGAACTCCTACCTCTTTACACCATCCTCGGAAATATGGAAGATGGTATGTATTATGATACTTCTAATGTGGAGTATTTTAATGTTGCACCTTACCGCACCTTTTATGGGGATGAGGTCACATGTGGTGTGCGCGTCACGACCAACCATTTGCACCCGGCATATCACGCAGGCGATATTTTGTTAGTCTGCCAGCGCCCCCCAAGAGACGGTGACACCGGACTTTTTCTCAATAAGAAAAACCGCCGTTTGTATATCCGGCGATTTCGTCAAACAGAGCCCTGCCGTCTGGAACCGGTCACCGAGTATGGTGAGACGATCACAGTCGACAGTTATGATTACAATGATATGTACCAATGGGTCAAATTCGGTTATGTGGTTGCCACGATCAGATAATCTGCAACGGCTGCAATGTACTCCGTATTGGTCGGTCTTCCTTTGGATGCCTGCACGGTATAGCCGAAGATCCGATCCATGGTATCCATATCCCCCCTACTCCAAGCAATCTCAATGGCATGACGTATAGCCCGTTCTACTGTGTAGTTCGACACGCCATGCTTTTTTGCTATCTGTCCGTAGACAATCTTTGCCATCTGATGCCTGGTGTCCGGTCTGGTCGCCACCATAAGGATGGCTTCTCTTAAATATTGATATCCCCGCAAATGCGCCGGCACACCCAATAGGAGCATCAATTCCGTAATGCGATGCTCCAAAGGCTTGCCCTGTGTGCTCTCTTTCGTGCCTGCATTTTCCGCACTCTCCCAGATCAATTCCTGGTCCAATGCTGCACGAATGCTTTGAATGATCGTCTCCGCATCGAAAGGCTTGATAATATAATAAAGAGCCCCCATTGCAAACATTTCTTCTGCCAATGCCCGCCTGTCCGCTGCCGTAACGACGATCACTTTGGTGTCTGGTGATATAGTTGCATCCGATTGCAGTTGCCGCATTACTTCTTTTCCGTCCACCAGCGGCATGATCATATCTAACAATAAGATCTGCGGCTTGCACCGGCGTACCAAGTCCAATGCTTCCTCTCCATTTCCGGCAGTTCCCGCCAAAACGAAATCATCCTGTGATGCCACAATATTGGATAGCATCTCCACCGTGATCTCTTGGTCATCCGCGATTGCAATCGTAATTTTGTCCATAACGCCCAGTCTCCTTATATCAACTTCATAACCCATGGAAACCTTATCATTTTTTCTCGTTTCCCTCCGGGCTGCATGCGCGAAACCTGTCGTTTTCTGCGTCAATCCATACGATCATATCTTATCCGTTTGCCATTTCAAACTTACGAGCCAATAACTTTTCTTTGAATTCGGATTGTTTATCCTTACTGAGATATGCCTTTGTCCCATCGCTCATGATAATATTCATGCCCTCGTAATTGATGGTCTCATCTAAATTGATCAGATAGGAACGATGGCTGCGGTAAAAGCCACAGCCATTTACCAGATCTTCCATCTCGTGCATAGTACAAGAATTGATGAAATCACCCTTTCGCGTGTGAATCAGGATATTTCTGCGATTCATATTGACATAGATAATATCCTTGATCAGAATCGGCATGGTTCCAAGTCCTACGATATTGACCTCAATACACCGCTCCTTTTCTTTGGCTTTGCGTACTGCACTCAATGCCTCCGTGATCTCCGCCTCCATGCACTGCTTGTCAATATATCGAAAAGCATTGACAACATAACCTCTTCGGCTCAACTCGGTATGGGAGGTCAGCATGGCTATCTTGGCATATTCATATTGCTTCTGGTAACGTTTTGCTGTCTCAAAACCATCCAGCCCCTTCATTTCGATATCCATAAACAGAATATCGTAATAGGTGTTTTGGTCTAAAAGTTCCCTGCCGCTGGAATAGCGGTCGATATGTGGTGCATCCAGACCATATTTCTTCTCGATCACCTCTACTGTCTTCTGCTGCCATAGTGGTTCATCGTCCACTACCGCAATCTTTAAGAATTCTGCTTCATATTGCATAAACTTAACCGAACGACGAACCTGGCATCTGCCGTATCATAAAAGATATGTCCGTTATTTTTGCGGACCACCTCATTGATGTTGGCAATTCCAAATCCCTGATGTCGTAAATCTCCTTTCGTTGATACAAACCGATTGTCAGTCCTTTTGATCGGATTGACATAATCATTCTTCACTACAATTAAAATCTGTGTCTCATCATAACGCACACCGCAGTATATGGTCTTACCGCCCGCTTCTTTCTCTGCATCGATGGCATTGCTCAAAAGATTAGATAAGACGGTACAAAGGTCGTAAGCAGACACATAACATTCTCCCGGGAAGTGACCTTCCACCTCCATGGCAATGCCTGCCAGTGCCGCTTCATCATAGTAGCGGTTGATGATGGCATCCGCTATATCATTATTGACGGTCACACGATTGCCAATGGCAGCGATCTTCTCTGTCATCTTGTGGAAATAGGCTTCAAACTCTTCCCGCTTGCCTTCCTCATATAACTGTTTCGCCATAGCCATATGCGACTTGAAGTCATGACGGAAGCGCTTGGTATTCTGCTCGCGCTCACTCAGATACTGATAATGCGCCACTTGTTCTTCCAGATACTTGGTCGCCAGCGCCTGCTGGGTGCGGTAAGCATTCCGCGAGAAATAAAGGGCGATGAGCAGACCAAGTTGGACGAAAACGCCGAGTCCCATAAGGACGTAGGCGAGTTCTGCAAACCAGTCACGTTCTGCTTGCCAATCTAAAATAATATATTGTCCCCACTCACTAAGACTTATGCAATCTGCCAACAGCACAATCATAAATATCAAAATATATTTTAAAGGAATGTTCTTTATCTCTGCTGCGTGATTCCATCTAATATAGACCGAAACCCATATTACTAAAATAAGTAATAAAAGTTGAGCACATATATCTGCACAATTTTCTGTTATAGAACAGTTTAATAATTCTGCGCCCACACGCATCACTGCAACTAATAATTGTCTAGAGATACTCGCTAATACCACAGCAATAATCGTATATATCATTATTGTCCTAACATTTCCTACCAAGAGTAATTTCATTGCTACGATAATCAAAACAATAAATATCATCATCTCAATATTAACATTTGTACTATCAGAAAACCCTATACTACTAAGCAGGGTCACAAATAATGTTATCAGCCAATTTCGTTTCGATTTTCTTATTTCCGATTCTGACAATACTGATACTAGCAAAACTATCAAACAAATATACTCAAAGTTGCTCAAACACAGAAATAGTATATCCATAATTTATCCACCCTTTTTTCTATAATAAGATTATTATATCAACACATAGAAAAAAGGGATACTATTCTTTGTTTTTCTACTTGCCATTTATAAAATGTCTAATCCAATTTTCTACTACTTCAAACATATTCATAAGTCACTGTCCTCCTTTCAAAAATTTCAAGAGGACAATAACCCGTCTTATTCAGTTACCAATATTTTCCGCGTCAATGCCTTAATTTTTCGCGCAAAAAAGCCAGCCCCATCGGGCTGGCTCAACATATTCCACACTGTGTTATATTCTTTTATAATTTTTTACAGATTCCGTCCCTGATACTGTATTGTTATTACATAGACTGTTCTGTGTGTTTCATCAATGCGAAAAATGGCAAGATAATTATCCATCAGTAATTGACGATAGCCTTTTCCGGCATATCTGCCTTCGTTCCGCTCTTGATGAGACTGCGGAAATGTCTTTAGACTTAAAATAGCCTGTTTAATCCTTTGAATCTGTCCATTGGCATTTTCAGTAGCCTGTTTCTCGTTGGCGATATATTCGTAAATGCTATCTAATTCACGAATTGCTCTAGGTGTAATCTTTACTTGGTATTTATCCAAAATGTTTTTTCTCCAATTCTTCCAAAACGATATCTGCATCAATAGCCCCCGTGCCATGGGCTAGTTCTTGTTCAGACTCAAAGATTGCTTGGTCAATACGATTTGTTTTTGCAAATTTGTCATATAGTTCACTACTCATTACAACTAGATCGCTATATCCATTTTTGGTAATAAAAATAGGCTCTTGTTCCTGATGAGCAATGTTGGAAATTTCGGTTGTATTGCGTAAATCTTTAATTGGCATGATAAGCGGCATATTCCATCCCTCCTTTTTTCATAATTATAGCATAATTATGTGCATGCAACAATGAATATATACTCTATTGAGGAATATTTTCTACAGTTCCTTTAACTATGCACCTCATTCATTTTTCTATAAGATTCCCATCACGCAACTGTCATTACAAATTCTCGAAAACGCGGCAAAGCAAAATCTAAACATCCATATGCCGGAGATATTAAAATTCCCTTCTTTAACAGACGATTTCGATATACACTAAATTGATTGGAAGGTTGTCCCGTGATATTGCGAATCGTTATGACCTTTCCATCTTCTGCTTCCGTCATTGCACACAAGACCTGCTTATCCTGCTCTGACAACTCACTCCACAATTTTTCATATACATACTCTTCTAAATACTGACCATATTCCGGCAAAATCTTCGTCCAGTGTTCCTTCTCTTTCCAGCACAAATATCCTAGCACCTGAAACGCAAACGGATATCCCTTTGTCTCCTTTGCCATTTGAATCGCATCCGTTTCATCTAAATGAAATATCTCTTTATATTTATTTGAAATCATTCCAATGTTCAACGGCTGTAGTTCTAATTTGGGAGCCCGATATAAGAAGGTCAGGGTTTTCTCATTTTGCAGTTCATATATATTTTCGTATAGACCAGTCATCAAAAGAAATACCGGGAAATCCCGTCGTACATAGATTTGAAACATGCTAATGAACTCTCTCATGACCTGATTGCACACTGCTTCATCAACTGTAAGCAAGACTTTTTTCTTTTTTTCTCTAATTCTTTCCAACATCTTTTCGATTGCAATACCCAAATCGGTAATCGGTGGCACGCCATCAATTTCCACCCCAAGGCCTAAAAACGACAAGTTTAATTTTGCATTGCGAAAAATTTCTATCAATTCATTTTCATTGGATAATGCTGCCGCCATGGATTGAAGCATATCACGTTCCGGTGTCAGATCTACTACAATCCATTCTGGTTTCTCCCGAAAATACTTTGCTATCTCAGTCAACATAACTGTCTTTCCGGATCCTCTGACCCCTGTGATCATGCAAACCTGATTTGCCGGATTCTCGCCTTGAAAGGCATCCAAGACTTCTCGCTTTTGCCTGTCTCTATCTATTAAACTTAATGGTTCTTTTCCAAATGACAGTGAAAATGGATTCTCCATAGGTATCCTCCTTTTATAACTTTTATATTCTTTTATAACTCTTTATAACTTTTTGTTCATTTTATAACTCTTTATAACTTTTTGCAAGTCAAAAAGCCAGCCCAATCGGGCTGGCTTATCATCTCATCATATTCACGATGCTTTTATTTTATTTACCTGCAACATAATCTTTATATGAAGAATTTACCTTATCCTTATCCGAAAGGATCAGATCATCTGCTGTCATACCTTCCGGCATCGGCCATTCTACACCAATATCCGGATCATTCCACATCAGACCGCCTTCATCATTTGGATGATAGAAGTCGGTAACCTTGTAGCAAAACTCTGCATGATCGGAAAGGACGATAAATCCATGTGCAAATCCCTTTGGAATGAAGAACTGCTTTTTGTTCTCAGCCGTCAGAGTCACACCAAACCACTTGCCAAATGTCTCGGAACCCTCACGAAGATCCACAGCGACATCAAATACTTCTCCGCTGATCACGCGCACCAACTTATCCTGTGGATAATTGATCTGAAAATGAAGTCCGCGAAGAACGCCCTTCTTGGATGCCGACTGATTATCCTGCACAAACTGACAATCGATCCCTGCCGCTGCAAAATCATTGTAGTTGTAAGTCTCCATGAAATATCCTCTGTCATCGCCGAAAACGGTCGGTTCAATGACCTTCAATCCTTTGATCCCATTGCAATCATCTGTTACTGTAATTTTTCCCATGATTAACACCTTCCTGTGATTCTAGTCTTATCTGCTATCTATTATACAGACACGCAAAACGTTCGTCTAGTCTACTTTTCTAAATGTTCATACTCATAATGTACGTGCTGCAGCTCCATCTCAAAATCCTGCCGGTTCTTTCGCGTGATCGTCTGGAGTTGCAGACCTGCAAAAAAGGAAACCATTGCCGCTAAAATAACAAAGCAGCATACGATCAAAGTCGGGAAACGTTCCACCAGACCCGTATGATTGAACTCAACCAATACTGGGAGCATAAATCCCACACCAAGCACCGCCAGAACCCCTGCGATAGCACCAAAGAATGCCATCGGCTTATAGGTACGAAAGAGACTGGCGATCGTACGAAGCACCTTGAATCCATCACTGTATGTATTGAGTTTGGACTCACTTCCCTCCGGTCTGTCACGGTATTCAATGACAACATTCTCAACAAACATGTTCTTATCTGCTGCATGGATACTCATTTCCGTCTCAATCTCAAAGCCTTGGGAGAGAACCGGGAAGGTCTTTACAAATTGATAACTGAATGCCCGATAGCCTGTCATAATATCCTTGATATTGGTATGGAAAAGACTATTGATGGAAGATCGCACGATCGAATTACCGAAATTGTGGAAAGGTCTCTTATTTTCCTCAAAATATGTGGATGAAAGGCGGTCTCCCACCACCATATCTGCATGATGGTTCAACACACAATCCACCATCTCCCTAGCACTCTCTGCCGGATAAGTATCATCCCCATCGGTCATCACATAGCATTCTGCATCAATCTCACGGAACATACGGCGGATGACATTGCCTTTACCCTGCTGGTATTCATACTTTACAATTGCACCGGCTTTACGCGCGATTTCATCTGTACCATCAGAGGAATTGTTGTCAAATACATAAATGGTTGCCTCTGGTAAGGCTTTCTTAAAATCTGTGACAACCTTTTCGATCGTCTTACTTTCATTGTAGCAAGGTATTAAAACTGCAATTTTGTCCATTTCTCTCCTCCTATCGCACAAAAACCTTTAAATACATGCGTGCCATAAAGCATCTTAGTTTTCGTATTGTAACAGCTCTTTGAATGTCAGCATCAGATAAATGTAAGTCTTTTTGATTTTTCTTATACAATCTGTAATGCTCGTCCACGTAGATTTGCGTCTTTTGCTTGTCCTCTCCCATTACCTGACCGGTATTAGAATCTCCCCGGACTCTAAAATAGTTCAGTGGCTCATGGATAATGTATATCTTTCCTAATTTAGCAATTTCGACAAAAAAATCGTAATCCACAATATAATGAAACTCCGGGGAAAAGCCTCCCACCTTTTCATAAGCACTTCGCCGAAATGCATTTGCCTGCGGTGCCCCAAAATAATCCTGACTAAAAAAACCCTTTCGAACTACAATTTTACCATCAATAATTCCACTATGCTTGTATCTACGATACCAGCCCTTATACTTGCCCTGCAGGTCTACCAACCTTGTATCACTACCAACCAACACAACTTTCGGATATTTCCTAAAGATTTTCATTTCATATTCAATCATATTGGGAGCCAGAAGATCATCGGCACACACCAACTTCATAAATTCGCCTGTGCACAGTTCTAAGCAGCGATTCCAATTTCCTGCCATACCCAGATTGGTCTCATTTTTATAAATTTTGACACGTTTATCCTTCTCTGCATATTGTTGCAAAACTTGATATGTGTTATCCGATGAATTATCATCCACAATTACAAGTTCTATATTTTTGTAGGTCTGTGCTAAAATTGACTCAATCGTTTCTCCGATATACGCCCCATTGTTGTATGCCGGAATACCAATACTCATTAGTTTGCTCATTTACAATTCCTTTACTAAATCAAATCTTCCTTTCATAAGAATGTGCAATAATACATTTAATTTGCGTCGTTTTCCATAATACCACCTAAATATACTACTTTTATCACACAAATCACAATAAATCTCAAAATCTTTTTTAAAGATCTGATACCTTCGCACAACAGACTCTAGATTTTGAAAAGTGGTTGCCGAGAAATCCTGTATGATCTCCCCCTCTACAATGCATATCTTGTTTCTCTTTTTTGCTATCAGCGTATCCATTAACCAGTAATCAATCATATCGACAAACAACTGCTCATCAAAGCCCCCTAATGTATTCAACAAGACCGTACTAAGACAAAGTCCACTATTAAAACAATAGAGATTCTCATAACTTCCTGGCTCTTTAACCGCATATTTATCACGCCCCAGCCAATCAAATGCTGTATTAGGTGACAAATATTTTCCATTGGTGTCTCTTATGATTCCCGCATAAATATCCGCTTCATTCCGGGCACATGCCTGTATCAGATTACCCAAATATTGCGAAGAAAATAACGTATCATCATCAGCGATCATCATAAACGCATCGGATATCTCTGACTGAATCGCACGTAGCCCGCGATTATATGCTTTACTCAGCCCAACATTGCCACCACAACCAACATAGATGATATTGTCATGCTTTTGCATATAGATTTCGTTTTGTGCCACATATTCTTCATTCGAATTATCCACAACCATAAAATGTACATGATCATGTATCTTTGTCGCTTCTACAAACGCCTCATATGATGCAATATCCTGTATTAACTTATTATATAATACACAAACTATATAAATATCTTTCATTTCAACCTACCAATAACATTTGAGTTTCCTACCCATAATAGCAATCTGAATCACAATCTGCGTTGCCAAGGTGGCATATTGTGCCCAGATCAGCCCATCCATTCCATATGGCTTAACCAATGTCAATGATACCACAAATGCAACAATAATGGCAGCAATACCTATCATATACTGCTTTTTTATCTCTCTCATCAAGGTACACATGCTATAAAAAATAGCATTGACCGCTAATAAAACACTGATAATAACCGCCGGCACAAAAAGATATACATACGGTTCTATTCCGTTTCCAAACAAAAGCGTCAGACCCCAATGCGCTAACAACTTGGATCCAACCAAACAAATTGCTGTAAGCCCCAGCGCCAAAATCGAGAATCGTTTACAAATGTTGCTAAATCGCTTTTTATCTTTGTTCTGAAAAGCCTCCGTGAGTGGAGTCATCAACGGCGCAAAAACCGTCGTTGCCGCAAGTTGCACAACCAATGTCGGCGATGCAACAGAGGAATAATATCCCATGACCTCTGTTCCATAATACTGTTCCAATGCCATCTTGGATATATTAACAGACAAAGCATTCATAAACGCTACAATCGCCAATGGATAGCATGTAATCAAGAGTCGCTTGACTTCCGCTCTTACCTGCTCCTTAGATTCTTCAATCTCCTTGTCTCCCCACCTGCGTACGATGCGTATATCCCACAAAATCAAAATCACGGCATTAACAAGGGACACCAGCCCCAGTGCTATAATTACATTATTCCATAAGTACAAGGCTAATACAAACGGAACAATAATCCCTATACCGCGCATTGTCATAGAAATTCCGCTATAATCTAATCGTCCATGCTTTTGTTCCACTCCATAATAGACATCAGCATATCCTTCAATAACTTTTAATACCATAAATACAATGATCGCAACCGCCTTTTTTACACTATAGCCCCCCGCGAACACCATCACAAGGCAAATAACAAAGGCAAGAACATTCGAAAAAGTCCTAGAACGGATATAAGCATTTGTAGAATATTCATTATCAATATCCGAGACCTGATAAGAGCGAACATTGAATAGCGCCACCAATGCCGGAGCTGTCGTAACAGACATAGCAAGCGAAAGCAAACCTGCCGCCTCATAACCGGATATCCTTACGATCACAACCGACATCAACCATTGACATGCGTAATATATCAGAGAACCGACCGTATTATATAACATATTTCTTTGTATTGAAGTTTTATAGTTCTTATCTATCTGTTCCATCCTATTCCCTTTCTAACGGTCAAGATATTCTTGTAATGCCTTCTCATCATACCGAATAATATAGCCAATCTGATTTTCATATACCCGCTCTGCATTATCAAAGTACTCTACATTATTCTCATAAAGATCACAATCTTTCAAAACCACAAGATAGGTTGGATTCTTCTCTTGTAAGGTTGTAAAATAATTATTATCCTCTTGGAAATCCCAACCTTCCCAACGTAAATTTGTAAACGCCTGATACCAGTAGGAATCATGCCAATAACATGCGATTCCAATAAATCCAACCTTTTGTTTTGTCATCATATCATATGCATGATGATATAGATCCTGTTTGTCCAAACTATAAGCCGGCTGCTTTATTGTTGTTAAATTGTCTACATAAACCTCTGCAAGAGCAGGACTCTTCACATTCACATCATACAAAGGACGATTTGCTTGTATCCATGCTCCTGTGTTAAATACACCATTAACCAGTACAGCCACCCACACTCCCAGGATAATGCCGCTATACACTTTCTCTCCCCTGTTTTCTCCTTGCGTCAACGCAATATACGCCGTTTCAAAACACAGCATCCATTCTAAAAAATACATCTTGTAGAAATAATAGGCCGATATTTTTCCCAGCATCCCACCAATAAATAAGGCAACTATGAACAAGGTATTTCCCAGCATCATATAGCCAAGTCCCAGATTCTTTTTGTGATGGAACACCTGATATAAACCAATCAAGGCAAGAATCATAACAAATATAAAGTTTGAGAATAAATCCTTATATATACCACCCTCTGTGGAAATTTGTGTGCCAACCGATAGGTTTTCTCCAAACACGCCCAGAAAACTATAATAAAACCCGACAATGCACGGCACAGCAAAAACCTTTAGACACTTTGCTACTGTATCTCCCGAAATGATCTTTTTTCCATTCTTCTGTTGTCTCCAGACAAAAGCACAAACCACAACATAGACGATTGGCACATAAAGCGAGTAACAAAGAATCAATCCCAATAACGCAAGATTCAACAGTACCAATGTCATCTTGGACGAAAGTAAGTTCATCTCATAGTATTGTAACAGGAATAAAATCAAAGTGACCAATGTCACTCCCATTCCCAAATAAACGAATCCTTCAAAAATTGCATCCAGTTGATATCCTAGGACAAACATAAGCGCCAGAAGAATTGCAATCACATTTTCATATGCCTTCTTTGCCATTTCGCGCAGAAGTCCATAAAACATAGTTGCCGCCAAAGCAAAATCTATCAAATCTCCCAAAACAAATACTCGATACGAATAGTCTAGCGGAATCCAATTCAAGAATACCTGAAAGAGCATGCCATTAAACAGTTTATCATAAAACATGCCACTAATTTCGTGATTACTATATACTTCCATAGCCGATTTCCAATGCTGACTAGCATCAATCCCGCTATAATTGATCCACAGATTTGTCCAACCATAATGTCTGTATGTAATATATGCCATGACGCCTAGCAAACATACGACAAAAAGTATGTCCCATAGATTCCATTCATATTTCTGTATATTTTTCTTATCATGAACCCGAAGCATTATAACAATTGCCAAGATTCCCATCCCGATTCCCAGTGTCCAGGTCGTGATCGGAATGTGAATTATATTTATAACTGCCGCCACCAGACACTGATAGCAGGTTAATAATAAAAAAGTAGCAGGTAACCAGCCCAATAGAGGCACAGTGCGATCCGTCTTTTTATATAATAAAATTTCTATATACGCGCTTACAAATGCTACACAATAAAAAATTGCGCCTAAAATTGACACATTCAATACATACCTCTTTCTACAACTGTCCCAATAACATAACGAGACGAACAATCACTTCATCTATTCCCTTTTGTCGGTATCGCTTACCATAAAAGATCTTTTTCAAATAATTTCCCGGATGAAAGCCCTCAAGTGATAACATATCTGCTTCTTTTTTATCCTGTCCATCCAACCGATCCCCATAGAAATCGTTGAATTCAACAATTTGCTCATGGATTTTTCTAAAATAGCCGTTGACTACAAAGTACTTAAACCTCCAAACCATAAGGGAAATAAAACTTTGTTCATTTCCACTTGTGGTCGCCTTATGACGCCGATACTTCACTGTGACTCTTTCATCATAAACAACTTGTCCCAGACCTGCGCATAACATATACATCCACCAATCATGTCCTGTTGACTTCATTGGATGTACCGCTTTCGTCATATCTCGTGCACATTTATTAAATAAAATATTAAATCCCAGTGGCAAACACTCCATCATGGCATTGCGAAAACTAATCTGCGGATTATCCTTTTTTCTATGTGCAATGAAATTTAATTCATCATCATAAAAATCAAAATTAGAAAAGTAGAGCACCGGCTTATTTTCATCCGCTTTATCGAAAAGTTCTATTGCCCACGCAATTTTGTCAGGCAACCACACATCATCCTGATCTGCAAATGCATAATAATCCGCTTCGTCTGCCTTATCAATCAGTTCAAAGAAACTCTGCGCAAACCCTACATTTTTGCCTTTTATCAACTTAATATATCCCTGTTGTTGATACCGGCTTAAGATCTCATAGGTTCTATCCGTGGATCCGTCATCGCGTACCAGAATATCAATGTTCTGATAGGACTGTCCTAAAATACTGTCTAACTGTTCTTCGACATACTTCTCTCCATTATATGTGGATAAGAGAACGATCACTTTCTTACTCATAATTTCTACTCCTACATGGTAAAACAATTTATGATTGAATAATAATTGACAAACATTATAAACGCCACTGCTACCGGTAATATCTTCTTTCTATTATTTTCAACATGGATTCCTTTCAGCCCCGTACACACCAGACAGATCAGTATGACTCCCGGCAAAAAATATCGTCCTTGAATCCCCTCAATGAGCATCGAAGTATTCGGCGTATAATCAAGCAAGAGTCCTGCTGCGCAAAAGGCAAACGTAACCAATGCCGTCAAACTCCCCCATATCATTTCACGTTTTCCAAACAATCGGCTTCCCTCTTCATTCTCCGCACAGATAGCCCAAAGTACCAGTAACAAGTTCATGGCCAACACGTATGTTGGTAAACTAAACTGGATCCAGCCCATATGAGAGGAAATCATACCACTAAAATAGAAATCCAGTTTTTCCAAAAAAGTATTAACCAAAATAAAGATCAGTGTCTTCGGACTATGTAAAAAGTCCGATAATGAGTAACTATATGCCCCCGCCCATGTAAGATAATTTTCGGCACCGCCTACTGTACGAGAAGTATTTGGGATAAAAAGACCTGTTATCTGATTCCAAAACATGAGACATACGAGTCCTATGCATCCTAATACGATCCAGCCTCTATACTTCTTAAGTAATTTCCTATATGCCATATCTCGTCGGTTAAAGAGAATTGGAATAAGGGCAAACACCGCATAAGTTCCACCTTTCACGCGACATACTACAAATACTGCTATAAGATATAGGATCACATCACAAATTCTCAATTTACGTTTTTCGCTGCACCAACAAATACCAATAGCAAAAAGCAACATAGACGCGCTTAGAATCAGATTATCGTGTGAATATGAATTGACCTGCTGCTGCACCATCGGCAAAAAGGCTACTGCAAATAAAACTTTTTTCCCTACAGGTATCACCTTAATCGCATATGCCATAGCCAATACAAAGAAGACTGTATTAAACAGCCGTCCCATCATCAGTGTCCAAAAAGCATTCATATGCAATATGCGGGCAAGCACAATCCCCAACGCAGGAATGGTCGCAGTCCAATGCGGATTGTATAAATTGTCCGTAGAATATACTGCATCTACATATTGATCGTTATCTCCAACGCTAGCAAAAGCACTTGCATAATATACATTACTATGTTCACGGCTAAGGACAGATGTGATTTCATAGTCCTTCTCTGTTTCTCTACACTGTACCCATGTGTTTTTTCCCTGTTTCCCCATCAAAACACTCGCCACATAATATGATGAATAAATATGCTGCTGATCATCCGGCGTCACCCCTATTGGTATCACAAAATCAAATACCAGACCGACAACCAACCCCAAAACAATATATATTTTAGGCAGAGACATCCTGTCCTTTCGCATCTGGAGCATCCATATGAAATTAAATACCAACATCAAAACCGGTAAGATAAATTGCATTGCAATAATATATAAGTCCCAGAAGCCATATTCATATTGGCGTACAAAAACCACCACCGTCAGCAATAACATAGCAAGTTGACACAATCCCCATGCTGTTCCGCGATCCTCATATATATATCCCTTACGAATGGCTTGGAGACAATATATCATATATAAGACAATAAGAACCGCGTACAAGGCACACATCCATTTCAAAAATGCCATATACACCGGTATCTCATATCCAACCAAAATCGTTGGTTGGAAGGAAAGAACAAACTCACTATCTCCCATCCCCGCAGTTGTAATCACAATATCATATACTTCATTTTCAGAGGTGCTCTGGCTCGAGAAATCAATTTTAAAGGTTGTTGTCCCATTTTTGTCAAGTCCCAAAGTCTGCTGTCCCAAAATATTGCCATCTTTGTCTTGAATGCCTACAGTAGCATCAAATGATGTTTCGATATCATCATATTCCATTTTTAAATGGAGCGAGTCCATGTTTTCTTTTGATGCCTCGAACTGCAAGATGGCCTGTCCTATATCAGATACTTGATATCTTTCTATTGAAGTATCATAACCTTCACTCTGACTTCCATCGACATCTTCTTCTATAAATGCCGCATTGGGTTTTGTTGCACAAACATACATAGGTAGGGTAAAGCAAATGAGGGATAGTATCCCCGCCATCCAGAAACGTTCCTTTCTTAATTTCTCTTTTATCATCTGACTATCCTCTCTTAACTTCACTGTTTCTTTCCATTGTCTTGTATTTGCGTGTAAAAGTCAAGGAAACGGGAGCATCCCCTCAAAATTTGAGTAATAAAGAAGGGGCGTATCAAACTGCCCCTCTTCACTGGTCTTGCACATCCTTGGTAGATGCACTGGGTTTATCCATGGTTGGCTTCCGGTGCGCAATATTTACATCCGTCCGCATCCGGGTATCCGAACTGCTTTGCATATCGAACAGCATCCACACCATTCGCATGCCATCCCAAGGAATCCTGATGATCATATCTTGGTCCATGAGCACATGTTGTCACATGCACCTCATTATATCTACCATCTGTCTTTTGTGTATTGATAATATAATTCGGCATTCTGCTTACCTCCCTTCCAGTTGATAAGCATATTATAAGAGCCCGTGTAACCCATATGTTGTGCTGTCAGCACACTTTTACGCAAAGATGTTCAATACAACCACTACGACAAAAGCAAACACGAAAGGAACAATGATATCCATCAACAATTTTCCCCACCATTTGTTCGCTAGTGGCACATATTTTTGAATTCCCCTATAATCAAACCAATACAAGATTGTAAATAGGCAACATAAATATGCCGCAATCCGGTTTATCCATAGTTCTACACCAACTGCTTTTGTACCATCTGCATTTGTTATGTCCATAGTAAAGCAACAGGCTGTCAACAAAAAATACCCCACACTCCCTAAAACAATCTTCCATGGAGTTTTACTCCGAAATCCTGGCGGTTCCCACGTCACTGGAACATCCTCTGCATATGTATCCTTGGTAACCATTTCTTCTACTTCTGCTTCCGGTATTTTTTCCCCCTTTAACACTTTTTGCAAAGCAATTCGTAGGTCTAACACCGATTGATATCTCTTTTCCGGATCAAATGCAATGCACCTTGTTATAATTCTGTTTACGCGCTTATCATCACTATACACAAGATCCGATGGATACTGTCCTGTCAATATATAATTCAACATTACGCCGATAGAAAAAATATCCGTCCGTACGTCTGACTGCTGAAATCCATATTGCTCTGGCGCTGCATATTTCTGGGTTCCTATTATAACTGTATCCGCATCTCTTGATGCATCATATTTTTTTGCAGTATTAAAATCAATAATGCGAAGATAACCTCCCTCTTGAATAATAATATTCTCTGGCTTTAGATCACGATGGATCACCGGTTCCGGTAAGGTATGTAATTCAACAAGTACATCACACACCGTGATCATATATTGAATTCCCAAATTCTTTGGCAATACTCCCTGTCTGTGAACAATTTCCTGCAAGGAGTCGCCCTGAATATACTCTTCAATAAGGATCAATGTATCTTTATCTTCTACACATTCATAAATCTTTGGCACATGCGGATTATTGCTTTTTTGCAGGTACTCATAAATCTCTTTATTGTATACAACCTGCTCTTTCCGCACATATATCTTCTTATTTTCCACATGCTGAGCAAGCGATACATTTTTATGCGTACTTATCTCGGCTATTTTCTTGTAATAGGATAGTCTGCATTGTTCATCTAATGTCATATAGTAACCTCTAGAACTGTGTTATAATACTGATATAAGTTAGGGAGGGCAAAAAATTGAGCGAATCACGTACTACACATATGCGTCAGGAATTAAATGATGTTCCTATGACGCCAACCGGTTATCGTAATTTTTTATCTCATCACCAAAAGGATATGCAACTGCCAACTCTTGCATCCTTTTTTAACGATTATCTTGCTTCACATCCCGATTTGACTGTACCCGAGATCATTCGTCGTTCTAACCTCAGTGGTAACTATGCTCGTCAGATCTTTAATGGTCATCGCGAACATCCGTCAAAATATAAATTACTCGCACTGTGCATAGGTGCCGGTATGGACATCATAGAAACACGACGTGCTTTGCAATATGCAGGTTGTCCTGCCCTATATGATAAAGATAAGGTGGATGCCGGCATTATCATCTGCATCAATCATGGATGTAACAACGTGGCTGATGTGCAGGTTTTTTTGATAGAGAATGGGGTGGAGGATCCGTTTTGATGCTCAACGCTCAGCCTATACCTCTCCGTATTTCCGTTGGAAATAGAGTATAAGTGAATCAATATCGTTCTTATTATTCCGTTCCTGTCTTCAACTGATAAATATCTGCCACCCAATGTACTTCCACATTATCTTTTTTTATAATGCGCTGATACGAATAATCTAATTTTGTCATATCATCGCTACCATCTCTGGATAAACGCGCCAATATATAATAATCTTCTGTTTCCCAGACAACAGGATATAAAGAATATGCCTTTCCACTAGCATCATCCTTAAAAATAAAGGATGCATTCCTTCGGGCATCTTCCTCTACATATACCACCTTATAATCCTTTCTTTTTAATTCGTCTGTTCTCCCTTGAAATGCCGTGAAACCATATTCCAACGCATATATTATAACAATCCCTATTAAAGCAATTCCTATATTCCTTATATTATCCTTCTTTTTATCCTTCTTTTTATCCTTCTTTTTATCCTTCTCTTTATCCTCCTCTTTATTTTGCTCTTTTTCTACGTTATTCTTCGTATTTTCTTGTGTTGATGTATTTCTCTTTTCATCAGTTATATAGAGAGGTGTATAAACAACGGCCCAGAAATTTGCCATTATTATAATACCTACATTTCTCCTAAATACCGCCCAAAATTGGTTCCACAAAAAACTCAACCATGGATGATCGTTTGTATAGAGGTCTGTATAACTTAGTTCCCACACAAATAAACACAGCATTTCTATCACGAAAATTACGAGCAAGCTAATCACACACTTCCCCGGATTAATTCGCACCTCCGTAAGCACATTATACACTATCCAGTTTGTAAACAACAACACTACTGCTATTACAATAATATTGACAATCTGGAACACAACATTGTTTTGCGTCATATCTATATAACTAACATCAATACCATACACGGATGCTTGTCCGAATTTATATGCAAACCATAAACCAGCTATTCCCCAACAAATGAGGGTAACCCCTAACGTTGTTACCACCTTAAACCCCGCTGTTCCCCAATATGGTTTCGTCATGTCTATGACATACCTTATATATTTGCACCAATCACCTCTATCTCTTTTTTCACTTGGCTCTTTCACGCTTTCCATTTGTTCAGATGTACTAATTCTGTTTTGTTCTCCCACTTTATCTCCTCCTATGGCTTAAAATAATTATATTAATCTTTTTCTTGTCTAATCAACAATTATTCACGACATATTAATCATCTACCATCACTCCTTTACATTCTGGCATCTGCTTATCGTCTGATTGAATAAAAGAAAAATCGACACCATATTCCTCATATATCTGCTGCCGCAATTTTTGCTCCGTTACACTATCAATCCTTTTTATAAGAGCGAAAACATCCAATTTTTTCTCCCATAAAACTCCCTCTATGACACTCCACAAAATAGGTATTCCCCCTACACACGCAGTTATCAATTTTTGCCACTTTTCAGCCAACTCCATACTATGCCATATAAGAATTCCATACCCCATTACAATTATACTTATTGTAATCACACGTTTTTTTTGCATTCTCGTGCGGATTTTATTATCAGCCCGTTGCTTCTGTTGTGAATACTTTTCACATTGCCACTTTTCTCTTTCCTGAATCTCTTTTTCTAGTGCCCTCTCTCTATACTTTCCTTTTTGCATCTCGTCAACACTATTTTGTAGCATTCGCTTAAATCCCTCTATTTGTTGATCTTGTGTCATAACTCTAGAAGATAATTTTTCTTTTTCTAGTTTATAAATATTTATTTCTTGTTCTGAAATAAATCCTGTTATTTCATCAATATGATCGCTTGTAATTTCCTCTGGCTTCTTAGCCGCTTCTCGCAATGCTATGATATTTCCAACTAATTCCTCTCTTCCAATCTTTTCTTCTTCAAAGTCATGTTTTACGCGTTCAAAATTATCCGCAACCTTCGCCGATAGAATATTAGACAGCACGATTTGAGACTTAGCCAAAACATCAAATGTCATCGGGAAGTCTTCTGCTCCAAATCCCTTGTTCAAGTCATACCATAGCCGATTCGTCAAAATATACATATTGGTAGCCAATGGCACTTGATGATCTTCCGCTAATTCATTCGCCATTTTCAATATTTTGCTCGTCTCCGTTAGTAGAATATATTTCGCATTTTTCAATTCTCCACTAACTTCTCCTTTTCGCAAAATACTAATATAATTCAAATGTGTAACATAGCGTATCTTTTCGTCTTCAATTTCATACGCGCGTTGTAATTCTTCACTCTGAATATTGTATACATGATTTCTATCCTCATAATACGAGCGCGATTCATTCTCCTGACAAATCTGTTTATTCTTTAATAGTTGATATAGTCTTGCCTTCTTCTCAATAACGTCTGCAACATCCTTGCAGCCTTCAAGAATATTTTGCATTGCATAATTATTCAACGCGCAGATATCTCTCCCCCTAATGATGTCTTCAGCTTTTTGGAAAAATTTTTCTATATCATCCTGCGTCTCCGGAAAATATCGCAAGACAATTGTTTTTTTCCTTTTTTTATTCATCTCTTGAACCAGTTTCAGTAAGTCCTCTGCAATATCCTGAAACACTTCTCCATTATACCCAGCAATGTGAAATAGTATTTCTGTTTCTAAATATATCTTTAGTGTGTTATTCCACTGATTCTTTTCCGCAATATCCCCCGAATAGTTGAGACCAGCGTACAAAACCGCCCCTTCTCTAATAATTTGTAACGTTTCCGTCATTTCATTATTGCTTGCGCTTTCCACAACAAAAGTACCTATCAACTGAGAATATTTATGACCCTGACCTTGCTCAACCAAAAATGCAGAAAAATCACGCGTCAGCACCTTTTTATCATTTTCATTTAATTCATAATTATTTTCTTCCGCATAACGGAAAAGTTTCTGCATTAACTTATCACTCATAACACAAGCATCATCAAACTTTGTCTCAAAGTCTTTATCTGCCCCCATTAAACTTCTGTCGACATAATAATTCTGATCCTTTCTCTCTACGTAGTTCAATCTTTTTAACGATGTTTGTATTATATACATTGGAATTTTAAATCCATACTGGGACTCCATTCGTTCCGCCATATCTGTTGCGCCAAACCTATACATACCCTGTGACAAAATCAAACTCTCTTCAAATTTCGAAATGACATAATAGACATCTTTTTTTCCATCATTATATAATTGTCTATACGTTACATATGAAGCCAGTCCTTTAATTACATCTCCGCTACTCATGAGTATTTTGCCCTCCAAAATACGTTTTTCTCCATTATACTCCCCTATTCTCCATATTAATGTTTGTCAAAATATTGCTTTTTGTTGCTTTTCGTGCAGTTTTCTTACCCTTTCACGCAAATCCAACATCTGTGTGTTGCCTCACAAACTCAAGCAAAGTACAATCACCATATAAAGCCGTAAAACTACCATATGAGAGGGAATTAAAATATGAATATTTTAATTATAGAAGATGATGAACAGGCATGCTTAGAATTGCAGACCTGCATTGAGAAAACAGAATATTTAAAGGTGTGCGCTTGTACCAATAATGCTACTGCCGCACTGCATTTAACTCAGGAATTTCTTCCCGAAGTTGTGATTTTGGATTTGGAATTAAACTTAAACGGTGCTGGCGGAAATGGTCTGGAATATCTTGCTGCACTACAAAAGATCCAGTTTAGACACCGCCCCTGCATTGTTGTAACAACAAATAATACCAGCCAAATCATATTATCTACAGCCCGCAAATACGGAGCAGATATTATTCTGACCAAATATCAAGAAGGCTACTCAGCAGAATATGTCATAAAAACAATTTGTCTGATGCAGGATACTATCGAAAGTATTCCCGCATCAAACACCATTGCTTTGTCCGAATCCCCTGCTGACATAGAACACAATATGCGAGTATATCTCCAAACACAGTTTGATCATCTTGGTATGAAGCCAAAATATCACGGTTATAATTACTTAATTGACGCAATCATCATGCTTCATAAAGATCCATCTGCGCGTGTTCAGCAAAGACTCGCACAGCGCTATGGTACAACCGATAACGCTGCCGAACGTGCTATGCAAAATGCCATAAAAAGCACTTGGCGCTCTGCCGATCCTCAAGATCTGCAACATTATTACACCGCGCACATTGATGCCGAACGAGGTTGTCCCACACTCATGGAATTTATTCACTATTATCTGAATCAAATTCAAGATGTATAGCAGAGCATCCGCTATTGTTTTTACAATCTTCCAAACTGTGCCATGATTTTAGCAATCCATTCCCACATGTTCTCCACCTCCCTTTATGGTGGAGAATAGCGTTTACGCCTAAAATATCCTATTAGGTTTTGAGATTGTTTTTTGTTACTTTTTGACCCTTAACTAACATTGAGGAATTATTATGCTTATCTTTTTAAAATATCTCAGCCTATATCTCTGTAGCCTTTACGCTACGGATAAAATCTGTCATATCAAATCCGATTTTAAAATAATACTCTTACAATCTGCCAGCCTTTCTCTTCTGGTATGGTTGATTGCAGTCATTTTCCCGAACCAATTTGCATTTCTGCCTTTTATTCTCTATCTGGGCTATATCTATATTATGGTAAAGAATATACGCCTTTCCATTGTCAGCGGATTTATTTCCTATGGCATCTCGCTTGCCCTAATGACGCTCATCGGTTTTATAATAAGTAGTATCTTTTCTCTTTTCAGAGCATCATACACACACGCACCTTTCACTCTAATCACCATTATTATCTGCTTACTCACACCACCCATAGAGTATAAAGTACTATCCATCCGACGTTTCAAAAGCGGAATGCCTTTTCTAAAACACGAACTTACGCTAAATATTGGTACCGTTCTTTCCCTTATCATCTTTTGTATAGATCTTTATGTTCATTCCATTCCGGAAAATGCTTTTCTTATTGCTTCGACATGTCAACTATTAGGCTGCCTCCTCATCCTTCCGCTGACCCTATGGTGGCGCATACGTTTAAAAAGATCCTATCAGAAGTACCTATATGACACGGAGCGAAATAACTTATTATCTCAGATTGAACAACTGCAAAATGATAACAAACAAATGGCTCAGATAATTCATAAAGATAACAAATTATTAACGGCAATGACCAGTGTTGCATTGGATCTTAGTCAAACAGCCACCACGTATACACCATCCGCACTGGCTAGCCATGCCAGTGATTTACATGATGAACTACTTTCTCTGAGTTTCCATAGGCAATCGTCCCTGCAAGAACTTTCCGGTTCCATTACAGGCGACTTCTGTTCAGACCACATGATGATCAATGCCGTCTTATCATATTTGCAGAAAAAAGCCAGTGAGCAACAAGCTACACTGACTTTTACTATGGATACTGACTTTTTTAATCATATAACAGCACATCTGGATGATGAACAAATCGCACACCTTCTTGCTGATTTGGGACAAAATGCACTTATTGCAACACTTCCTTGTGAATCTCGCTGTATTCACATTGCATTATCCGTGACGAAATCCATCCCCAGCATTTGTATCTCGGATAGTGGTACACCTTTTCCTACAGTAGTTTTAGAACATTTGGGTTTAGAAAAATGCTCTCAACATCTGGACGAGGGCGGATCCGGCATCGGACTAATGGATCTTTGGAAACTAAAATCTTCATCGAAGGCTACATTGTTAATCAAGGAGGATTCATCGCCAGACACATTATATACAAAATACATCTATCTCATCTTCGATAATCAAGGTCGCTACATTATCGAGTCTGATCGTATCACTGAGTTGCACGAACACCTATCCCGAACTGATGTCACTCTTATAAACGAGTAAAATACTTAAAGCAAAAACCCCACTAAACTTTGGAGACCCTTAAATTTATGTTTCGTTGCACAACAGATCAGGCAGGTCGAAAGACCTGCCTGATAACATCTCTTCTGTTCAATTTTAACTACTCAATATTGTTGTTTGTTACATTTAAAAACGCATCTCTGATAGTAATTTTATTTTCCAACAAATCAATTAAATTATCATACGTTGTTCTTGTTCCAATCCATTTAATCTTTTCAGAATTTACATAATAACAAATAAACAAATATATATCTTTATCATTTTTGCATGTAAATAACACTGGATACTTGCCCATTTAGGAATCACAAAATTCTAGAATCTGACTTCAAAGTGCTGATAATCCATTGTATCACTCCGCGTTTTTCTCCACATTGTGGTGACTTCGCACTCGTATGCTGATCACCAGCTTGATTCACACTTCCCATGGTTCCATCTGCTTCTGTGCCATCTGATGAACCGGTAACCTGGTCTGTTATCACATCCGACGGATTGTCCTTCACTGATGGTTTCTGTACTGGTTTACCACTTTCCTCTGAAGATGCATCCGTTATTACAGAAAAACCCGCACTAGCTTTTCCTCCTATTGAAACAACAGATATATGATGCACTCCCTCTGAGAGGCTCATAATAAACGTTGGTGATAAGGTAACAATCGTACTTCCAGATCGTACTGTATAATCTCTTTCCTGCGTCAATACCACATCATCCACTTCCACTCTTAAAAAAATCTCCAGTGGTGCACTGGAACGAAATTCTGCAACCGCTTCTTTCTCTGCATTCCTTATAACCACTGATTGTTCACCCTCAAGCATAACGGGCGGCATTGTTGTCTCTGGTTTTATTTCCGGCTTTTCCCCAGGTGTCGGTTCTACAGGTTGTGGTGTGACAGGTAATTTATCAATCACCTGTCCTACTTCTAACAATGTATCACAGTCCTTACAATACAAGTCCCCGGTAAATCCATACTCCTGTTGTGTCGCTTCTTTGATGCCACGTCGCTCTGTATGCAAATGACGTGTCGAATCAAACTCGCCATATTCCTTACCACAGACTTCACACACTGCTTTTGCTCTGCAGGATGCTACTCCACCAGAGTGCTTATGCTGGGCGAAATCTCCTTCTATATGAAAGGTGAGCGTATTGTTATCCATGGCTGTAACGCATACACTTATTCCATCTACAATCTCAAGTGTCTGGTTCAATCCAACCGCTGCATCTGCTTTTGTAGCTTCCTTTCCGCCTAACACCTCAAAAGCCCAGTCCCCCGGTTTACCATTCATGTTGCTCGGAAATCTTATGTCCGAATTTGCAAGATAGCATACCAAACCAGAGTTTATATTTATTCCGTTTACATTTTGTCCTTTGGAATCTGTTATTTTCTTACTCTGTGTATCATATTTACTTCCGTCTGCAGAGAAATTCCGATATTCCAAATACAACGTCTTATTCTGATTTGGCAGGTTTACCTTATATCCAACGCAATCTTGCATGCTACTTGTTCCATTTGCGCTTAACGTATAATCCCCGGTGTACGTAATTTCTTGAAGTGTATGATGATCTGTCCAGCCTAATGCTTCCTTTTCCTTTATGGAAATCCCCTGTGGAACCGGTGAAATGGCATTTGACATAGTAGACATATAATAAACCGGTGATACATTTGACGCATTATACAAATCTAGCAAGCCAAAGATATGCCCCATTTCATGGATTGGTGCTTTCAGGGATACTACTGGTTTCTTGTCCTGCGCGTGATATATATAATCATATGTATTCGTCAGTTGCACATAATATCTACTTTTTAACTGTTTTCCATTTTCCAGTGGAATCTCAACGTAATCTCCATAATCTTTGTAGTTCCACAATGGATCCGACCATGCCACAGAAATATTCTGCGTTGTATTCTTATAAATAACCGTAACCGCATCAATTATGCCATCACCATTTTTATCCAGATCGTTATACTCATATCTTTTTGAGCCATCATAATTCGTAATGGAATTCCCTGCTTTTATGGCATCATTTACAGCATTTGACCAATCTATACGTAATTCATACATACGCGCAGCCTTTTCCTTTGCTGTTTTATAGCCATTCGGATTGTCCGCGCTATAGGAAGCATAATATCCTCGCTCATGTGGCAGCTGCACAGAACCATTTCCCTTATATAGATACACGCTATTCATCCGCAATTTATCCGCAGATGCATTGCGATAAAAATCACCTACAGAGTATGTGGCTGTGTTATAGGAATTGTCTATGATTTGTCTTACTGGAACACCTTCGTATTTATCATTTACAAATTCACTTTCATCTGCAAATCGGGCAAATACAATTAAATTTGTAAAATTGGAATCTGTGGCATTGTCTTGATTTGCAACCACATTTCCACTCTCTGCCAATGTACATAAACTAGCATTTATAAACATGCTCACAGATAGTATCAAGGTAAATATAATATGGTTTTTCTTCATGGTCACTCCTTTGTAATGTAGTATTATTGTATATTTGTCGTAATTTTTTATCTCATCACCAAAAGGATATGCAACTGCCAACTCTTGCATCCTTTTTTAACGACTATATTGCTTCACATCCCGATTTAACTGTACCAGAGATCATCCGTCGTTCTAACCTCAGCGGTAACTATGCTCATCAGATCTTTAATGGACATCGCGAACACCCTTCAAAATATAAATTACTCGCACTGTGTATAGGTGCCGGTATGGACATCATAGAAACACGACGTGCTTTGCAATATGCCGGGTGTCCAGCCCTATACGATAAGGACAAAGTGGATGCCAGCATTATCATCTGCATCAATCATGGATGTAACAACACGGCTGATGTGCAGGCTTTTTTTGATGGAGAATGGGGTAGAGGATCCGTTTTGATGCTTATGCCCCCATGAGCCGTAATAAATCCTCCAATGAAAACCCTAACGAAAAAAATAGTGATACAAATGCCACACTTAATGTCACCAAATTATAGATGTATGCATACCCGCCCTTTAATATCTGACCTCTAATTTCCATAATCATTAATATCAATACATATGACACTACCCCTATTAAAATCCACTTCCACTCGTCCGGCACAGCAAACATAGCATATATAACAATTCCTAATTGAAAAACAACATTTAGCAAAAGCAACCAGGTCATTATACACCAAAACTCTTTTTTCACTTTCTCCTTAATCTGTACTTTCTCCTTAATCTGTACTTTTCCTTTAATTTCTATTACACATTCATTTATTTTATCTTTGGCTTCTTGCAAGTACGTCTTTACTTGATTTATCCAGGAAGAACCAACTAACTTGCGCACTAAAATTCCTTCTTTAAGAACTGACATGCCGCTCGTTTTTTTCATATCATCTTTAAAAATATCTATTATCAGCTTCATTGCTACATTGAACGCTAGCAAAAGATTCCCCAGAATCACATAAAGAGCAACGGCAAATTCCATGATATTGTTATATATACTAAGGTTTATGTATGCTTGTGCTCCCACAAAGCCACACGCCACTGCCCCGAAGGCTAGAAATAATTGTAATCCCGCTTTCAAAAACATATTCCATAAGGATTGGTTCATTTCATTTTCTTGCTCATTTTCTTTTTCTACCATTTCATATATTGGTTGTATTTTATCTCGAACATTCCCCAGTTCTCTTTCAATTGCTTTCACCGAGTTATCAGTATTTTGCTCGTTTTTATCTATATCTGATATTTTCCGCTCAAGTTTGTCTAACCTCTTTTGTGTTCTGCTAAAAAAATCTATTATCATCTAATCTTCTCCCCTTTGTTCAGAATTGCATCCAATTGATACCTAAGTCATTCTTCTTCAATGCAATGTCTTTATGAATCCAGAAATTTTGCTTCTAAAATAAATGTTTGAATAACAAATGCTATCTCTTTTGCCATTTCAATATTTTTGTAAAATATTTATTTAATATGTAATATCCGTTCTCATCTGATGTTTAACAATCTGCTGTGCCTCCACAAATTCTCGCCCATACATTTTGATATATTCATTCTTAACAGTCTCAGTCGCGTCTAATTTGATAAAATTACACAATATGTCCTGATAATCAACATCCTTATAATTAGATACAATTCCCGGGTAATATTTTCCCATAGTCAATCCATTAAAAACCTCTTCATCTACAATATATACGTTATGTAATTCCTTCTTTCTTCTTTTCACAACTTCTTCCAGAAATTGGTATACCGAATACAATTGATGTGCCCCTGTGGCTCCAACTTGACTATGAAACACATAATGTGTTCGATAAACAATATATTTTATATCATCGACTCTTTTGGCCACTACCATTTCTCGCCGAGTATTACATTTTTTTAGAACAAAGATATACTCCCCTTCATCCTTGACTTCGACTAATCGGTCTGCATAACCAGCATCTTGTGTATCCACCGCTTTAAATGGGCGCAAATCTTCTCCATGTTTCATCCACGATTGATCAACCCCTAATCGTTCCGCAATTACCTCTAAAAACGAATATTCTGGCTCCTCATTATTTATGTAGTATCGTTTTAATTCATTGACAGAATTATACCCTAACCATTCTCCTAAGTACTCTAGATTAATTCGGGGTGTATTATAATATGTTTTCCTCTGATTCATTAAATACATCACATAATCCAATCTCTTTGCAAAATTTGTATTGTATAATTCTTTTCCTAATGTTGCAATGACTTCCTCGTCATTTAATAGATTATTCACAGTCTGTTCTTTTTCATCCAACTGTTCTTTTTTATTAATTTGATCTATAAAGTCAGAATATAGTGTATTGTTTACATTCATATCCTTTCCATAGAAATTTCCAAAAACACTTTCATATGTTAATTTTACCCCCGCTTTCAATACATCATATATTATTCCAGATAGTATTGCGCTTACAATATCCATCGCTTTCTCTCCTCCTCTTACCAACTCAATAATTTCTAGTTCTACTCAATTAATTCCATATCACACCGAAAATCTATTCCAATATTCCTGAAAATCTATTCTCTTATAAAGTGTAAAGAGACCATCCTCACTCAATTCATCGTACAATTTCAAATAAGATTGCTTCTGGTAGAATTTCTCATACATATGTTCTCTGCATTCCAACACAATCAACTGTCCACCAACAATGCGCGCAGCAATGCTGATAGAATGATAACATTCGTTTAATATTGTCTCCCCATCCATTTCGTCATGCGTATATATGTCATTGCGCCCTATCTGTCCTATCAAATATGCAGACATTGAATGCATTTGATCTCTTCCGGGTTGACCACCCAAAACTTTTCTTCGCCGCTTCTTGGATAAATGCGTAATATCTAATGATTTTAGTGCAATCGTATAGTACGCAATAATCTGAAAATTGCCATGCTCCAATTGTTTCTTATCTAACAATAAAAATGTCTTCCCATACTGGGAGTTCTCATACAATATTGCTTTATTAACCAAAAAATTCTCTAAATCAACTTCCTGTTGACAAGAGAATTTTTTGAATGCTTCTTCGACTTTATCTCTATCCACTCCTGTAGATAGGATATCCCCCAAAGATACAACTATATAGTCGACCATATGCTTCTCTACTTTCGTAATGCTGATAACAACTGTCCTCTTAATTCTTTACTCTGATGTATAGATTCACTATGAGAGACAAATGTTTTAGAAAGCGTTGCCATTGCCGGTTGTTCAAAAGACTTCACAAAATCTTCGGCTTTCTCTTTTTTGACTGTAAACTGTTTATCAAATGATGCAGTTGCCATAAAATCATCTCCTCTCTTGTTTTCTCTATTATACTCTGGAATATCATCTAGGTGCAACCACAAGATATAGTGAGTGTCACACTCCCCCCCTAATACATCACCTGATTATACTCCACCAACTCCATCTTTCCATGGCTGACCTTGATCACCGTCACGCTCAAATTCGCAATATCCTGCCCTTCCAATTCCGGGAATTGCTTTTCCAGCCAAAATTGCATCGAAGAATGCGCCACAACAAGGACATTCTCCCCGGGCTTGATAGCGTCAATGATCTGCTGCATCCCATTATCAAACCGTTGATAAAAATGATACTTGGTCTCTGCATGGATAGGAGACACATAATCTGCATCGTCCACCGAACCAAAAGCATCCGGAAAGACATCTAATTGGTTTTGCTCCATAAACTCCTGACTGGTATAGCCTTCCGCATCTCCCCAGGAAATGTCATCCAAAGCATCCATCTGTTGCCGGTCTACACTCTCCTGCCCTGCTCCTTCTAATAAATAACTTGCCGTATCAATGGTTCTTCCCAAAGTACTGGTATAGACTTTTCCAAAGGAGACATCCGCTAAAGCCTGTCCCACTGTCTTGGCCTGCTCTACTGCCTCCGGTGTCAGATCAGCGTTGCCGTCTCCACCCATAAGCAATCCCTGCTCGTTTGCATAGGTTCTCCCATGGCGTACCATATAAATATAACTTGGTCGCTGCGCCATACCAAAGAGGGACACAGCAATCCCCAACGCGCAGACCGCTCCTACCAGTCCGATCCAGAATTTCTTTTTCAATCTATTCTCCTCAAATATCCCTTTAGTGTACCAGTTCCAGACACAATGGTATAATGCCCCATACCACAAAAGACAACATGCCTGCACAAACGATCAATGTCTGTGAAACCGTATATGTCTTTTTCTCCCAAACCTGACTATCTGACAAAATATAAACCTCTCCCAAAATACAAGGCAACATATACCTTCCCTGTGCCTGATAGTCCTGCGTCCACATCTGGTATACGGTTCCTACACACAAGAAAGAGATTGTTACCACGATGGCAACAATGTGTTTTCTTTCTTTGCAGGCTCTCCATGTCGATACTATATTCACAATATATAAAACCAACATGATATACACATAGATATTTGCGCTATACAAAGACATCCAACCATAGCGTCCCACGAAAGAGTTAAACATGGTCGGGAACAATCCATCATCAATCGCCGTCAAAGTCTGCAAATAAGTGTAGCCCTGCTGCTTCAAGGATTGCATTTCGACGATTTCCTGTGACTGATGTTTTAGGTGTTCTGCTCGATACAAATAGCCCTTTCCCTCCGGATATCTCCACAGGTCAATTCCCGCTCGTATCGCATAAAAGCCAAAGACCATTCCCAAAATCATCATATACTTTAAGAATAACTGCTTCTTGTTCTCCGCATCCCACAATTTAAACAATAAAACCACAAAGGCAAACAGAAGGATGATCAGATAATTTTTCTTTCCCATTAAGGTCTGCGCACAGAGGAAGGCATACAAAAACATTCCGCCAAATTGTCTCCACGAAAATCCTTCTTTCCACACACCGGCGATCAGACCATCTTCACGAATGGCTTCTGTCACGACAAAAAATCCGATAAAAATATCCCAGGCATCCGAAGTGGCATAGGAAAACAGATACCACAACTGTGGCGTTGCAAACAAGAATGCAAACATCCATTTGTCTTTGCGCCCTTTTATAAGAATCCAGGCAACCAAAAGAACCAGCAGCAATACATTAAACATCCGATAGTATGCTGAAATATGAAAAATATTTTTGCAGATCCATCCAAACTTCCCGGCTAAAATATAATAAAAACTCCGTTCCGCCAATCGGATCGTGCCATAATTGGAATAAGCATTTTGCAGAGATATATCATCAAAATCCGGCAAGCCCCAATGGGTCAGATAGTAGTCAATACTACCTCTCGTCTCATCTTCATCCGGATGTCCATAGGTGATGCTAAATAAGGACATGACAAAAACAGCAATAACAATAGCAATGCTAAGCCAAGAAAAGAGTTTATAGACACGGTCACTCTTTTCTGGCTTTAACCAAATCTCCAGACCTGCCAATAAGAAAAGACTAACAATAAATAGTGCCAACAGACCTATTTTACACCAGCGGTCAGATTGTAAACGTGCCATAAAATCAGGTGCATTATTCTGATCCAACACCAGATAAGGATCACCCGAGGTCGGTGTGATCCAGACATGATCGTCCTCTACCTGTAGGCTGCAATTCTGCCAGATGGCACTTCTTGCCAGATCTGCCCCAGAGATTGTATAAGTCGCAAACATCCCACTGCGCACCTGGATCCTTGCAATGCCAATCTCTTCATCGCTGGCTGAAAAATCCACGCGCACGCTCTGCAATCCTTGTCCTTCATTTTTGTAAGGAAACACCGCTAAACGTTTGAATACAGAATAAAAGGAGGAATTTTCCTCGCTATACCCACTCCCGGTGTCCCAAAAGATCTGCGCCATCTCTCCCTGATAACTGCTACTATTGTTGCCATAATAATAGACTTCCAATTGGTTTGAAAAATCCATACACTTTAAAAGGCCAGCAAAAATAAGAATCAGCATAAGCAAAATACATATGTTTTTTGCCAATATTCGGTTTTGTATTTTCTTGTCTGTTACATTACATGCATCCATATCATGAAATCGTCTCCTATATTGACATTGTCTATCGGCTGGTCAATGTTCCAGCCCGCCGGGCAGGTACATATATTGTAAAGCGGTATCAACGTATACGCACCATCGATCACAACTAAATTCTTATCTGCGATCAAGCCTTCATCATAACGGCAGAAAGCAGAATAGGATTTCAAATACTCATTCAAGCAAACAGCATGCCACGGTTGTCCTAATCCTTCCACTGTCCGTGTCAAATCTTCGTTGATATTTTCCTTATTTGTTACTGTTATAATACTGCTTCCCATACCCTGATATAAAACGATTGTTCCCAGTACCAGATAGATCAAGGCGCTGCGTCTTTCTTCCTTGGTCGCCTGCATATCATTGCCATTCATCAATGCGCATATTCCCACCGGTAATAAAATCAGGAAATGAACCATGGATGTACTGCAAGATGCTAAAATAAACATAATGAGATAGCCTAAACCTGTGACAATAACGGTTGCTGCCAACATGACCTTCTCTCTATCCATATGTGAAAAAAAGAGCAACAACCACAATACGAACATCCCATAGAACATACTGACCTGAATCAAACTCACCGGAACGGTTCGCATAAAACGCAAAATATTCTTTCCTGACAGATCATGCCCCGCTTGGGTCAACTCTTCCAATTTTTCAAAGGCGCTCCATTCAGAAGTAATATAATGACCATCTACCAGTATATTATATTGATATTCCTGTAATTCTAATTTTTCCCCCAGATCTGCCCGATAGGTCGGTGCTCTAAACATTCCCACCTGTTCCACAGCACTTCTGTACTGGTTTACCTGCGCCCAATCATCCGTTTTCTGATATTCCCTATAGTCCAGTGCCTGCAAAATGACAAGCAGAACCAATGCACTGACAAATGGCATCCATAATTCTTTGCCCAGTTCTTTATCAATTTTCACCTTTCTAACAAGCATATACAGAATAATATATACGATCGTCAGGCTTCCGCTTAATAACAAGGCTTTCCAACTGATTAAGCCTGCCAACAATAATGCCACCCCAATATAAAAATGCTGCAGCCAGCGTTTCTGAGTAAATTCTCCTACAAGTATTCCCCAGCACACATATAAAGCACTCACACTTAATATTGCAGCCGTTTTCATGTAACTTGGGCAAATATAACATTCATACCCTATAAACAAAGCAAAGATCAGAAAGGTCAGGTTTGCAATTCGTGAAAAATTCCTTTTCAAAAATAGTTGCCCTATTTTCCAGAGTGCCATGAATGTCAGCACATACTGAAATACGGTATACCAATTTACACCTGTCATAAACTCGCAAAGCAACTTTAGGAAACGACCTATATACAGATTACTAAATACAATCATACCCGTAGACCATGCGCCACTAATATTAAACAGTTGTGCCTGCATCATAACATCCATATCATATTCATAATGTGGTGCTCCGATCAACGACACGACAACAAGAGCAAGCACATTCAGTAATAATGATCTTGCCTGTGGCTTGTTGTATAATTGTTTTGCTTTGTCTAGTATTAACTCTTTTTTCATAATATTTCTCACAGTGTTTCCACCTGCATATATACCTCTCGTTCCGTATAATGGTCTACCTGAAGTTCATCTACATTTTGCTTTTCCGTTTCTTCAATCCTTGTAAATCCTTCATTAACAAAAAAATCCTTGACCATTCCATTTTTTGCGGTAGGATAATAATACCCTCGCATTGTCTTGATGCCACGTTGTCTGGCTAATCGAACAAGTTCATTCATCATTACGTCTTCCATGCCTCGTTTCAGCACACGACAACTCATAAGCCATAATTGAATAGATAAGACCTCATCTTCGATTTTGCCGGCAACAACGGAAACAATTCCATTGTCCCCAAATTTATCTTTTAAACGCCCGCACAGACATACATATTCGTCAGATTCCTGCATATGTCTTATATCCTCTTCCGAACACCTTTTCGTCGTTAAATTAAATTGGTTCGATTTGTTCGTCAACTGTGCAATGCGCTGAATATACATCGGCTGAAAATCTGTCAAAACAGCCGTCATTTCTAACGATCTTAGATAATCAGAATAATCAGCAAATGCCGCTACTTGTCTCACTGCCTCAACCTTTGCCTGATATAATTTTGTCTTTTCGGTATCTTCTTTTGATAATGCGGTAACTTCAAAATATCCACTGTGATCCAATACTGAAATATAATTTTCTGGTTTATCCATAACAGGTACAGCCACTTCCGGTATTTGCTTTTTCACGATTTCTCGTTCTGCCGGATTATCATCAACAAATACAAAACTATCTAACCCTAGAGCTAATTCCTGTGCCATATTCTGAATATTCTGGTCCTTTGGCTCCCAATTCGCTTTGATACTCACAAAGTCTTCTGGTCGCAATGTACCGCTAGGATGGTTTAGGCCTGCAATAGCATTTTTCTCATCATTCTTAGAGACAACAGATAAAACTACTCCTATATCCTTAAGCCGCTTACAATATGCTTGAAATTCTGAAAACATCTGTCCCACTGGCACTTCTGGTCCGATTTTTATGCCTTCCACACCATCGTCACCTACTACACCGCCCCAAAGCGTATTATCCAAGTCCAAAGAAATGATCTTTTTATTCTTACCATAAATAGACTTAACAATATCTGATATGCTCTTTGCCACATATGGAATAGCCTCTAAATTCATAGCATATTTATACATATTCCAATACAACGTATTGTTCCAATTACTAATGCCATAGTCCTGCGCCAAATAATCTATATCATTGATGTAAAAATTGCTATGTGTTTGCGCATAACTATAAAGTTTTTGATTTAGACGTGAAATATAATTACATGTTCCACGATAATCCCATATATCGCGATTCCCCATCAAGCGATAATTCGGACGTTCAAAATTGTTCTGAATGATCGTACACTGATACTTGTCTGACAGATGTTCCCACATTATATTCCAGCGCTCACCTTCTGCCTCCAACATTGCATTGACCTCATCCACACTATGATCAATTTCCGGGAATTTTTGTATATTTCTCCAATTGGTATGAATATAGATAATATCAGGAGCAAACGTGTCCAACACCTCCGTCCCAAACATAGCATCTTGCCAATACTGTCCATATTCTGATTGATAAAATTCAGCCTTTATACCGCATGTCAGTAGTGCCAATTCTAATTGATCTACCAATTCATTTGTTGTTGATCCACCCAAAACTGCTACCTTTTTCGTTATCCAATTTACCGACTCATTCAAAAGTTCTTTTTTTAGTCCTCTTTTTTTTCGCAATAACATTTTTGTATCTAGCGGATATTCATAACAATTCATAGTTTTCTCCTAATTCGGTCTGTCCTGATCTCCATCGCCTTTAAATAGAATAATATCTTCATCCGACGAAAAATAATATATCTCTATATTCTTCATTTCAAATGGGGAAAAATAATTAGGAATAATATTTGAGGTTTCTTCTCTCTTCACCCATCCTCCCTGTTTGAATAAGTCCTCAGCCACTCCCGTTTCATAGCAATCGATATATTCTGCATTATATTGTTTTAACAAATCATCTAGCAAATTAGCCATACTTTCTATCACAGACACATCTCCGATGATATCTACCAGTCTTATAACCATCGAATAATCAACTGATTGTTTTCTAAAAATTAGCATTGTCCTTATCTTATCTTCGTTATTTTTAATGCCATATACTAGATATGTATATTTTGGATGAGCAAAGTATCTCTTTTTTATATACCATTGTTCCTTTAATGGCTTAGGATTCCCCTTATAGTAACTATCAAAATCAAAATTATTTTCTACTGCGCTCCAATCCTCCAGAAGAACATATTCACATGTTTTGGTTATGGTACTGGGACTATCTTCTTCTATTCTAGCCACCTTATAATGCTCAATATCAGCATTTAGCCTATACCACTGTGTCATTTTTCCAAATGAATACCCCAAATATTTATATATTCCCTTTAATTTCGGGTTGCTACCTGGCGATGCTATAATTCTCACATCGCCATTTTTCTTAAGAAAATCGAACAATTCCAATCCTAGTGCCGGAGATGCTGTATGATTTGCTTTCCACATTACCGTCATCACATCTCGATTTTTCTTTCCATATGGAATATACCCCAGAATTGCATTAATTTTATTTGTCTGTTCATCTACAGAAATGACATATGAAACGCTATCTCCAAATCTATGCTCATACTCAAAAAACATTTTGTCTACTGCCAACAAATGATTCTCTTTCCAATAATCATTTATAAACTGCATGATTTGTAATATATCTTCTTTTGTGGCAAATCTAATCATTGCTTATTCTACTCCTTGTACTAATTCAATGATTCCTATTCTGCTATGCATCAAAAATGCAACCTCTGCATGACTAGAAATAACAGGTGCTTTTTCTATATCCTTAAAAATCAAAAATCCTATCTCTTTTAATTTGCTTATAGCCGCTTGTAGATTGTCCACTTTATAACATATATGATAAGGCGTGTTCACATACTTTTTCATAAGCGGACATAATTCCGATTCTCGAGTCGGTTCTATTAACTCGATACATTCTCCTTTACCTTTTAAAAAACATAAATAAGATTTTCGAATTTCATCATATTTTTTTTCAGTAACTAATTCAAATCCTAACTGTTGATATAGCGAAAGCGTTTTGTCAATATTCTTAACCAAATATCCTATATGATGAGTTTCTCCTATAATAGTTTGCATCATATTTTCTCCCTAATAGCAGCTACAATATCACCGACATTTTTCATTGCGACTATCTCATCAATTTCAAAACTAACATCAAATTCATCCTGCACAGCCGCTAAAATGCTTATCTGCATCAGACTATCCCATTCCTCTATATCAGCAGGGCTCATTTGATCTGATAAAGCAATTTCTTCGTCAAATAAATCCGAAAAAATTTCTTCTAACTTTTTAACTATTTCTTCTCTTCTCATTTTACATATTCTCCTTTATTTTTTTGTAATTTTTACTTTTCGGTGGGAAATCATTGCAATCTAAACGTGGTAATTCTAATGCCTTATCTTTTCCAATCTGTGCCACTCTGGCTTCTGTAGTTAGCCCAACACACGCCCCTTGCGTCTTGATATAGTCCAAAACATCTTGGTTATAATTTCCATATGGGTAATTCATTACCCACCGTTTTCTATCTATAAACTCATCTAATGTATCTAACGCTAATGCGATATCCTGTTGCATTTGATCTTTGGACAAATTTCCTAGCCAATAATGATCATATCCATGCAAACCGATAAACATGCCATGACGCTTCATTGTACGGATCTGTTCTTCTGTCATATATAGTTCATAAGCCAACTGTTCTTCTGTAACGCCAACATACCTTTTAAACAGATCACTGGATATCTGATTACGCAATCGCTCCGGCAGAACAGTCTGTAGCATCCTCTTAACAAAAATTGTTTCCTTACAATCCCATCGGTTTGCCACCGCATATTGCTTCCAAAGATCTTCCGTTTCCGGGAAATCGAATTCTTTTCCCCTATAGAAATCCATTTGTTTCTTCACATCTTGGACCAATTCATAAATGTCTGCGCTAGCAAGCATATAATGAATTTTATTTACATCCAATAACTGATGTGTAGCAAAGGTTTTTCCCGGGATGAAAAATGATCCCTGCACGCCAAATTCTTCTAATAAGGGCAATGCATAGATATAGTTGTCCACATAACCATCATCAAACGTCAATAATAACGCTTTTAAAGGTAACTCGCATTTTCCCTCAACAGCATCCATCACCTGTTCCATCGTTACAATGTTAAAATTCTTCTTCATATATTCCAATTGCCGACGAAACAACGGCTGATCTAGTCCTTTTATTTCCGGATACCGACTATGTGTAATATCTCTTGTATAATGGTACATTGATATATATAGTTCCTGCATCTTTTCCTCCTATCCTACATCTATTGATGTTTCTTTGCCTTTCGCTATTCTAAATTAAAATTTGGCTTGCCATACCGCCTATATAAAACATACGCTATTAACGCAATAATGCCCTCACATATAAAACCAATCAAAATTCTGTATAGCAGTGAATCTAAACACGCATGCAAAACAAATGTCATACCCAACATCAATATAACAATGGCTATAACAAAAGCATTATCTGTTACATTTTTCTTTAATACCGAATTGACGATTATCATATGAAAAAACAACAATGCCAAATATGACAACAAGGTTGACACTGCACCAAACTGATACCCAAATCGTTTTAAAAACAATATATTCAAAAAAACATTGACAATAGCTGCCATAATTGTTCCAACTGATATTAGCATTGTCTTTTTATAGAAAAACTCAACATTAACATATAGAGTATATGCAAAATTAATAAATGTAGCATATACAACCCACATGACCATAGGAATACCTTCCCAATAATCTTTTGCTCCAACGGCTTTTATAATTTCTGGAGATATTGCTAATACACCAATAGTAACTACACAATACATTAGCAAATAATATTTCTGGACATAGCGGATTGTTTCATTAGCGCCCTTTTTTAACTGGCGAAATAGCCACGGTCCAAACACATTGTTCATTGCTTCCATCATTACCTGTATCATCATTCCCAACGTATAGACCAGACTGTAAATTCCACTGGCAGAAGCACTGATCATACTATTGATCATTACTTTGTCTGCACTTGATAGTACCATATGGGATAAGTTATGCGGAATTAAAGGAACACCAAATTCCAACGCATAGCGCACATGGTCTTTTTTCATAGTCCAATGTCCTCGTCTCGCCAATCGGAAATAAACAAAAATTCCGATAAGCAAAGTCGGCATCATTGCCCCTATAATTCTCCCCCAAAACTTTGAAGTTCTGAATATAGTCTCTATAAGTACAACGGATAATGCAAAATTCCCCAGTGCAACGCTTAGACTCATTGCCATATTCTTTTTGTACTCATAATAGAAATTATACTCGGCTGACCTATATGAAATAATAAACAGAGCATAACTGTAGAGCAACATGATATTCGTTGTCAGCCGGTCCATTCCAAGAGCCACCTGGATAAGCGGAAAAACAAGGTTGATGATCAGCACTACACCAACAGAAAATATCGTTGTAAATAACAGACTAGATGTAATATATTCATCAGCATCTTCTTCATGGTCTAATCTCCCCTTGCCAACAGCCCCAACGAAATCCAACCCCAGGATGATCATAAAGATATTTACATAGGTCATAAAGACATCTACCTGACCATACTCGCTAGTCGTAAGTAAGCGCGAAAATACCGGGATACTGATCAAGTTTACTGCCTTAACTAATACCGTTCCAAGTAAACTAAGCGAACCTGTTTTTAAAACCTTATTTATTAACACATTTCCTTCTTGTTTCATTATTTACGCTCATTTCTTACTTTAATAAAAACAAACCATTTTCATTTTCCAGATATATCTCTACGCTATAGGTACCCATTTCATTCTCTGGTAATTCTATTACACTTTCAAATTGTGAATATAGTCCATGACATAAATCTGACTCGTTCTTATCATCATTCCTTGACAATGTAGCCATATACCAACGACTTGTCTCATCATTCTCATTTATAAGTTTAATATATACTTTTTCTAAATATGAATTGGTATCATCTTGATATGCATAGCCCGATATATTTATCATATTATCAATACGTTTTTCATCAATCTGAGTGTCAAACGTATCATCACTAACTTCAGGTGTTTCACCAGACAAATCATATTCTTCATAAAATTGATATATATTAAGTTGATCTAATTGCATAACCAGTTGGATTTTTGCATTAGGATTATAATTCTCCCGAATGTACTCCAACATTACATTCTTGTTCTGGTCTGTGTATTTTGATGTAACATAATAAATCACATCACTATCCGTTATTTCTGCATATAGGTTATCAATGTTATATTTCTTCAATTCGTCCTCATATATTTTTATATGATTCATATTCTGCCGATAAATATTGCTATAAAAGTTTTTTTCAATCACTTGTAGCGGTAAGAAACACGGATATGTAGTATTCGTATCAGCCGCTTCTACTACATACAAATGCTCTTTGTCATTTGAAAGCAATGAATTATCACGATAATTATTTTTATAATGCTCTTCTTCTATCGTTGAGGACATGGGTAACGCATTTCCATAATATGAATTTGAAAGCAGTTCACCAGAAAATACATTACAAAAAGTGATCCCTACAAGGATTGTAGCAATCCCTAACCCCACTTTTGTTTTCTTTTGACATTGTGAGAAATCTGCAAAATATAATACAACAAAAACTACCCCAAGCATTAATACGGCATCAATGTGATGCTGTGTTCTTCCCGCCTTCATCATATAGACATAGCAGAAAATAAAATCTGACGTCATTACCGCTAGAGTTATGAAATTCCAGCGACAATAAATCAAAAAGCACGCCAGCATTACAACCAAAAATACAAATGTCACCGTATTACTTTCCAAATAATTAAATAGATTTCTTATCGCACTGATAAGAAAATTATTTTGCGATGCCTCATTTTGGGGTATCAATCCTGCGATCTGCTTATACAAATTTTGCGTAAGTCGCTCAGAATCTCCTCTATTCGCATTGACAAACCACATTGTGTAATCATTGTAAGAAATTCCTAAGTCTTTGTATCCATCTTCATATGTCTCATAATCTGGTATTACATAGTCGACCACAGCGGCTCTGGCAGAATTATATGCAAGATACCCCTCCCATTTTTCATCCTGTCCATAATGCCAAAGACTATATTTTGTAATCCCCCAACACATAGTCAAAAGTGCTATTCCAACACACCCAAATGTGACCATTTGTTTTAACACTTGTTTTTTATCTTTTAACTTAACGCTTGAAAGAACAACCGCTCCAAAGAAGATAGCAGAAACCATCAAAAAATAGTTCATACTCAAACGTATGATCATTCCCATAAACAGAAAGAACACACCTCCAAGAAAATCCACGTATTTTCTTTTATGTTCTATCGCATTTAAAAGGACTATATAGCCCGCTATCATAAGAATGCCAGCCGTCTTAGAAAACGTCAGGCGGATCATAAATTCATATGTCAAAAATAGTGCCAGACCAAATAACCACGTTCCATAGTTCTTGTTTCTTTTCAACAAGATTACATCCACCCATATCATTGCACATATAATAAGAATGTATTGTAAAACTGCATACCATGCTATAGATGGAAAGATATGTAACAGCCACACCAGCATCTTGCCCCATATGATACTGCTGTATAATAATTGACTTTCATACTGTCCATTAACTCCGCCGTATAACAAGTTGCACATATCATAATCGTCACTTTTCATTGTAGGTTCAAAAAGTAAAAAGATTATAATAACTGCCAGCAAATTGAGCAATATAGATATAAGAAGTGGTGCATTCTTGGTCTTTTTCTCTATTCTCTCATATAGCATGCCATCTAACTTCTCCTATTTTCCTATTACAGATCATAAAACCTCTTCGGCTCTTTAATATCATCCTGTAATTTTTCTAATAATTGCTTTGTTTTCTTATAATAATTCTCTGCTGTATGCTCCTTATAGTACGGGTTTACAGGTTTGATCGTCGCATACACCTCAAGTACCTTATCCAAAGCATCCGAAATGTCTTTTTGCTTACAAGGTACATCTATAACACTATTTCCTCTCACACGTCCATCTTGGCGATTTCCTATATTGATTGTATAAATTCCAAGGCTCGGTGCTTCAATAATACCTGAAGATGAATTACCAACAAGGGCTATGCTGTGTTTCAACAAGTAATGATATGCATCCGTATGCAGGTTTTCAAAATACACAGCATTTTTCTTACTTTCCACAAACTCCTTTACTCGTTTGCGTATGATATCAGAATGCGTATCTGCATTAGTCCCCAAAAAAACATACTGATATCCTCTATGTTCCTCCACCGCAGCCAAGACTTGTTCAATTTGTACCAAGGGATTTTCAGTGGTTAAGGTTTCCGGGTGAAATAACACAACAAAATACTGCCGATCTTGCAGATTCGTCACACAATCCGGAACATTCTTTAAATCTATCTCCAAGCAATTTTCTGCTCCTAGTGCTCCCAAATAGAATACCCGTTCCGGCTGTTCTCCCAGTTGTATAACCCTTTTCCTGTACTCGTCCGTAGCAGTATAATGATACAAACTCATTTTAGTAATACTGTGGCGTATAAACTCATCATAATTTGCAAAGGTCGCCTCTCCACCATGAATATGCAAAATCGGTATCTTCTGCATGGCTGCTGCTATAGCAACAGAAAGCATCTCATACCGATCTCCTAAGATCATCAGCAGGTCCAACTTTACTCGCGCAAAATAGTCTGCGAAATCTTCCTGTATCTCTGACATCATATGTATGATGCTGACATCTGAATGCGTATCAATGTTTGTTTTAACTTCGATATCTACGTGAAACCCATCCTGATATATTAAATCCACCTGATGTCCATATTCATCATCCAAAAGGGCTCCTGTGGTTAATATCTTTAAGTCAATTTCTGAATCCTGCTCTAATAATTTCAGAAAGTTTTTCATAATACCGTAGTCTGCCCTAGACCCTGTCGCAAAAGCGACTGTATATTTCTTACTCATTCTTGCCTCTCATCATCAAAACTTTTGCCAGTTCATAATCTATCTGATCGTCAATATCCGCCGAACTATATTTATCCATAATATATCCAACACTTCTTTCTCCGAAAAAGTGCTTCTGTTCCAGATAGGCATCTGGCTTTGCAATAAATATCGCCCCATTCGGACTATATTCCTTATATCCTTGACGACGATAAGTAGAAAAATCCGTATCAAAATGTTTCAGACTCATATCCTCTTCAATAGGTCTCACTAGCACTGAGGCATGTTCTGCTTCCTTAACAGATGCCAAAAAGTCAAATTTTTCTAATTTTTCTTCAAATAATTGCACTGCTTCTCTAATATGTTCTTCATTCCTCAGTGGAGAAGTGGGCTGTAATAGGACAAAATAATCTATATCTCCCATTTTTTTCAAAATGTTTTCCACAACCATATATGTTGTAGCCGTATCCGATGCCAGTTCTTCGTCTCGCATCATTACTTCCGCACCATAGTCTTTTGCAATTTCTGCATATCTTTCCGAGTCGGTAGATACAATAACCCTTGAAAACACTTCAGCCTTTAGGGCTGCTTCAATAGAGTATGCCATAAGTGGCTTTCCACATAAATCAATAATATTTTTGTTTTTCAGTCCCTTTGATCCCGCTCTCGCCGGAATAATCGCAACGATATTTTTCAATTTCATTCATCTCCCTGCCACTCAAATTCTGAATGTATGATTAATTCATCCTCTTGAAAATCTTGTTCAGCAACCTTTCCCATGATTTCATCCCATTTCATCGGACTGATTCCATTTCCCGGTCTTTTACATGTAATCGTCTCTTCTGTAAATCTTTCGCCCTGCTTGATATTTCTCTTGGCAACAATCGACTTTCGAGCAACTATTTTATTCTTTCTTTCAGAAGGAGTAACTTTCTTTTTTCCATCGCCTTTCATCACTTCTATTCGGCGAACATTTTCACATAACTCTTTTAACTCTTCTGGTGTTGCGGATGCTTTATGATCCGGTCCCGGAAGATTTTTATCTAGGGTAAAGTGCTTTTCAATCATACAAATATCCAACATAGCAGCCCCTATCGCAGCAACTGCTCCAACAGAATGATCTGAAAATCCTATTTTCAAATCTGGGAATTCCTTATGTAACTCACTAATGGCAGAAACATTCACATCGCAGTCCGGTGTTGGATATTCTGTATTACAGTGCAAAATAACAATATCCTGTTTACAGCCAGCCTCACGCTTTAAAATATCCACACAAGTATGCATCTCATCAATCGTTGCCATTCCTGATGATAAAATAATCATCTTATGATCACACTTGTACTGTGCAATTTTGCGCAAATATGGCAAATTAGTCACTTCACCAGATGGTATCTTCCACATAGTTTGCCCGCACTCTTCCAAGAACTCCACTGATCCCATATCAAACGGTGTAGAAAATACTTCCAATCCCAGAGACTGCGCATACTCACGAAGTTCCAGAAAATCCGCTCTGGGGAGTTCCAACTTACGGGTCATTTCCAACTGCGAATCTTCGGTTCCCGTAGTTTTTTCCTGATATTTTGCCTTAGGAGCATATTTAGAAATCAGCGCATCTGCACTGAATGTTTGGAATTTGATTGCATCTGCCCCACACTCTTTTGCCTTGGCAACCATTTTTCGCGCCAGTTCTTTGCTTCCGTTATGATTGCAGCCAATTTCTGCTATTATCTTTATCATATACTGTCCTTTCTCCCAATTACTTTCGCTGGAATCCCCGCTACTGTTGTGTTCGACTCCACATCACGAACCACTACTGCACCTGCTCCCACAGTAGACCAAGCCCCTATTTTTAGTTGTCCGATTGTCACAGATGAACTACCAACAAATGCCCCATCCTCAACATAAACATCTCCATTCAATACCGAATTCGTTGAGATATTTACATGTCGCTCCAAATGGCATCCATGCTCTAAAAGAGCCTTCGTATTCACAATGCAATTATCTCCTACGACTGCATTGCTATTAACAATCGCCATCTTACCTATAAAACATCCATTTCCCACATCAGCATGTGGTGAGACGATAGCCGTTCTATCCACTACATTCACCAGACGTAAATTCAATTTCTGTAATCGTTCAAACCATTCTTTTCTGGCTGCATTATTGCCTATTGCAATAATATAGACATATTTTTCTTTTTGATCCAATTCTTCTAACGAGTTGGCTAAAATTGGATAGCCCAAATGTTCCTTGTCCTTCTTATACTCATCCAAAAAACCAACCATTTCATAATTGAAATAATCTACGGAATCTAATACCGACTTGGCATATCCGCCAGCGCCTATAATAATTAATTTTTCCATAATCTCTTAAGTTCTATCCTTTGCTTTATCTTCATATATGTCTATCAAATACTCTGAGCCAAATTCAATGGTTTTCATAGCATCCAAAATTCTTTGTGGATTATATGTACCGCTTTTTTCCTTTGAATCAAACAATATCTTAGGACTACTTGCCCTCATTTCTTGCATGATTGTTGATGGATATGTAAAGTACACTTGAGTTCCATTCAGGATTCCAAGCAATAACTCCGCCGGCACATTCTTCGGTACCTCTATCACTTCTACTCCATCCGGAAATTGATACGACATCTCATCTCTCGGATGTTTCTTAAGCAATAGTCTGCCTTTTCCCATTTTTCCCACAATGTACCGGACAAAATCTTGTGTAATCTTCTCATCAACCTGAAGATCTTCTTTCAGCGGTGCGGTAAACAATGCATAATCTGCTTGTACCCCCGTGACATCATAATCAAATGTCTTTTCAACTAGGGCTTGATACGCTTTCTTGTCTACTAACGACATATCATTTAATTGAAAGATTTCCTTATAATCTCTATACAACAGTTTTTCTGGTCGCGAGGAAAATTTTACACATCTCTTTGTCGGCGCGAAATTATACATTGTTGTCGTATCCGCATATCCCAATTTTGACAAGATACATCCTGCAATCTCATATTGCCAACCCTCTCTTTTTATCCAATATCTCGTCGGCCAACTCCGATGCGGTTCATAATCTCTCGCTCCGTCTTCCAGCAACACCACTTCCAAGTACTTTGATAAAACAACCAGTTCTCCCGAAAAAATAGTAGGTAAGAAAACAGTAACAATCTGTTTATATCTTTTACAATCAATCCATGGTTTTAATACTTTCGCACAATATTCTGGTTGGCGTCGCAAAATTGCATTCCATCCCATATCAATAACTGTTTTGATTTTTAACCACAACCCCTTATCAATATACGCGCCATCATAAATTGTAATTTCATGAAAAATTCCTGTATTTAACGCGAAATCATAAATTCTAACGCTCCAGTTTCCATTTAAATCCATACCTGCCGGTAAAATGAGCAAATCATATTCATATTTCTTCTTTCCATAAGCCTCATAGTACCACAAAAAATCTAATAGAGATTTTGGAGACCATAATACCGCTAATGCTTTTTCCATACTTGTCATTCCTTTAATGGTTTTACTTAGAACCGTGACAATTCATCATATATTCCTTTTGGAACTGTAACACCTGTCTGTTCATATATTCTTTCATCACACTGGAAAAATCTTTCAATGATATCCGGTTTTTCCCTCAAGAACTCTATCTTGCTGTTCCTGTGATAAAAACGATTTAAGTCCGCTACGATTTCTGTCAATGTCTGGTTCTCTTTACATACCACATTATAGATACCGGTCACATGTTCCCGAATCACTCCTGCCAAAATCTCCGACAGCGTGTTTATATGGATGTAATTCCTGTGAGCATCACATTTTCCATAGATTGTTACCGTATCGTCCTTTTTTACTTTTTCCATCATGCCATATAGCAGCCTCTGATGAGTCGCAAACATATCCTCTCCATAAATAGCCGCCGGTCTCAAAATACACAAATCCACACGCATCTGCTCACAATAACATTCCAAAAATTCCTCTGCACTTTTTTTACTCTGTGCATAAAATCCATAGTAGGCATCATCCGCCCTATATGTTGCTGAGATAGATGACATATTTATAAATTGAGAAATCTGATATTGATGACAAATTTCCGCCAGATAAAGTGCTCCCAGTACATTCACATTTACCAAATCAAGAATCGCCTGATCCGTTGTATCATCAACCTGTGCCGACAGATTGATCAAAACATCACATCCTCGTAATTTATCTATGTCACCCTTTAACTCGCGTTCTTTTAGATCTATATATATATCTGCATCATTTCTTCTACCCAGTTTAACAAATTCAAATTGGGTATCATACCTAGATATGAATCCCCTTCCCACACTGGATGAGTATCCGCAAATAGCAATTTTGCTCATTTTTTCTCCTATTCCAAAATGATTTTGATGCGCTCATTAAATGTCATAGCAGCCTGACGTATCTCATCGGGAGTATCATATTGATAATAAATATAGCCCAAGCGTTCGCTGAGATATTTTTCCAATATTTCTCCCTTGGAATACAATTCCACATATTCAAACACATGGCTCATAATATCATCCGGTATTTCTGTACCCATGTACTTTCCATTTCTCTCTGCCATAATTGCATGATGCCCGGCATACTTAGCCATAGGTTCCTCTGCCTTCAATCCGCTACAATCCATCCCCAATTCAGCCATTACAAGCGCTTTATGGAATGGGAACCCTGTAACCGCAGTAACCGGTGTCAAAAACCGATTACCTAAGCATCTTCGCATAGTTTCAATCACATAAGGTTTGCCATCCTTCACGATATATTGGATAGTGATAAGACCATCCACTAAATCCAATTTCCGAAACAGTTTCTCTGTTATTTCTACTAATTCATCTCTGACTTCAGAAAAATGATCGCTCGGCATTGTCTCTGTCTGTATCAAATACGGGTTAATCGGTGAATAACAATTACATGCCGTGCAAGAAACCACTTTTTTACCGACTACAAAAGCCACAAACGATTCTTGATTTCCAACAATAAATGGTTCTATCACGATTCTCTTCATTCGAGATTTTTCAAATGAGTTATGTATTGCCTCTATTGCCTCTGCACGATTGTCTGCGCGACAGATTCCAACACCACTGGTTTGATCTACCGCCTTGCAAATAATCGGATACTCAACGCTATCCAAAAAAGCAACCGCATCTTTTTCCAGATCAAAACATGTAGACAGCGGTGAACGAATACCAAGTTTCACACACAATTCCTTAAATTGATCTTTCTCATGTAACAACATAGTGTTTTTGAGACTGTCATGCCCTTTCCATCCCATTTGCTCAGCAACATATGCAGCCGTAACCATCCCATAGTCATGTGCACAGGATACGATACCATCAATTTTTTCCTCTTTTACCATTTCTAATATCGCATCTTTGTCGGAATAGTCTGCCTGAATATATTGATCTGCCTCTTTATGCCCAGGCATGTCCGGTCGATTGCCAGATGTTACCAAATAAACTCCTAATTGTTTCAGTTCTTTTATCAGCGGTTCTTCTGTATGTCCAGCGTTTAACAATAAGACTTTTTTCATACCCTTTATTCCTCATTCTCCTTTGCCACTTCCTTGACAATATACTGCGGTGTATTATTGATACACATATATATTCTTCCAACATATTCGCCTATCATTCCAAGGACACACAGAATAATTCCACTCATGAATAATAAAATTGCAATTGTAGAACTCCATCCCGCCGGAATGTTAGAAGCAACCAATTTTCTTATAATAATGAAAATTCCATAAACGAAGCCTACCAGTGCACTAAATACCCCCAAATAAGTTGCAATACGAAGCGGAACCACCGAAAAAGCTGTAAATCCGTTCATCCAAAGACTCATCAATTTGCGAAAAGAATAGCCCGATACACCATTTTGTCTGTCCAGTTGTTCGGTTTGAACCACTCCGATATTATGAGAGGTTCTTAATATCAAGCCGGGAATATGAGGATACGGATTATCATATTTGATAACTTCATCTATGATAAACCTCTTTGCCATAAAGAAAATGGAAACAGCAACTCCTTTTGGTGCTTTCAACAAAACTTCATTCATCCAATCACTCAACTTGGTTCCCATCTTTCTTATCAAGGATCTCTTGGATTTTGTCGTCCACTCGGTTGTGACTACATCATACCCCTCTTGAATTTTCTCCATCATTTCTCCGACCACTTCCATTTTGGTCTGACCATCATCATCACTCACCACCACATAATCACCTGTTACATAGTGAAATCCAGCCATGATAGCCCCGTGCTGTCCGCAGTTCTTTGCCAGATTTATGCTGACAATATGTGCATTTTCCTGCGCCATCTGCTTGATCAATTCCCATGTGTTATCTTTTGAGCAATCATTCACCAGGATAAACTCGTATTGTTCTACGGCTAATTCTTTAAAAATTTCTATATCTTTCTGAATAACGCTCTGTATATTTTGTTCAGAATTGTAACATGGTATTACAACTGATAATTTTCCTTTCACAGCAATCTCCTTAAGCATTTATTGCGCAACAAATTTTCGCGCTGATTCGTAATTATCAAAATACGTCAGGCAATATCCCCATCGACTTGCGCTATCTGTCACATCTGCCCCATCTTCAACTTCTATTTCATATGCAACCACTCTATCTCCGTGCTTATCAATGTACTTATTTATTTCCTCTTTATCAGAATGATTTAGGATAAAGCGAACCGCAGCAACCTTTTTTGTATCTATAGGATTGATGTCCGGTTTCTCTCCTAAAGCACACTTAATTACTGCTTCTACAAAGTCAACTCCCGTAGATAGTTTTACCAAATGGCTGCCTATGAAATCACCGCCCATACGACCGCCTATTTCTATAATTTTAATATTCCCATCCTCATCAATCTTGATTTCCGAATGAGATGCACCTACTTGAATACCTAAACTATCCAAAGCATGGCAAATGACGCGTTCGACTTTTTTCAACTGCTCGCCTTTAATATCGGCTGGTTGAATATGTCCCGTCTCGACATACCCCGGTGCTCCTGTTGTAAATTTTTCCGTCAGGGCTAAAAATGTATGTTTCCCCTGCCAAGAAATAAATTCAACACTATATTCCTGCCCATCTGCAAATTCTTCGACTAGGGCTTTTTTCTCAAATCCCTGGTCTTTTGCCTTCTCAATCGCTGGTGCCAATTCCTCAAAATGATTTATTTTGGTAATGCCTCTGCTACCAGATCGATCCAATGGTTTCACAATCAAAGGATACTCTAATTCTATGTCTTTTAAGTCATCCACTGTTTCCACCAAAATACTCCTTGGTGATGGATCATCATGCCTCTCGAAACATTTTCTCATCTCATGTTTATTTGTGGATACCAATCCTGTTTGTATGGAATTACCTGAAAGTCCCATCTTTTCTGCCACATAGCAAACAGTAACCGCCGCCAGATCCGACGCTATCGTACAAATACCATCCACCTGGATTTCTTGGCATTTCTGTAATATTTCTTTTTTCTCCACAATACTGATAGGATAAAAATAGTCTGCAAGTTTTTCTCCTACATCGCCCACCTGCCATGCAAATACATGTGTTTCTATCCCCATCTCTTTTGCTTTACTAATTAGGGGCTCCTGCAAATACGAAGCCCCTATAATTGCGATTTTTTTATTTTTCATTTTTCATACCACATTATTTATAAAATGTCTTTATAAATTCGACTACCAAGTCGATCTCTATATCCTTAAGTCCATAATACATTGGCAATCTCATAAGTCTTTCACTTTCCTTTGTCGTGTACTTATCTTGTCCCACAAACTTTCCAAATCTTCTACCTGCCGGTGCGCTATGTAATGGAATATAATGGAACACTGCTCCAACGCCATGGCTTTTCAAATACTCAATCAGTTTTGTTCTTTCTTCCAAATCCTTTGCCTTGATATAGAACATATGTGCATTATGTACACATTCCTCTGGAACATACGGCAGTTCAATATATCCAGCCTCTGCCAATGGCTTTAACATCTCATAATACTGATTCCAACTATTCATGCGATCATCATAAATCTCCTGCGCCTTTTCTAGTTGTGCCCAGAGATATGCTGCGTTAAGCTCGCTTGGCAAATATGAGGATCCTGCATCAACCCATGTATATTTATCAATCTGTCCACGGAAGAACTTGCTTCGATTCGTACCCTTTTCACGGACAATTTCTGCCCGGTCAATGTAATCCGGATTTTTAATCAGCAAAAGTCCGCCTTCGCCCATGCTATAATTCTTTGTTTCATGGAAACTATAACATCCGAAGTCGCCTATTGTACCGAGTGCTTTTCCCTTATATGTACTCATAACACCCTGTGCTGCATCCTCAACAACCAGAAGGTTATGTCTGCGTGCAATATCCATGATCGTATCCATCTCACAGGAAACTCCTGCGTAATGAACAGGAACGATTGCCCTGGTTTTTTTGGTAATCGCATCCTCAATCAACTTTTCATCTATATTCATCGTGTCCGGTCGGATATCTACGAATTTGACCCTAGCACCACGCAAAACAAAGGCATCTGCTGTCGATACAAAAGTATACGACGGCATAATGACTTCATCCCCCGGCTGAATATCCGCCAGAATGGCTGCCATCTCCGTCGCATGTGTACAAGAAGTCGTCAGTAACGCCTTTTCTGTTCCTGTAGTATCTTCAAACCACTTTGCACATCTCTTGCAAAAAGGTCCGTCACCGCATATTTTATGATTGCCAATCGCCTCGGCAATATACTTCTCTTCGTCTCCCACATGAGGCGGTACATTAAAATTAATCATAATTTCTCTCTTTCAGGGTAAACTATCCTCATTGAAAACCAATAAGGTCATTCCTACTATACTCCTATTGTCGGATTTTGTCTAGTTTGTGGAAAAATCAGATACCAAAGAATTTTCCATGATATCTGATTTTTCTATCCCTATATTTGTTATCTAATGGTTTTCGCAAGAGCCAAGGTTTTTTCGTCAATACCTGTTTGTAAGATTTCTGCGTCAGATTTGCCGTTTCTTAGGAACTGAATGGCTTTGACCAGATCATTTTGTCCCTCAGATCTACCAACCAAGCGCCCCTCCAGCAGTCCCTCTTGAAGTCCTTCCAATCGTCCCTTGTTTTCAAGTCTTTCAGCAACGTCACACATATTCGTCACATCCTTTCCCTCATATGATAAAATTTCCTCATATCTATGATCTCCAGTCATTACAGATAGTAATTTTAATACCTCATCTACATGTTTTATTATTTTCCGATCATTCGGCACATAATCTTTATTTTTTCGCTTTTCACAGAAAAATCTTGCCACAATTCCAAAATCACTTTGAAACATATTGATTTGTTCTTCCGTCATCCACGCCACATTAACCACATGCATTTTATAATCATTGACATATTTATCAAGTCCTACCGGAATATCCAATAATTCTTTTAGGCTGGTTGGTTCATCCCATTTCTTTTGCGTCCCAAAATACAAGACCAAGGTTACAACTGGTATAGGTTTTATGTCCGAAGATAGAAGTTGGCTTCTATACGACATCCCATCATATCCTATAACTCTCAATGGCATATATTTTTCAACTTTCGTTTGATTTTCAATGCCACAAATAGAAAGTGCCACATTCTGTTCTTTCCATATTTTAGAGATATCTCTTTCCAGTTCATGCAAGGCTGAATCTGCAGCTCGATACTGAGAATGCACTCCCGTATCTTGCAGTGACATTGGTTGTATTCTCTGTTGCCCTTTGAAAATAATGGTATTGAAGATATCGGCAAACACATCATTATAATCTTCAAGTATCTTTTCTGTTAAATCTTTCTCACCCATTTTACTCCCCCTCGTTTTTATTGTTACCTGTATTGTAACACGGCTAATCAACATATCTCAACTGTATTGCCTATCATTTCCACAATTTCTCTTTTTTGCTCCATTCTGGGATGAACATAGCGATCCATGGTGATTTTTATAGAACTATGTCCAAGGATTTCACTGATGCATTTATAATCGCCACCATTCTCAACACATCTTGTAGCGAATGTGTGTCTCGAGCAGTGAAAATTGCGATAGGGAATTTCTAGCCTATTCAAAATCTTTTCATAGATTCTGCGATACTTTCTTGGCTCAAATGGTATTTTTGTACCACTTAGAAAATATAAATCCCCATCGATGCCAAAATCCTGCATGTCTCGGATTAGTTGGCAGATACTACTTGATAAGGGGATGAGTCGAATGGACGAAATCGACTTCGGTGCCGTGATAACCAACTTCGTGCGTGGTATGCTTTCCTTATTATATATACGTTGAAGGGTTTTGGTAATATAAACCACCTGATTCTCCATATCAATGTCCTTCCATTGCAAGGCACAGATCTCGCCAATACGCAGACCACTGCTCAGGCACAGGGCAATGCCTACAACCTGAGGTGTAAGATCTGTCGTAGCATAACGGATAATTTTCTGTTGTTCGGCAGCAGTGAAGATATATTCTTCTTCCCAATTTGCTTTTTGTTTCTTATTGGGTGCGATGTAGATATGCACCTTAAATTGCGTCAGATAACCTTTGCGCACAGCATAGTTCAATGTCTGCTTTACAAGCACGACCCAATTTTGTATCACGCTGTTTTTTCTTGGTTTACCATCACGCAGACGCATTTCCTGCCATTGAAATGTACATTCCTGCAATATTTCTTCTGTGATATCAACTAGTTCATACTCTTCCAGCATAGGGAGGATGTAGGTACACATTTCATAGGCATACAAGGCATAGGTCGATTCCTTCACATAACGCTTCTTTTCTTTCAGCCATTCTTCCGCTAATTCTTTATACTTCATCATTTTCATTCCTCCTGCAAAATATTTTCCACTCTATTATAAATTTCTGTCCTTATTGGTTTTCAATGAGGTCACATTACACAAGAAAGATTAAGAGGATATGTTATGAAGGTAGTTTTACTGGCTGGTGGCTTAGGCACGCGCATCAGCGAAGAAAGCCATTTGCGCCCAAAGCCAATGGTCGAAATAGGAGGCAAGCCAATCCTTTGGCACATCATGAAAGAATACTCCTACTACGGATTAAATGAATTTATCATCTGTGCAGGATATAAGCAGCATGTCATCAAAGAATGGTTTTCAGACTATTATCTGCACAACAGTGATATCACCTTTGATTTTACAAATGGAGGCGTCACAGAGATACATAGCAATGTTGCCGAGCCGTGGAAAGTCACGATCGTTGACACCGGGCTTAATACCATGACCGGCGGACGTGTAAAGCGCATCCAGAAATATGTCGGAGATGAACCTTTTATGCTCACCTACGGAGACGGCGTATCTGATATCAATATTCAGGAACTACTCAAATACCATCAGGAAAAAGGCAAACTTGCCACTATGACTGCGGTTCGTGTCAGCCAGCGTTTTGGCGTCTTAGACATCGACAAGAATACTATGTCAGTCAAGTCATTCCGCGAAAAATCCGAAGCCGATGTATCCCGCATCAATGCCGGGTACATGGTCTTAGAACCGGAAGTATTTAACTACATTGATGGTGATGACACCGTATTCGAACAGGCGCCTTTACGCACACTTGCCAAAGAGGGGCAACTTGTCGCCTACAAATACAATGGTTTTTGGCAGTGTATGGATACCAAACGTGAAATGGAAGAACTTGACAAGATGATCGCAGACGGCACTGCCCCTTGGATGGTTTGGGAGAAGTAGTTTATGAAATTAGATTTAAAATGGTTTAAAGATAAAAAGATACTCGTCACCGGACATACCGGTTTTAAGGGTTCCTGGCTGTGCAAGATCTTGATCGATGCAGGTGCGGAAGTGACTGGATATTCCCTAGCCCCATCTACGACGCCCGCCCTTTTTTACATCGCTGATATTGAAAACAAGATGAACTCTATCATAGGCGATATCCGTGATCTGAATCACCTAATGAAAGTTTTTGATCAGGTACAGCCGGAGATCGTATTGCATCTGGCAGCCCAGCCTATTGTCCGTGATTCTTACAAGGATCCTGTCTACACATACGAAACAAATGTCATGGGGACCGTCAACATCTGTGAATGTGTACGATTACACCCCTGCGTCAAATCATTTTTGAATGTGACAACGGACAAGGTCTATCAAAATAATGAATGGGAATGGGGCTATCGTGAAAACGAGCCTTTGGATGGATTTGATCCCTATTCCAATAGCAAATCATGCTCCGAATTGGTGACACACTCTTATATCAACTCCTTTTTCTGTGACCGGGAACTTGCTGTTTCCACAGCCCGCGCTGGAAATGTGATCGGCGGCGGCGATTTTGCCAATGATCGTATCATCCCGGATTGTGTGCGTGCTGCCATGGTCGGACGTGATATTGTTGTGCGCAATCCGCACTCCACCAGACCTTATCAGCATGTATTAGAACCGCTCTATATGTATCTGATGATCGCCAAGGGACAGTATGAAAATCGAAATCTTGCCGGATTTTATAATGTCGGTCCGGACGACTGCGACTGCGTTACCACCGGCGAATTGGTAGATCTTTTCTGTGCATCCTGGAATAAGGACAACCTTAGCAGTCCTATCAAATGGATTGATCAGGCAGAAGTTAATGCCCCACACGAGGCAAACTTTTTAAAACTGGATTGTTCCAAGATCAAACATACCTTTGGATGGTCTCCGCGCTGGGGCGTAAAGGATGCCATCGCAAAGACCGTGGAATGGTCAAAAATATATGCCGCAAATGGTGACATTTCCGGATGTATGGAAAAGCAAATAAAAGAATTTTTTGATATTTAAAAACAGGAGATCCTATATGTCAGATTGGAAGAACGAAACTGAAGCACGCGAGCAGATCAAATCGCTCGTCGCAGAATACTACGAAAAATATAAAAAGCCTGAACAGGAAAAAGAATTTGTACCCGGAGATCGTCTCTCCTATGCATCTCGCGTTTACGACGAAAAAGAGATGTGTGCGCTCACAGATGCCACACTCGACTTTTGGCTAACCACCGGTCGCTTCGCAGATCAATTTGAGAAAGAATTTGCCGCATGGATCGGTGTCAAATGGGCACACCTGGTAAACAGCGGATCCTCTGCCAATTTGATCGCCTTTATGGCACTAACTGCACCGGAACTCGGTGATCGTCAGATCAAAAAAGGTGACGAGATCATCACCGTCGCCTGCGGATTTCCGACAACAATAACACCTGCCATCCAATATGGTGCTGTCCCGGTTTTTGTAGACGTGACAGTACCGCAGTACAACATTGACGTCAACCAGTTAGAAACTGCCCTGTCTCCTAAGACAAAGGCTGTCATGATCGCACATACTCTGGGCAATCCTTTTGACCTGAAGGCTGTTCGTGCTTTCTGCGACAAACATAACCTTTGGCTCGTGGAAGACAACTGTGATGCCCTTGGAACCAAGTACACCATTGACGGCGAGACACGTTTTTCCGGTACATGGGGTGACATCGGAACCAGCAGTTTTTATCCACCACACCATATGACTATGGGCGAAGGTGGATGTGTATATACCAACAATCCACTCCTCCATCGCATGATCCTTTCTTTCCGCGACTGGGGACGTGATTGTATCTGCCCATCCGGACAGGATAACTTCTGTGGGCATCGTTTTGACGGACAGTACGGAGAACTGCCGACAGGATACGACCATAAATATGTATACAGTCATTTTGGATACAACTTGAAGGTGACAGATATGCAGGCAGCCGTTGGCTGTGAACAGTTAAAGAAGTTCCCTTCTTTCATTGAACGCAGACGCCATAACTGGGATCGCCTGCGCAAAAACTTGGAAGATGTACAGAACAAGATCATTCTTCCTGAGCCTGCCGAAAACAGTGAGCCATCCTGGTTCGGATTTTTGATCAGTGTACGTGACGAAAGCGGTCTGGATCGAAATCAAGTGACCAAGTACATAGAGGATCATAATGTCCAGACACGTCTTCTGTTTAGCGGTAACCTGATCAAGCATCCATGTTTTGACCAGATCCGTGGTACGGATGCTTATCGCGTGGTCGGCAGTCTGGATACAACCGATTATGTAATGACTCACACTTTCTGGGTTGGTGTATATCCGGGAATGACTGACGAAAAGATTGACTATATGGCACAAGTAATCAAAGAGGCTGTAAATCAATAGCCGGATGTAAGTGAGGGGAAATTTTGAAAATAAGATTAGCTGATTATGTGGCAGATTTTTTAGTGGCACATGGGGTCACGGATTGTTTCAGTGTCGTTGGTGGTGGCGCTATGCATTTAAATGACGCGCTCGGTCACAAAGACGGTCTTACCGTGACCTACAATCACCATGAGCAGGCTTGCGCCATTGCAGCAGAAGCCTACGCTCGCATTGATAATCGCATTGCGGCTGTATGTGTCACAACAGGTCCCGGTGGGACAAACGCTCTTACCGGTGTTCTCGGTGGATGGTTAGATTCCATCCCTATGTTTATCATCAGCGGTCAGGTGCGCTACGACACAACTGCTCGCTACGCTTTGCAATACACCGAAACACCGCTCCGCGCCATGGGAGATCAGGAATACGACATCGTAAAATCTGTCACACCTATGACAAAATATGCAACGATGATCGAAGATCCTTTGCAGATTCGCTATGGTCTTGAAAAAGCCTGGCATCTTGCCACAACCGGGCGTCCTGGACCTGTCTGGATCGATATTCCTGTGAATTATCAGGGATCCTATATCGAGACAGAAGACTTGACCGGCTATGATCCTGCGGAGGATGATGCCCTTTTACCTCCACCGATATCCCAAGACCTTGTCCATAAGGTACTGTATGCTATCTCACAGGCAAAAAGACCTGTGATCCACGCCGGTTACGGTATTCGTTTATCAGGGGCTTATGACATCTTCCGCTCGGTGATGGAAAAACTAAACATCCCGGTTGTGACCTATTGGAATGCTATTGATCTCATTGAAGATGCGCATCCACTGTATGTAGGTCGTGCCGGAAATATGGGCGATCGCCCGGGAAACTGGGCAATTCAAAATGCTGATCTTGTCATTGCGATCGGAACACGCATTTCCATCCGTCAGGTTGGCTATAACTGGAAAACCTGGGCGCGTGCTGCAAAGGTGATCATGGTAGATATTGATCAGGCAGAACTTAAAAAGCCCACCTTGCACGTAGACATGCCGATCTGGGCAGATGCCAAAGATTTTCTTACTCAGTTAAACAGTGCGATCACACAAGAGCCTGTTTTTCAAAATAGGATCTGGCTTGATGCCTGCCAGAATTGGAAAAAGAATTATCCGGTTGTACAGCCAAAGCAATGGGAAGAAAACGGACGTACTGCTAACGTTTATGCCTTTGTGCATTATCTCAGCAGTCAGTTACCGGAAAACTCTCTTACGGCGGTTTCCAATGGTGCCTGCTGTGTCGTTGGGCATCAGACCTATGTCATCAAGAAAGGCAGTCGATTTGCCAACAACAGTGCTGTCGCCAGTATGGGCTATGGGCTTCCAGCTGCTATTGGCACTTGTATCGCCGGTGGACGAGCCGAGACGATATGCTTGGAAGGCGATGGCAGTATCATGATGAACTTACAGGAACTGCAAACCATCATCACCAACAAATTACCGATCAAGATCTTCCTTATCAACAATAGCGGCTACCACTCTATTCGCATTACACAGTCCAATCTGTTTAGCGAACATTGTAAGGTTGGCATCGGTGAGGAATCCGGTGATCTGTCTTTTCCTGCTTTCCGAAAAATTGCAGATGCCTTTGGTTTTCCATATTACGAAGCACATTCCAATGCTTCCATGAAAGAAACAGTAGATAAGGTGCTTGCCCTTGATGGTCCGGTATTCTGTGAAATCTATACCGACACAGAGCAGCGCTGGGAACCGAAAAGCAGTACCAAGCGTCTGGAAGATGGCACGCTGGTCAGTCCACCCCTTGAGGATCTGGCGCCGTTTTTGCCAAGAGAAGAACTCAAAGAAATTATGTTTATCCCTCTCCTGGAGGAATAAAAAGGATCTTAATATATGAAAAAAGTAATTGTAACCGGGCCTACGGGTGCTATCGGCGTGGCGTTGATCCAAGAACTGATCACAAATAATGTAAAAGTTTATGCCGTATGCCGAAAAGACTCCAAACGCAAACGCAACATTCCCTCTCACCCACTGGTTGAGATAATTGATTGCGATTTGGATCAACTACATCATTTGCATGAACAAATACCGTCTCCATGTGATGTTTTTTATCATTTTGGCTGGGCGGCAACGATTGGTTCCGGTCGTAATGATACTTCATTACAATTACATAATATTCAATACACCTTGGATGCCGTAGATGCCGCGCATGCTCTCGGTTGCAGACGTTTTATCGGTGCCGGTTCGCAGGCCGAATATGGACGCGTTGAAGGAAAGATTTCCGCTTCAACACCTACTTTTCCGGAGAATGGATATGGCATTGCCAAACTATGTGCCGGGCAAATGAGTCGTATCCGTTGTGAGCAACTTGGCATGGAACACATCTGGACCAGAGTTCTCAGTATTTATGGTCCTTGCGATGGACCGAACACCATGATCCGCTCGACCATACACCAATTACTTGCAGGGCAAAAACCCGCTTTGACCGCAGGACTGCAAGAATGGGATTATCTGTATGCCAAAGATGCCGGTCTGGCTTTTTACCTTCTCGGCAAAGCCGGTCAAGCCGGAAAAGTTTACTGCATCGGCAGTGGTCGTGCTACAGAACTTAAGAATTATATAAACATCCTGCGAGATGCAATTGATCCCAGTTTGCCGTTAGGACTTGGCGAAATTCCCTATAGCCCTCTGCAAGTCATGCATCTGGAAGCAGATATTAGTGATTTACAACAAGATACCGGTTTTATACCACGCTATTCTTTTGAGAAAGGAATCCAAGAAACGATCCAGTGGTGCAAACATCACTAGGAAGTTTTCCACATAAACCTATGAAAAAAGTAAGTATTCTCATTCCATGCTATAACGAGGAAGAAAATGTTGTCCCGATGAGTCAGGCGATCGTCAACTTATTTACAAATGAGTTGACACAATATGATTATGAACTTCTCTTTATTGACAATGATTCCAGCGATAATACCCGCCCTCTGCTGCGTCAAATATGCGCTGCCAATCCAAAGATCAAAGCCATCTTTAATGCCAAGAATTTCGGACAGTTCAACTCGCCTTATTACGGCATCTTGCAGACAACAGGTGATTGTACGATCTCCATGGTCTGCGATTTTCAGGATCCGATCGAATTGATCCCCCAATACCTTAAAGAATGGGAAAACGGTTATAAGATCGTCATTGGCATCAAATCCAGCAGTAAGGAAAATCCGATCATGTATCATCTGCGTAGTTTCTACTATCGCATCATCAAGAAATTTTCTGATACAGAACAGATTGAACACTTTACCGGATCCGGACTATATGACAAAGAATTTGTGCAGGTTTTGCGTGATCTCAAAGATCCAACTCCGTTTTTGCGCGGTATTGTTGCAGAACTTGGCTATAAAAGAAAAGAAATCGAATATGAGCAGCCACAGCGCCGCGCCGGAAAGACCCACAATAATTTTATGTCGCTCTACGATGCCGCCATGCTTAGTTTTACCTCCTATACCAAAATTGGTCTGCGTCTTGCAACTTTCCTGGGTGTAGGTTGTGGCATCATCAGTTTTATTATCGGTGTCTTTTATCTGATTGCTAAACTGATCTGGTGGAATAATTTTTCCGCCGGTATCGCACCAATCACGATTGGCATGTTCTTTTTGGGATCTGTGCAGTTATTCTTCTTAGGATTTTTAGGGGAATACATTATGAGTATCAATCAACGTGTTATGAATCGACCATTGGTAGTCGAGGAAGAAAGGATAAATTTCTAGTAATTTATGGAGATTTCAAACATGCATCAAAAAATATTGAAAAGTTTTTCTTATCTTTACCTTTTTTTACCCATTCTGATTTTTTTTGTAGGATGGATTAAACCATTGATTTCTATACCTCTTTGTTTGGTGATTTGCTTCTGCATCTTTCGGATGATAAAAAAGCAGAACGACATATGGATGCCAGCGTTTAATAAGGAGATTTTTTTTCAACTTCTCCCGATCATAGTTATTCTTATACTATGGGTTTATTTTTCAGGTATCGGAGGATTTGTTTTCCAAAACAAAGATCACTGGTGGCGTAATGAAACCTTTAATCTTCTTGTTCAGGAAGATTGGCCCGTTATTGTTAAAATGAATATGAAAGGTACAATGCAACCCCGTGCTCTTATTTATTACATCGGTTTCTGGTTACCATCTGCTGTAGTAGGTAAGTTGTTTGGTCTCAATGCCGGTTATGCTTTTCAAGCGTTATGGGCTGTATTAGGACTCTTCATTATCTACTATTTGATAAGTGAACGCCTGGGCAGTTTTTCTATCAAGTCATTATTGTGCCTCATTTTTTTTAGTGGTCTGGATATTATAGGATGCTTCCTTTTACAAATTAATCTATCTGATTTTGAACATTTTTTACACATTGAATGGTGGTCCGGATTTGAATTTTCCAGTAATACAACACAACTTTTTTGGGTATTTAATCAGTCCATATATGCTTGGTTACTTACCCTATTAATACTACGCCAAAAGGATAACCGACATCTTATCTTTTTTTGGAGTTGTGGTTTACTAGAATGCACACTTCCATTTGTCGGTATGCTTCCTTTTCTAGTATATAAAATACTTGATAATACATTTCATAGTGACATAACAATTTCGACCAGTAAATGTAAATTTTCCCTCTTAAAATTCAATCACTTGTTTAGTATCGAGAATATACTAGGCGGTGGTTGCATTGGTATTGTTTCTTTCTTATACGAAATTGGGAATATATCTGCAAATAACCATGCCTCAGAGGTAACTTGGACTAAGGGATATTTGATGCTATACATCTTATTTTTGCTGCTAGAAGTTGGCTTATATGCCTTCGTCATCTATCAATATCAAAAAGAAAATTTGCTGTATTGGATATCGCTCATAACACTTGCCATCTGTCCTATCCTTCACGTTGGAAGCGGTCAGGATTTTTGTCTAAAGGCTTCTATTCCAGCATTGTTCGTACTCATGCTTTTGCTGATGGATACATGGAAGATAGCACATCGACAACATAACCATCGTATAGTTATTGCCATCACGCTATTATTGTTATGTGGTTCCATTACACCTTGCGGAGAATTTATACGCACTTTCCGCAATACCAATATATTATATCACAGTAACCAAACTATTATGGCTCAACCTGTCTCTATTGATGAGATTATGTGTTATCCAAACTTTTCCGGAAACGCAGATGAGTCGTTCTTTTTCAAATACATTGCAAAATAAGGAGTTTCTATGAAAACAACACCATGTGTATCAATTGTATTAGTTTGTTATAATTATGCCCACTTGCTCCCACGAGCATTAGAAGGGATCGCCTCACAGACATTTCGTGATTTTGAGATCGTGTTTGTTAATAATGGCAGCACGGATAATTCTTTACCGGTTTTTGAAGAGTTTATTGCCAAGCATTCTGATATCGCCTATCAGATATGTGACATCAAAACAAATATCGGTGTTGCTCATGGAGATAACACCGGTGCTTATGCTGCCAAAGGTGAGTATCTGCTATTTCATGACGCAGATGACTGGATGGATCCGGATACATTACAAAAACTCACAGACGCTGCTTATTCATGTGATGCTGACCGCGTCATTTCTGCTTTTAAAGATGTCGATGATGACGGCAATATTCTTCAAATGCAACTATTAGCCTCAGATCCTATTTACTGGTTTTATGGCATGCAACAGGCAAATCTATTTAAACGGAGTATTTATATCCAAAATCAAATCCAGGTAAGTGATAGTTTATGGATAGATTCCGAAAAAACATTAAAGTTCTCACAATATGTCAAGAAGGCTGCCTATGTTTATGATCCATGCTATAACTACCTTGTGCATACCGACTCCACTTCACGCAATAGTGAATTATATAAACATATTTGGACGACTCCTCGGTATTCTTTTAGTGATTTTCTTAATATATGTATGAGTGTTTTTGACTCGTGCAGTGATAGCAAGACCCGATTTGCCATAGAATATCAAATTTGTCACAATTATTATAGTTATATTTATCAATTTTTACGCGATGCCCCATATAAAGAGAAATGCAAAAATTATGTAAGGCTTCATGAAATAATGGAGTCTGCCTTGCCAGATTATCTTCATAATCCTTACATCTGGGGAAAAAATAACCATATTCGTAAATATGCGATCCGGATTATTAGACTATCCTCACTGTTAGAACGCACTCACACCATGAAATTGGGATTATTAGGCTATCACCTTTTATCCAAGATCATGTACTTTCAGGTTTAAATATGAATTACAAAAAACAAGCTCTTTACAATACATTTGGAACTTTAATATATCTTTTTGCACAATGGCTATTAACCGTCATTACGACAAGAATTAGTGGAATAGAAGCCGCTGGTATACTCACGCTTGCCATTTCCATTGGTAACATTTTCTACTTTATACAAATGTATGGTATGCGCTCATATCAGGCAGCCGATGTGGACAACGAATTCACATCGGCTCAATATTTAAAATCCAGATACATTACCACTGCGATTGGCTTGATTCTGGTCATATTATTACTATTCCTCCTGCATTATTCCCTCAAAAAAAGTATGGCCATTTTAGCGTATACTTTGTTTCGCAGTTTTGAGGCACTATCAGATGTTTTATTTGGAGAAATGCAGAAAATCGGTCGACTAGATATTTCTGCCAAGTCTATGTGTATAAAAAGTATAGCGATGCTTGTTATTTTTACAGTTGCGCAATTTCTTTGGAACAATGTTGCCAAATCATTATTTTGTATCACTTTAGTCGCCTTGCTGATTTATTTATTTTATGATTATCGTAACTATTGCAAGTTATTTCCAAAACCAGAGTATTCTCATACGCATGCTGTAGCTTTACTAAAAAATTGCTTTTTACTGTTACTGACGACACTTTTCCCTATTGTGATAACCTCGTTGCCACGAACACTGCTCGAATCCTATTATGGAACTGAAATTTTAGGATATTATGGAAATGTTTCAACACCAACCGTATTGATTACTGCGATTGTTCCTAATTTACTTACACCTTTTATGACATTGTATGGGAAATTAGTACTTCAAAAAGACTACAAAACGCTTATGAAATACTTTTTTCTCTCCATTGCTGGAACAGTTGCATTAGGGGGGATTTTCGTCCTCGGTGTCATATTTGCCGGACAGCCAATCATGTCTCTCATATATACGCCTAGTATTACTCCTTATGTACACTATTTATATCCTCTAATTGTTGCAACCGTCATTTATGCACTTGGCATGTGTGGTAACTCCATTCTCATATCTATGAAGAAAAATAAAGAAGTTGCGATCTTTTCGGGTATCTCATTAATTGTGTGTATCCTGATTGCAGATCCATTGATTCAACATTTTGGAATTAATGGCACCATACTAACCATGGGAATATCATATATGGCGCAAAATATACTGCAAATAATTTATATTCTAAACTACATCATTAAAGGAAGGAAAATATGAAAAAAGCAATTGTAACAGGAGCGAATGGTTTCATTGGCAACCATTTGGTAGATGCATTGTTATTAAATAATATAGAAACCTATGCCATTATTTATCCTGGAAGTTCCTATCCAGTTACTGATTCCAAATTACATATCATTGAAATGGATTTAAACAATATTCTGGATCACATTGAGGATTTTCCAACAGATATCGATATCTTGTATCATTTTGCCTGGATAGGAGTCAGACCAGAGTTGAGAAATGATCTGGAAGTACAAATGTCAAATATTAATATGTCATTAGATTGTATGAAGTTTGCCATCGCAATCCATGTGAAAAAGATCATATTTCCAGGATCAACCAATGAGTATCTCTACTACGGCAAACCGCTTAACAAAGACGCAGTTCCCTCACCTAATAATTCATATGGTGCTGCCAAAATTGCTTTACGCTACCTCTGTAGTGACTTTGCCACCAGAAATGATATTGAGTTCATTTATACAATCATTGCCGGTATATACGCGGCTGATCGCCGTGATAATAATGTAATCTTCTATACAATAGAAAAATTATTACATGGCGAAAAGCCATCTCTTACAAAACTCGAACAAAAATGGGATTATGTCTACATCGATGATGTGATAGATGCCCTACTGGCCATTGGTCGTAAGGGTCAAAACGGAAAAGTATATGCCATTGGTCATGGTGATAACTGGGCACTCAGTAATTATATTAGAATTATACATGAACTAATCGACCCAGCGCTGCCTTTGGGCATTGGAGATATCCCCTATGACTGTGAAATATTACCATCATCCTGTGTTGATCTTTCCGAAATAACAACAGATACCGGCTTTATACCTCGCGTACCTTTTGAAGTTGGGATAAAAAAAGTCATCAATAAACTCAAGGAGGACATGAAAAATGAGTAATTACTATATTATTGGCAGTGGTATCGTCGGTTGTGTCATTGCACGTGAATTGGCTGATCATGGTCATACTGTCACTATATATGAACGACGCAATCACATCGGAGGCAATCTTTATGATTATACTGATGAGTATGGCATTCGCGTACAACAATATGGTCCACATATATTCCATACAAATGACGAAGATATTTATAACTATTTCACAAAATACTGTCATGTAGAAAATTATAATCTAGTCTGTGGTTCTGTTATGGATGGACAGTGTGTTCCTACTGCTTTTGACTTCCAGTCCATAGACACCTTTTTCCCTGACGAAAAAGAGGTGATAAAGGATAGGATTCAACAAATTTTCAAAGGCAGAACAAGTGCCACGGTTCTGGAACTTTTAGATTGTGATGATGAATATGTACAAAAATTTGCTAACTTTTTATATGAAAAAGATTACCGCCCATATACTGCCAAACAATGGGGCATTTCTCCTGCTGAAATAGATAAGTCTATTTTCAAACGTGTTCCTATTCTTTTTTCATATGGAAGCAAATACTTCAATGATCCATATCAGGTAATGCCAACCAACGGCTATATGGAATTGATTACGAATCTTGTTAATCATCCAAGTATTAATGTCCATCTTAACACTGATGGACTGGATATTTTTTCTTTAAAAAACAATAATGTATTTAAGAACGATGCTATTATAGATGGTACTCTTATCTACACAGGACCAATTGATGAACTATTCCATTGTGATATTGGGGAACTACCATATCGTTCCTTACGTTTCAAATGGGTGCATGAGGACATAGATAGTTTCCAAGACATGCCTGTTGTAGCATACCCACAAGCGGCAGACTACACACGTATCACAGAATACAAAAAACTCCCTATCCAGCAAGTGTCCGGCACAACATATGCTGTAGAATACCCTCTACCTTATAAACCTGGACAAAAACAAGAACCATATTACCCGGTACCTTCTGAGGAAAGCAATATTCTATATAACAAATATAGAGACCGTACAAAAACTATCCAAAATTTAATTTGTTGCGGCCGTTTAGCAGATTACCAATATTATAATATAGATCAGGCAATTTCACGTGCTCTAGGAATTGCTTCTGATTTAATAAATACTGATTAAGGAGATCATCTTCATGCAACGCTTTCATCCATGCTTTAAATGGCTGCTTTCACTATCTTGCATCACGCTTCTTTTTATCATAATTTATCACCAATATATTTTTGGTGATAAATTATTTATGTTTACAGATATAGGATTTGATACGATTTCCATTATTCACCCTTTTGCATCAGCAGCCGCAGATAGCCATATCGGAAGCCTGAATGACTATTCCTTTCAATCAGGATTGGGTGGCGGTTTATACACTCTGCTGATCTCCTATCTTAATCCAGCGCAAATATTAACCTATGTTGTACCATCAGCCCTGCTTCCCTATACTTATATCCTATGTATGTATATTTCCACGATGCTTGCAGGCATTTACGGCTATCGCATTGGTAGTCTTTTCACCAAAAACAATCTCCTATGCACCATTGCTTCGATACTTTTTGCCTTCTCCGGATACATCAGTCTTTGGGGACAGCAGCCTCTTTTCGGCAGTGCTTATAGTTTAATGGTCGTTTACACTTACTATTTATTAAAATGTAAGTTCCAGGATCTGCACGAGGAATTAAAACTCCTGCTCTCTCTCTGTCTCATTTCTTTAACCGGTTATTATTTCCTGTATATGGCAGGGATTTTTTCCGCATTTTATCTTCTCATCTGTGGATTGTATATGCGGGAAAAAGTGTCTTCGATCATCAGGAAACTGCTGCATTTATTGCGCGCAGGTCTGCTTGCCGTATTATTGTGTGCCTTTTCTCTGCTACCTAATCTATATATCTTTACGCAGAGTACAAGGTCCACCAATATTTCTTCTAATGTCGCGGTAACTTTACTATACAATGTCAAATATTTAATCACTGACATTGCGAGACTCTTATCCAGCAACCTTTTGCGCATTGGTAACGATTATACCGGAGCATACAATTATTATGAAGGAACCATCCTCTGGTGCTCCCTTCTGTCGATCATGATGCTGATCTTCTGTCTCTTCTTTCGCGGAACCCATAAGAAACGTATCATTTTCCTCTTATGCACATTGGCACTGCTCTTTCCGGTCATCACAAAATTTTTCACATTTGACGCGACAAAACAGCGTTGGACATTTGTCTATATCATAGCGCTGATCTGTCTATGCATTTATACATTAGATGATATTACAGAACATGCTGAGCAAATCCCTCTCAAGCGCTGGCTGCTCATTAGTGATGTGATCATTTTACTTTTGCTGGCAATCGTTCTATGTTTTGTTGTAACCGGACAGGTAGAGATCAGCAAGCGTGCTTTTGTAAAAATATTGTTTATCCTGTTTTTATATAATGTTATCTTTATGGGATTTGCCAAGAAAAACCGCCGTATTGCTATGATTGGCTTATTGATCGTCGTATGTCTTGATGTTATATTGGAAACTTATCCGACCGCCAATACCAGAACCGCCATTACTAAGGAAGAATATGTGACTGCACTGTATAATGACGGCACCAAGGAAGCCGCTGCAGACATACAGAGCAAAGACTTGGGTCTATACCGTATTTCCAAAAGTTATACTTCCGTATTTTTGAACGATGCCAAGGTACAGCAGTACAATGGAACCACTGCCTACACTTCGGTTCCGTCCTCATCCACATCCGAATATATGCTTTACAATGATATTCCATTTGCCAGAGCTGCCGATTATTCCAAGGCAAGCAAGTATATTTCTGTTCCTTATGACAACTACTATATCAACACACTGCTGGGCGTAAAATATTTATTTATTAAGGATATGGCAAGCCTGCCATCACAATATACAGTGATCGAACAGGTCGGTGACATCTATGTATGCCAGAACAATCGGCCGCTTTCCTTTGGCTATTTATATCATCAGGCTCTTTCCCATGATGGTTATGACAGGTTAAGTACGGAACAAAAAGCCTATGCTATGACTTCGGGATTTTATTTAACAAAAACTGAAAATGAGTCAGACTTACTCTCACAGTATGCTGCCATTGACACATCTTCCCTGTGTGCAGAACAAGCCGATCTTGCACTGGAACAACTGCAAAAAGAATCCTTATATGACATATCCTATGTCGACCATGAACTAAGCGGCAAGATCAATAATACCGAGATAGCCGATGCTATGTTATGCCTCCCTATCTTTTATGATAATCGCTGGTCTGCCTATGTCGATGGGAAAAAAGTCACAGCCTATAATATTAACGGCGGACTGACAGGCATAAGTATAAGTCCCGGAGAGCACGAGATACGTTTGATATATCATGATCCTATCATATATGTCAGCATATGCATCAGCGGACTTTCAATCATCGGTATGGCTATTTATCTTCTGCTATATCGCAGACACCGCTTTTCATATACCGGGCATAAGAAACTGTATCGCTGCACAGCCGTCATTCTTATCCCCTGTATAATACTGGGTGTCCTGCTTTATGAGCAGCGTACAAAGGAAAAGAACAGTGTTCAGGAATGCCTTGCTACCGGAGAAACGCTTATCACCCAATATGGCTATGACAGCACCACCGCAACCCAATTTAGTTTTTGGACAATTGAAACAGCAGACTCCTTTTCCATCATTGACGGTGGCATCCCCTCCACGGCTGACCTTGTTCGCACAATCGTAAAGGAACATGATAACCATGTGGATAATTGGATCATTACCCATCCACATCCGGATCATATGGGAGCCTTTAATCGTATCATGCAGGATGACGCCGCCTCAATCACAATCGACCATCTGTATACAGTGGAATTTCCATTAGAGGCTTATGAACAGATTGCACGTGATGTTGACGATATCGACACCTACTATACCTTTTTAGATATCACACAAACACTGGAAGATGAAAATATATTATCTGTCGAATATTTACATGAGGGAGACATCCTGCATCTGGGAGCCAGCCAATTAAAGGTTTATAGCGAATATAGTCCTGAAATTGTAGAGCGAAACCTTGACCTGCCGAATAGCTGTTCTCTCGTTTTCAAAATATCCGGTCAAAAACAAAGCATGCTATTTTTTGCAGATTTTGAAGATGCCCAGTTGGCTGCCAAACTATATGAAAAATATGGGCATGAACTCGATGCCACCTATATCCAGTTAGGGCATCACGGCAACAATGCCTTGGAGCCATCCTACTATTTGAATCTACATCCATCTGCCGTCTACGCAGATGCGCCTTATTTTTTATACACCGGGGAACAATATAAATGTAAGAATACTTTAGAATATCTGAAAGATCACGATGTAGCTTGCTATACCTTCCATGGAGCGCCACATCGGGTGTATGTGAGGTAGAATGTATAACCAAAGAGCGTATAATGCCTTAATTGTATTAAGGCATTATACGCTCTCACTATTTGACCCAAAATGCTATGACTTATAACCATGCTGGTTGTGTTCTTGATTCATTTGATAGGTACGATTTGATGTTTAGACACAATTTCTGTTTGATTGTTACTCCATGCTGCATAAATAAGAATCGGTTTCTGATATTTATATAACTCTCTATTCATTTTTCTATACAAATCTGGGGAGGAAAAATGTGCAGAAATCTTAAAATTCTTTCCCGCATATGGAAATTGGAAGTTTATAACATTCTTTGTAGCATCGTAACTATGGTAAGAACATTCTACCAATTTTACCCCTGATAGATACTTTGTATAAAAGTATGATGTCCTTCTCCCCGCGAAAATATCTTTTATCTTTATTCCATTTATTTTCTCATCGTCATCATTCATAATACACACGGCATACAACTGGCGGATAGTATGTATATATGGTGTATGCTTTGTCTTTTCGTCAAGAGTTGTGGCAGGCCCAGGTACTTTTGTTGTCCCAACCGTCGACCTCTTATCTTTTACTTTTTGAACTTGATCCAGTAAAGACATCGGTGAAAAATCTGATGTATCATAATCCTCTTTATCTCCAGACTCTGATATAGTCTGATCACACCAACAACCTACTATATGCTTACTACTCTTCAGTTTAACAAAGTGCGTTCTTATTTTACTTGAATGATATGACGACAGCGTAAATTTGCAATCGCACTCAGGATTTTGGCAGTAGAAGATATTCTTTTGCTCACTAGGCAGAACATCTTTTGCTTGTATTTTATGAATATGCTCCTTCTCGCTATACGCTACAAATGACATCTTGTCCCTCCTCTACACAATTTACTTAATCTCCCCATAATGATTCCGCCAACTGTTCAAAGCAATATTCTACAAGTTCTAACATGTTTGTCTGCTTGACGTCTTTAATCTTTTTTGCAAACTCTCTAACCTGATTCATGGTATCAACGCTTAAAGGCTCTGTATTTATGGGAAAGATCTTATTATAATATGTACCTTTTTGTGCATCCTCTATACGTTTTGTCATTATACCTGCTTTTAGCATTACATCTTCTAAATTGGTAATATTATAAATAGGAACAATATACTCTTTTAAGGGATGTCCCTCAAACATAGTACCAGACATATAGTTTTCTCTTGCCTTTTCACTACAGTCATCTGTATCCATAATAATAAATAATTTAAAATTTACCAACTTCTTTGTTTTTTTATCGTATTCAACCACGTACTCATTAGCAAAAGTTTTCAATGACCTAAAATTTCTTTGATTTAAAAATTCTAAAAGTCCATTTATTTGTATACTACCTCGTCCCTTATTCTTCGAAACAATTCTCATTGGTAAATGCAAATTAGTATAAATATACTTAACTAAAGCATATTCCGACTTGCCATGAACGATAACTACACCTCTTGTATAATTAAATGAATTCTGAGACATTCTTATTCGCCTCCTTCTTCATTTACATCCTTGTCTAGTTCTTGAATTATCGCATCATAGTCCAAAATATCAACAATTGGGACGCCTCCAAACAACCCTTTTAAGTACATGATCCTTGGATTGTTTGTTCCTTGGATTCTTGGATATTTATCTAAACACTTAACCTCCTTATTTCCCATATAATCTACATTAATCAAATATACCGACTTAATATCAATCGTTTCTAGCATATACGTATTATGTGTAGTGATAATCAACTGACCTGTGATATCTTCAAGCATGGATTCTAAAACATTTTTTAATAGCAAATCATGAATACCATCATCAATCTCATCATAAACAACGGTAACACCGCAAAATGCACCTAACAAAGAATGTATGATATCCAAAATACGTTGCGTCCCGGCAGACTCTCTTGAGAATGCAACTGTTCTGATCTTTCCCCCAATCATTTTTTTTGCATACAATGTATACGCTATCGAATCCTCTTCCCTTCTTTTTTCATAATAAACATCTTTAATATCCGCATATGCCTGTGTAAAAAAATCTTTTATTATTCTCTCTGATCTATCAAGAATCTGCTCATCTTCCCTTTTAATTTTCCCTTTTTGTAAATCTCTTAACACATTTGCCGGCTTTCCAGCATCTACTTCACTACCTGATGAAGCGGATTTTTTGCAGTGTATAGTTGTATCTTCTAACATATCAATAATATCATACACATACGTCAGATAATTTTCTTTGATATAAGTTTCATTTTTTTCCTCTCGCTCTCTATTAAAAATACTCAATAATGTATGTTTTCCCCAGTATTTACTGATTTCCTCCTTTATCTCTATCTCTATTTTCTTTTCTTTAAAGAGTTTATTCGAAAAATATATTCTAGACTTTTCATCTGTATAGTCTATTTCATACAATGTTCCACGTTGTTTCCCTGTAAAATAATATAATTTTTCATATATGAATCTTTCCTTAAAAGAAATGGTATAAATTCCTTCATGATCATTTACTCTGAATCCATATTCCAAAGTTGTTGGTTCATCACATTCAATCATTCTACAATTATCTTTATACTTCTGGATATTGATTCCATTTAATAAAATATCTAAGATCTCTTGCGAAAATTCTTTTTCCCTTCCAAGTTCTGTAATTTTTTCCGTCTGTATAGCCATTGGAAAAGACTCTATTGTCCTCCTTAGAAAATCAATGCTAGTTACAAAATTAGATTTTCCACTTCCATTTTCCCCATAGATGGAGATAAACCTTTTCGTACCTTTTCTTCCATTTCTAAAATCAAAAGTTGCTTCTTTAAATGACATAAAATTTCTTAACTTAACATACGTAAACATTCCTTCCACCTCCATTGCCATAATACCACCTTTTGTAATCTTTTTCAATATCCATGCCAATTATGTTGTATTTTATATCATTATACGCAATGTTTTGCCATTCTATTCATATAACTTCTTTGTGTAATATAAGCATAGCCTAGAATTTAAAAGGGACACGATTCTTAAAATCATGTCCCTTAACTTTTCACGCTTTCATAAAATAATTATCCGATTGTTACTCGCCAATCTCCTCACACATTTCTTCCAACAAATATGTTGCCTGACCTGCTCTTCTAGAATAACATCTTTTATCCCCAAATACGATGAACGCATCTTTTGCGCGCGACACAGCAACATTCATCATACTTTCGTCCTTATCGATAAAATAACATTCTTCCTCACTGCCATAAACTGTAGAAAACAAGATAACCTTTCTTTCTGCTCCTTGAAAGGTATGCACTGTTCCCACAGAAATATTTGACATTTGTTTTGCCAGCGGTGAATTTTTCAATTCTCTTTTTATCAAAAGCGTCTGCCCCTTAAATGGTGTAATGATCCCAATTACGTCTTTAGACTCCATTTTTTTCGCTTCAATATCTTGCTGATATTGTGTCATCAGCAGTTTATAATTTTTCGTCAGCCATTTGACTAAAATCTCGGCTTCCTCTCTATTTCCTCTGCTACCTTTAATTTTTTGTGAATGTTCGGCAGAGACTTGATAATGACCCATTGGCGGAAGCACAGTTTCTCTTCCGGCTCCATGAATGCTTCCTCGTTTAGGATGTAATCTTCCTTCATAAACTAACTGATTACAATATGAAATAATTTCATCATAACACCTTCGATGCTCACTCAAAAATAAACCATGTTCGTATTTGCTATAAGCACACGATAATGCTGCAACCTTCATAATATTTGATTGAGAACAATTTAATCCATTATACTCTAATTGTTCAAAACATTCCACTTTATCAATCACCTTATATTGCACTGCCATAGTCTGATCTATCCCCCGGGTTACGCCCCACACTGGAGATATCTGATGCTCATCTCCGACAACTACTGCCTTCTTTGCAAGAGCAAAATTTCCGGCAATCATCTCTGGCGATATTTGACCAGCTTCATCAACAATCAGAAGGTCTATATAATTATATAGGTAGCCTTTATCACATACCTGAAATTGCTTTGGTAACATAAATGTAGTCATAACCATACAGGGTGCTATCATCGCCATCCTATGATAATACTCATTTATAACACTCTCATAATTGGTAGGCAATTGTTTTTTTGTGATAGTTGTATCATGTAATAGCCATTTCCCCTCATAATAGTGTGCAGCCAACCAAAACTCTTTATATCGAATTTTATCTATCAGATCATTCAGATCCAAAGGTGTAAATTTCTTCCATATAAATAATTGCCCTTCCTTTACATCAAATGGATATAATTCAACTAACCTCTGGTTGATTTTCTCCATCTCTTTCCTTGTGTTTTCCATCATATCGTGAACACTTCTGATGGTTTCTTTCAGTTGCTCAACCTGGTCACATACCGTTCTATATTCCGCACTGTATTCTGTCAATTTCTCTTGATACGTTTTCTGCACGTCATGATACGTTACACAATTCTGTAATATATGCCCCTCTTCTAAAGTGACAAAGGTTGAGACAAATGCAGTTTCTCTGCTTTTACTCCATGGCAAGAATGAAAAAATCCTTACCCATAACGGCAATGTCTGATAGCCCTGTTGCCACGCCAAATACCGAGTTTTACATACTTCTCTGTCTTTCTTGATCAGTTCTTCTTTTTGCAAGAATTTCTCCATCCGATATTGTCCAGCGTGTAATTGTTCTTGCAAAGACTCTAAATAAGCACCACCTTCTTGTTTACCCATTGCATCAAACAACTGCTGCGCCATACCCAAAATCTGTTTTCGCCCCTGATCTATAGTGCTTAACTGTTGATAGACACTCTCTACACATCGTTCAATGTTTTGTTCATCTCGACCAAAATAAGTTTTAAACTCCTGAATATACTTTTTCCTAGAACTATCTCTATTGCATTCCGCTTCTATCTTCTCAAAGAATTCTTTTTTCCCAACACTAGAGTATTGATATCCTCTTTCCATAGCCTGTTTTATTTGACTCGATGCCGGAAAATATATTGCAAACTTATCCGCACCTGTAATCCATTTATGCTCTAAATTCTTTATCCCTAACTCTTCAATACTGCGAAATGATTCAATAATATTTGTAACCGGCTGATTGTTCATAGATGTTGCCACAATAAGCGGTGCATCTTTTTGCTCTAACGCAGCATTTACATACATATCGGCAACAATCGATTGCAGTAGCGTAGTTTTCCCTGTACCTGGCGGACCACTGACCGCCAGAATATCTCCCTCTTCTAATTCATTAAAGTGATTGATTGCTTCTCTCTGCGACAATGACAACGGATATGTTCCATTCATTTGTCCTGCATGCTGCATCATCTTTTTAACGTTATCATTAGGAATCAATTCTTTTTGCGACTCAATCTCACCATTCGTCAACTTAGCATATAACTTATTTTCATTCTGTTTTTGTAACTCATTATATAAATCCAATATATGCTTTTTCGCATTGACCGTTGTATCCTCAAAGATATAGTATTTATTATCTAATGCAACTTTTTCCTCACCACTTTGTACAAAGTGATCCGCAAAAGAGCCATGTGTAACAGTTTCATACATAGATATTGCGTATTGTATATATTGCTTCCACGTCTCCATCTCATAAAGTGCACTTGTCATCTTTTTTAGATACTCATCATACGTTGCTACATCACCAATAGATAATTCCGGATCAACCATCGGACGCAAGTACTCTCTAGGGAACCATGGTACTTTCTCGACATCTGCTCTTGACAAGTTTCCCTCTCTATCTAATCTTGCTGGGACAAAGAAAATCGAACACAAATCCTCTACCTTCTCGTCTGTCCTGTCTCCATTCTCATATATGTTTGCCAAGGTTTTAAAGGCAATAATGACGTCGATCACTTGTCTCTGCTTTTGTTGTTCTGTTTCATGCTTTTCAAACAACTGCTCCAGAACAATCTCCCCTGCTTTTCCTTTCATTACTTCTTGCTCAGGAATGAAGCAAAACGCCCCCTCTTTGTAATCACATCTTAAATTTGTTTGTGCCGCTACAACATTCCTAAAATATTTTGTAACCTCTCTCATTCTTCCTTCTTATACTCCTCTTCGTCCCTCTCGCACACCATAATTGATATAATGCATATAATACGCTTTCCAGTTATTACCATACGCCCGTTGCAGATCACTATACAGCGCACGATAAGTCTGCACGGAAAATCCTGCGCTTGCTCTTCGTCCTTCCTGCATTCCATAATTTACAAAATGCTGTAATACTGCTACATCATCATTGCCATATGCCTTATATACATCCGGATTGTTGGCTACATAATAAGAAAAATCATAGACCGCAGCATAATTAACACCTCCATAGACGGTTGTCCCACCCTGTAAGGTTGTACATCCGGTGGCCACACGTCCTTCTTTTCTTCCATAATTGATGTAGTGCATATAATAAGATTTCAGGTCGTTTCCATAGGCTCCTCGCAAATCAGCATACTGCAGGCGATAGGAATTTACGTCAAAACTGCTTTTCGCTTGACGTCCCTCTTTCATCCCATAGTTTACAAAGTGCTGCAATACCGCCAGATCATCATAGCCGTATGCTTTCTTGATGTCTGCGTACTTGTTCACATAATACTGATAATCATAGACCGCACTGTAATCTACACCGCCCAAGACTGTCACGGCTCCCTGCAAGGTCGTACATCCGACACCACTTCGTCCTTCTTTTGCACCATAATTGACATAATGCATATAATAAGATTTCAGATCCGATCCATAGGCTCTGCGCAGATCTGCATACTGCAAACGATACGATGTCACATTAAAACTAGTCTTTGCCTGTCGTCCCTCTGCCATGCCATAATTAATAAAATGCTGCAAGAGGCTGTTACAAGCATAACCATATGCTTGTTTCAAGTCTCCATAAGTATCTGCATAATAATATGGATCAAAGACACTGCTATAATCTACGCCATGATAAATCGCTGTATAAGAACGATTGGGGGACGAGGAATTACCGCCTGTAGTTCCACTACTGCCTGCCCCACCACCGTTGGTTGTCCCCGACGCTCCACCGCCGGTAGACGTACCACTACCAGACGAGATATCTTCCTTGCCATAGTCATACTTGCACTCCGGACGATTGACTGTACTCCAGAAAGTCTCCGGTACATGTGACCGGTTATTTTTCCGCAATGTCTCATCACTGACATTGTAATATGCCAAAGTGCCGGATGAATCCGCCCATGTCGGATCTACGGCATACCAATAATTTCCAATATGCACCTGGTTCCATTCATGTGATGTACTGGTCACAATGATTGTTTCTATTCCTGCTCCGTTACAGAGTAATTCAAAGGCTTCCGCATAGCCAGCGCAAACACTCTGTCCACGCATGAAAACACTATAACAGGACTGATTATAGGCTGCGCCGTCCTTATATATCGTATTGGAGATTACTAGTTCATGGGCCTTATACTCTTTTTCCAAAACGCTTGCCTGCGCATTAATCTGGCTCATCCAGTTATCAATTACACTTTGGAACTGATCAGTATATTGTTGACGTGCTATCCCATCAACAAAATCATCATACACATCAATATACATTGTTCCTGCATTATTCTTTCCCATAATATATTCCCTGACGTAATCCTCACCATCCAGGAAATAAAATTGCGGATTAGAATTAACAAAGGCAATCGTTGTATTGATTGCCTCTGCGTCTGTCAAGCCACTATATATCACGCCTTGTGTATATTCTCGATTTGCGTTCCTGACAGAAGTCTTTCCATTGATATCCTCCGTCCCTGTCAGATATGCCATACACATCTGATAGAGACCATCATAAAGGTTCTTCTGACTCACTGTCATTTGGTTGTAATAATAATCTGAGCCATACTTTGCCCAATAGTTGGCACCTGCATTTCTAGTATAACTCGGCTCATAAACATCGGTGTACTCCGAAACGATCTGTTCTGTGACCTGCGGTACATGGTAGCCCTCTGCATTCGCCACTTTATTAGCCGCATAGACCGGCAATGCCTCCTGCACCGACATTATCACAAATGCCGCGCTACACAATACCAGTAACAGTTCCTTCATTCGTTTCATAGGTTTTCTCCTCACTTACTGTTGCACACCGCTTCTTCCTTCATTCTGTCCATATGATATGTAATGCATATAATACGCTGGTAAATCATCGCCATAGGCAGCCTGCAAGTCCGCATATCTGCTTCGATAAGGCTGCACTGCAAACGCTTCCTTTGCGCATCTGCCTTCTTTCATTCCATAATTGACAAAATGCTGCAAAACTGCCACATCGTCATTGCCAAAGGCTTTTTTCACATCTGCATTATTTGCCACATAATAGTAGTAGTCATACACAGCAGAATAATCTACACCATTATAGATGGTTGTGGCTCCCTGTACCGTCGTGCATCCCGTTGCGACACGACCTTCCTTTTTGCCATATCTCATATAATGCTCATAATAGGATTTCTGTTTCCCACCGTAAGCATTTCGCAGATCCGCATATTGTAGGCGATAAGATGTCACATTAAAATCACTACATGCCTGCCGTCCTTCATTCATACCGTAGTTGACAAAATGCTGTAAAACTGCAATATCATCATTGCCAAAGGCATTTTTGACATCTGCATTATTTGCAAGATAATAGTCACAATTGTAAACCGAAGAATAATCCACGCCATTATACTGTGTCACATAGCCCTGGCGGGCGGTACAGCCTGTACCTTTTCTATTTTCATGGTATCCATATTTCATATAATGTTTATAATACTTTGGCAGGTCGTTTCCATATGCCTGACGCAGGTCTGCATATTGCAGTTTATAGGAGTTGACATTAAATGATGCGCAACCTTGACGTCCCTCGCTCATACCATACACCGCAAAATGCGTACAATATTTCTTCAGATCATTGCCATATGCCGCAGCCAGGTCCGGATTGTTCTTTTTATAATATGTAATATCAAAGATCGGACTTGCGACACGTCCCTCTGCCAGACCATAATTCAAGAAATGGTCAAGCAATGCCTTTTCATCATATCCGTAGACCGCTTGCAGATCGGCATAATGATTGTAGTAATAAGACGCGTCAAAAGCCGCAGAATAGTCCTCCTTGGACAAGCCATAATAACTTGCAATACCCGCAGCATCTGCCAGGCCAAGTTGCTGCAATCCACTTTCATTTCCCAGAAAACGCTGGATATCACTGGCATTTGTCAGATAAGCATGCTCTACAATAATACCAGGAAATCCTAACAATTTACTGTTATGATTTACACTATAATAATCTGTCGCAGATCCATCCGGGTATTTGCTTCCATCGTCTGAATTACGAGTCTTGACTCCTGCACTTGGTAAGCCAATCCACTGCAACACATTGGCTATGCTCTGTGATAGCGAATGGCTCTCCGCACTCAAATCCGGTCGGTAGCCGTTATTTTGTGCATATACCTCCACACCGGATGTTGCCGCTGACTGCGATACATTCAAATGCAGGCTGATATATACATCTGCCCCCATATTGGAAGCCCACACCATACGATAGTAGTTATCCATGGTAGATGTGGTGCCGGGATTCGGACACGCATTTGACGATCTTGTCAAATACACATCCACTCCCTGATATTGATCTAATTCGGCTTTACAATACTGGGCAATCTTAAGTGTCAATTCTTCCTCATTTAAACCGGAGCGAGATGCACCATGATGTGTACTATCGTGTCCCGCATCCAGGACAACTGTCAGTCGCCCCGTATTTGCATATTTCTTTATTGCCGCCTTTTGCAAAGCCCAGTCCGCATCGCCAAAGGCTTCTTCCAATTCCTTACGCATCTGCGCTGTTGTGGAATCATCTCCCTCTTTGGCATAAACCACACTTCCTGATGGCACATATAAACCAATGCACATAGCAAAAGCAAGCAATATCGTTATTAGTCTTTTTAAAAATTTATCTTTCATCGTTTCTTCTTTTCTAGTCCTTAAATTCCGCTTCTGCCTTCTTTTTTACCGAAGTTCATATAATGCAGATAGTAACTTTTCAGATCATTTCCATATGCGCTTTGTAAGTCTGCATAATTTCCACGATATATCCCTACATTGAAATCTGCTTTTGCCTGACGTCCCTCTTTCATTCCATAATTAACGAAATGCGCAAGCACTGCCTGGTCATCATTTCCAAAAGTATTTTTTACATCGGTGTTGTATGCCACATAATAGTAGTAATCATACACAGCAGAATAATCTACGCCATTATAGACAGTCGTAGCCCCCTGCACTGTGGTGCAACCGGTTCCTTTTCGTCCCTCTTTTGCTCCATAATTCATATAATGCAGATAGTAGTTCTTAAGGTTATTTCCATAAGCATTTCGTAGATCTACATACTGTAAACGATAAGAGTTTGCATTAAAGGTGGATTTTGCCTGTCTACCTTCCTTCATGCCGTAATTGACAAAGTGTGCAAGCACTGCGTTTTCATCATCGCCATAGGCTTTTTTCACATCAGCGTTATTGTTTACATAATAGTTATAGTCGTAGACACTGGCATAGTTGACGCCATTATAGACCGTTGTTGCATTTTGCAGCGTCGTACAACCGGTTCCCTTTCGTCCTTCTTTCTGCCCATATTTGATGTAATGTACGTAGTAATTCTTCCAATTCTTACCATATGCACTACGAAGATCCGCATACTGTAAGCGATAAGAGGTGACGTTAAAGGTAGAAATCGCCTGACGTCCTTCTGCCATACCGTAATTTACAAAATGTTTCAAAATCGTCGCATCATCCGTACCCAACGCATTTTTCACATCGGCATTGTGCTCCAGATAATAGTAATAGTTATATACGCCGGAATAATCAACGCCATTATATACCGTTGTCGGTCCCTGCATGGTCGTACAACCGGTTCCCTTACGTCCTTCTGCCTTTCCATAGAGCATATAGTGCTGATAGTACAAAGGCCAGTTCGTACCATAGGCATAGCGCAGATCTCCATATTGCAAGTAGTAGGATTTTGGATCAAAAGTAGCGCATCCCTGGCGTCCCTCTGCCATACCATAATTCTTAAAATGGCTCAAAAGAGCTCCGGCATCACTGCCCACTGCACTTGCGACATCTGCGTTATGTTCTCTATAATATGTAGCATCAAATACTGCGGAATAATCTTGACCGCTGATGGTTCCATCATCGTACCAATAGTCCAGATCTACATAACCGGTGATACCGGCTACAGATCCCTGGGAAGAAAATTGGAAGAAATCGTATGGCTGTGCATAAGAAGAAGATACCCACCATGCATAGTCTGTAGCCTGCGGTTTCATATAGTTTGCTAACCAAACACGTCCATTCGCTGCTAGTGATGCTCCATCAAAATAATTTTCCAAGGTTGATTTATTTGCATATAATGCTCCGGTATAACCATTCACTGCACATTGATTCATAAAAGCATTTGCTACAGCAGTTCTTTGTGCTGCATTCTGTCCTGAATTATACAGGCGGCATTCACCTCGATATTGTGATGGGCACCATTCATAATCCATACAGATTGGCAAACTAATATTATACATATAAATCAAACCAGTCACATAGTTAGCTTCTTCTCTTGCTTCTGCCTCTGTAACTGCTTCTGACCAGAAATACACGCCCACACGAAGTCCTGCGGCAAGTGCGCCCTCGATATTCTCCTTGTAGCATTTGTCTGTATAGAATGAACCATCATTATAACGTCCACCAACTTTGACAATAACAAATTCAACACCGGAATTCTTTACTGCATTCCAGTCAATCGTGCCACGATCGTTCTGCCAATGTGACACATCAATTCCTTTACGAATAGCAGTATATCCTTCACGAGGATTCCCTTTTGTATAACCCATGACACTTGAGGAATCATCATCATAAAATCCCTCATCTACCTGTCCTGACATACGATAATCGTTACCATCAAAATGTGCCACGGCTGCCTTGGTTTCCAAGGTGCCGGTCTGTCCCAGTAGTGTTGTCACAGCCATTGCGCATAACAATACTGCTGACATGATTCTTTTTCTTATTGCTTTTTTCATCTCTTCCTCTTTTCTATGCATTGTTTAACAAAGTATCTAATGCTGACTCTGCTGATATTTCCGGAATTATAATTCCCTTATCATACTTCTTCAATCTTTCCGCAGGTGCTCCCAGATCAAACGCCGCTACTTTCATCCCCATCTTGATAGCCTCCTCTGTAGTGTAGGAGAATGTTTCCGGCCATATTGACGCAATGAAAACAATATCCACTTGATATTCTTTCATCAAATCTGGCAACTCATCACGGGAATATTTTCCATGGATAAGCAAATGCTCATTAGTAGAGGTACTCAAATTCGGACCTATCACAACAATTCTTGCATTTAGTCCTTGTTCTTCTATCAGCTCTGCCATCCGAATAAGTATCTCGGAACCCTTGCTTGGCATCATATTCCCAATATATCCTATCGTAATGAGATCTGATGTCTTGTCTATCTTCCCCACAGGTTCTATATAGTCCACTTGATGCGGAACGACTTCATAATGTATATCCGGATAACATTGTTCATAGTAAAATTTTGTATTTTCAGAGAAAGTGATCACATGATCACACTGGGATAAAAATCCCGCCCAAATACTTCTCCAAGAGGCAATGGATCCGTATTCCAAATTCATTTTATTCGTGTTGTTGTGATAACACTTCTCACATTCTTCCAAATTGGCTGGTAGGAAACAATGTTTTTGTTGGTCATTTAACAAATAAATACTCGGACACACCGGATAGAAATCATGGCACAACATTGTAATTTCTGTTTTAAATTTCGTCTTCAAGCCAATAATAAATTGCTGAACTTGAGCAATATGCTCATATGCCACTAATTCATTTATCATTACCTGTTGCACTTGATGTCCAGTTAAAACGGCGCATGTATCCTCCAACCGATCTACACGGAATGTTGCCTCATATTCATCATAATAAACAATCATTTGCAATCCAGTATCCGCATTATCCACAATGCGCATAACAGCAGTGTTATGATTCAACATCGACTGGATGCGATTTTCCATATACTTGCCTGCGCCACCACCCCAATCATGGTCTAGCACAACAATAAACTGTTCAACGTTATCTTGAATCATACGCATTTTAACATATTCTCGCACCTGACAATTCGGATCCATCGCACAATATATATCTACATCCTTTTTGTACGTAGGATAACGTTTTTCCAAAATGGTTGAGTTTCTTTCAATATAACGTTTCTTATCCTCACTCAGAAAACTTCCTCCGTGTTTATGCCACACAAATAAGTTTTCCACTTGAACATTATGATACCCTGCACGGATTGCTCTCTGGCACCAATCGTTTTCCTCCCCATAGCCCTTATAAAAAGTATCTGCATCTAAGTTGCCAATTTCATCGATCACTTTACGGTTCATTCCCATACAAAATCCTACCCCTGTTGGCATTTCAACATAGTGTGGCTGAACCATCCGAAAATATCGATCTATCTCGGTCTCACTTTTGTCCATAAAAATATGGTTATTTTCACAGAAATTTGGAAATGAACAAATTGTTCCGCTATTGGTAAAAGGTGTTGTAGATGCCACTTCAGCACTATTCCAAATTGGTAGCATCAATCTTTCCAACCATTGATCCGGTAACATCACATCTGTATTTACAAGAACAACATGATGGGATGTCTGTGCCAAGGCACGATTAACACTTTGCACGAATCCCAGATTTTCCTCATTTTCCAGCAATACGACATTTTCTCTGTTCTTGGCGTAGTCGCTTAAATACGGCAATACACGTTCATCCGGACTACAATCGTTGACCACATATAATTTGTATGGCACCGCCGTCTTCTCAATTCCGGCAAACATATTTGCCAAAAACTCATATCCGTTATAAACAGGAACAATCAAGTCAACAAACGCATCCTGTGGTATACATATATTTTCTGTATATGTCTCCACAAATTTCTCTACAAATTTATTGTAAGAATAATCTTTTCTCTTTTGTATACAAATTCCTGCTTCTTTTGTATTAGCATTGACATCCGTTATAAATACGCGATTTTTCTGTTCTCCCTGTGTATACTCCAAGAACACGCAGGCATACTCGTTCGTAGAAAATTCTACTTCCTGTGAAAGTCCACAATAAGGGTCCGACAGATTATGCGCATTAGCAACATCTGTTCGCTGCACTAACTTTAATCCCACACTATCTTCATAATGAAGGGAATTCAATACCAATCGGACTTTATCTATTGACTGTTTATGTGAAAAAATCCAGCCGCGAATATAGAGTCTATTCCCCACTTGGGAAATAGTATCCATCTTATACTCTACACCATCCTCCTCATAGGATCGCCCTACCCGAGGATAAAACCAAGTTTCCTTACATTGTTCTTGTTTCGATAATGTGCAAAGTAACCTTCTTTCCTTTCCTGTCTCCTTAGCATATTGTAAAAATACATCCGTTGTGTACGCAGATGCATATGCTACAGCGAATTCAAAGGCTGTTTTTGTTCTTGCAGGCAAAGAAAAAACCTCTACAATGTCTTTACGAAATGTCAAAGGCACCTCTATCACTTGCTCCGTCTGGGATTGACGCAGTACAATCTGAATCTGATTTAAGTTCGTCTGCGTAGAAAATATCCAACCTTTGACCGACATTTTTCCATCATCATTTACCAGTGAATCAATATGATATGTCACTGCATCCTGTTCCTCTGTTTTGTTGAATTTGCTCTTAATATTTTTCCAGAAATTCATTTTACTTTCTCCACTTTAACCTGAGAATTCATATCATAAAATCCAACGGTATTTTTTTCGGAAATCACTGTTATATTGATCAAATCGTACAATCGATGATATACCACAAACTCTCCCTCTCGATACCCGGTACAACTGATGGATAATAAATATTCTCCTCCTTGTAGATTCATCTCTTGCGTAAAGGTACAAGTATATATATCCCCCGGATAAACTACATCTACATTCTTGTTTTCGTACATGGTATTAGTTCCCGTAATGGCTGTTCCATGCACATTTTTGAATGTAAATGTAAAAATCGGATTCTGTATCTTTTCCTCAAATTTCACTTTTGAAGTAATAGAAAATCTTGTCCCTTTTTCTATAGCATCTGTTATGAGACCATTCTCGTCACGTACCGCAAAATCAATGATATGTGCCATGCCATTACCATATTCATCCAATGACGGATTAATCTCATATCGGTTCTTCCATGTTGTTTCATTATCCATTTGCCCATTTGCAATACTATAATTCTGTTCATCTGGAACGGATTCTGTAATGGTCTCATTTACTGTTTTCTGCACTTGTTCGTCTAATTGATTCACTAACAGTTTTTTATACAAGCCTATCATTTCTTTCGGACTACCTTCAGCCTGTTTCTGACCATGGTTTAATAAGATGACGCGATCACAATACTTTGCCACACTTCCCAAATCATGACTTACAAATAAAATCGTCTTACCCATCTTTTTAAACTCATCAAACTTGTGATAACATTTTGCCTGAAAGAAAACATCGCCGACAGATAATGCCTCATCTACTATCAGGATTTCCGGCTCAATATTGATCGCTACCGCAAATGCTAATCTGACAAACATACCACTGGAATATGTCTTAACTGGCTGATATACAAAATCACCAATGTCTGCGAATGCCAAAATATCATCCATTTTCTTATCGATTTCTTCTCGCGAAAACCCAATCATAGTTCCATTGAGATATATGTTTTCTATGCCGGTGTACTCCATGTTAAAACCTGCACCCAATTCAAGAAGGGCAGAAATACGCCCATTGATTTCCACTTCACCTTCTGTTGGATTTAATACGCCTGTGATAATCTTTAATATGGTTGATTTTCCTGCACCATTCGTACCAATAATACCGACACATTCTCCCGTCTTTACATCGATATTCAGATTATGAAGGGCATAATGTTCATGGTATCTAGGCGTTTTTGACAAGCCAAATGCATCAATCAATCGATCCTTGTTGCGATCATATAGTTTATACATTTTGCTTACATTCTTTACTCGAATTGCATACTCTTCCATCTTTTCAACCTCATCTAATCGACTCTTATAAAACATCTGCAAAGTGAACTTGCAGTTTTTTAAATATCACGGATCCAATCATAAATAGTACAACTGTCACACCCCAAAAATACAAAGTTGTTTCCGGTCTGGTCCAAAACCAAATATGATTGATAACCGAATCTCTATATCCCGAAACAATATAGTACATTGGGTTCATCTTTAAAATCGTTAGGACAATCGGCGAAATTCTATTCTGCATAGCATCCATATTCCACATAATTGGGGTCATCCACATCAAAACCTGCAAAAGAATATTGATCAACTGTGTTAAATCTCGGAAAAATACAGTCATTGCACTGGTGGCATATACAATACCAATGCACAAACACATCATCGCAAATGAGTAGTAGATTACCTGTAATGTATATACAGACGGATAAAATCCATAGCATGCAGACAGAATAATCATAAACACTACAAAGAATACATGAACAAAAATACTTGATAAAACCTTTACAAACGGCAGGGCACTGATTTTAAAAACAACCTTTTTGACCAAGTAATTATACTCAACCAAAGCGTTGCTTCCTGCGCTAAGCACCTCTGAAAAGTAAAACCAAGGAACCATACCCGCGGTAAGCCATAATGCAAATGGAGCTTCTATCCCCTCTTTTGTAATCTGCGTTCCAGAATTTAGCGCTTTATCAAAAACAAACCAATACACGACGATCGTCACAACCGGCTGTACAAAAGCCCAGATAATTCCAAAATATGATCCTGCAAATTTAGCCTTGAAATCATTTTTTGCCAGCGATATGATCAATTTCCTATTTTCTATGATTTCCTTCGGAATGGCAAATAAAATGCTGCGTTTCCACCAAATTACCATGAGTAATAAATCAATGATAATACATAAAAAAATCTTCGCTGCCAATATTTTAGGTGCCATAGCCGTTGCTACATCTGCCAACACCTGCTCTGTCGGAATTGACCATACAATGTAAGGATCAGAATCCCCCTTACATGTTTGATACAAGTTTGCTTTTTGTTTCATATTGTTCAATTTTGTCATCTGCATTTCATCTGTCGAAACCAACACTTGTTTTTTATATGAAACAGATATTTCGGATATAGAAACATCGGCTGTACCCTCGCCCGGATCAATTCGTATTGACTGTACCGTTGCTGGTAATACAACAGAATTTGTCTTTTCACTGGATCCCTTATAATTTATGGTAACACTTTTTGACTCGCTGAAGTCTTCTTTCGATGCCTGTCCTTTTTCTGTGTAATACACTTTAATATCAACCGCATCCTTCGATTCTACTGAAAATTCAACGTTTATTTTTTCACCCGTTGGTTTTTTTTCATATGTCGCGATTGCAAAATTACTTATGATCATTAGCGCTAAGATTAGACATAATGACAACATCTTTTTTTTCTTCATGCATAGTACCTCTTATTTTTTTACCAATTTTTTTAGTTTTTGAACACCTTGATAACTTCGAGAATTTTTAATTTCATTCAATTCTCTCTTTAGTTCTTTATCTTCTATTTCCATCTGATCGTACATGATCAAATCATTTTTCAACTTGTTGCACTCATTATTCATTTTCTGTAGTTGGTTTATCAAATAACTTTTCGTCTCAATTTCACAATCTAGGATTTCGTATTCTACATATATCTCATCCGCATTTTCATCCACGTCTATTCCATATGATGAATCTGTAGACAAAAAATATGCGAACTCTCCCTCTCGTTTGTATACATTTTGCGGAACTATACCTTTTAAACCTTTTGTAGATAAAATCCTGCATTTGCAAAACGTTCCTTTTTGAACATCCAAACGCACTTCCGCTCTGCCCTTAAGTTCTTGTTTATAAAATGTTATCGCGTAATGATAATCTCCTTGATCTTCCGCTTCGCGATAAATGGCATTTTCTTCACAAAATTCATCTTCTTTATTTGTTTTCCAGTATGCAGTGGCAAGGATACGTCTTCCCGGCTGCTGGTTCCACCGTATTGCATCAAGTGACAGCAGGTCTGTTTTTTTCTGATTTTGATTTGCCTGCCCTGCCCCAACATAGTTTAATGTAAAATATTGGTTCCACTGCCGGAACTTGTTGCATTTGACCTCATTCAGTTCATATTTTTCACATATCTTCTTGAAAGATATTACCCCCTCCATCATAGGGTGTTTTCCATAGAACTCATTTAAGGCTCTCCAAAATATAAAGTCTACCGGAACGGCACAATCAAAAATCCATTCTCCATCAATAATACGAATATTTGTCATCTTGTGTGTATCATCCAAGAAATAAATATTATCAAAGATCAGATCTATATTAGCCGGTTGCACACATAATACTTCGGATTCACTTTGGTTCTCTCCAAAAATCTTTGTGAACATTTCTGAATGATATGACATTACCTGCGCATTTTCAGTCAATACGGTATAATACTCATGCAACAACATAAATAACCGTTCTGTATCTCTTTTATTGAGTGCTTTCAGCATGACTGATTCGTAATTTTCGCCCTGTAAAAAATCATAACAAACTGTATTCTCACCTTTCAGCTTTGCAGACAACAAATGCAAGTTTGACTGTTTTGTATTCTGCCACATATGATAAATATGACTATTAGCGCTATCATCTGTAGCACTTTTTTCTACCCATTTCTCATTTCCATCTGATATTATACATGTCTTAATACCATATTGTTTCTTTCTGTCCGTCGAGAATTTTGTATATTCTATATATTCTTTTTTTGCATTTAACTCAATAAGAAACGCATGTGCAAACTCCTGCATGATATGCGCATCTGAGAAAGCCTGTGCTACCTTCTGCTCATTATATAACTCATATCGCCGACCAACTAAATTCGGATATGGTCGCCCATAACCATATCGATTGATCGACATATCGCTAAAGATTTCCTCTGGATTATGATGTTCCGGATATGGATAATAAAACCGATAGGAATAGTGTGTTCCATCAAGCACATTAACCCATTCCTGACGACTATAGGTATTATAAGTATTCGATGCACTATAATTTAATATGCCCAGAAAATACTCTCCCGTAAAAGGTTCCGGTGCTCCATTGAAAAAACGAAGTCCCAACCTATTATAGGTTGCGATCAAAATATTTCCATCATCAACCACGACCTGTTGCAGCGCTTCTAAAATCCCGATCACTTTCTGTGGATCATTTGGGAAAATGATATCTTCTAAAACAATAACATCATAAATTTTCTTTTCCGATGCCAAAAGATTGTTCAATTCATCCATATTATGGACGGTAACCATCTGTCCTTTATTTGCATACCACTTTTCCAACCATTTCATGCCTACAATCCTCTATCTAAGAATCCATCTCTCCGTCCACTGGACAAACCAGTCCTGACGCTTATCTCCTGAGATCATAACACCGATCTGATACTTGCGATCTCTCGGATCCAATTTATTCTTGTCTATCAAGATTTCAAATCCTACATTACCGTATTTGCTGTCATAAGTCCGTCTGGCTTCCTCGGAAACAAAACGTTCCACATCCACCCGGTAACACTTACCCGACTCACCTCGCAAGACCAGATACAGATCACGTTTTCCATCCACCTTCAGACTGCCTGTGTAGAACCAGCCCACAACACGAACCATGGCATTCAGATATTCCACACTATTGATCCGCGCCATAAAGTTAATGGATTCTGTGTCAAAATCAATGACAAAATCTTCCATGTTGCTCTCTGTCTGTAGCGGCTCATGATCTCCTGCTCCCTGCATCTGGATGCTAAAAGATATGTTATATCCTCCCAGATTACGATTGTAGAAAGGATCATACCCCTCAAATGCAGGATGATTTTTATACAATTTACTGCGTTCCATCGCAAGGCGAAGCATCTTCTCATCATCCTGATTGTCAAGCCCACGGCTCACAGACTCATAATGATACAAGATGACATCATTACGACATACATTATAATAACCAGCCTCTACCAATTTAAAACACAGGTCAATATCATTGTAGGCAACCGGAAATTCTTCCTCAAACCCACCGACCTCATAGAACTTTGCCCTATCAACCATCAGACAGGCGCCGGTCACTGCCAGCCAGTCATATTCCACACGATTTCTCGCGAAATAATAGGACTGTGCATCATCCATATGACTAAAGGCATGAGATGGTCCGCAAGTCAGGTTCAACACGCCATCATGTTGGATATCTGTAGAATCCGGGTATAAAAGTTTTGCACCAACGGCACCCACATGCTCCTGTGCGGCATGTCCTGCCAGACGATCAAGCCATCCCTGATGCAGGATTCCAATATCATCATTCAAGAACAGGAAATATTTTCCGGATGCATGTTCCGCACCAATATTGCACATATGTGAAAAGTTAAAAGACTGCTTCTCGTAAATGTAGTGTATATTCTTGCCTGCAATATAAGCATTGATCTTATCCTGCACATCCTGCGCACTGCCATTATCCACAATAATAACCTCATAGTTCGGATAATCCGTAAACTCTATTATGGTATCCAGACAATGCTTTAAAATGTCAAAATTATCTTTAGACGGAATGATGATACTTACCTTCTCATTTGTGTCATTGTGATAAACCAGACGATATTGATATTCGCCATCCACATATTCCACATCTGCATGTAGTCCGCGTCGTTCGATCATTTCTTCCTTTAATTTTTTCGCCACTTCCAATGCATATGGCTTAGAATTCGGATCATAAGCTACCGACTCTTTGCGTTCGCGCCAATGGTAAAGAATTTTGTCTACATGTCCTACGCGGCGATTTGTCGTATGCTCCATAAAACGCAAGACAAAGTCATAATCCTGACTGCCATTGTACTGTGTACGCAGACCGCCTACTTCCTTGACGATCTCGGTTCGGTACACAGACAGGTGATTGGTATAGTTCAGGCACATAAAGGCATCCGGTGACCAATCCGGCTTAAAGAAAGGCGTATGACGGTCTTTGACAGGTATCGCAAACGTGCCTGCCTTATTCGCCTGACACTCCTCGGTAATCTTGTCCTCATCGCTATAGATAAAGTCCAGTTCCTGATTTGTATTCAGCAATGCAGTCACCTCATACAATGCCTGCGGAGCCAGAACGTCATCACAATCCATAAAGGCAATGAATTCTCCTCGCACTTCTGCAAGCCCTGTATTTGTGGCTTCTGAAATATTGCCATTTTCTTCGCGATAGACCACACGGATCTTTGGCATGTCACTATACTCTGACAGCACCTGCCGGACATTGTCCCAGGAAGAATGATCGTCCACCAGTATCAATTCCCAGTTTTCATAGGTCTGCGCTCTGACGGAATCAATGCAGTCGCGCAACATCTGGCTGGAAACATTGTAAACCGGCACCACAACAGAAATCAGAGGAACATATGCTAGTTCCCCCTGACTCCAGACCGTCGGCTCTATCTCATCTATCCACTGACGGAATATATCAATATTCTGATAATTGCCGATGCGTAACACACGCTTGATCATACGCTTGGCTTTTCTTGCTACTCGTCTTATCATCCTGCGATTATAACCCTTCTGCGATCTCCATCAAATACTTGCCATAATCTGTTTTTAAGAGCGGCTGTGCCAGTTTGACCAACTGCTCCTTATCAATAAATCCTCTCTTGTATGCGATTTCTTCAATACAAGAAATATAAAGTCCCTGTCTCTTCTGGAATGCAGATACGAAATCTGCTGCTGCAAGAAGCATGTCATGATTTCCTGTGTCAAGCCATGCAAATCCACGTCCCAATGTCTCTACATGCAAGTCTCCACGCTCTAAATAAGCGTTGTTTACTGCTGTGATCTCAAGTTCGCCTCTGGCAGACGGTTTGATCGTCTTTGCGATCTCTACAACAGAATTGTCATAGAAATACAATCCCGGAACCGCATAATTTGACTTTGGTTCTGCCGGCTTTTCTTCAATAGAGATAGCTTTTCCATTCTCATCAAACTCAACCACACCATATTCCCTTGGGTCTCTGACATAATAACCAAAAATGGTTGCTCCCGGTTCATTCTCTGTTCTTTCAGCGGCACGTCTTAACACCTGTGAAAAGCTCTGTCCGTAGAAAATATTATCTCCAAGCACAAGTGCTACTGCATCTTTACCGATAAAATCTGCACCAATGATAAAGGCTTCTGCAAGTCCATTCGGCTGCTCCTGAATCGCATACTGGATATCCATACCTAACTGGCTTCCATCTCCAAGCAATTCTTCAAATACAACAACATCTCTTGGTGTAGAGATAATCAGTACTTCTCGAATTCCTGCCAGCATCAATGTTGACAATGGATAATAAATCATTGGCTTATCATATACCGGCATGATCTGCTTGCTGATTGCCTTTGTCAGCGGATATAATCTGGTTCCTGAACCACCTGCTAAAATAATTCCTTTCATCTTAGAATTCCTCCTTTACGCACTCCAGTGCTGCCATGAGCACCTTGTCCATATCGTAATACTTGTACTGTCCCAAACGTCCGCCAAAGATCACATTGCCTTCCTTGGCTGCAAGTTCAGCATATTTTTCATAAAGAGCATTGTTCTTCTCGTTATTTACCGGATAGTATGGCTCTACGCCCGGCTTCCACTCAGAAGAGTATTCTCTTGAGATAATGGTCGTCGGCTGCTTGCCAAACTCAAAGTGCTTGTGCTCAATGATACGGGTATATGGAACTTCGCGCTCTGTATAGTTGACTACGGCGTTGCCCTGATAGTTTTCCATATCCAGTTTCTCTGTCTCAAAGCGGACAGAACGATACTCCAGTGGTCCAAACTTAGAATCAAAATACTCATCGATCTGACCTGTAAAAAGGATCCGATCATAAGAAACTTCGGTGCCGTCAGATAACTTGCCGGACTTTTTCAGATCAAAGAAATCCTCGCCGGTAACGACATCAATGCCATCCAGCATCTTCTCAACGATCTGTGTATAACCGCCCATTGGAATTCCCTGGAAACGGTCATTAAAGTAGTTGTTGTCATAGGTAAAGCGCATCGGCAGTCTCTTGATGATAAATGCCGGAAGTTCCGTACAATCTCTTCCCCACTGCTTCTCGGTATAGCCCTTGACCAGTTTCTCATAGACATCTTTACCGGCAAGAGACAATGCCTGTTCCTCCAAATTCTTTGGCTCGTCGATATCGTACTCTGCCTTCTGCTTCTCGATAATATCCTTAGCCTCCTGCGGTGTGCGGATGCCCCACATCTTGCTAAAGGTGTTCATATTGAACGGCAGGTTGTAAAGTTCATCCTTGTAAACTGCGATCGGAGAGTTGATATAATTGTTAAACTCTGCAAACTGATTGATATATTCCCAGATATCCTTGTCCGAGGTATGGAAGATATGCGCACCGTAAACATGTACGTTGATACCATCTACTTCCTTGGTATAAATATTGCCCGCGATATGATCACGCTTATCAATAACAAGTACTTCCTTTCCTCTCTTTTTTGCTTCGTATGCAAATGTGGCTCCGAAAAGTCCAGCACCTACTACGAGATAGTCATAATGCTTCATAATCTCTGTCTTCCTTTCTTATTTAAATCCGAACATAGTTAATTGTATTGTAGCAATTTTGATGGTAGAATACAAGATTTCCGCGGTAAATGCTCGTATAAAAGAAAAAGCAGAAGACATTTTCCTGTCTCCTGCTCAATCCTATTAATTTCCTTTTCGTCCTTCAACATATCCCCACTTTATATAATGCTCATAATACAGTGGCAGTTGATTACCGTATGCCTGTTGCAGATCCCGGTATCTCGCCTTGTAGTTCTGTACGATAAAGTTCGTCTTAGCCATACGTCCCTCATTCATTCCATACTTGACAAAATGTGCCAAAATAGCCTGGTCATCATTTCCAAAGACTTGATAGACATCTGGATTATTTGAAACATAATACGCATAGTCATAAACTCTTCCATAATCTACGCCATTATATATAGTCGTTGCTCCTTGCATCGTCGCACAACCTGTGCCTTTTCGACCTTCCAGTACACCATATTTTATATAGTGCATATAATATGCCTTTAAATCCATTCCATACACTCTGCGTAAATCACCATATTGTAAGCGGTATGAATTCACATTAAAAGTTGTTTTTGCACAACGCCCCTCCTTCATTCCATAATTTATAAAGTGGAGCAGCACAGCCTGGTCATCATCTCCATAGGCAGCATATACATCCGGATTACCATGTATATAATCATTGTAATCATAAACCGATGCATAATCTACACCATTCCAAACAGTAAGACCGTTTTGTAGTGTTTTACATCCCGTTCCTTTTCGACCTTCATGCATACCATATTGTATATAATGCATATAATACGCTCTTAAATTTCCCCCATATGCTCTGCGCAAGTCGCTATATTGCAAGCGATACGAATTTACATCAAACGATGCTTTTGCCTGGCGTCCTTCATTCATTCCATAATTCACAAAATGATACAATAACTGCGTATTATCATAGCCATAGACTTGCTTCAAGTCACCGTATCTATCCGCATAGTAATATGGATCAAATACACCGCTATAATCTACACCATTATAGTATGCAATATACGGACGCGATACCGGTTTTGTTTCCGGTTGTGGTATCGGTTGTGGTATCGGTGTTGGTGTTGGTTCCGGCTCTGGCGCTGGTTCCGGCTCTGGCGCTGGTTCCGGCTCTGGTTTTGGTCCCGGTTCTGGTTTTGGTTCTGGTTCCGGTTCTGGTTCCGGTTCTGGTTGACTTGGATTCTCCCCATCAATAGCATCATAACTTCGGACATCCATAGCACCGTCCGTTTGTGGCGTTACAGCACAATAGATTTTACCATTCATTCTTTCCAAGGCAAGACCGATTGCAGGTGAATACACTGTACTGCCAAGTTGTGAAAGTGCTGTCACATCAGACAACGCTGCCGTATAAGCATACGCCTTACCATCTGCTGCCACAGATGCAATATATATTTTTTCCTGCCCAACTGTCATTCCAAGATCCAACAGGTTATTTCCTACAGATGATAATTCCTTCGTTGTACACGTGTTATCATTACAATCTATGATATATAGTTTCGCACTTGATGTGCTGTCATTCGCTAAAAGATAAACATTCCCTGACGCAGACGCAACATTCAGTTTTTTCGCATAACCACTAGTATCTTTTACAAGATTCGTCCAGCCATTCTGCTCCCAAACCCAGGCAGATGTTACTTTTTTTGTAAAATCTCCACATGCAATTGCCGGTTTACCGTTGTATGCAAAAATCACCGGATTTACCACATAAGAAACATCCAATTCTGTTCCCACATCCTGCCAACTGCCATTTTGAAGCACCTGTAATTTTGGATTTTTCTCATTCTTCGCCACAAATGTATAGAGTTGTTGATTGACCACACCTAATGTCGGGCTATTGGATGCATAGCCTCCAATTGTTGCTGTTGTTTTCCATGTTCCATTCGCATATTGCTTCAAAATAGTTTTGTTATTCCGATAATCTGATACAAGGACATATACTTTACCATCGCAGATTGCCATAGCTGATGCACTTGCTGTGTTCTCCATGCACTTTCCAAGGTTCGTCCAATTTTTTCCATCATATTTTAAAACAGATGCTGTATTTGTATTGGTCGCCAGTACATATAAATTCTGACCATCCACTACCGTTTGTACACCCTTCGCTGCAATTTCAGAAAACGGGTTGGTTCCGTTTGCACTCGTAACAGATTCCCATAAATTCATGGTTCCGTATTCTGGAAAAGAAATATCAAAGGTAATTGAATGATCATCCTGAGAAACCACATGTATCTCTATTCCAGAATTCTGACCATCACTATAACAAATAGCATTATCCGCTATTGTCTTTGTCAGATCCTTTGTCCCTATGCATTGTCTCGTAGCCTTATACGCACTCATACCAACCTGTGCATTTGCTATTTCTCCTGCAGATGATGTCAGGCCCGTATCTCCTGGTCTGCAAACATAAATATAGTCATTTCCCTGCAGATTTCCTGTTGCGGCATACGTTGGATTCACACGATACACTAGCAATCCATCCGCTTGTAGATTTGTCTGGTCTAATTCTGCTGTATACTTATTCCCCGACTGGCGATATTCCACCACAAAATATTCACTCGACGAAAACGGTGTGTAAAATTTATACGCCTGTTGTTTGCTACTGTCCGCATATGCACTGTCCATGTCATACAACGTATAGGTTGCATTGGTTGCTGCTTTTGTCGGCACATTCGTCCAACCAATATTTTCTCGTGTAGTTGCCAACAATGCCGGTCTTCCCAGAGAACCTGCCATCAAATCCCACATCCCAACCGGTGTTCCGCTCATCCCGGTTGTTCGATAATAATCTGGTATACCAAATGTATGTACATATTCATGTGCTGCCGTCGGCACATCAAAAGAATCCCAAAAAGTTCCTGCAGACGTAACAGAAGTACACGTTTCCAAAACATTATAATAACCAATGGTTTTCCCTGCAAATGTATACCCATTTCCTGCATTCGTTGTATGAGGGGTAAATTGACCGCTACTAGGAACAGATGCCAAAATCATCATATTATCAATTGCCCCATCACCATTTTGATCTAATACAGAACCATCATAATCGGGATATTTTGCAGACAGCTTTTGTGCTATCTCCGCAACCATGGAAATCTCGTTTGATCCTTGGTAATTGGCAATATTTCCATCCAGTGTAATATACTCAACATTTTCGTTTTGTGTTGTCTGTGGGAAAACAGACTCCACCTTATGTTGCCCCCCAGACACTTTGCTCAGATACTCACGAAAAGAACCAATCGCAAATTTATCATTCTCTCCATTAAAACGCCGTTGTAACAATCCCCAATATGTGCTCGGTGCTCCCGCAATTTGTGATGTATACGGTGTATTATAGCCCGTGTTTTCATCCCCTGTTGTATCGCCTTGAAAACGCACAAGTACAACTAGATTTGCCGATCCCCCTATAGATGGTGCAGCCTGTATTTCCAATGGATTTACCAGTTGTACTAACAATAGCAAACCTAGTGCCATGCCACGTAAACAATTCCTTCTATTTTTTTTTGCCATCCACTTCCTCACTTTCATTGTATGAAATTTATTCTTTTCCTTGTTATATTAAATTCCTAAATATTGTTCCCAGTATCCAAGGCTCGTGATCTCTTTTTTTGCCTCTGCCCACTGCTGCATCATTGCATCATGGTTTTTTCTGATCTTCTTCATCATCTTCAGATAGTCGCACAAATCTTTCCAGCCCCTTGCATAACTTTTCTCTGTCATATAGCCTTTGCGCTTTTCTTCATCATAGTGGAAGATCTTCTTAGCGCCAAAAGCAATACCACTATCGCGCAGTCCGGCGACTTTGAGCGCCCTTGTGCTCGGAAGGATCCAGCGTATGATCGCCCAGACACTCCATGCCAGATAGTGGCTGTGGAATCCATTTTCTTCTACCATATCCTCGGTCAGCCCATAGGCAGACAATTCCTCGTATTTATAATTATACTTGGTCAGTGCTGCGTGTTTCTCAAGCGGATCCAAGGTCTTAAAGAAGTCCGGTCCCTTGTAAAAATCATCGACAGCCTCATAGATGATCTCTGCGTCTTCATAACGATAACGGTTCAAGGCACCGACAATACGGTTTGACAAATGGTGGATCACATCGTCTGCTGTCGCACAGTTTTTAGATCCTGCCATACCGATCAGCATATTGCGGATATCGTAATAGGTCATACGTGTTGCCGCCTTGTTGATCCCCTGCGGATGCCATACGCAGATACCATTTAAAAGGATGGTACCATTCTTCTCATTTCGCACCCCATATTCCATATCATCATAATGGATAAACAAAGGTATCGGCAGATTATCTTCCGTAATAATGGAAGTTGGTATCACACTGTACCACCAGCCACTGTAATTGATCGGATTCTCGCATTCATTGGTAGCAACACATTCCTGTCTGCGCAGATCCCACATCTTATTATAAAAAGTTACCTGCGTGCCACGCCATCTTGCCCCGGCCTCAAACTGCTTATAGCGAAGATTTAACATGAACATTTCGCCGCCAACCATCATATCATGATGTCCTTCATCAACAAATTGCAGGAAATGATAAGTACGCTCCAACACATCAGTAGAAAGAATGATATCATCATCCATCAGGATAATATGGGTAAAAGGCGAATCCTCGCGATGGAACAGAGACTCGATCATGGTTCTGGTAAATCCACCTGCCCCACCGGCATTTTTATTCGGGAAAAGATGCACTTTATCACTCTGGAAAGTATCCTCTGGCACCGTCTGTCCGTTATCTGATATATAAATTTCTACATGATCACACAATGGCGACTCGCCATTATTGCTGATCTTATCCAGTACCAGATTCACATTTTTCTTTAAAAATTCCTCTCTCTGGAAGGTACAGATGCCAAGTACCAGTTCCACCGGATTGGCATCCTCTTTCTCTACGTCTGTGGTATATGCTCCCGACAGGAGATAAACCGCATCATCACGCGGCGCCATCGTGATATAGTAAATGCCCTCATCGGCCAATTCGGAAAAATGGATGGTCGTCCTGATCGCCTGCTGCCCCTGATCCGTTACAAAGGCTTCTGTCTCCTGCGGACAGTCCATCTCCTGTCTTTTATTGTGCAGGAAACTGTACATGGTCTCCTCATCCGGGAACTCCTGCCACATATGCTCTGTTTCTACCATGCCAACCGCCTGGTAGGCTCTGACTTCTACCGGGCCACTGGTCACGATCTCCAATGCCAGATTCGACAACTTGGTGTATTTCTTCCATTTTCCAATGGAAAAAGCATTGAAATACGTATCCAGGGATAAGATCTCTCCCTGCTTGATCTCAAGTGGGAAAGATTCTGCTGCCACTTCCGATGCTTTCACGCCATCGATCAACTTATGGAACATGACATCCCCATCATCATATGGATAGGTCGTAATATCTCTTCCCTCTGTATCTACTTTTCTAAAATACATCCCCCACTCATTGCATACTTCTTTGCTTGGTCCGATCAACTTCTGAATAATCACTGTTTTATTCCTCCTATCTCCGGCGCGAATCGCACGCCTGCCGTCATACCTTTCCACATCGTGGCAATGCGCATTTTCCTTCCGTCCCTGCTCTTAAACAGGACACGCATCATATTTAGGAAAAACGCTGCAAAATAAATACAGACTTCTTTTGCCCCACGTCTCTTTGCCGTGCACAGATCATTGCGAAATGCATAAAAATATCTTGGCACACGTTCTATATCATCGATCACGATATTACTCCCGGCATTGGTCTTCATTTTGTGGATAACCACGCTCTCTTTAACATGAAAGCATGGATAAGTTCCCGATACCCGGAGCGTGTATTCCTTATCATCGCCCCAGATGAAATACTCCCTGATTGGAAGCCCCATGTTCTCTACTGCCTCTCTTGTAAAAAGCAGTGACACAAAGGTTGCACTGTCCACCGCCTGTAGGGTCAACATATTTTCTGCATCCTTGCCGGATATAGAAAGCGCCTGTCCCACATAGTGCTGACGGTTCATCTGGCAAGGACTGCCATCCGTCCAAAGGACAGTTGATGAGACAAAACCGACCTCATTTCCGGCGCATGCCATGCCATCCAATAATTTTTGTAAGGCATCTGTCTGCGGTATTGTATCATCATCCATGATCCAGATGGCATCCGCGCCCTGCTCATATGCCCATTTCATGCCGGTATAAAATCCACCGGCGCCACCTGTATTCTCTGCCAGATGGATGGCATAGATCTGCTTACCTCCGGCATTGTCTGTCGATAGTACGCCATCTATCCACTCTTTTGTGCCATCCGTACTGGCATTATCCACAAGAAGAATATCTAATTGTGTATTCCGGTCTACTTCCTGCTCTCGAAGAGCCTGTAGACACTCTTTCAATAAATCTATCCGATTGTATGTGACGACTACTGCTGTTATATGTTGCATCCTGCTCTCACACTCTTACCTTTCCATCCATTTTCTGTCCTATTACAAATATGAAATATATAGCGTGTAATAATCCAACAAAAACACAAGGGATGTCAAACCTAAGGCAGCCATTACCATATGGTTTTTATCAAACTTAATGCTTATGCCATCAATTCCCAGAGAGTAAGCCATCGGGAACAGCACCGGCAATAAATATCTTCCCTGACACCCTTGTAAGACTTGTCCTCCTACCGGTGTATATACAAGATAAAACACGGTTACAATAACCGCCACCAGAATAAGAAACGTTACCCAATGACTGATCCTAAGCCATGTAACTTTTCGCCTTTCCTCACCACGATCCAGATATAAAATAACCGCAATAAGAATCAAGAGAAGGATTCCATAATCTCCCTGCCCTAAGTATCCCATATTCGTTGTGTAAAGCGGTGCTACATTAAATCCCAGATAACTTGCCATAAAACCGATCAACTTTTGCAGATAACTGCCCGGAAGTTGTAAGATCCACCATAATTGTTCGCTGGCGTTGATTCCCTCCCCACCTCTTGTATCTCCCATTCCGAGCCCATGATGCAAAACCGGAAGTACAAACAGGAACAATATGATTGCCATGCCGCCGATCAAAAAGGCGTACCATACCCCTCTCTGCCGCTTGTCCTTAAATTTTTCCTTCGGAAAGAAAAACAAGGGCAATAACATCACACAATATACCCACTTTGGTATGATGCCAAGGGTAAAGCAAATGACCATCATAAACAGATCCCGATATTGCAAGGTTTCTTCCGGTCTTTGCAGATTTCCGATATAGTAAGATGTTCCCGCCAATGTCAGTGCGATCACCCACCAATCATAACTATAGGATGATGCAAGTACCATGGAAGTCGGTAAAAGAGCGATCACAGACATCAGGATCTTTCCATAACGCAAGCGCTTGATCGCATAATAGATGATCATTGTATATGCCAATAAGATACTCATTTTCCCCAACAAAAAGACATGGGTAAAACTCAAATGTAAGCCTTTTCCGATGATAATAGCGATTGCAGGTACAACATATGCGATGGAATAGATTCCCCCAAGACTTTTATAGCCGATTGTCCCTTCATCATAAGGACGCAGTACCTCCTGATTGCCCGCATGGGATCTATCATAAAGCCCATTCAACACCTGACTGTATTCCTGCAATGTTTCATAGGAATATGTCTTATCCGTGATCTGCTGGTTCAACTGCGGAAAATCCTCAACCAACTTGTTCTCTGCTTCATACTTTACAGAATCAAACATGCTGACAATAGAGATCGTCCGGACAAAATGTGTTTCATCATCCCAACAAACTCCAACGATCCTTGGTGACGACAAAATAAATGTCATCCCCAAGATCAGGGCTGTTGCAGCAAATGCCCATTCTGTCTTTTCTGCCATTTGTCTGCGCACGAGCCAAAAAGTCAGGATCAGACTCACAACTCCGGCAAAGAAATAATATTTCCACCATGGGAAAACTGCCCCCAGCGTTGCAAGCCGGACAATGACTCCCAATCCAAGCCACAATCCAACATAACAGGCTGCATATTTGATAATCTTTTGATGATCCTTCTTGATCTTCTGCCAGCCTTGTTCCAAATCTGCCAAGGCTTTTTCCACAGCATCGCGTGTCCATGCAAAATGCAGCAAAATCCATGGAAAGATTATGATCCCCACAACATTAACCAACACCACCAAAACCTTATGGTATGCCAGCATACCCTCCATCCAACACAAGGACAGATCAAATAACCCCACTAAAGCAATACAGCATACCTCAATGATCAGTGCTGTACGATTCCATTGTATTTCCTTCTTCAAAACATTCTTCCCAATCTTACTTTATTTATCTAATAGTGATACTCCGGATGTTTCCCCAATCTCCCTGCTTTGCAATCCTTTATCACATCATGCAGGATCTTTTGGTTACTCCTGCCCTGTTCCCTCGTTTCTTTCTTCCAGGTCATAAAAAAACTGAAAAGCCAAAAGACCCGATACTGCCACAGGATCACCCAGGCGGACAGGCTTCCCAAATGCCGTTTTGCCGTATCATAACGATTGCGATAACCATAATACTGCCGCCAACTGATTCGATGTAAGACCCCTTTTGTCACCATGCCCTCCTTGGAAAGCACCGTTTTATGATGAAGCACCGCTGCCGGCACCACCGTCACTCCACCGCACTCCTGCAAGCGCAGACAATACTCGATATCATCATACCAAAGAAAATATTCCTTTTCGGGCAGACCAATCTCCCGCATCTTCTGTCCCTGTAACAAGAGTCCACAAAAAGTTGCGGCATCGCAGGAAAAACTCTCCTTTTGGTATTCCTCGGTAGCAACATTGCTCTCCACATAAAGCAATCGGTTTGTGATCCGTCTTCTGTGGCTGACATCGATATGTCCCTCTGTCACCACTTTTCCCGCAAGACCATAAATACCCGTATGCGCATTTGCATAGTCCAATAGTTTTTCCATATAATCCGGTGCGATCATGGCATCATCATCAATGATAAGCACCCAGTCATAAGGACTTTGACCGGCACGCTGCAAGCCATCATAAAATCCACCGGCGCCGCCAAGATTTTCCGCCTCACGGATCACTTCTATATCTGTCCGCGAAGCCAGATACTCCGCCGTTCCATCCGTGCTGTGGTTATCCACCACAATAACACGCGAAAAAGGAATGGTTTGCCCGCATACGCAGGCAAGACATTCCTTTAATAATTCCAAGCGATTATATGTTACGATAACGACTGCATTATTCATTCTTATACATTTCCTGATAATACTTCTGATAATCTCCGGAAGTAACGTTCTTCATCCAATCTTCATGTTCAAAGAACCAGGCGATCGTCTTTTTGATACCATCCTTAAACATAGTTTCCGGTTCCCAGCCTACTTCCTTCTTGATCTTGTCAGGAGCGATGGCATATCTTCTGTCATGTCCCTTACGATCTTCTACATACGTGATCAGATCTGTGCTGACATTGGCACGTCTTGGATCATCTGCCGGAAGCATCTCCTGCAATGTCTCGATAATGATATTGATGATCTCAATATTCTGCTTTTCATTGTGTCCACCGATATTGTATGTCTCGAAAAGTTTTCCCTTTTCCTGCACCATATCGATTCCCTTTGCATGGTCGTCTACATACAACCAGTCACGCACATTCTTACCATCACCATATACCGGCAATTTCTTGCCCTGCAGGGCATTGTTGATGATAAGCGGGATCAACTTCTCCGGGAACTGGTAAGGTCCATAGTTGTTGGAGCAGTTGGTGATATTTGCCGGGAACTTATAAGTATCCATATAAGCCTTTACCAGCATATCAGAGGATGCCTTACTTGCAGAGTATGGGCTATGTGGATCATATGGTGTTGTCTCATAGAAATATGCATTTGGATCATCATCCAAAGAGCCATATACTTCATCTGTAGATACATGCAGGAACTTCTTGCCTTCCTTGAAAGTACCGTCCTCAAGTTCCCATGCTGCCTTTGCACAGTTCAGCATAACGGCTGTACCAAGGACATTGGTCTGAACAAAGACTTCCGGATTCTTGATGGAACGATCTACATGAGACTCTGCTGCAAAATGAACCACACGGTCAATATCATTTTCTGCAAAGATCTTGCTGATGGCTTCCTTATCGCAGATATCTGCCTTGACAAAGGTATAATTCTCTCTGTCCTCGATATCTTTCAGATTTTCAAGATTTCCTGCGTATGTCAACTTGTCCACGTTGATAATACGGATCTCATTGTCATATTTGCGGAACATATAATGAATATAATTGCTTCCAATAAATCCTGCTCCACCTGTTACTAAGTATGTTCTCATAATCTTCTCCTTTTTGATTACTTTATCTTTATCATTTATCTAAAACAGATGACATCATCTATTTCTTACTTTGTCGGATCTGCTTCCTCAACTCTCACAGTTTCTTCCAAATCCTCTACTTTCTTATACAACAAGCCAACCTCCTGTGTCAAGCGTTTACACTTTCTGGTCAGATTGGAGATGACGATCGTCTGGCTGAAAATGATCATCAGGACAAACAAAAGTCCTAAGAATGTCAGCATGTTGATCGGCAGTGTAATCCCCAGCGTCTGCGACATGATCGGAAGCAACCCCGGAAACAGATCAAAGATCAGCAACAAAAGTCCCACCAAAAACCAGATCAAAGCGTATTTCAATTCCAGCCGCTTGATGCGCACCAGATTTCCAATATATAAGATAGCGATGATCGCGCCGATCGCGATAACCACCTGTAATCTCAGGCTCATAGTACCTCCCTTAATCTCCGATGGCAGTCATGATACATGCCAAAGGGACCTTGATCATATAGTAAATAGATTTCTTGAAGGAAATGGATGATTTTCCGGATGCTCTGGCTTTCATTTCCACCGGGATCTCCTTCACATAAAATCCTTTTTTCAGGACAGTAACTGCCGTCTCCGGCTCCGGATAGTCCTTAGGATAATCGTTGGCAAACATGTGCATGACTTCCTTATCCACCATACGCATGCCGCTGGTCGGATCTGTGATCGTCTGTCCTGTCAATAAACGGATCAGCCAGGTAAAAAAACGAATACCTATGCGTCTGAGACCGGTAGACTGAAATCCCTCACCCTCTAAAAAGCGGGAGCCGATCAGCATATTGATCCCCTCTGCCTCCATGATATCTGCCATCTTTTCCAAGAATTTGGCATCATGCTGTCCATCTCCATCAATCTGGATCGCATAGTCATAGCCAAATCGGTGTCCATACAAGTATCCTGTCTGCACGGCAGCACCAATACCGGAATTGATACTGAGGGTCACCATATTATAGCCCAGCCGGTCACACAATTCCTTGGTACCATCCATGGAATGATCGTTAATGATGACATAGTCAAAACTCGGCGCATTTTCTTTGATATCTTCTACTGTCTTCTCGATCGAGCCGACCTCATTAAATGCCGGTATGATCACCAGTCGTTTCTTCATTGTTACCTCACAAAAATCTTTAGATAAATGCCTCCGAGAAAACTCATCAGCCGGCGTATCATAACACTCAGATTCACCTGCCATCTAGACAGATGTAGTTCCTTGGCATATCGTTCTACCAATCTTTTATGTTCTTCCAGATAGACCTCTTTTTTGTCGCCATTCATAACCTGACTGGTATTCGAATCGTTTCGGATACGGAAGGAATTGAGCGGCTCATGTAATATATAGATCTTTCCCTTACAGCAAATCCGCATAAAGAAATCATAATCAATGATATAGACAAAGGAAGGATCAAAACCGCCCCATGCCTCATAAGCACTTCTGCGGATCAGGTTGGCAAGCGGCGCTCCCAGATAATCTCTGGTAAAGACGGAAAAGCGACAGGCTTTCCTACCTTCCACAAGACCACTTGCGTGATAGCGCTTATAATAGCCAGTGGTCTTGCCATGCATGTCCACAAAGCGCGTATCCGTCTGCACCAGATTTGCCTCCGGATACCTCTCCATGATCTCCACTTCTCTTGCCAGCAGAGTCTCATGGATCAGATCATCCGCGCATAAGAGTTTGATAAAGTCTCCCCTGCAAAGTTCCATACAGTGGTTCCAATTGCCTGCCATACCAAGATTTTTTTCGTTCTGATATAGATGCAAGCGATCGTCCCCTGCCTGCCTGGCAAAAGTCTCCACCACCTGATAAGTATCATCCATCGACCGATCATCCACAACGATCAATTCGAGATTCTGATAAGTCTGTGTCAGAACGGATTGTATGGTTTCTAGGATCGTATCCGCATTGTTATATGCCGGGATACAAACACTGACAAGCGGCGATTCCATTAGCAATTCTCCATGTCAAAATCTTTTAAATAGACATCCAGTGCATCTTCCCAATTTGCCATGGCAAACTGATCTGTTGTCAGGCGCAGCATGTAGTTATCCAGATTTGAGTATGCCGGACGTTTTGCTGCCTCCGGGTTCATATTGGCATACTCCTGACTGGTAATGTGATTGACCTTGGTCTTAATTCCCAGTTTCTTGTAAAATGCCTCAGTGAAGTCTGCCCAGTTTGTCTCACCTTCACAGGTTGCATGGAAGATACCATAGTTGTCTGTTCCTTCCAGGAAATGGATCATCTTGGCAAGTTCTACTGCCGAAGTCGGAGATCCAAACTGATCGCATACCACAGACACCTCATCATGTGTCTTGGATGCACGCACCATAGTCTTAACAAAATTCTTGCCATCGCCATACAGCCATGCTGTACGAAGAATAAAGAACTTCTCTGCAAACTGACGTACAAAATGTTCGCCCTCTAACTTGGTCTTGCCATAGGCACTGATCGGATTCGGCTCATCAAACTCTGTACGTGGCGCGCGCTCTGTTCCGGCAAAGACATAGTCGGTAGAAACATGTACCAGTTTTGCCCCTATGGTCGTTGCAGCGATTGCAAGATTACGTGGTCCAATCGCATTGATCCTGTAAGCAAGATCCCACATTTTTTCACAGCCGTCTACATTGGTCAGTGCTGCGCAGTTGATGATGACATCCGGCTTTTTATCCAAAGCCAAGGTCATGACTGCATCAATATCTGTAATATCCAAAGAAGTGATATTTTCTCCCTCTGCTACGTCTGTCAGAATAAATTCCACCTGACCTGCATATTCCTTTTGAATTGCTCGCCCAAGCTGTCCGTTACAGCCCGTCACAAGTATCTTTTTCATATTATCTGCCCTTTCTATTTATACATAGTCATTTGCCTTTTTTGCAAGCCGGTTCATAGCAGAGAACATACCGCGTATGGATGCTCTCGTAATGTTTGAACTAACGCCCACGCCAAAGGTAATATTCCCGCTGCGGTTGTCACGCATCTCAATGTAGGCTGCCGCCTTTGCACCTGATCCCTTGCCCAGAGAATGTTCACTATAATCCAGCACAGAGAAATCAACCTGCGGTACACACTGCTTGACTGCAAGTTTTACCGCATCGATTGGTCCGTTACCATCTGCCTCGGAATGGATTGCCTTGCCATTGTACTTAAAGTCGAGCGCTACGTGTGTCTCATCATCTGCCATATTGTCATCAATATCCACAAAGACAAGTTCAAATGGCATTTTGTTCTCAAGGTATTCTTTTTTGAAGGCTTCCATCATCTTTTGCGGCTCAACCTCGCCGCCTTCCTGCTCGGAAATATATTGGATGACATCTGCAAATTCTCTCTGCATCTTCTTTGGCAGTTTGTAGCCATAGACGGTATCCATCACAAAGGCAACGCCGCCCTTTCCGGACTGGCTGTTGATACGGACCACCGGCTCATATTTTCTGCCAATGTCTGCCGGATCGATCGGAAGATATGGGACTTCCCAATATTCATTCCCGCGCTCTTGCATCGCATGTACGCCCTTATTGATGGCATCCTGATGGGAACCGGAGAAAGCGGTAAATACCAGTTTGCCGGCATAAGGATGACGCATATCTACATGCATCTTGCAACATCTCTCATAGATCTCAACAATCTCCTTGACATCCTCGATCTCCAATTCCGGATTGATGCCTTGGGAGAACATATTGTAAGCGACCGTCAGAATATCCACATTACCGGTACGCTCGCCATTGCCGAGCAAAGTACCTTCAACACGGTCTGCGCCGGCAAGCAGTGCCAATTCCGTGATGGCAACACCGGTACCGCGGTCGTTGTGCGGATGCACACTCAAGATGATATTATCACGATCCTCAAAATGGGTACTCATCCATTCGATCTGATCGGCATATACATTCGGTGTATTCATTTCCACTGTCGCAGGCAGGTTAAAGATGATCGGTGCATCCGTCGCATGATCCCATTCTTTCTGCACAGCCGTACAGATGCGGAGTGCAAAATCTACCTCTGTACCGGTAAAACTCTCCGGTGAATATTCCAACTGCACATTACCGTCAAAATCTGCCAGATGCTCTTTGACCATACGTGTTCCTGCGATGGCAATGTCAATGATCTCATCCTGGCTCTTGTGAAATACCACATCCCTTTGCAGAGTAGATGTGGAGTTGTAGATATGAACCACAACATTCTTGATTCCCTGGATAGCCTCAAAGGTACGGTCCACCAGTTCCTGACGACACTGGGTCAGCACCTGTACTTTGACATCATCCGGGATCTTATGCTCTGCTACTAACTTGCGCAAGAAATCATATTCGATCTGTGATGCGGCCGGGAAACCAATCTCGATCTCCTTAAAGCCTAAACGAAGCAAAAGATCGAACATCTCCATCTTTTCATCTACATTCATCGGCTCGATCAGCGCCTGGTTACCGTCACGCAGATCCACGCTACACCAGATCGGTGCCTTTTCAATCTGCTTATCCGGCCAGGTACGCTCCGGGAACTTCAAAACCGGGTTTCTCTTATATCTCTTATAATTTAACATTTCTAAATTCCTTCTTTCTTATACTTGCGGCAAGAAATCAGCCTTTTTACTTTTATTCTCCAAATCCGTTTTCTACCAATGTCACCAATGCCTTCAGGGCTTCTTCTTCATCTTCGCCCTCACAGACGATCTCGATCTCATCACCGGATTTGATGCAGGCGCCAAGCACGCTCAAGACACTCTTAGCGTTGGCTGTGCCACTTGCTCCATAATGAAATGTGATACTGGATGTGTATTTCATTGCCTCCTGGCAAAAGATTCCCGCTGGTCTTAAATGAAGGCCTGTGGGATTGATAATCTGTACCTTCTGTGTAACCATGACAACCTCCTATAACATTGTATTCATGATCAATTCTGCTAATTTCTTGGCTTCTTCTTCAATCTGCTTTTGATCCTTGCCTTCGATCATAACGCGGACAAGTGGTTCAGTTCCGGATGGACGGATCAAGACGCGTCCTTCTCCGGCAAACTTATCCTCCAGTTCTTTCACGGCACTGGCAATCTCCGGATACTCCATAAAACTTTCTTTCTTATGGTTAGGCACCTTGGCATTCACCAGTGCCTGTGGTAGGACTTCCATCACCTTGGCAAGTTCCGATAATGGCTTGCCGGTATCCACCAAGACCTGCAACAGATGAAGCGCACTCAAGAGCCCGTCACCTGTTGTATTGTCATCCAAAAAGATCACATGACCGGATTGCTCGCCGCCTAAATTATAGCCATTTGCAAGCATATTTTCCAAAACATAGCGATCGCCTACTTTTGTCTTTTCGATGTGAAGTTTCTTCTCCTGTCCCATCAGGGTAAATCCCAGATTTGACATGACCGTAACAACGACCGTATCCTGTTTTAAACTTCCTTTTTCCTTCATATAGTTGGCACAGATTGCCATGATCTCATCGCCATCTACTATCTTGCCATTTTCATCTACGGCAAGCATACGATCTGCATCCCCATCGAAAGCCAGACCCAAGACAGCCTTTTCATAGACAACTCTTGCCTGCAACTCTTCCATATGGGTCGATCCGCAATTGGAATTGATGTTGGTTCCATCCGGGTTTGTATGGATGGCTACCAGATCTGCCCCCAGTTCACGCAAAGTCTCCACAGAGGTCTTATAAGATGCTCCCTCTGCACAGTCGATCACGATCTTCATGCCGGAAAGATCGACCGGAACCGTCTTTTTCATAAAGTCCACATACTCGCGGATCATATCGAAACGGTATTCAATCTTGCCGATACCGGATCCAGTCGGCAGGTTGATATTCTTCATGTCGTTGGCGATCAAATCCTCAATCTCATCCTCCAAGGCATCGGACAATTTATAGCCCTCGCCGTTGAAAAATTTGATACCGTTAAATTCCATCGGATTGTGAGACGCAGAGATAACAACACCTGCATCCACTTTATGTTTTCTTGTCAGATAAGCGATCGCAGGTGTTGGCATAACGCCGGTAAAGATCGCATCTGCACCGACAGAACAGATACCTGCCATCAGAGCACTTGCCAGCATACCGCCGGATATTCTAGTGTCACATCCTACGATGATCGTCGGCTTGTGTGCCTGCTCCTTGGTAAGGACATACGCTCCTGCCTGACCCAGTTTCGTAGCCAGTTCGATCGTTAGTTCTGAACCGGCAACGCCTCTTACGCCATCCGTTCCAAATAATCTTCCCATGTTTAACTCCTTCTTACTCCGTTGTGATTGTTATATTCGTCGTTGCTGCCGCCGCTGAAATTCCACTGTCCAGATCCAGCGTAACAGACACGGTATGGTTACCGGCTCCCAGGCCACTGACATCCACTGATCCAGTGATATTCTCGGCAACCAATTCTGCCAGATCAGATGCCTTTCCGGTAATCTTTACTTCTACTGTTGTGGCATCAAATGCTGCCTTGCTGCCATCTGCCAGATTTTTGATTGTCAGATTGGCAGTCGGCACACGATAAGTCTTTGTCTCATCCCCGGATACGTTGACCTTGACCGTCGCTTGCGCCGCATTGCTGTCTGCGACCTTTGCCCCGCTCGGCAGATAAGTATTGAGATCCACGGTAGTCGTCAGACTCGCCGTGATCTTGGACAGGTCAAGCGCACTGCCACTGATCGTGATCTCCGTGATCTCATTGAGCACATCTGCGTCTCCGGTGATCTCGATCGTATCCGGATCCACACTGACAGACTCCAGATTGAGTCCCTGCGGCAGAGTGCCTGTCGTCTGCACCTGTACCGCTACCGTCTTGATATGCGAGATCGTAAGGCTGACCTTAACTGTCTCATGGTTTACATTCAGACGGCTCTGATCGATCTCATTGCCGTTTTTATCCAGAAAATGTAAAGATGCATCGGTATCAAAATCCTCATTGGCACCATCAACATCAACATATGCAACCACTTTTGCAATGGTGCCGACCACGTCCTCCGGACCGGATACCGTCACACTGGACGGATCCACTTCTGTCTTGTCAATCACACACCCCTCTGCCGGATTGCCATTGGTCTCGACTTCCACATCATGTTTGGTCGTCATTTTATTGCCGATAACGACTTGCAGATACAGTCTCTTGGCAGAGACTGTGATACCACTATTGTTATTGTTGACCGTAATCGTCACAGGAACACGGGAATCATCCTCTAAATAATTCATGTCCGCCGTCGCCGTAAAATCAGATCCCGACAGCCGCTCCATCACAGAACGTTTCGCCGTCACACGGAAACTGACGGTATTACCGCCCTCAGGAATCTCATAGTAGCGTCCGGCATCGGTCAGAACATCCGCATTGACCACATTTACACTCGTTGTAAAGGTCTTGGTCTGGGTCGGATCATCCACATTGACAACGATCAGCCACAATAGGATGGAAAAGAAAAGTGCTAACAGTTTCAGTCCCCAGTTATTTAAAAACATTCGTTTGATCTTAGGAGTTATGCTTTGCTTCATCTTTTGCCCTCCTTCCCAAACGCGGTTTGTTGTTCTCATCTACATCTTTTACCAGATTCTGCAACTCGATCAATTTTTCTTTTAACTGATCATCGGTCACATTCTCCGTCAGATGTCCGTTCTGCGCTATGGATACCTTGCCGGTCTCCTCAGAGACCACAATTGTCAGCGCATCACAGACTTCACTGATGCCCAGCGCCGCACGATGCCTTGTACCAAGTGCCTTGCTTAAATTCATATTCTCGGACAGAGGCAGATAACAAGTCGCAGCCACGATACGATCGCCTCGTACAATGATCGCGCCGTCATGCAGGGGTGTATTTTTTTCAAAGATATTGATCAGAAGCTGCCTGGTCAGAACAGCATCCAGTGTAATACCTGTTCTTTCCACCTCATCCAGGCGCATCTGGTTTTCTACCACGATCAGGGCTCCTGTCTTGACCGCTCCCATCTCAAAACATGCCATGACCGTGTCATTGATGGTCTTATCTTCAAAACGTTTGGAAATGCTCTTGCCGACGCCCAGATTGGCAAGGAAGGAAAAGAGCCGCCGTCGTCCCAGATCCTCCAGTGCCTTGCGGAGTTCGGGCTGGAACACAACGATCACCATGATCAGTGCCACATTTAGGAGTTTTTCGCCCAGCCAGAGAATGGTACTCATCTGGAATAGGGCTGCCAGGATAAAGAATGCTACGACAACCAGCAGACCTCGAAAGAGCATCCAGGTTCTCGTGTTCTGCACCCAGATCAAAAGTTGATAAATGAAAAAAGCAATGATGATAATTTCCACGATATCCGTGATCTGCACATCCGGGAAATTGATTCCAAAATAATCTCCAAAGAATGCATCCAGACTATTTATGATGTTGTCCATATCATCTCACTCCTTTCCTAATTGTCCTGTGTCTCTTCTGTTTCTTCCAAATCCTCTACCGGAAGCGGTAATGTCTCGGAAGTAATACGCTTGATCTCTTTTTCCTGCTCCGATATGTGCATCTTTGGCACTGCCGTCACATAATAGTAGTATTCATCATCTTCAAACTGTACATGCTCGGTACGCGTGTAATCAAATCCTCTGGCAAAAAATACCATGACAAGTCCCACGATCAGGGTCACGACATTGCCGATCACCAGAAGCGGAATATTTTCCTTTTCTCCGGTAAAAAGGATGCCTGCCAACATCAGCACAAATTCAACAACCACACCGGAAAGTACGCCCACCAGCCATGCATGTTCTATACCCTTGGTCCGCACAGTGTAAACCACCAGAAACATTGCCGTCATTGCCACCAGATAAATGTAAAACATGCTGTTGTTTAAGATCTGCCCCTGTAATAACTCTGCCGCACTTAGGTCTGTATTTGGATCCAGAAAAGACGAGGCATTTTCCACGACCGTCTTCAGATAGTATGACAATACGCTCCCGCATATGATCGTAGGCAGTTCATGTATGCTGCGCATCAAGCCCGCTTCCATCGGTACGACAAAGGGAATGTTGAGATAACGGCAAGCCGGTATGACCATCATATTATAGGTATCATCTGACCGAAAATATGCAGATACCGCATAACTGATTGCCAGTAGAACTAAGGCTATGACCGCCGCGTCTGTCGATAAGGTCATCAGATGCATGAGTCCCACAAAAACCACAATAAAAGTAGACCCTGCCAGCGGAAGTAACATACTGATACCCGCGATCACTACAGAGACCCACCAATGATTCAAAATCTTTTGATAACCAAAACATTGATTCATAACCAAGAGCACAGCCAGCACGATTGCAAAGCGGAGCAAGCGTACCACCCATTCTTCTCTTGTTATGATAAAATGCCTGATCTTTGTTCGTAACTGTATTAAAAATGTCATATCAATCCCATCCTTCAGGTATTTTCGACAGGTCCTCTTCCTGATACATCTCGCGCAGTTCCCGATAGTCCCTGCGCAAGCGGCGCAAAAGCGTCACGCCCTCGTCATATCGTTTGGCTGCGTGTCTGCGCACCATACGAAGATAATAGTACATATATAATATATAGAGAACCAATCCCAATAAAATGCCAAGTATCAATCCGACCAGATGGATATTGACTATCAAAGTGCTGACCAGCAAGACAATAAAGCCCACATAAAGTGCCGCATAGATCAAAGTGCCCAGAAAAACACCACCCAAGGTACAAAGAGAAAGATAATCACGTTTGCGATAATGTATTGCCGGCCCAAGTTTACGGCCTTGTTTGTCTTCGATCATCGCCATCTTTGTCATATGCATAACACGCTGTTCGCTTAGCATCTGCCTTCCTCCTGCATTTTCCTTGCTCGTGCGCATACAAACACTGCTCACCACTACATCACATTATAACATAATCAAATCTCGGCGCAACCTCGCATGGGGAATACACAAGAAAAACATAAAAATACCCCTTATTCGAGTGAAGAAGGGGTATTATCCTGCTCATATTTATTTTTTTAAGAAACGCATCTTGTCTGTGTCACGCAGAACTTTGTTCCTTGACAGATCTTCTTTTGGCTCCGGTTTCTGAATCGCGTTGCTGAAATCTCCACGCATACGGCTCTTACACGCCTCACAAAAACGTCCGGTACGAATAGAGGCACCACAGCCCTCACATTCGATTCCTACCTGCGAGTCTGCAGAAAACTCTAGGCGTTCTTCACGGATCCACTGACGAATCTGCTGCACTGTGACACCATTATCCTCGGCTACCATCTGGATGTTGGAGCCCGGATTGCTGCGCACATATTCCTTGACCTGCTGGAACTTCTCCTCTACAGCCTCTCTGCATGCCGGACAAATAGGCGGTCCTCCCAGATAATTAAATAACCTGCCACATTGTCTGCAATTTCGTACGTCCATATTTTCCTCCTCCCGGTCACACATGCTTTTCCCTACCGGCGCAGACAGTCAGGCAATAGACCTGACGCACACCCGATGCCAAAAGAGCCTCGGTAACGCCGTCCAATGTGCTCCCTGTCGTATAGATATCATCAATTAACAGAATTTTGTTTAATTTTACATCATTTTTTCTGATTTTAAAAGCATTTTCCAAATTCTTTTTTCTTCCCTGATCACTCAGGTTTTTAAGCGGTGCAGTATTCCTGGTCCGCACGACCAGCCATGTGTCCAGCCGACAGTCCAGTCGCTTTGCAATTTCTTCCGCAAATACCTCAGCCTGATTATAGCCGCGTTGGCGTTTTTTCTTTGCATACATAGGCACCGGAACGACCGCATCCACCTCCAAATTTCTGAGCCAGGCACCGTAGATATTCCAGGCATCCTTTGCAAAAATGCGCCGGTAAGCACGGCAATTACTATATTTAAAACGGTACATAGCCTCTTTCATAGGACCATCATAGGCATAAACCGCCCTGTTCTGCACAAATGCATGTCCTCTTTTTCTGCAATCCCTGCACAGATCCTGCGTAAGATCTGTCAGGGCTTTCCCGCATTTGACGCACCCCCCATCTCCTATATAAATGATCTTCTCGGCACACGTTCGGCAAAAGCCTTTTTCCTTTTCCTTCGCAAACAGGATCTCATTGCATCCCGGACAGCATTCCGGGAAAATTTCCTGTCGAACCTTTTCCAGCAATTTGCTTGGCAGTGTGTATTTTCTATGACCCCTCATTGACTTTTTTCTCCCCTCTCTTTAAAATGTAATTTCAGAGTTATTTATTATGGAGGTTTTTCTAACTATGCTAAATATAAAACGTTTTGCCTGCACCGGGCTCGCCGCCATTCTGGCAGTATCACTTCCGGCTTGCGGCAAGGACAAGTCCTCCGGCTATACCCCCCTGCCGGAAGAAGATGACACGGTATATGATATCAGTCTCTGTCAGGATAAGGACAGCGACTATTATAACAATATCTCACAGGGCTTTAACGATGCCCTGACAGACCTTTTCGGATCTGCTCATGTCAATGTCACGACTATGGTCGCTAATGATACGATGGGCACTGACAGCATCTGCACGGATTATGTCACCGGCGGCACAGACCTGATCTTTGCCAATGGAAAAAAGAGCCTGTCTTCCGCTGCCACAGCAACCGAGGACATTCCGATCGTCGGTGCTGCTGTTATGGATTACCAGAGTGTCCTTCACTTAGCCTCAGCCTCTGATTCCTCTTGGAACAAAAAAACAGGCACCAATGTGACCGGTATTTCATCCAAGCCAAATCTGGAGGAACAATTATCGCTCCTAATCGAGGCAACACCGGATCTGCAATCTGTTGGGCTTTTGTACAACCCGGAAGATACAGACGGTATTTACCAGAATGTCCTTTTAGAAAAATATCTGGATCAGGCCGGCATCCCTTGGAAAGAATATGCACTTCCTTCGGATGATATCGACAGCAGCGTCGGTGATGAACTGACCGATGCGACCGCCATTGCTCCAACCAAGCAGATTGCTTCTTCTGTCACAGAAGGCAGCAATAACGATGTGGCTTCTTTTGCGGGGAATGATCTTTTGAGTGGTATCTTCTCTCCAAGCAGTGCACATGTTGCCAGCACTTCCGCCACCTGGACACCGGACTTGTCCGCAGCCAATACAGAGCCGCTTGCAGCAGACGCTTCCTTAGAAGACATCGTGCAATACGCCTGCAACGAATGTAGCGTTCTCTTCCTGCCTGCCGAAAGCCAATTGACCAGCGAAGTCCAGACGATCGCTGATATTGCCACGGCATCTGGCACCAGAACCGTTGGCGGTGATGCCACACTTGGGCAAGAGACACTGGTATCTATGTATAAAGACCCTTATGCTATGGGCTATGCCGCAGGTAAGATGGTCTACCGCATTTTAGTCGATGGGGAAGAGCCAGGTGATATCAAGATCACCACTTCTCCTGCCGAAAACGTCAAACTCTACAATGCTTCCCGTGCCGAAAGTCTTGGAATGACATTTCCAAAATCTTTCCACGAGATCAATGATTATTTTGCAAACTACGAAATTGGATCCACCACTACAAGAATCAGTAGTGATGATACAGCAGAATAAAAGATATTTTTCAGAGGCTTCGCTTATATGAGCGAGGCCTCTTTTAATCTTTCTTTCAGACCAGAATACCGACGCTGCTGCGTCGTATTGTCAATCATCTGGTAAAATACGTTTTCATCCCCCACAATGGTGATACACTTGCGCGCTCTGGTCACAGCCGTATATAAAAGATTCCGGTTCATAAGCATACGCGGTCCCGGAAGCAGTGGCATGACCACCGCCGGATACTCACTTCCCTGCGATTTATGAATGGTGATCGCATAGGCTAATTCCAGTTCGTCCAACCCCTTAAATGGATATATTACCAATTTATTCTCATCATAGAGCACACTGACCGTGCTGCTGTAGTCATTGATCTCCTGAATGATCCCAACATCCCCATTGAATACGCCCAGCCCTTTGTCGATTGCCAAGCCATATCGACTTCGGATCTCCCATTCTAACTGGTAATTGTTACGGATCTGCATGACCTTGTCACCCTCACGAAAGATCCGCTCACCCACCTGATGTTCTTTCTTGCCTTTCTCCGGCGGATTTAAATATTGCTGCAAAATGCTATTGAGACGTTCTACCCCAAGTAGTCCCTTGCGCGTCGGTGTCAGCACCTGAACATCATAAGGTGTCGCATCTACGTATTTGGGCATTTTTTGTTTGACCAACTGCAACATAACGCTGATGATGACATCCGCATCATAACGTTTCAGTAAGAAGAAATCCCGGCTCTTGTTATCCAGTACGATATGCTGGCCGCCATTGATCTTATGCGCATTGACAACAATATCACTCTGGCTCGCCTGACGGAAGATTTTTTGCAGAGTCACGACCGGAAAGCACTCTGACGCTATGATGTCCCGCAGGACATTGCCCGGTCCGACACTTGGCAACTGGTTGATATCCCCTACCAGAATCAGGCGTGTCCCATGCCCGATTGCCTTTAACAGGGCGTACAGGAGGGTAATATCCACCATAGACATCTCATCAATGATAATGACATCCGCCTCCAAAGGATTGGATTCATTGCGTTCGAACATACCGCCGATCGCCTTGGCATCGTCTTTCGCCTCGTTCATCGCCCCATTGACTTCCAGCAGACGATGGATGGTCTTTGCCTCATATCCGGTAGTCTCGCTCATCCTCTTTGCCGCGCGCCCCGTTGGTGCTGCCAGGAAAATATCATAGCCCTCACCCACGAAATAAGAGATCATGGCACGGATAGTCGTCGTCTTTCCTGTTCCCGGTCCACCGGTCAGGATAAAGAGACCATGCGATGCCGCCTGTCTAACCGCCTCTGCCTGCCACTCGTCCAGTTCCATATCTTCTTCCTTCTGGATCCTCGCGATCGCCTGGCACAGTTTGGCAGGTGTCACATCATAGGTCTCATTCAAAGCGTGTAAAAGTCCTGCCGACACCTGTTCCATGCGGTAAAAACTCTTAGCATACACGCCTTCTTCCTTTAATTCCACCTTGCCATCCATGGCAAGATTCATGACATGTTCCTCAATGTGCTCCGGTGCAACGCCCAGCAACTGATTGGCATAACGGAGCAATTCTTCCCGCGGCAGATAGGTATGCCCCAGTGTCGATGCCCCGGTCAGGCAATAAAGGATCCCGCACCGGATACGAAAGTCCGAATCAGTACGGATACCCACACGCTCAGCGATCTCATCTGCTATCTTAAAGCCGATCCCCGGCACTTCCTCCGCCATGCGATATGGATTCTCACGGATGACACTATAAATTTCCTGTCCGTATGCCTGATAGATCCTGACTGCCAGATTACTCGTGATGCCATACTTTTCCAAAAAGATCATAGCATCCCGCAGGTCTTTCTTTTCTACCATCTGGCTGGAGATCTCCATCGCCATGCGCTCACTGATCCCCTTAATCTCCGCAAGTCGTTCCGGTTCTTCTTCCATGATGCGGAAGGTGTCTTTTTTGAACCGTCGCACGATACGGGATGCCAATGCCACACCGATTCCTTTGATAGCACCGGATGCCAGGTAACGCTCCATGGAAAGGACATCTTCCGGCGCCTTTGCTTCATAGGATTTCATCTGAAACTGTTCGCCGTAGGTCGGATGCGATGTATATTCCCCATGTAATAAAAGAATCTCCCCCTCCGTAACGACAGGGAAGATTCCTACACATGTAATTTCATCTTCTTCGCTTATTAAATTGAGAACGGTATAACCGTTATCCGCATTGCGGAACACGATGTGTTCCACATAGCCTTGTAAATCTTCCATCGATTATGTAGTCCTATCCTACTCTATTCCGTAATTGCGCTTCATCTGATCGACCAGTTGGTCTGTCAGACTACCGCCATACTCTGATACCATCTCCCCAGCAAGTTGCTGGATCGTGGCATCCATATACATATCGGTATACTGGCTCATGGTCGAATCCTGATCATCATCCGAAGTCACGCTGTCCTTCATCTGCTTGATGACCTGTTCTAACATATAGGATTCAAAAGACTCTACGGCATTTACCAGATCCTCCTCTGTGGAATCAGAAGATAGCCCGGAAAGCGCGCTGGTTGCCTTGTCCGATCTGCTGGATGACTGTGCATTAGAAGAAACCGTATCGTAATAAGAAGATAATCCATCTACTGAAAAACTCATACCTTATCTCCTCCTATCGTTTGAGATTGTTTGCCTGTTCCAACATGGTATCGGATGTCGTGATTGCCTTGGAGTTCATCTCATAGGCTCTCTGCGCCACGATCAGATTGACCATCTCATCTGCCACATTGACATTGGATGCTTCCAGATAGCCCTGTGCAATTGTGCTTTTGGTCACACCAACAGTCGTGTTTTCACTCAGCGGTACGCCCGAAGCCTGGGTTGCCTCAAAAAGACTGTCCCCGGTCTTTTCCAATCCCTTTGGGTTGTTAAACTGGTACAATGCCACCTGCTGCCCGGTCGGTATATAGGTGCCGTCTGCTGCCTTATATGCTACAGAACCATCCGTTCCAAAAGAAACCGTATCACCCGAAGCACCATCCGGCAACATGATCGGATTGCCCTGATAATCCAAGACTTCCTGCCCCTTAGAAGTAGCTAGAACACGATTGCCCATATTATCCAGTGCCCATGTAAAATCACCACTTCTGGTGTAATAAGTGCCATTGTCCGCACCGCGCACTGCGAAAAAGCCGGAACCGGAAATGCATAATGCCGTCTTGCTGGCATTCGCCTGCATGGTTCCCTGTGTATAGTCTGTATTGGTAGATGCCACTCTTGCGCCCAATCCTACCTGTGCTGTCGTAGGTTTATTTTCTCCGTTTGCTGTTGTTGTCTCTGTACGAAGGGTTTGGTATAAAAGTGACTTGAACTGCGTAGATTGGGACTTATAGCCCACAGTATTGACATTGGCGAGATTGTTAGCAATCGTGTCAACGTTCGTCTGCTGCGCCTTCATTCCTGACGCGCCCGTCCATAATGCTCTCATCATAATGAATGCATCTCCTTTCCAATTTCTCTGTCAGCATGACCGGATATTGTCATGCAGTCTCATCGGCATTGTCAAAATAGGACTTTTACACCTGTCCTACACTATTGACAGCCTTGTCCAATGTAGAATCCTCGGTCTGAATCACCTTTTGCCCAGCCTCATAGGCTCTGGCAACCGTAATCATATCGACCATTTCATCTATCACATTGACATTGGAAGCTTCGAGGCATCCTTGCTCAACGGAAGCATCGCTGGCGATGACCTGTCCTCCCGGAACCAGATCATATAGATTCTCGCCATATTTTGAAACAAAATTATTATCTGCAAACTGCACCACGCCGATACGGTCTACAACCTGATCGTTTTGATAGATAAAGCCCTGCTCATCAATCTCGTAAGACTGATCCGGGTCGATCCGTACATAATTGGCAAGTGCATCATCGGAATTCAGCGCACCGATCCGATTCAGAACATAATCTCCATCTGATGTGCGCAGATATCCTTGATTATCTACAGAAAAAGCACCATCCCTGGTATATTTGACAGAAGTCTCTCCGTCCTTTGATGTAAAAGCAATAGCAAAGAATCCTTCGCCCGAAAGTGCCAGATCTGACATGTTTTCTGTGATCTGGAAACTCCCCTGATCCCAATTAGTAAAGGTCTCTCCCACTTTCACGCCCAGACTGATCGAACCGATACGCTGTGGCATATCATAATTCGATGTATCCTTGATCTTGATCGCCAACTGATGATCAAAAGACTGATTTACCATACCTTCTTTTTTGTATCCGGTCGTCGCAGAATTTGCCAGATTATTGGCAATCACATCCAAGCGTTTCTGTTCGTTGACCATGCCGGTATATCCGGTGTACAGTCCTTTTACCATAATTCCTCCTAAGCAAGCAAAACTAGATAATGACTTCTATCTATATATCGGATAGATCTGTCGTATTTTTTATATAAGATCTGAAATTTAATCTTCAGAACGATCGCCGGAAAGGAACTCAACGAACTTGCCGGTTCCGATAGCAACACAAGTAGTTGCCTCCTCTGCGGTCATCGTATTGATGCCGGTACGCTCCTCGATCAATTCCTCCAACCCGCGAAGCAGTGCTCCGCCACCGGTCAGAACGATACCACGGTCAGCAACATCCGCCGCCAACTCCGGTGGTGTCTTTTCCAGTACAGAGTGGATGGCTTCTACGATCTGCAAGGTCGGCTCACGCAGTGCCTCCTCGGTCTCCTCAGAAGAAACCTCGATGGTCTTTGGCAGACCTGTGACCAGATTACGCCCTCTGACATCCATGGTCTCCGGTGTCGGGAGTGGATAACAGGTACCGATCTTGATCTTGATGTCTTCTGCGGTACGCTCACCTATCAGAAGATTGTGCTTCTTACGCATATAACGGACAATGGCTTCATCAAAGTCATCTCCTGCGATCTTGATAGAAGTGCTGACAACAGAACCACCCAAAGAGATTACAGCGATATCTGCCGTACCACCACCGATATCTACGATCATATTTCCGCATGGTCTGGAAATATCAATTCCGGCTCCGATTGCTGCCGCGATCGGTTCCTCAATAATGGAAACCTCTCTGGCACCTGCTGCATAGGTTGCATCCTCTACCGCTCTCTTTTCTACCTCGGTCGCACCACTCGGGATGCAGACACTGATACGAGGCTTGCGGTAACTCTTTTTGCCCATTGCCTTCTGAATGAAGTATTTGATCATTTTTTCTGTTACTGTATAATCTGAAATAACACCCTGACGCAGTGGTCGAACGGCTACAATATTGCCCGGTGTTCTACCTAACATCAGACGTGCTTCTTCGCCAATCGCCTTGATCTTGTTGGTATCTCTATCAAAAGCCACCACGGACGGCTCCTTTAATACGACACCTTTTCCTCTAACGTAAACCAGGATGCTGGCTGTACCCAAATCAATTCCGATATCACTTGAAACCATACTGTTTCTCCTTTCAGTTTGTATATAAAACGTGAACCTAGTCCACCTAATGATAGTTTTGCATTCTAATTTCAATTATATACAAATGTTACCATTTTTCAATGAATTTTTTCTGAAGATATCCTTAAACAAATCTTTACATTTATTTTTTAATTTTTTATTCTTTTTTCACATAATGGACACATTTCTTGGGTATTATAATAACCGTACTAGCAAATAGTGCTAATATATTTTTCATAACTCAGCTCCGGAGGCTTTGCTTCCGGAGCACTCCCCAAAAACAACGGAATCGCCTTTGCGATTCCTTTTTTATTACATTTTACAGAAAGAGCAAGGGCAATCCCGGAATATTCTCCCGGGGATTGCCCTTGTTTTCCCTTAGGAACGTTTCTTGTCTGCTTCCAGATAACGTTTTACATATTGTCCTGTATACGAAGTCGGATGCTGTGCCACCTCCTCCGGTGTGCCACAGGCTACGACCCTGCCGCCGCGGTCTCCACCGTCCGGTCCCATATCAATGATATAGTCTGCTGTCTTGATCACATCCAGATTGTGCTCGATCACAACAACCGTATTGCCACCTTCAGATAATTTTCGCAGGATGGTAACAAGTTTATTTACATCATCAAAATGAAGTCCTGTGGTCGGCTCATCCAGTACATAGATGGTACGGCCTGTACTCCTGCGGCTGAGTTCGGTCGCCAGTTTGATACGCTGCGCCTCTCCGCCGGAAAGTGTTGTGGACGGCTGTCCCAATTTTACATAGGATAAGCCCACATCATAGAGGGTCTGGATCTTACGATGGATGGACGGCACATGTTCAAAGAAATGTAAGGCTTCTTCCACCGTCATATCCAAAACATCATAGATAGACTTACCCTTGTACTTAACCTCCAAAGTTTCGCGATTGTAACGCTTGCCACCGCATACCTCGCACGGTACATAAACATCCGGCAGGAAATGCATTTCAATCTTGATGATACCATCCCCGGAACATGCCTCACAACGTCCACCCTTGACATTGAAACTGAAACGTCCCTTGCTGTAACCACGTGCCTTGGCATCTGCTGTCGCCGCAAAAAGATCGCGGATCATATCAAACACACCGGTATAGGTTGCCGGATTGGATCGTGGGGTACGCCCGATCGGCGATTGGTCAATATCAATGATCTTATCCAACTGGTCGATTCCCTCAATATCATCATGCTTGCCCGGCACCTTGTGGGCACGGTTCAATTCTTTCGCCAGACGCTTGTATAGAATCTCATTGGTCAGCGAACTCTTTCCAGAACCGGACACACCGGTAATGCAGGTCATCACACCAAGCGGTATCTGCACATCAATATTCTTGAGGTTGTTCTCTTTCGCCCCGCGGATGGTCAGATAGCCCGTCGGCTGTCGTCTCTCCTTTGGCACCGGAATGGTCTTTTTGCCACTCAGATATGCTCCGGTGATCGAATTCGGATTTGCCATGACTTCCTCCGGCGTACCGATCGCTACGACCTCTCCGCCATGCTTACCTGCCCCGGGTCCGATATCCACCAGGCAGTCTGCCGCCAGCATGGTATCCTCATCATGCTCGACCACGATCAGAGTATTGCCCAGATCACGCAGACCTTTCAAGGATGCCAGAAGTTTGTCATTATCCTTTTGATGCAGACCGATACTCGGCTCATCCAAAATATAGGCAACACCTACCAGACCGGACCCGATCTGGGTTGCCAGACGGATACGCTGTGCCTCTCCACCGGAAAGTGTCCCGGTCGCTCTGGATAAGGACAGGTAGTCCAGACCCACATCCACCAAGAAGCCAACGCGTCCCCGAATTTCCTTTAAGATCTGATGCCCGATCTTTTCCTGCTGATCACTCAACTGTAGGTCCTGCAAAAATACCTGCAGGTCACGGATCGGCAGTTCCGTCATTTCAAAGATATTCTTATCTGCTACCGTGACCGCCAGAGAAGACTTTTTCAGACGCTGTCCCTTGCACAGTGGGCACTTACAGATATACATGAATTCCTCATATTCCTTTTTCATGGTCTCCGAATGAGTCTCACGATAGCGGCGGTTCACATTGGCGATCAGTCCCTCAAAGCAGATGTCATAAACACCCTCGCCACGCTGACCCTTATAATGCACCGGTACAGCGCGGTCAAATCCATAGATGAACCGGTGGCGTATCTCCTCCGGCAGGTCCTTGTAAGGCGTATCCAGAGAAAAGCCGTATTCCTTTGCCAAAGCAACTAGGATCGCATGAGTGAAACTCTTTTTGTCGGATGCCGACTGCCATCCCATGACCGCGACACAGCCCTCATTAAAACTCAGACGCTTGTCCGGGATCATCAGATCCTCATCAAACTCCATCTTAAAGCCCAGTCCAAAACATTCCGGGCAGGCTCCAAAAGGATTGTTGAAAGAGAAACTTCGCGGTTCCACCTCATCTACACTGATACCGCAATCCGGGCAGGCAAAGCCTTCGGACATCATGAAGTTCTCACCGTCGATGACATCCACTTCAACCAAGCCCGAGGTCAGGTGCAGGATATTTTCGATCGAATCGGTCAGACGCTTCTCAATGCCCTCCTTGACTACCAGACGGTCGACAACGATCTGGATATTGTGTTTGATATTCTTTTCCAGAACGATATCCTCAGACAGATCATATAAATTGCCATCCACGATCACACGCACATAGCCACTTTTTTTTGCCTTGGCAAAGAGTTTTTCATGGGTTCCCTTTCGCCCACGCACGACCGGTGCTAATAACTGAATCTTGGTACGTTCCGGCAGCGCCATGATGCGGTCGACCATCTGATCGACGGTCTGCTTGCGGATCTCCCGTCCACACTTTGGGCAGTGAGGGATGCCGATACGCGCATAAAGTAGGCGGAAATAATCATAAATCTCTGTCACTGTTCCTACCGTAGAACGTGGATTGTGGTTGGTCGATTTCTGGTCTATGGAGATCGCCGGCGGCAACCCCTCGATCTTCTCCACATCCGGCTTTTCCATCTGCCCCAGAAACTGTCTGGAATAAGAAGACAAGGACTCCATATAGCGTCTCTGTCCTTCTGCAAAGATGGTATCAAAAGCCAAAGATGACTTTCCCGATCCGCTGAGCCCTGTCAATACCGTAAAGGAATCTCTCGGAATATCCAGACTGATATTTTTGAGATTATGCACATTGGCTCCTCTGATCTTGATGTATTTTCTCGTGTCCTTCATTATTCTAAACCTCTATCTTATCTCTATCTTAATATTGATCTGCTACATATCCCGCAGCATATTTTTCAGTTCGATCAGGCGGTCACGGTATTCTGCCGCAGCCTCAAAGTCAAGTTCTGCCGCAGCCTTTTCCATCTTCTTTTTGATCTGACCGATATGTTTTTCCAGTTCCTCGCGATCCATCTCTTCCGCATCACGTTCAAACTGCATTTCTTCCTTGGCAACTTCTTTGGAAATACTGATCAGATCACGCACCGATTTCTGGATGGTCTGTGGGGTGATACCATGCTCCTCATTGTATGCCTGCTGGATCTGCCTACGTCTGGCAGTCTCATCCAATGCCAGCCGCATAGAGTCCGTGATCTTGTCCGCATACATGATAACATGACCGGACGAGTTTCGCGCTGCACGACCGATGGTCTGGATCAGGGAACGTTCGGAACGCAAAAAGCCTTCCTTGTCAGCGTCTAGGATCGCCACAAGCGTGATCTCCGGAATATCCAATCCCTCACGGAGCAAATTGATGCCGACCAGAACATCAAAGACATCCAGTCGCAGATCTCGTATGATCTCCGCGCGCTCCATGGTATCAATATCCGAATGCATATATTTGACACGGATACCGAGTTCTGCCATATAATCGGTCAGATCCTCCGCCATCCGCTTGGTCAGCGTAGTAATGAGCACCTTGTTGTGCTGTGCCGTTTCCTTGCGGATCTCACCGATCAGGTCATCGATCTGTCCCTCGATCGGACGCACCTCTACCTCCGGATCCAACAGACCGGTCGGACGGATGACCTGCTCCGCACGCAGCATCTCATGTTCTTCCTCATACTCTGCCGGTGTCGCTGACACAAATAAGATCTGGTCGATCTTGGACTCAAACTCCGAGAAATTCAGAGGGCGGTTATCGAGCGCTGATGGCAGGCGGAAACCATAATCTACCAATGTTGTCTTTCGCGCCCGGTCTCCGGCATACATACCGCGCACCTGTGGCAGGGTGATATGGGACTCATCCACAATGATCAGAAAATCATCCTTAAAATAATCTAAAAGGCACTGCGGCGGTTCTCCCGGCTTCTGATTGGTCAGATGCCGGGAATAATTCTCGATGCCGCTGCAAAAACCTGTCTCACGCAGCATTTCCACATCAAAATTAGTACGCTCCGCAATACGCTGCGCCTCGATCAGTTTATCCTCTCCCTTGAAAAAGCGCACGCGCTCCTCTAACTCTTCCTCGATCTCAACACAGGCTTTGTTGATCTTGTCCTGTGGTACGACGTAATGGGACGCAGGGAAAATAGCGACATGATTCATCTCACACCTTACTTCCATCGTAAGGGCATCCAGTTCCGTGATACGATCGATCTCATCCCCAAAAAATTCCACACGATAGGCATAATCCGAGGTATCTGCCGGAATGATCTCAAGCACATCACCGCGCACCCGAAAAGTACCACGGGTAAAATCCATATCATTGCGCATATACTGCATATCCACCAGTTGCCGGATCACCTCATCCCGGTCTTTCTCATCCCCCGGCCGCAGGGAAACCATCATATTCTGGTAGTCATCCGGGCTACCGATACCATAGATACAGGATACCGAGGATATGATAATGACATCACGCCGCTCCGTCAGCGCTGCTGTAGCTGACAGACGCAACTTGTCGATCTCATCATTGATGGAAGAATCTTTGGCAATATAAGTATCAGTCGAAGGGACATAGGCCTCCGGCTGATAGTAATCATAATAACTTACAAAATATTCCACCGCATTATCGGGAAAAAATTCTTTGAACTCTCCATATAATTGCGTTGCCAGCGTCTTATTATGCGCAATGATCAATGTCGGTTTATTCAATTTCTGTATGACATTCGCCATGGTAAAAGTCTTTCCTGAGCCGGTCACACCAAGCAGGGTCTGACACTGGTTGCCCTCACGAAAGCCCGCGACCAGTTCTGCGATCGCCTGTGGCTGATCTCCGGTCGGTTCAAATTGGGAATGCAATTCAAAATGGTCCATATTCTTCATACTCCTGACTATCTAGTTTGCACACATTCTTCCTATAATATAACATCAAGCCTGGCAAAAGTACAGAAAAATCGAATGTTTGTTCTGCTATTGTTATTTTGTACGCATTTGTCATATAATAGCAAACGTGTGGTAAACCATAGCATTTTTTCACATATAGTATAGAAAGGGACGTAACATGAATAGGAAATCTAAAGAATTGCTTCGATTACTCATGATCTTGATAGGAAATATCTTAGACGCAGCCGGCTTTGTTTTATTTGTTTCCGGTTCCGGTCTGATCACCGGCGGGACTTCCGGTATTGGACTGTTTCTGAGCCGACAGACCGGCATACCGACTTCCGTCTACGTTTTTATCATCAATGCTATCATGCTGGTTGTGGGGCTCATTTTTCTGGGAAAACGCTTTGCCCTCTCAACAATCCTCAGCACCTTCTGCTATCCGCTAGCCATGGCAATCATGGAGCAGGCCCTGCATGGGCATGCCGTAACCAATGATATCTTCTTATGTACCATCATGGGCGGTATCCTGATCGGTGCCGGTGTAGGTCTTGTCCTGCGTGCAGGAGCATCTTCCGGTGGAATGGATATTCCATCTCTTTTGATGAACAAATATCTGCGTATTCCCCTCTCAGTCGGTGTCTATATCGTTGATGTTATCATCCTCGCCTTACAGGCTTTGCAGACCCCGGGCGACAATGTTTTATATGGTGTCGTACTGGTTATCGTATATTCCGTTCTCATTGATAAGATCAGTCTGATCGGAAAGAACCGCGTGGAAGTCCAGATTGTCTCCGACAAGAGCGACGAGATCCGCCAGTTCATCTTACAGGATCTTGACCGTGGTGTCACCATGATGAAAGGTCGTTCCGGTTATCTGGGCAAGGATGTGGAAGTTGTCATGTCTGTTATCTCCAGCCGTCAGTTGAGCCGCGTTGAGCGTATCGTGCATCAGATGGATCCGACCGCCTTTATGGTCGTCAACCGCGTCAGTGCCGTTGTAGGCGAAGGCTTTACCTACCCACCAAAGCCGGATCCGGTCGTTGAGGAGACCAGTGCTCCGTAAATGCCGATGCAAAAAATCCTGCATCTTTTGGATCATACGCATGCAAAATATCTTGGTTTATGTCAAAAGAGGAGTTACATCCCACAGTGGAAATGTAACTCCTCTTTTTTGACTCAAATCGTCATTTTCTTCATTCATGGATTTCATGACTTGCAGGAAGCCCTGCATCCACATCCTATGCCTTGCGTCCGCAACACTGCTTGTACTTCAGACCGCTGCCACATGGACACGGATCATTTGGATATACCTTTACATTTGCACGTTTCTTTGGTGCCTTTGTTGCCGATTCATCCTTATTGGTACCGGTAACCTTGGCAACTTCCTCGCGCTCTACCTTTTTCTCAATGCGGATGCGGTACAGCATCTGTACCGTCTCGGTACGGATAGCATCATTCATTGCATCCAGCATATCATAACTTGCCATCTTATATTCATCGATCGGATTACGTTGGGCAAAAGCCTGCATACCGATACCCTGGCGCAACTGCTCCATATCATCGATCTCTTCCATCCACTTGCGGTCGATTACACGCAATAGGACGACGCGCTCGATCTCACGGAAAGCATCCGGCTCCGGGAACTCCGCTTCCTTGGCGGCATATAAGACATTTGCCTCGTCCGTCAATTTCTCGATCAACTGCTTGGTATTCTTGATGCCCTCTAAGGTCTCAGAAGTGATCGGCTGTAATGGAATGATCTGACGGATCACACGATTTAACTCTGTAAGATCCCAATCCTCGGTTGCCACCTCATCCGTACAGCACATGTTGACACTCTCGCTGACCTTGTCTGCGATCATGGAAAGGATCTGATCCTTCATGTTCTCGCCTTCCAGCACACGACGACGCTGTGCGTAGATCAGTTCTCTCTGCTCATTCATGACCTGATCGTATTCTAAGAGGTTCTTACGGATGCCAAAGTTGTTGCTCTCAATCTTCTTTTGTGCCTTTTCGATGGCATCGCTGAGCATCTTGTGCTGGATCTGTTCATTCTCAGGAACGCCCAGAGAATTGAACATATTGATCAGTTTCTCAGATCCAAACAGGCGCATCAGATCGTCTTCCAAAGAGATAAAGAACTGGGACTGTCCCGGATCACCCTGTCGACCGGCACGACCACGCAACTGATTGTCAATACGGCGGGATTCATGACGCTCTGTTCCGACGATCTTCAGACCACCGGCTGCCTTGGCCTCGTCATCCAACTTGATATCCGTACCACGGCCGGCCATGTTGGTTGCAATGGTAACTGCCCCGTGGCGTCCCGCCTCTGCTACGATCTGTGCTTCCTTTTCATGGAACTTGGCATTCAATACATTGTGCGGAATGCCCTCTTTGCTGAGGAGTCGGCTGATCTCCTCTGAAATATCAATGGTAATGGTACCAACCAGTACCGGCTGTCCCTTGGCATAAGCCTCTTTGACTTCCTCTACGACTGCATGGTACTTTTCTTTCTTTGTCTTATAAACAGCATCATCCAGATCCTTACGAGCGATCGGCTTGTTAGTCGGAATCTCCACAACGTCCATGCCGTAAATATCACGGAACTCCTGCTCCTCAGTAAGCGCCGTACCGGTCATACCGCTCTTTTTGTCATATTTATTAAAGAAATTCTGGAAGGTAATGTTGGCAAGGGTCATACTCTCTCTCTTGACCTGCACATGTTCCTTTGCCTCGATCGCCTGATGCAGACCATCGGAATAACGACGTCCCGGCATGATACGTCCGGTAAAACTGTCTACGATCAGAACCTGATCGTCCGATACGACATAATCCTGATCGCGGAACATAAGGTTGTTGGCGCGCAGAGCCAAAATAACATTGTGCTGCAATTCCAGGTTTTCCGGGTCAGATAAGTTGTCAATATGGAAGAACTCCTCGACCTTCTTGGTTCCCTCTTGGGTCAGGCTGACAACCTTGTCCTTTTCATTGACAATGAAGTCTCCTGTCTCTTCCTGCTCAATTCCCATGATGGCATCCATCTTGGAAAATTCCGGCAGATCTTCGCCACGCTGTAACTGCTTGGCAAGCATATCGCACAGTTCATATAACTTGGTGGACTTGTTGCTCTGTCCGGAAATGATAAGCGGTGTTCTCGCTTCATCGATCAGTACGGAATCGACCTCATCGATGATGGCATAATGCAGACCACGCTGTACCAGTTGGTTCTCGCGGACTACCATATTATCACGCAGGTAATCAAATCCCAGTTCATTATTGGTAATATAGGTAATGTCACAGTTGTAAGCAGCCTGTCGTTCTTCTCTTGACATATCGTTTAAGACAACGCCGACCGTCAAGCCTAAAAATTCATGCACCTTTCCCATCCACTCCGCATCACGCTTTGCCAGATAGTCGTTGACCGTGACGATATGCACGCCCTTTCCTTCCAAGGCATTCAGATATGCCGGCAGGGTAGATACTAAAGTCTTTCCTTCACCTGTCTTCATCTCGGCAATACGTCCCTGATGCAGGATGACACCACCAATCAACTGCACACGGAAATGTTCCATACCAAGCGCACGACGTGCCGCTTCACGCACGGTCGCAAAAGCCTCCGGTAAAAGATCATCCAGTGTCTCGCCATCTGCCAGACGCTTTTTGTATTCGTCTGTCTTGGCTCGTAATTCCTCGTCGCTCAATGCGACCATATCCTCTCGCATCCCCTCGATCTTGTCCACGATCGGATAGATGCGCTTTAACTCATGTTCGCTATGTGTTCCAAATATCTTGTCAAACAGTCCCATGTTCTTCTCCTTAAACGCTTATTACTTGCTAGGGGCAGATTGCACCCATATGGCGTTATTGTAACACTCTTTTTCTATGGAAACAATAAAAAGCCTTGATTTTTACATCTTGCCAATCTCATTCGTCGGTCGTATAATCAGATACATGTATTAAGAAAGAGAGGAAGATCATATGAGTTACGTATATAAGACTAAGGGCACCTGCTCTTCTCAGATCGAAGTCACACTAGATGGCGACATTGTAAAAGATGTCAAATTTACTGGCGGCTGCAACGGCAATCTGCAAGCCATTCCAAAATTGGTAGAGGGCATGACCGTTGACGAAGTCGTGCGACGCATCAGCGGGATTTCCTGCAATGGGCGCGGCACATCCTGCGGAGATCAGTTAGCCAAAGCCGTAACAGAAGCCTACGCTGCATCACAGCAGGCATAATCCTGCATTTTTTCCGGCAATCTCTCATATATTATTCCAGTAATTTTTAATTGGAGGAACTATGAGTAGTATTGCCGGATTTTTTTCGCCTGAATTCAGGCAGGGGCAGCGTCTGGGCGCACTGGAACAGACCGCTGAGAAGATACTAAAGAGCCTGTCCCACCGTGGACCGGATCAGGCATATCGCATGACCACCAGCGATGGCGTGCTCATGTATAATGCCCTATACACCAATCAAATGAGTCGGAAAAATGTCCCGACACAGGGCAAGGGAGGGCTTGAGCATCTGCACATCGTCTGCGATGACGGCATCTACAATTATGATGAACTGGCATCCCAATTGGAAAGCCAGAATATTTCTGCTAAAAGTATGAGTCGGCCGGATATCCTGCTTACGCTCTATCATCTTTACGGCGAGCGCTTTGCAACACTCCTGCGGGGCGGATATGCCATTGCCATTGCGGATGTACGGCTCCACAAGGTCGTCCTCTTCCGTGACCCCATGGGGGTAAAGCCTTTATTTTATCATCAGCAGAAAGATCTCTTTTTATTTGCATCCGAGATCAAGGGCATTTTTGCCCACCCGGGCGTGCATGCCAGCATGGATCTGCGCGGTATGCATCAAGTATTCTCTCTGGGACCTGCACACCTTCCGGGTGCAACCGTCTATCAGGATATCCATGAAGTCCGTCCCGGAAAGACCATCATCTATAGTCAGGGGCGGATCATCGAAAATACCTTCTGGCATTTGCAGGCAAGCCGCCACGAGGAATCCTATGAGGAAACCGTAGACCATGCTTCCCATCTCTTATCCGAAGCGTTGCACCGCCAGTGGAACGAAGATGCTTCCCAGTGCTGCCTGCTCTCCGGCGGTCTGGACTCCTCAGTAGTCACTGCCCTTGCCAATCGGGAAAATATGAACAGCGGCGTGCCACTGACAACTTATTCCTTTGACTTTACAGACAGCAGCAAATACTTTTCAGCCAATGACTTCCAGCCAAGTCTGGATCGTCCTTATGTCATTGCTATGGCAGAGCACTTCCATACCAACCACACCTTTTTAGAATGCAACGTCAAGGCGCAGGCATCCCTTTTGGGGCAGTCGGTATTGGCGCACGACGGTCCCTGCATGGCGGACATTTCTTCTTCCCTGCTCTATTTCTGCAAGCAGATCGCCCCGCGCTCCAAGGTGGCTTTCACCGGGGAATGTGCGGATGAGATCTTCTGTGGCTACCCTTGGTACCATAAGGAGCCCATGCGGTCTGCTAACACATTTCCTTGGACCATGGATCTACAGCCGCGACAGATGCTTTTGCGCGACCACTTCTTAGAGCATCTGGGCATGGAGGAATACGTCGCCCAGGTCTATGATGCCTCCTGTTCCCAGGTCTCTTACCTACCGGATGATACACCGGAGAATCGCCGCCACCGCCGTCTCTTTGCCCTGACGACACAATATTTCATGCAGACACTCCTAGACCGCATGGATCGTGTTGCCGCGCTGGCAGGCATGGAAGCCGTCTGCCCATTTGCAGACATCCGTCTGACAGAATATCTCTACAATGTGCCGTGGGAAATGAAGGCAAAGGACGGCGGGGTCAAGCACCTCTTGCGTCAGATTGCATCTCCACTTTTACCAAAAGAGGTCGCCGAACGGAAAAAGAGTCCATATCCTAAGAATTATCACCCGGAATATGAGCAGATGCTGTGTAAGGAAATGAAAAAACTGATTGCACAGGGCAATCATCCGATCCTGGATTTCATTGACCCGGATAAAGTCCTGACCTTCTGCAGTGCGCCAAAAGATTACGGCAAGCCTTGGTTCGGTCAACTTATGGCAGGACCGCAACTGCTCGCCTACTATTTGCAGATCGATTTCTGGCTGCGGGAATATCAGGTTTCCTACCAACTGCCTTCTTGATTTTAAAACAGACAAATCCCATCAGGTCAATCTTTCCTGATGGGATTTTTTCATCGCAGTACCGGCTGGATCTGCCTTCCCTGCAGTGCCTCCTCGATCGTCTCCGGCAGCCATTTTGTCTTTGCCACCATGGAAGACGGCTTCTTGGCATAATCATCCTGTCCGAAAGGCACAAAATATATATTTTTCATATACATGAGTTTTCCGATATTTTTAAAATTCATCCCCAAGGCATCATTGGTCGAGATAGAAATAACAAGCGGGCGGTTATTTCGCAAATGCGCCTTTGCCGCCATGAGTACCGGCGTATCCGTGATCCCCGCTTCCAGTTTTGCCATAGAATTTCCCGTGCATGGCGCAATGACCATGACATCCAAAAGCCCTTTGGGTCCGATGGGCTCTGCCTCCGTAATGGTACGCAGTCCCTTGTTTCCGGTCATCTCGGCAACCTCCCGCATAAAATCAGTTGCCTTTCCAAAACGGGTATCCAAGGACTGTGTTTGATAGGAAAAGACAGGAATGACCGTCGCCCCCAGATCCACCAGCCTCTGTATTTCTTTCTTGATCTTCTCATGCGTGCAAAAAGAACCTGTAATACCAAATCCAATGGTGTATTTTGAAAAATCCATTTCTCTTCCTCTCATTTATGACTTTCATTTCTCCTGTCCCGACTTATAACCAAAAGGCATGGCTTCTAACAGTATCATGGCGCTGGTCTTAGGGCAATACAGCCCCGGCAGTCCCAATGCCAGTTTGTAAGGCACATGTTTTTCCTTGCAATAGGCACTGTCACATCCTCCCGGTGCGGATGCAATATCTAACACGACCGCATCCTCATGTAAGAGGTCGATCTCCCTTTTTGTGACGACAAGTGCCGGAATCGTATTGATGATGGCATCCGCCTCTTTGTAAGGAATAGCTGCATCCATGGGATAATCCATGAAACCAAAGTAATGTGCCATGGATAAGGCTTTTTCACTCCGTGCCACCACAGAAACATGCGCCCCCATACAGTAAAGTTTCTCCGCAATCGGTTTGCCACAATTTCCAAATCCCATGACAATAATGTTGGCATCTTCAATATTGACCGGCATTAGACGGCTGAGTTCAGCAATGCATCCTTCTGCCGTAGCGATCGCATTCTTCATCGCCACCCCGGAATCCGCCAGAACATCCATCCATGGGATCTCATATTGATCCAAAAGTTCTTTCAACTCCGGTGGAAATGACCCGCCAATACACATTTTGATGTCGTATCTGTGCATGATCAGGCATTGTTCCAGACGCGTCATATCCTGCACACGACTGACCGGGACCGGCAGAATCAGGACTTCCGCGCACCAGATAGGATCTTTGCCCCGCGGCATCTGGCCTTCGCGCAGATCCCATGTGATCAGATGATAACCTCTATCTTCCAGTAGTTTTGCCATATAGACCTGTCTTTGGTCCACGATCAGGATACCTATCCCCGTATTTTTATCGATCACCTTTTCTTCTGCCGCAATCTCCTTTTGCTCCATATGCCACCTCCGTAATCTATCATATGCAATCCTCTTCTTATGGTTCATCCATAGTTTTCTGAATATTGTGACATCTTTATATTTATTTTATTATTTTCTAATTTATTGTTGACAATATGGTAATTATGAGATATTATATAGTCACAAACAAAGAACGAGCACAACGAATAAAACGTTTCTCGTATCAGCGATAAAATCTAAGTAAAGGAGGTACAGACCACCAGAATTTTCATCCTTATCTTAACCACTCTGATTGGTATAGATCAGAATCTTATTTAACAAGGTAGTAGCACTTTCAGACGCGGACAGTCTTAGTCCTTCATAGAAATTGAGAAGCATATGCAATTACAGGGATTGTTAGATAGGAGATACATATTAACGAGTGCAATAGATAATTGAAAAGAAAGAGAGGTATCGTCCATTGGACAATACGACAACAGAACATTACTAAAGGCGGGTGTCCATCACAGATGTATGGTTACCCGCCTTTTGTATGTTTTCCTTTATGGTCTGACCTGCATCAGTTCCAAAAGTTTCTTTGCATGTGCCTGCCAGGAATAATGGTCCATGGCATAGGTTTTTGCCCGCCCAGCCATTTCTTCCTGCTGCCCCAGTGGCATTTCGGTCAGAGCATAGCCCAGCGAATCCAGATCCCAGTTACTGTAATGGCAGAAATGTTTGCCATCCCCCATGGCGGGATCCGCGGTCGCAGACATGTCGCTGCAACACAGGCAGCCATTTATCATGGCAGAGGTCACGCGATCGTGCACGCCATCGGCAAAAAGCGGATTGACATCCAACACCTGTCTGGCATTTGCCAGCAGATCATATGTCTCCTCGATCCGCTTCGCTCCCAAAAGCCTTACCGGTGCCTGCCCTGCCAGTGCTGTCTTTTCCCATCCCTCTCCGACAAGAGTCAGCGGTACTTTCAGGTCGGCCACGTAAGAAAGTACCTTGTGCCTTCTAGCATTGCGCACATATTTATCAATCAGGTAAAGATAATTCATAAGAACTGCAAAATCCTTGGTGCCATAAGCACCTGCCTGCAATTTTTCCTGATCTACAAGGCTCGCCAAGGCTTCTTCCATCGGGATCTCTACCCGCTCTCCATTTGCCGATTCCTTGCCTGCCAGCATAACTTCCAACAGACCCATGCCAAGATCATAAAATTCCTGCCGGATCTTTTGGTCTGCAAAGGTCTTCCTGCACAAAGCCCTGAACTTTTCCAGCATTCCATCTTCCGATTCATAAGTTCCCAGAAACAAAAGTGGAATCTGCCGTTTTTCGTAAGGGATGACATCTGCAAGTCTGCTCTGCGTCGCCCCGATCGGCAAAAAAGCCACCTGCTGCAAATGCGGATAATACTTTTCCATGTAAGACTTATGGCAATGATCAACGGCAATGACATGATAATCTTTCAAAGGAAAGATCAGCCCCGGATGGTGATAGAGAGGATGATCCACAATATAATTATAAAAAGGTGCCCCCAGAATATCCAAAAAACGTCGGTCATCCTCCAATACAAAATAGGGTAGTTTGGAATTGATATCCACTACCCCATCATAATGTCTTCCCAGAATCCCCTCCAAAGAGGACGGATCCTGACCCAGACTAAAATATTGGCTTTCTATACCGAGTTTTGCGAGTTCCTTTTGCATCTGCTGTAAAAAATAGGATCCGGAATAATAACAAAGTTCTCTGGTATGCACAAACAAAATACGCTTGTTCATTTAGTAAGAAAGCACCTCCACACCATCTTCTGTCACGGCAACCTGATACTCCCATTGTGCAGAAGGTTCTCCGTCTAAAGTGTAAACTTCCCAGCCGTTCTCCTGATCGGTATAAATACGTTCCGTTCCGGCATTGACCATAGGCTCAATGGTAAAGGTCATACCCGGTACGATCAGCATTTCTGTTCCCGGTTTGGTATGATATCCGATCCACGGTTCCTCATGGAATTCCAGACCACAACCATGTCCACCGATCTCACGCACAACGGTATATCCGTTTTCTGCTGCATGCTGACAAACGACGGCTCCGACATCTCCCATAAATGACCATGGTTTGATCTCTTTTAATCCCAATTCCACGCACTCCTTTGTAACCTCAACCAGTTTGCGTTTCTCCGGGCTGACATCGCCGATCATAAACATACGAGAAGAATCTGAAAAATAACCGTTCAAAATAGTCGAACAATCTACATTGATGATATCCCCATCCTGTAAGATCACATCCTCTGACGGAATGCCATGGCATACCTGATCATTGATGGATGTGCAGACACTCTTTGGAAATCCTTCATAGTTCAAAGGTGCCGGGATGCCTCCCATCTCTGTCGTCACGCGATAGACGATATCATCGATCTCCTGTGTACTCATACCAGCATGGATCTGTTTTGCCACCTCATCCAAGCAGGCAATATTAATCTTGGCACTCTCCTTGATCCCCGCGATCTGCTCAGGTGTCTTGATGATCTCATGCGGTGGTACAATATGTCCCGCCCTTTCAAAGGACGCGATCTTGTGATCAAACGCCTCATGACACTGCTTGTACTTTCTTCCGCTTCCACACCAACATGGATCATTTCTTCCGATTTTCATTTTCATCACTATCCTTTTCATCCTGACCGTTTACATAATTTACTTTGTCGTGTTTTAGGGTGATATTCCCAACCGACACACGGTCCCATATCTTATCATTGATCTCAACATCCTGCTTTGCCAGCCATTTCTTATAGTAGCCGCCATTCCAAGAATAAGAGGTGTATGACCTGTCTTTTTTTGCAGCCAAGGCTGCCTGATATTTTTCTGCCAGCGCGATCCTTTGCATGGTCTCGACGATATACTCGTCCGTCACCGGGAGGTTGTCCACCTGATCATCTAGAAGATCCATCCAGAAATCCGAGATCGTATTCTCCAGACTGCGTTGTTCGGAGGCATCCAGCGTCATCCCTTCTGCCTGTGCTTTTTGATAATAAATATAATCATGGATCGCCATCTGCATGATCGTATCCTTGGCATTCTGGCGGATAAAATGGCCATCCACATGGAGATTCCAGTAATCGGCTGTATTGTCGGCATGATAGATCTGCGCCTGCCTTTCTACCTCGCGCTCCTCATATACAACATAAAATCCCAGCCATTTCATCTGCACCGCCTGACCGTCTACCGTAAATGCCGTTTCTTCCAGACAATCCCGATAATCCAACTGCTGACGACTCTGCCAGGAATATACCAGACCGCAGATGACAGCCACTATGATGATCGCAATAATAATATTTCTCGCCATCCGTTTCATCTTATGCGCCTTTCTCCCCATTTCCTGCCTTTGTATTATAACACACGTCGCACGGTAATGATATTATGGCAATAGACAGACCGGTTATTGGTGATACCGGCAGAAGTACTCTGTGCCTCAACGATACGACCACCGCCGGCATAGATCGCCACATGTCCTGCATAACACACAATATCTCCCGGCTGCATATTGTTGACACTGACTTCTTGCCCGGCACTACGCCATCCATAAGAAGTCAGACGTCCGTAATTGATGCCAAAATTCTTGAGAACATAATATACAAATCCACTACAGTCTGCTCCTGTATTCGGGTCTGTTCCACCCCATACATAAGGATAACCGACATACTGATTGGCAAAGGCTACCACGGCACTTCCGCTGACACCCGTTGTACCCGCCGGATTCAGATTGCCACCGCTGTTGGTGCTGCCCCCTGTATTGCCTCCCGTATTTCCGCCGGTGTTTCCACTGTTGGAATTATTGGAGTTGTTGGTATTGTTGGTCAATGCAGCCAACTGACGCTGTCGTTCCAATTCTGCCTGTCTGGCTGCCAGAGCCTTTGCATCGGCAAGTTCTGACTTGATGTCTGCCATCTCTCCCTGCTTCTCTGAGATCATGGCATTTAACTGCGCCTGCTGGTTGGTAAGTTGTGTCTTATTTGCCTCTAAGGAATCCTTTTCCTCCTCCAGAGAAGTCTTAAGGTCTTCCACCTCATCCTTTGCCGCCTGATAATTTCCAAGAACGGTACGGTCATAAGTATAGACCGCATTGATATTTTCCAGCCGGTTCAAAAAGTCCGAAATACTGCCGGATTCCAGAAGAACCGTCATGATATTTTTGTCACTATTCTCGTACATATACTGGATACGGACTTTCATGGAAGCATACTGCTGGTCTACGGCTGCCTGTGCCTCAGCAAGGGTAGCCTCAGCATCTGCGATCTCCTGTGTCTTGCTGGAAATCTGGGATTCCAGATCAGTCATTTCCGTAACCAAGGAAACCATGTCTGCATCTAGTCCGTTCAATTCTGACTGGATACTGTTTTGCTCTTCCTCGATCTCGGAGATACTGCGGACAGCGCTCACCTGCATCGGACGTATGAAAAGCATGGATCCTGCCAGACATACCGCCAGCACTCCTCGTCCCCATTTATGTATAGTAATTTTTTTCATGTGCACCTCATTTGTTCTTATGCTTGCGCCTCTTCCTCTTCTTTTACAGACGCAGTGTTCCTTATATTATAATAGAAAAAAGCGCAAGCATTTGCAACCGGAAAATACTAGAAAACCATCTTAGGACATCAGATAAATATGTTTCATCACTAGCAGTTTCTGTCCTTTCTGTAAGGTCTCCTGTTTCAGATCGTTGGTTTCCATCAATTCCTGTCTGGTCGTGTGAAAATGTTTGGCGATCGACCACAGATCATCCCCTTCCTGCACGACATAGCCGATCATGCCAGGTTCTTCCTGTAATTTTTCCAGATCCAGAGGTTCTTCCGCCAGATCATCCGGGATCTGTAAGCAGTTGCGTCCAAACGCCATGAGGGTCACCTGGATTTCCACCCGGCATTGCAGTGCCATGGCATCAGCCATAGAAGACTGGGTGCGGTAAACCCGTGCTTCGGCATCTATATAATCCCCCTCACAGACATTTCCGGCTTCAATCTCCCCGGCGAATGGGAGCGTCATGCGCTCATTGGCAAAGGGCTGAGTCTCATCTGCTGTCGCATATAGGACCTCCACATCACAAACACCCTTGATCGCAATATTGCCTCCCTGCAAATGCACTTCCTGCAAATGTACCTGGCTCTGTGTATCACACAGGTAAAGAACTTCTTTTCCTGCACTGATCGGCTGCCGCCCCTCGGCTGTAAAAAGTGCCTCATTTTTCATTGCCACCTGCCAGAGTTCTTCCTCATGCCGATGCACATGTAACTTCCTCGCCATACAATAGGCATCCTGCAAAAGGGCGAGTTCCTCTTCCTGCCAGATAAAGAGTTCGACTTCCATGCTGCACTCTGCCGCTAGGTTGCGCAGTTCACCATCTAAATCCTCTCTCGGTTCCAACATGGTCTGAGTCCGCACCTGCTTTACCAGAAAGAAGCCATCTGTCGGCGGAATGTCACATTCCATCTGCGCAGATACCGGCAGACTGGTCTCATACCAAGCATACCTTTCCTCCTGTCCTGTCTCATACAGGGCAAAAAGATACAATATACCGGCGATCTCCACCCCCTCATTATTCTGCCGTATGCTCATCTGCTCTAAACGGACATCCTGCCACAAAAGCATATGGATATCCGGTTTTTCCTTAGGTAGGGTCACTTCCTGTTTAAAGCGCAGACGGTCGCCCCGTCCTTCCACATATTTTAGGATGCGTCTTTCCTCCTTTTTTATCTGGTACTCTGCCGGACACTCACAATAAAGTGGCAGTTCCAGTTCCACGCCTTCACAGATACAGGCAGTTACATTTGCCAGCCCCCGCAGAGACAACTTGCGTGAATTGATCACAACAACGCCCAGATCTTCCATCTGTGTTCTCACGGTCACGTTTTCCGGTCGCATAGCCCCTTCTACATGCAGGCGCTCCGTAAAAGGGATGGATCCTTTTACCTGATCTACCAAGTTCTCCCCACCCTCGCCCTGATACAAAATGGCAAACTGCATCTTTCCTTTGACGCTGACATATTCCTCCTCCGGCACGACCTCCTCTACCACGATATTTCCGTGGCTTTTGATCACATACTTGATGTCCGGCTTATACTCCGGCAAATTGTAATCCTCTTCTGCGATCAACTGCGACATGACCTCGACCGGCATTTTATTTTTATGTATTATTTTTGTCTCTAACTCCATACCATTCCCACCATTTTCGTATTTGTATATAAGATATGAGACAAAATGAGGAGATATGATTAATTTTGATGGGATTTTCCACGTCGCCATAACGAAAAGAACCGGACAAATCTGTCCGGTTCCCTACTCTTATGAAATTAACATAACTTCATGCGAATCTCTTTTGTAATGATGTCCGTATAACTGAAAGATAACAACTGAGAAGGCTTTTCCTCGGTATCATCTGTCAGAATCGTAAATACGCTTGGATAGGCTTCCTGAATAATGCCTTCCTGAATGTCTACCTTGTTGCGTCCCTTATCCAATTGAATCACGACCTTGTTGCCACACTGCTGCTTAACAGAAGCGCGTACTTTATCAAAATCTGAATGTTCCATGAACAATGTACCTCCTAACATGGTCTCGTCTTGCGAAACGCATCTGGGGTATTATATCACTTCTCAGCGTAAAAGTCAAAGACCTCCTCATAATACGGCAACATGATGTCATAGGTCGCTGTAAAAAGTTCATGCTTGGAGTCCGGGAAACGCACAATCCTGGTATTTCCGCTATTTTTTGCGAAATACTCCTGCCCTTCCGCTCTTACCATGGTGTCCCTGCCCGCCTGACAGAGTAGCACTGGGATCTGTACCTTTCCGGCATCCCGTGCGATCTGCTTGGTTGCCTTGATGGACGCCCTGGTCCAGGCATAGGTACCGCCATAACTCGTATATTGCGGCACTTGCTCACGCTGGTTGAAAATATAGGCATAGCGCGGTTCCGAAGTCGAACTGCTGGTTGCGAACACATATACATGATCAAAGCCCTTTTGTCCCGGCACATATTTTAGGTCCCAGCGCAGAATCTTGGAAAGTACCATCAGCACCTTGACCATCCATGTCGGGTTTTTACCGAAATTCACCTGTAACATTGGGCTGGACAATACTGCCCGCTCAAAGACCTCCGGATATTTTTCCAAAAACAGGGCTCCAATAGCACCACCCATGGAATGTGCATACAGATAATACTTATGTGTCAGGCTGTGCTTTTTTACTACCTGTTCCATAAATTCATGCATGTCCTGCACATATTCCCCATAGTCCTTGACATAGACGCGATCCCACTCATGAATGCAGTCCGCACGGTCTGAAAATCCATGTCCCCGGTGCTCAATGAAAAAGACGGAATATCCCATTTCATACATGTAGTACATGACCTCGTGGAATTTTCCTGCAAATTCGCAAAATCCATGTGAGATCACGATGGATGCCTTTTCCTTTGGATGGATAGCATAATGCGTATGTATGCGCGTACCATCAAAACTGGTAAAGTATTCCTCTTGTAGATGTTCTGCCACCCATGGCTTGATCGTGTCTTCCAGTCTTGCTGTAAAATCCTCATCCGGGATCAGCATCGCCTTTACGGCTGTCTTTGTTTCTTCTCTTGTCATCCCTTATCCTCCCTTATACGTCTCCCTCTATTGCCTTTATCTTATCATGAACGATTTGTCTTTACAAATAAACTTTATCCTTTTATTGAAAAACCACCTGACCGTCCAGGAACTCCGTCTTTACCACGATATAAGGTCTTGTTTCCTTCTGGCTGACATCCTCTCCTTCCATCGGACCGCTGATCTGCGTTTCAAAAACAATGGTATGTTCGGTCAGATATAAATCTTTTACACTGATATTATAACCGCTGCTCTCACGCGTACCATAGCCCTTCGCCAGATACAGATATTGTCCGTCATCATAGGTCAGTTGAAACTCCTCCGTCTTGACCTGATCGATCTTTTCCTGCAATTCATGTGGGATATGGTCGGTTCCCAGAACCGTATATTCCACGTCCCGCAGTTTCTTTTCCTTGGTCTGTAAACTGCATCCGGCTGCCATCAGGAAGAGACAGAGACAGCAAAAAATGAGTAAGCATCTTCGCTTCATAAATTACCCCATGGTTTTTTTCAAATTATATGCGGTGACTTTTTAAATATGTAGATTGTAATTTTGGAATATATGATTTATGATTAAGAAAAAGTTTTGACACGGAGGCTTGTCGCTATGTTACGAACCATTATGGCACTACTGTTTGCCTTTCTCTTTTTAATACTTGGTATTCCTGCCCTCGGCATCGAATGGCTTTATGGAAAGATCAATAAAAAAGGAGCCGAATTGAGCAGTCTGCGCATTGTGCAGTGGGCGCTCTCCACGATCGTTGGTATCTGTGGTACCAATGTCATCGTCAAGGGTGCAGAAAACATCCCTGCCGAGGAAGCCGTTGTCTATATTGGCAACCACCGCAGCATCTTTGATGTCGTGATCGGTTATACACACTGTCCGGGGCTGACCGGATTTATCGCCAAGGATACTCTAGAGAAAATCCCGCTCCTGCGCGTATGGATGCGCAGGCTTCACTGCCTTTTTCTGGATCGGACCAATCCCAGAGATGGTCTGCGTGTGATCCTCGCAGCCATCGAATATATCAAGCACGGTACCTCCATCTTTGTATTTCCGGAAGGAACGCGTACCAAAACCGGTCAGATGGCACCTTTCAAAGAAGGCACGTTCAAACTCTCCACCAAGACCGGTTGTGCCATTATCCCGGTTGCCATTACCGGCACCGATGAGATCCTGCGCAACCATATACCATTTATCAAAAAAACGACCGTTGTCTTTCACTATGGCAAGCCGATCTATCCGGATCAGTTAGAATCAGATCAAAAAAAGCACATCGGCGCTTACACGCAAAGTGTTATCGCAGATATGCTTTCTGAGGATAAAGATCTTATTCTGTAATTGCTTTTACAATTTCCGCAAAATTCATAAAGTGAGACGCCTTGACCAAAATGGTGTCTCCTTTTTTTATGTGCTGATCCAGATCTGCCAAGAGGGCTTCCTTGTCAGCATAGGCGATTGCCTGCGTTTTGTCTCCATGTTCCTGCACATAGCGCGTGATCTGTCCAGCGAGTTTTCCTGCTGTTAAAAGCAGGTCAATGTCATTTTCCACGACTGCCCGCCCCACCTGATAATGGAGCGCCTCTTGGTTCTCACCGAGTTCTCCCATGTCGCCTAAAACAGCCACCTTACGTCCTGCCGCATGTCCCAGCACCTCTAAGGAAGCGTGCATGGACACCGGGTTGGCATTGTAGCAGTCATCAATTACAGTCATGCCATGTGCCTTGATAAAGTGATTGCGTCCGGCTATGGTCTCCACATGCTCTATCCCCGCGAGGATCTCCTGTTCGGACAATCCCAGAAGCGTGCCTGCCGTGGTCGCCGCCAGCGCATTATAGACATTGTGTTCTCCCGGAATCGGTATGCTGACAGCATGCTCCCACTGTGGTGTATGAAGCAGGGCATCCACATGATCCACATGTCCTGCGATCCCAGATCCAAAAAACTCCTGTCCATGCAAGCCGAAGAAATGCCTTTCCATGCCCAAGGTATCTGCCTGCTGCAATTTGTCGTCATCCCCATTTAAAATGACGCGTCCATTTCCCGGCATATGGGCAAAAACTTCTGTCTTTGCCTTGAGGATACCATCTCTGGTTTTGAGATTTTCCAAATGACACTGTCCGATATTTGTCATGATGACCATATCCGGTCTTGCCATCGCACCCAATCGATCCATCTCGCCAAAATCGGAAATTCCCATCTCAACGACTGCAATCTGGTGGAATGAGCGGATGCGAAAAAGAGTCAGCGGCAGACCAATCTCGTTATTAAAATTGCCCTGAGTCTTTAAGACTGAAAAGTGCTGTCCTAAGACGGAAGCAACCATTTCTTTGGTACTGGTCTTTCCCACACTGCCGATAATGCCAATGACATAGGCATCAATCTGTCCCCGGTAATATGCCGCCAGATCTTTCAGAGCCTGCTCGGTATCTTTTACTGCAATATAAGGTCCTGCTGCATCTTCTAAGACATGGTCGGATAAGACGCCAAGCGCCCCCTTGGAAAAGGCATCCCCAATGAAGGAATGTCCATCCACGCGCGCCCCACGGATCGGTATAAAGAGATAATCCTGCTCGACCTGACGGTTATCAATGACAACGCCTTGCACCTCTCGACCGGACAGATCAGATCCTTCTGTGACATAAAGCCTGCCACCCAATACTTGTGCGATCTTTTCTAATGTCATATTTTTCATGCTATGTCTACCTCTACTTTTCAAATCTCTTGAGTGAGATATCAATGATCTGCTGACAAAGTGCCGGGAAGTTTACGCCTATGACGGCTGCCTCTTGCGGTAAAAGGCTGGTCGGTGTCATGCCCGGCAGTGTATTTGCCTCCAGGCAGAAGATCTGATTATTCTCATTGAGTAAAAAGTCCATACGGGAATAGGTTTCCAAGCCCAGTGCTTCTACGACCATTTCTGCATAGCGCTGCATCTGTGTCGTAATATCCGCTGGTAAATCTGCCGGACAGGTCTCTACCGTACTACCTGCCGCATACTTGTTCTTATAATCATAAAATCCCTGGATCGGTGCGATTTCAATGACCGGAAGCGCCTTACCCTCGATGACACCGACAGAGAACTCACGTCCCTGAATATAATCCTCTACGACAACCTGATCTTCCCAGACAAAAGCATCCGCTAATGCCTTTTTGTACTCTGTCTCATTGTGCACAATAGAAACACCGATGGAAGATCCGCCACAAGCCGGCTTTACTACACACGGATAAGCCAGTGGCTGTCTCGGTGCGTCTGCCTCCTCCACACTTAGGGAAAATCCCTGTGGGCAAGGAATGCCATAAGACTTTAAAAATTCTTTGGAAATCCCCTTATCCATAGCGATCGCACTGCTCAGATAGCCATTTCCCGTATAACGGATGCCAAACAGATCAAAGGCTGCCTGCACCTTACCATTTTCACCGTTCTCGCCGTGCAATGCCATAAAGACCACATCCGCCTTGCGGCAGATCGCAATCACATTCGGTCCAAAGAAGCAGTCTGACTGGTCTGCTCTGGAAGCCTTGACCGTCGCGATATCCGGTGCCGTATCTGGAATATCTGATACCTCCACGCTTGCCTCCTCTGTATGCTCAAAAATATTACTAATATCTTCCTCTGTATCATGGTACCCCAGAAATACATCCAGCAACAAAACCTTGTGTCCCAGACTCCGCAAAGCCTTGCAAACCATATCTCCTGATTTAAAGGATACATCTCTCTCGGTACTCAATCCACCTGCCAAAACTACGATATTCATATCTTAACTCCTTGCTTTCTTAAAATGATGCCCCTATTATAGCATTTCAAAAAATCACAAACAAGGTTCTTCTATCCCATAGTCTTTTTTCGATCTGTGCCCGACTTCCCTTTTCCTTGACCAGATGACAATTCAAATGATGTAGCAGGGTCTGCGCCCGATAATAAGCATCCATATCCTGCAACATCCGGTAGGCTTCCATCTGCAAGCGGAGCACATATAATACGGAAGAAAGTCCGCCCTCTTTTTGCAAAATCCCGATCGCCTGATCGCAAAAATACAGGGCTTCCTTGGGCTTTTCCATCTCCAACAGACAGACTGCCATATTATGACAAAGCGCCGCCCGCACACTCCAAGACAGGCGCACATCCTCCGCCGACTTCTGCCCATAGCGGCAGAGACGCAGTAAGATAGATGCACTTTCCCGGTATTCCCCACGCCACATATGCCCGATGGCAAGATTGTTGAGGATCCAGAGCTGCACTTCCGACAATTCCGCAAATGGTATCTTATCCATTCCCTGTCGCTTTTTGGTCTTTCCCTGCGCAGCGCTCTCCCAAATGGTGCGACAACAGCCCAGATAGTCTTCCTGCGGGATTGCCTCATTCATATAAAGCCAGATCACATGTGCCATGCCATAGAATTGACGCTCCCGGATGTCCTGAGCCCCTTTCATTTTCTGCAATTTCAGTAGTTGCTCATCTACATGCTCTTTCTGCCATGTCTGTAAAGCGTGCAAAAGTTCGCGGCAGGTCTGCTCTTTTTCCTCCTGCTCCTGCCAATAGGCATAAGAATAGCCAGACTCCCCCAGACGCTCCATCAATAACTGATAGATCTGTCTGGACGGAATCTGGCTTCCATTTTCTACGCGTGATAAATAACCGGCGGTACAAATACCCTCCACCAATGCTTCCTGTGTCATCCCCTGCTCTATGCGGATCCTGCGTAAGATCCGTCCCATAGATTGTTCTTTCATATGCTCATCCTCCCCCTAATGGGGATATTATAGCATCCCGGGAATCCGCAGACCTAATGGCATTTTGCAAAAGCAGACGGCTATTCGCAAGATTTTAAAATTCCGGTTCGATCAAGCCGTATGTATTGCCTTTTCTCTTGTAAACAACATTGACTTCCTCGGTCTCAGCATTCAGAAATACGAAGAAATCATGTCCAAGCAACTCCATCTGCACACATGCATCTTCCGGATACATAGGTTTAATGCCGAATCTCTTGGAACGGATGATGCGGATCTCGTCGTCGTCCTCGCCGCTACCCTTTTCCAAGTATTCCTGTGCAAAAAACTTCTCAGCACTCTGCTGCTTTGTCACGATCTTGTTACGGTATTTCTTTAACTGACGTTCAATCGTCTCCACAACAACCTCAATGGAAACGTACATATCATTGCTAACCTGCTCTGCACGGATAACGCTACCCTTGACCGGTATGGTCACCTCTATCTTCTGGCGCTCCTTCTCTACACTCAATGTCACATGCGCCTCAGTCTCCGGTGCAAAATATTTCTCCAGTTTGGAGAGTCTCTCTGTCACTGCCTCCTTCAGTCCATCGGTAAGTTCAATGTTTTTTCCTGTGATTGTAATTCTCATGATGTCCATCCCCTTTTCACATTATATTTGATACCGTGTGAATATCATGGTTCAATTATAACATATTACGTTTTTAGAACAAGTAGTTTTCAGAAAAATAAAATTTATTTTATAAATTGTTCATACAGTTAGACACAACATATCCCCGTATTTGCGCTTTATTCCGCTCTTTGTTATAGTGAAAATAAATTTGTATGCTATCTAAAGGAGAACGATCATGTATAAAGTTGCATTTGTATCCGGTGCCTCCCGTGGGATTGGGCGCGCCATTGCCACAAGCCTTGCCAAAGAGGGCTATCATCTGGGGCTGGTCTGCCGGGAAAATCAAAAGATGCTGGAAGACCTGGCGGAAGATCTGCGCGCCACCTATCATATCGAAGTCCTGACCTTTACCGGGGATGTCGGTGATCCATCTTTTGTAAAGACTCTTGCTGAGGAAATGCTTTCGCATTTTTCGCAGATCGATGTGCTTGTCAACAATGCAGGTATCTCCCATATCGGACTCCTGACCGATATGTCGGTTGAAGAATGGAATCAGATCCTTTCCGTCAATCTGTCCTCCTGCTTCTACACTGCCAAGGCATTTGTTCCAGCCATGGTGCAAAAACAGAGCGGTCAGATCCTAAACATTTCTTCTATGTGGGGCAATGTCGGGGCTTCCTGTGAAGTCGCTTACTCCGCTTCCAAGGGCGGCATCCATGCTTTTACAAAGGCTCTTGCCAAAGAACTGGCACCATCCCAGATTGCCGTCAATGCCATTGCCTGTGGTGTCATTGATACCGACATGAACGGCTTTTTGAATGCAGAAGAACGTTCCGACCTGGAGGCAGAAATCCCAGCCGGTCGCTTTGCCCAGCCGGAAGAAGTCGCCGAGGCAGTAATGCAAGTGATAAATATGCCATCCTATCTGACCGGACAGATCATTTCCATGGATGGAGGATATATCTAAACCGTTCGTGGCGTTTTGCGTTCCAACTATGCGTTATGTGAAATTCAGGCAAATTCAAATTTTCCTGTTCTATCATTTATTTAATTACAAATGATAAATGATAGGAGAAGCACTTATGTCATCAATGCTGTTAGGGGAGCGTATCACTAATCTCATGGAACTGCAAAACACCAGCAAAAAGCAGGTCTGTGAATCCTTACATATTCATCCATCCACCTTTAGTGGCTATCTTTCGGGCAAACGTCAGCCAAGTTACGATATTCTTATGCGCATGGCAGCCTATTTCAACACGACCTGCGATTATCTGCTCGGTTACAGGCCACCAGAAAATTCTATGCCGGACTTGTCCGATGATGCCGTTGCCATCTTGCAGGCTTGTGGCAACCTTACACCGGAGGGACAGGACATCCTAAAGGATGAGATCAAACTGATCCTGCGGCATTACCAGAAGCAGCCAAAGTAGGTTGGCACAGAGGCGCATAGGCGGAGGCTGGTATATTGGTATTACAGATAGTTTGAGACACATAAGCAAGACTGACGCGAGTAGTTTAGGTGGCTTGGATCAGTTTGGCTAATGGAAAATGTCGCCAAATTCTGTGTCTCTAAAAAGAGGATTGCCGGCTTGAGTGCCAACGCCCGCGCAATGGAAACACGCTGCTGCTGTCCGCCGGACAACTGGCAGGGATATGAATCTGCACGATCTGCAAGTCCCATCTTTTTCAGCAGTTCCCGGGCTTCTGCCTCCACCTGCTCTTCGGGACGCTTTTGCACACGGATCGGCGCATCCGTGATATTTTTCAAGACAGAGAAATGCGGAAAGAGATTGAAATTCTGAAAAACAAGTCCAAAACTCCCCATTGCCTGTTTGATCTGTGCCTTATTCCCATAGACTGCCCTACCATTTTCTGAGCGCACGACTTCCTGCCCCTGATAAGACAGACTACCGTCGTCCAGCGTCTCCAAAAAAGTCGCACAGCGAATCAAAGTTGATTTGCCGGAACCGGAAGGGCCTATGATAGAAACCACCTGTCCCTCGGATACCGACAGATCAATGGCTTTTAAAACTTCCACGCCGTCAAAAGACTTTTTTGCGTGTTTTAATTCTAATATATTCATCCAGATATCCTTCCTATCCTACCGGTAATATGTCATCTTCTTCTCAAAGAATTCCATGATCGCCGCCACAACAAAATTGAAAATGTAATAGAAAACGGCTGCCGCCACAAAAGGCACCATGCTCTTTTGGGATGCCGCCAGTGCCTTTGCCTGCGTAAACATTTCCGCATAGGCAATGGAAAATGCCAGTGACGTATCCTTTACCAAGGTGATCACTTCATTGGTCACAGATGGCAGGATTCGCTTGATCACCTGTGGCAGAATGATGATAAAAAAGGTCTGCGTTCTGCTATAGCCCAGCACCTTGGCGGCCTCGTACTGTCCTTTTGGCATAGAGGCAATACCACTGCGGTAGATCTCTGCAAAGTAAGCTGCATACTTTAGCGCGCTAATATGTTGAAAGAGTACCACAAGCAAGTATTGATGTAAAGGATAAATTATTTATAGGTAGAAAGGATTTGTTCCAGATGCTCCTGATAAGACCTGCGCACCGTCTCCGGTCCAAGGATCTGAATCCCCGGACCCAGACCTGTGATCCAGCCAAAAAACTGCGGACTGACCTCCACCTCGGTACGCACCAGGATATCCTCGCCCTCTTTCCGCATCCTTACCTCTGTGCCAAAGCGGTCAATCATAACGCCTGCCATGTATTTTGGCGCACGCAAGGTTACGATCTCCGCCGCTCCGGCAAACATACTAAATCGCTTCTTGGCATAGTCTGCTTTCTGGTCTTCGATCGCTAGGACATCTTTACTGCGCTTATCCTCCATCTCTTGTGCTCCCAGGATCTTGTCTGCACGGTAATGACGCACCGCAGATGCCTCCTCGTCCCATGCCACAAGATAATAGTATTCATTGTCCCACAGCAAAAAAGCCGGGCTGACCTCATACCATTTCCCCCCATGGCGTAGGGTCTGTTCTTTCTTATCATTCCATTCCAGATACTGAAAGGTCATTTTGTGGTTGTTGTCAATACACTGATAGATCTCATCGATCGTGTAGTAGATACGCTCGTTTGCCATTTTGACACGATCCGACACAACAACCTGCCGGTGGAGGTGCCTGCCCTGATAGGCGCTTCCCAGATGTTCGATCTTTTGCACCAGTTCGCGCGATTTTTTCTCTGTGATAAACTTGGACGCCGCCACCGCATCTACCAGCAGTTTTAATTCTGCCAGTTCAAAGGTCCGCTCTGCCAAATAAAAGCCATTCTGCTCCGGGGCTTTTTCAATATCCATCCCATAATCCTGCAAGGCACGGATATCGCGATAAATGCTTTTCCGCTCCGCCACGATCCCCCTTGCCTCCAATTTCTCGATGATCTGCGCCGCCGTGATCGGATGTTCCTCATCCGTCTCCCGCAGAAAAATCTCCATTATATAAAGAAGTTTTTGCTTCTGATTTCCTACATTTGCCATCTGACACCTCGTTAAAAAAATAACTTTTAAATATGACCCATTTTTTTCCATTTGGGTATTGTAGCCACCATTTTTACGTGCTATAATCATATCACAAAATAAATAAATTACCAGAGATGAGAGCAAGGTAGATAGGCGAATAGAATTCGCTTTATTTATCTTGCTTTTTTTATGCAAAGAAAGGAGTCGTTACATATGTATGATGTAGCAATTGTTGGTGCTGGCGTAGTCGGCAGTGCCATCGCAAGAGAATTATCCAAGTACAAAGTAAACGCATGTGTCATTGAAAGAGACGAAGACGTTTGCAACGGAACATCAAAAGCCAATAGTGCTATCGTTCACGCAGGTTTTGATGCTACCCCGGGAACCTTAAAGGCAAAACTAAATGTCAGAGGAAATGAGATGATGGATCAGTTATCCAAGGATCTGGATTTCCCATTTAAGAGAAACGGTTCTCTCGTTGTTTGCACCAAGGATCAGGATCCATCTCTTCTTGATGAATTATTAGAAAAAGGAAAGAAAAACGGCGTTCCGGATCTTCGCATCTTAGATCGTGACGAACTCATCCAGATGGAGCCAAATCTTGCCGATGATGTTGTCAAAGCACTTTACGCTCCTACCGGTGCCATCGTTTGTCCATTCCATCTGACCATGGCATTTGCAGAAAATGCAGCCGACAACGGCGTAGAATTCTTCTTAAATACAGAAGTAACAGACATCAGCAAAGCAGATGATCATTACGTAATCAAAACGGACAAAGATACCATCGAAGCAAAGGTTGTTGTAAACGCAGCCGGTGTTTACGCCGACAAGTTTAACAACATGGTAAGCGAACACAAGTTACAGATCATCGCCCGCCGCGGTCAGTACATGTTGCTTGACAAGAGCGCAGGCAACCATGTCAGCCACACCATCTTCCAGTTGCCTAGCAAGATGGGCAAGGGTGTTTTGGTTACACCTACCGTACACGGCAACCTTCTGGTCGGACCTACCGCAGAAGATGTAGACAATAAAGAAGGTATCAACACAACAGCAGAGGGACTTGGTTCTTTGGGAGCAACCAGTGCTCAGTCTGTCAAGAACGTACCTCTCCGTCAGGTCATCACATCCTTTGCCGGACTTCGTGCTCATGAAGTTGGCGGTGATTTCGTTATTGGCGAAGCAGAAGATGCAGAGGGCTTCTTCAACGCAGCCGGTATTGAATCTCCTGGTCTTTCTTCCGCACCAGCCATCGGCGAAATGGTTGCTACACAAGTTGCAGAAAAGTTGGGATTAGAAAAGAATCCTTCCTTCAGCGGACATCGCAAGGGTATCCTCAATCCGGCAACTCTTTCTATTGAGGAAAGAAACGAACTCATCAAAAAACAGCCGGCATACGGAAATATCATCTGCCGTTGCGAAATGATCACAGAAGGTGAGATCTTAGATGCGATCCACAGAACCTTAGGTGCCAGATCCTTAGATGCTGTAAAGCGTAGAACAAGAGCCGGCATGGGACGTTGTCAGGCAGGCTTCTGCTCACCGAAAACAATGGAGATTTTGGAGCGTGAAGTTCCAATGAGCATGTTTGATGTAACTAAGAATGGCAAAGATGCCAAGATTGTATTTGGTTACAACAAGAAGATATAAGGAGGAGCACGAAAATGAAATATGATTTAGTCATTGTTGGTGGTGGTCCTGCAGGTCTTGCTGCTGCTATCGCTGCAAAAGATAATGGAATTGACAGTATCTTAATTATTGAAAGAGATCGTGAATTAGGTGGTATCTTAAACCAGTGTATCCATAACGGATTCGGACTTCACACCTTTAAAGAAGAATTGACCGGTCCGGAATATGCATCACGTTTCATCGCCCAGGTAGAGGAACGTGGCATTGAGTACAAGTTGAACACAATGGTCATGGATATCTCAAATGACAAGGTTGTTACCGCCATGAACTCTACCGATGGTATGTTTACCGTAGAGGCAAAGGCTGTTGTACTTGCTATGGGATGCCGCGAGCGTTCCCGTGGCGCGCTCAACATCCCGGGCTATCGTCCGGCAGGTATTTTCTCAGCCGGTACCGCCCAGCGTCTTGTTAATATCGAAGGCTATATGCCTGGTCGCCGCGTTGTCATCTTAGGTTCCGGTGATATCGGTCTGATCATGGCACGTCGTATGACCTTAGAGGGAGCAAAGGTTCTCGCTGTTGCCGAACTGATGCCTTATTCCGGTGGTCTGAAGAGAAATATCGTACAGTGTTTAAATGACTTCGATATTCCGCTTTACTTATCTCACACCGTTGTTGACATTCAGGGCAAGGAACGTGTAGAAGGCATTACCATCGCTGAAGTCGGACCAGACCGTAAACCGATCCCTGGCACAGAGATCCACTACGATTGCGACACCTTACTTCTATCCTGTGGCCTTTTACCGGAAAACGAACTTTCCAAGACTGCAGGTGTAGACCTCAGTCCTATCACTTCCGGACCTGTTGTAAATGACAGTTTAGAGACCAACATCCCTGGCGTATTCGCTTGCGGTAACGTACTTCATGTACATGATCTGGTTGACTTTGTTTCACAGGAAGCAACCAATGCCGGAAAGAATGCTGCAAAATACATCAAGGAAGGCGAAGTTACTTCTGCAAAGCAGATCGAGATCCTTCCGGTTGACGGTGTCCGCTATACCGTTCCAAAATATGTACGTCCGGAAGTAATGGATGACACTTTGACCGTTCGTTTCCGTGTAGGTCAGGTATTCAAAGGCTGCGCGATTGCTACCTACTTTGGAGATACCTTGATCTCCAAGAGAAAACGTCCGGTTATGGCACCGGGTGAAATGGAGCAGGTTGTTCTGAAGAAATCACAGTTGGCAGAGTATCCTGACATTGAGAACATTACAATCAAGATTGAGGAGGCATAAGGATGGAAACAAGAGAATTGATTTGTATCGGCTGTCCTATGGGATGCAGCCTTAAGGTCACATTAGAAAATGGTCAAGTTACAGAAGTGACCGGAAACACTTGTCCAAACGGCGATAAATATGCCAGAAAAGAATGTACGAATCCTACCAGAATCGTAACATCTTCTGTTCGCGTCAAAGGTGGTAAGATTAACATGGTTTCCTGCAAGACCAAAGAAGATATTCCAAAGGGTATGATCTTTGATATCTGTAAGGCTCTGGAAAATGTTGTTGTCCCTGCACCGGTTGCCATTGGTGATGTTGTTCTTGCCAATGTCTGTGACACAGGTGTTGATGTTGTAGCGACAAAGAATGTAGACGTAAAGTAAGAAGTCTTTTTTGAGAAGATACGGAGTAAAATGTAAGGGGTTTTAATAAGGGAGATAACGGAGAAGCCGTTGGGGGACGGCTTCTCTTTTTTTGCCCAAATTCTGTCCAAATTAGACAAAAAATGTAGATGCCGTCCTGTGCTTCTGTGCTATAATATATTTCATGCGTTTTTAGATATATACTAAGGAAGGATAAACACTATGAATCAAGATAAAGAATTTTTAGGAACCGAATCTATCGGTAAATTGTTATTTAAACTGGCTATCCCAACCGTCATTGCCCAGTTGGTAAATATGCTCTACAACATCGTAGATCGCATTTATATTGGTCACATTCCGGGCGAAGGCAGCCTTGCCCTGACCGGCGTGGGTGTCTGCATGCCTATCATCATGATCGTATCTGCCTTTGCATGCCTTGTCTCTGCCGGTGCCGCACCGCGTGCATCCATCGCCATGGGGAAGGGCGATCACGACTCCGCAGAAAAGATCCTCGGCGGTTGTGTTACACTCCAGGTCATGATCTCACTGGTACTTATCGTCGTCATCCTTATCTGGAACCGCGATCTTCTCCTGCTCTTTGGAGCCAGCGAGAACACGATCTCTTATGCGACTTCTTATATGAGCCTTTATGCGCTTGGCACTATCTTTGTCCAAATGACTCTGGGCTTAAATGCCTTTATCACAGCACAGGGCTTTGCCAAAGACGGCATGATGACTGTCCTGATCGGTGCCGTCATCAATATCATATTGGATCCGATCTTTATTTTTGCCCTGCATATGGGCGTTCGCGGTGCAGCCCTGGCTACCATCCTTTCCCAGGCATGCTCATGTATCTGGTGCATTTATTTTCTGCTTGGAAAAAAGACCTTACTGCACATCCGCAAAGCAAACCTGCGCAGCGGGCTTTCCTTCATGCCGGCATGTGTAGCCTTGGGACTTTCCGCCTTTATCATGCAATCCACAGAGAGTATCATTTCCATGTGCTTTAACTCTTCTCTGCTCAAATACGGCGGTGACGTTGCAGTCGGTGCCATGACTATCCTGACCAGTGTTATGCAGTTTGCCATGCTGCCATTGCAGGGCGTTGCACAGGGTGCCCAGCCGATCACCAGTTACAACTTTGGTGCCCAGAACGGCGACCGTGTCAAAAAGAGTTTCCAACTCCTGTTGATCACCAGTCTGACCTATTCTGTTATCCTCTGGATCTGTGTGCAGGCATTTCCACAGGTTTTTGCCGGAATGTTTACAAACGATGCCAGCCTTTTAGCCTTCTCAGCTAAGGCTTTGCGCATTTACTGCGGCGCACTCTTTATGATGGGTATCCAGATCGCCTGCCAGATGACCTTCGTCTCCACCGGCAATGCAGTCTGCTCCATCATTGTCGCTATCATGCGTAAGTTTGTGCTCCTGGTACCGCTCATTTATATCCTGCCTCATTTTCTTACCGACAAGACCATGGCAGTTTACACCGCGGAACCGATCGCTGATATCCTAGCCGTCACCTTTACGATCATCCTCTTTACCGTCCAATTCAAAAAGGCATTAAAGAATTTAGAGCAGGCATAAATATATGAAGCGAACGATTGACTATCAGATCACAAGAGCAGATGAGGGTATCCGCATCGAACAATTTTTAAGACAACAGGGTTTCTCCGGTCAGAACCTGACACTCATCAAGCGCATGCCGGAAAATATCCTCCTAAATGGAAAATTTGTCTACATGAAGGACAAGTTGTGTGCCGGTGACCGCTTGCGCGTCCAGATCAATGAGGAGGCTTCTTCTGAAAGGATCCCTCCCGTAGACCTGCCACTGGATATTGTCTATGAGGACGAAGATATCATTGTTGTCAACAAGGCAGCGGGTATGCCCATTCATCCTTCCATGGCGAATTACAAGAATTCGCTGGCAAATGCCTTAGCATATTACTATGAGAAACAAGACAAACCTTTTATTTTCCGTTGCACCAACCGCTTGGATCGTGACACGTCCGGTCTTACAATTGTAGCAAAGCATTTAGTCGCATCCAGTATCCTGTCCGATGCCGTGGCTAAAAAGGAAGTCAGGCGGGAGTATCTTGCCATTTGCAGTGGCATACCGGATCCTGCCACCAGCATCATTGATGCCCCCCTTGCCCGGATGGATGGTACCATTCTTGCAAGAGAAGTCGATTTTTTGCGCGGCGATCGTGCCATCACCCATTATAAGGTCGAGCAGGAACTAAATGATCACGCACTGGTCTCCCTGCAACTGGAAACCGGTCGCACCCACCAGATACGCGTACATATGAAATACATCGGACATCCTCTGATCGGCGATTATCTCTACCATCCCGACATGCGCTACATGAAGCGGCAGGCACTGCACTCCTATCGTATGTCCTTTATCCATCCGATCACAAAGGAGCCTATGACCTTTACCGCACCATTGCCGGAGGATATGAAGCAGGCAATACAAGCCCTGTCCTAAAATAAGAAATAATGTGCCAGACACAAAGAAATCCCCATCAGATACATATACATCTGATGGGGATTATTTTTCTTATAAGAACCAGACATCCTGATTAGTGGTTGAAATCGCTGTGGCTCCTGCATCCAGGAGTGCATAGACATCTTCTTTTTCACTGATCAATCCACTGGAGATCAGGGGCTGATGATTCATCTTGCGGATACGCCGCACAACGCTTGGCATTGGTCCCGGCAAAACCTCGATCACATCCGGTTTTGTGTTCTTCAACTGCCGTTCGATGCTGTCATATGCCATCGAATCGATAAAGAAAAACCGCATGATGGTTCCCAAGGACAATTCCCGCGCTCTTGCAATGATAGGTGCCTTGGTCGAGATCACGCCATCAGCCTTGGTAAACTTGGCAATATAATCAACCGAAACCTCTTTGGAACTGAGTCCCTGTATGAGATCCATATGTACAAATGCCAGTTTACCGGAAGATTTGACCTTTTCCACAATTTCCGGAATGGTGATCACATCACCGTAAAGGATAAAAATGATACGGCTGTCACAGGCTAGGCAACGCTCCAATCCTGCATCGTCTTTGATCGCTGCAATGATCGGTGAATCCTCCAGCGCCTCTTTAAATTCTTTTTTCATATGGTAACCACCCTTTTAGTTGGTTGCTTTTGCAGGCTCATCACCCTTGAAAACTACTTTCAAGAGGATTGGTGTGATCAATGTGGTAACGATAACGACCAGAATGATCGGTGCAAACAGATCTTCGCTGATCAGTCCGACCTGACGACCTTTTTCAGCAACGATCAGGGCAACCTCGCCACGGGAGATCATACCAACACCTGTCTGCAAAGACTCTTTCCAGGTAAACTTGCAGATCTTTGCGCCCAGTCCGCATCCTACCATCTTGGAAATGATAGCGATAAGTGTCAGGATCACTGCAAACATCCATACCTTTAAGGTCATACCGCCAAGGGTAACCTTTAAACCTACACTGGCAAAGAAGATACATGAGAAAAATACGGTAGATACATCATGTATCTTGACATCCACATAATCTCTGATCTTTGACTGACATAACATAACACCGGCAAAGTATGCACCGGTAATATCTGCAATACCAAAACCAATCTCTGATACATAGGCTAAGATAAAGCAGAATGCAATAGCAAAGATTGCCACACGTCTCTTGTGATCATTCTTTTCGATAGCAAACTCCAGACGGCTGGTAACCATAAAGAGAATCAGGATCAATACAAAGTATAAAACAATCTTGATCAATACAGTCGTTGGCTTGACGGAAGTATCCTTCATGCTGGAAACAATAGCCAAGACGACCATACCCAGAATATCATCGATAATGGCTGCGCCCAAGATCGTCATACCGACCTTACCAGACAATCTACCCATTTCTCGTAAAGTCTCTACCGTAATACTAACGGAAGTTGCCGTCAAAACAACCCCGACGAAAAGACTCTGTAACATCTGATCATAATTGCTCAGATCTTCTCCAAAGTAGAGTGCATAACCGATCATGCCACCGATCAGCGGCACGATAACTCCGATCAATGCCGTAACAAAAGACGCCCCGATATTTGCCTTCAATTCCTTTAAGTCTGTATCCAGACCTGCGGAGAACATAAGGAAAATAACGCCCATCTCAGCCACATAAGTAAGCAGTGTACCGGTATCACCCTCCATAGACATAAGTCCCAATGCAGAAGGTCCTAAGATCACACCTGCTAAGAGTGCTCCTACAACCTCCGGCAAATGAACTGCCTTGCACAGCAGTCCCAACACTTTTGTCGAAATTAAAATCAAAGCAATCCAAAGTAAAAATTCGTAATTCATAACGCTCACCTTTTCTTTCTTTCATTTTATATATTTGTAAAACCGCGCGGTTCTTTGAACCGCAATTATTTTACTCCTATCATATTCCTAATGCAAGCGTTTATGGGTTTTTCCACACCCTGATGAATTCGCCTCTTATTCCCATAATTATAATGCCTAGTAGTGCAATAATTTTTCAAATAAGTCTTCTCTTTCTTTGGTCAGATTACTGTTGTGAAATTCGATTTTTCCTCTCCTGCCGGTCGGCTCCCGCAAGAGCCCATCCACAGCAAGCCGTCTGCGCATTTCCCGCGCTGTCCCGGCCCCGCCATCAAAAATCTCCACCTGATCTCCTACGATTTTCTCGATGACTTTACGCACAAAAGGATAATGGGTGCATCCCAAAACGACCGCATCCAGATCCTTCTGATAAGGCTCTAACAGATCACGAAGAAAACCATAGAGTTCCGGGCTGTCAATGTTTCCTGCCTCCACAAAATCCATCAGTCCCGGACAGGCAAGCGGCATCACGTTGGCATGACCGCCATATTTTTCGATCAGGTGATGCAATTTTTCTTCCCGGATCGTGATCGGTGTTGCCATCACAAGGATATTGCCCTGCGGGTACTTTTCTGCTGCCGGCTTGACCGCCGGCTCGATTCCTACCAGCGGCAATTCCGGGTACATTTGGCGCAAGACGCGCACTGCCGCACTGGTAGCCGTATTGCAGGCGATCACAACGCCCTTGGCTCCCATTTTCATAAAATCTTCTGTATGTGCAATGGTGAGTCCGCGTACTGTTTCTGTGCTCTTGGTTCCATATGGTGCGTTCTTTGAGTCACCAAAATAATAAAAATCTTCTTCCGGCATCGTTTTGATCAGTTCACGCAAAACACTGACACCACCCATGCCTGAATCAAACACCGCGATCGGTGCTTCTCTTTTATCCATTATCTGCCCCTTTTTCCTATATATATCACTGAATTTTGTATTCTTTCATCAAATGTTCGCGATACTCTGCGTCCTCTGTTGTCACGTTAAACAACTTGCCCCAATTGATGCATTGATCGAGTAGATATTGCTTCTCTGCCAAATATGAGATTTGTATATATATTATACGTTCTACTACAACAAAAATCTATAATGAAAGCCTTGATCCATATCGAATCAAGGCTTTTCTTAAGAGCGGGTGATGGGAATCGAACCCACGTATTCAGCTTGGAAGGCTGATGTTCTACCATTGAACTACACCCGCAGATGCCCAGTTCCGGAATCGAACCAGAGACACGAGGATTTTCAGTCCTCTGCTCTACCAACTGAGCTAACTGGGCTCGTCGTTTCACAACAACAAGATGATTTTATCGGAAATCCCCCTGCCTGTCAAGAACTTTTTCGGTATCTGACAGGCGGGAAAATCATCATCCCAGACTAAGATGGCATACGGCTTTCGTGACAGGTAAAGTAAACGATCTGCCGCTCCTTTGCAATGTCAGCAAGAAGTTTTAAGGCATGCGCGATCTTATTCTCATCCAAATTGGTAAAAGGATCATCCAGCACGATGACCGGCTGTTCCTTATGATACAAGACATCCACCAGGGCAAATCTGGCACACAGTCCCACCAGATCCTGATAACCGTGGCTCAGATAATCGCTGGAGTGGGTAGATCCCTGACTCAGCACCTGTACGGACAGATCCATGGTAATATCAAAATCCATGTCCTTGACGGAGTCCTTATATTTATCATCTAAAATCGCCATATAGTGTTCCATGCCCTGACGCAAAGGCCGCATATAAGTAGACAAGAACTGCTCCTTGGCGATCTTTAGAAATTCTTCCGTCTTGGTAAGCAGGTCTACCTTGCGGTCGCACTCAGCCTTTTCTTCCAGAAGTACATCGCGACGGTTTTCCGCATCTTCAATGCCATCCAGTTCGACCGACAACTGATGCAGTGACTCCCGATCCTGGGTGATGCCCTTTTGCATATCCTTGATCTCCTCGTCGATCTGTACCTGCTTCTCCTGTAACTGCTCGACGGAAAGCGCCATCTCCTCTACCTGATTATCCTCAGCAAATGCCTGAATCTTTTCCTGCAAACCACCGATCTCTTCCTGCAACTGACCGTATCGCTGTCGTTTGCTCCGGATCAGGTGCAGTTGTTCCTGCATGGATGGTCCTTCCTCCAGCGGAAATCTGCCCAGATATTTTGCCAAAAGCCGCTTCTGTTCCTCCATGGTCAGGCGGATCAATTCCAACTGCTTACGGCAGTGGATGTATTCCTCATAGGCATGTTTATCCTTCTTCAACTGATCTAAAAGATCTGCCTCATTGCCCTCATGGTAAAGATCCATGTGATAGACCTGAGCATAACGGTCCAATATGGTATAAAGTTCCATGCGCAGATCAGCCATTTCCTCTACGGCATCTGTTGTCTGCGCAGTCGCCTGCTGTTCCTCATCCCGTAGGCGCACATAATGATCCAGATTGACACGTATCTCATAGACCATCTGCTGCATACTATCTGCCGGTGTCAGTTTAAAATCTGCCAAAAAGGCTTTACAGCGAATCGCCAGAGTTTCCCGTTCTTCCCTGCTCTGTGCCAGCGCCTCCTCAGCCTCTGCAAGTTGTCCCTGTAGATCTTCCTGTTTATTGCGGTGTAGTGATCGTATTCTTCCGATCTGCATAAAAGCGGCTACGCCTGTCGCTGCTGCACCAACAAAGCAAAGAATCTGATAGATGGTACTGCCCTCCGCTTCCGGTGCAAGGACACGGAAAGAAAATCCTCCCAAAAGCAGGGCTGCAAACAAAATAAAAAGTACTAGGACACCAGCCGTCTTTCCAGCCGTCCTGCCGGTCTTTTGTGCCATATCTGCGCGTGCCTTGATGTTTCGATAATTCTCATCCTGCTCCACGATACGACCATCCAGACGCGACAGTTCCACAACGTCCTTTTCTATCTGTGATAATTCTTCTTCTGTCGGAATCTTATTTGCAAAGAAATATTTTAACTGGTCTAACTGTGCCATCGCTTCCTCTGACAACTTGGAATGTTCTCCCTGCATACGCAATTCCTGCACGCGGGCAGACATATCCCTCCACTTAGCAAGATCCTCATCATCCGGCACTTGGTCCTCAAAGAGATCTTCCCACTTCTTGATCTGCTGGTCTGGCGGCAATTTGATTGCTAAGTCTTTTTCTGTCCGCCGGCTCATGTCATACTGGCGCTCCACATCCTCCAGTTTTGCATGTTCTTCCTCCGTCGGCAGACCTGTGGCAAAGAAATCATCCAAAGCATTCATTTCTTCCTGCTGCTTTTCCAGAAATTCCTTTTGCTGGCGATAGGCTCCCATATCCTGTTCGCGCTTGCTCTGCGTACGGATGGCATCCGTGATACGGTTCTTTTCTGCCTCCATCCAGTTTAAGGACTTTTTCTTTTCCTCTAACTTGTCAAACTGCTTGCGGTAGCCATCTAAGATCGCTGCCTTCTTGTCAATCACTTCACTGCATCTGCTGATCTCTTCCTTGATGACATTGATCTTACCGTTGTTGACCTTGCTCCGTCTGGTATAATTTTTACGCACCTCGCTGACACGGTTCAAAGCCTCATCAAAATTGTTGATGTCGTCCTTTGCCGATGCCAGATTTCCCATCTTGGCATTCAGACTGTCCGTCATCGCCGTCGATACCGATGCCTGCGGGATAAAGATACTTTTTTCAAAAGAATCCCGGTCTACCTGAAAGAGCTCCTCACCCAAATTCTGTGAAAAATCGTCACAGGATGCCCCGGTATTGGTATCGATCAGAGTAAAGGTGTCATCCTTATCCGTCTTGCCAAAACTACGCTCGACCCGGTAGCGCTTGCCCTCTGCCTCAAAGATCAGATAACCGCCACAGACACTACCATCCCAAGGCATATAATGCTTGCGCTCGGTCAGCATCTTGGTGCGTGCCGAATAATCCATGCCGTAGAACATAGCTTTCAAAAACACACTGAAGGTCGTCTTTCCCCAGCCATTTTCCTGACACAGGGCATTCATGCCATCAGAAAAATTGTAAGACCATTCTTTGATTGTCCCAAATCCGGTAATATAACAGGAAATTAACTTCATACTTCTATGTCCTCGCCCATAATTGCTTTCATACCTAACTCAATAATGGCTGCTCTCTCGTCTTCCGACATATGCTGTCCTTCCATCAGACGGACAAACTCTCCTTTGAGAGACTTGTCATTGCGGAAACTCTCATAATCGATCTGTACCGATGTTCGATCATAGACCTTGATAAAAAAGAAGTCCTGATCCAGACTGCGGCGCAAGCGCTCGCAATCAATATCGGTATCTATATTGGTCTCACCGGTCACGATGACCTTGATCAGATCCTCCGATGAGATATCTTTTACACATTCCTTGGCAGCACGGATGATCGCCGCCATATCCATCGCCGGATCAACCTCGACTTTGACTTCATGCAACATCCTTTTTGCGATCGGCACAAACTCCGTATGGATCTTGCCCTCGGTGACATCCAAAAGAACAAAGCCCTTCTCTCCGCACTCATCAAAGCCGCGCCCTTCCAGACAACCGCTATAACAATAAACGCCGCGGTCATCCAGCCTTTCCTTTTTGTAGGAATGGATATGTCCCAAAGCAAGATAATCGATATACTTGCCCCGCAGCATAGAGAGGTTTACGACCTCTGTCCGGTCATTGCCCTGATAGTCCGATTCCTGCCCATGCAAAGCGACAATATTGACGCGGTTCTGATCCAACACCAGATTCATGCCCAAGGTCTGACTGTTTTCCTTGACCAGTTCCATGCCGGTAATAACCACATCCCCATAGTCATAGGATGTCCATTCGTCTGTACCAAAGAGTTTTAAATTGGTAATATCTTCCTGTTCGGATAAGTCTTCCACAAAATCCAACTGATCGTGATTGCCTCTGATATAGCAAAAATCGATCTGCGGATGTCCTTTGATCTGCTCGATCACACGGGTCTTTGCCGTCTTTCGTACATTGGGCTTGTCAAACAGATCTCCGGCGATCAGGATTACACGCACGTCCTGCTCTGCTGCATACGCCACCATACGCTCAAAAGTATCCAGCAATTCATCCCGTCGCATGCCGGCTGCTTCCCGGTCCAGATTGCTTTCCATCTTGGAATCCAGATGCAGATCTGCACAATGAATTATTTTCATATTGCTACCTCATTTATAAACGTCTCATACCATGTAGACTAGTATACCACATACTCCTATAGCTTGTCTGTCAAAAATTGTCTCATTCCAGCGGTTTAAATGCTTCCATAGCCTCCCGATTGACGCGTTCCACTTCCTTTTCCAGATCCCTTGCCGAAAATCGCCTTGCCCCTTCGCCAATGACGATCATCTGCTCCCGGCGATCTGACGTTGCCACCGTCACCTCGTATTTATTCGCCATATCATGTGTCGTACGCTCAATATAGGCATCTGCCGTCTCCGCTTCCTTAGTGTAAACCACATGGATATTATGATAATCCACCACTTCTTCCACATGACCGCGCACCCGATAGGCATCGAAAACAACGATCACTTCCTGCCCAACATGCCCCTGATAATTACACATGATATCCAACAGTCTGCCTCTGGCTCCGTCAATGCTGGTCTTGGCGATCTCATCTAACTCTTTCCATGCAAAAATGACATTGTAGCCATCAACCAGAAGATATTTTTTTCTGATTGCTACTTTCTTGTCCCTGGCGTGCACCTTTTGATAGGCTTCGCGTGCTTCCTGGATCCGGTCTTTTTTATCTGCATTGATCACACGCTTTTCTGCGCCCGGCAATCGCCGCTTGATCTCCCCAAATTCACGGACAAAGATCTCTTCCAGATCCGACTCCAGTCCACCGTATCCGTCATAACCCTTGGGCTGTCCCTGTCGCATGGCTTCCGCTCTTGCCTTGGCTGCTACAATGACCTGGTCCATGCTTTCTTCCTGCTTTTTTTCATACAGATAGGATGCCATCGGCATATGCATCTTATCCTCAACTTCGTACCAAGGTACCAGATAGCCCGCCCCGTGACCACAGAAAACCGAATCACAGGTATTGCGCAGATCCTTATCCGGGTCATAAGCCATCTTCTCTACCACTTTCTCCTGATTGTGGCATGGAAAATAGCCTTCTAGGGCAAGTGTCATCTGCCCCAAACCTCCGGTCGCCTGCGCCAGCGTTGCACCGTAGTCCCGCATGAGGGCTACCGGCGCGATCCCCTGCAATATGGCTGTCTCATTTTCTAAGATAGGTGCATCAAACTTGCCATACATCCTGCTCATATCCGTCATAACACGTCCCAGAGCCTGCTGCGGCATCTCGATCCGCACCCGGTAATATGGCTCTAAGAGCACGCTCTGCGCCTTGCGCAGTCCCTGCCGGACCGCCCGATAGGTTGCCTGCCTGAAATCTCCGCCTTCCGTGTGCTTCTTGTGCGCCTTGCCACTCACAACAGTCAGTCGCACATCCGTAAGGGGAGAACCGGTCAAAACACCCCGGTGCGTCCGTTCCGCAAGATGTGTATAGATCAATCTCTGCCAGTTCAGATCTAAGATATCCTGCGGGCAGTCCATAGCATATTCCACGCCGCTTCCCTGAGGCAGTTCCTCGATCAGGATATGTGCCTCCGCATAATGACGCAAGGGTTCAAAATGCCCCACACCCTCTACCGCACCGCGTATCGTCTCCTTGTAACGCACCTGTCCTGCGCCAAAAGTTACCAGAATGCCGTATCGCTTTTTCAACTGTTGCTGCAGGACTTCCGTCTGGACAGGTCCCATGAGATGCACATGCACCTGTCTCGCCCTCTCCTGCCAGATCACACGAAGTGTCGGATCTTCTTCCTCCAACTGCCGCATATAAGATAACAAGACATGTGGCGCACAACCCTCCGGCGGAATAACTTCATAGGAAAGTACCGGTTCAATGATCGCATGTTCTTCCCGCATGCAATTCCCCAGTGTCATTCCTGCATAAGACCGGCTCAAACCTAAAATAACACAGACCTCGCCTGCCTCCACCTGATCTACACACTCGTAGCGTTCCCCGGAATACAGGCGGATCTGGTTTACTTTTTCCAGACAGGTCTCCTCTGCTCCTTCCTCCTCGGTATCACTATCTGTCCCAGTAAAAGGAATGGTATATGACAGGTTATCTTTGATATGCATTGTCCCGCCCAGGATCTTGAGATAAGTCAGACGGTTGCCCTTTTGGTCCCGTCCGATCTTAAAACATCTGGCAGCAAAATCCTGTCCCCAGGACAGCTGACGCATATCGTCCTGCATGAGTCGCAAAAGTTCCTTTACCCCCTGCACTTTGAGGGCTGACCCAAATAAAACCGGAAAGATCTGTCTTTGGGCGACCGCCTCTACCAGAAGTTCCTGATCTAAGTCACCGGTATTTAAAAAAACATCCAGAAGTGGTTCACTGCACAAGGCGATATGCTCCTTGTCCTGATCGCTCATAGGTGTATTCCCATAAAAAGCACCAAAGTCCATGCAGGCATCCGCCAATTTTTCCTGCAAATGCAAAAGTAATTCTTTCCTGCTTCTGGAGCTGACATCCATTTTATTGATAAAGAGAATGCAAGGAACATTATAATTTTGCAAGAGTTTCCACAGGGTACGCGTATGTCCCTGCACACCGTCAATCCCGCTGATCACGAGAATGGCATAGTCCAGCACCGACAAGGTACGCTCCATCTCTGCCGTAAAATCCGCATGTCCCGGTGTGTCTAAAAGCACGTATTCCACATCCCTGTATACAAAACGTGCCATTTTTGAAAAAATGGTGATTCCGCGCGCTTTCTCCATGTCATCAGTATCCAAATGGGCATCCCCATGATCTACCCGTCCCATGCTGCGGATCGCTCCCGTCTCATACAAAAGGGCTTCTGATAAGGTTGTCTTTCCGGCATCCACATGTGCCAGAATGCCTATGGTCAATCGTTTCATTCTCTACATTTCCTTTTCAAAATGTTGATAATCTTTTGTTCCATTCCAATCGCCGCCCCAGGTAAAACCATGCTGGGTGAAAATACGGTAGCAGACATCATCCCGCGAGATCATATGTTCTTGCAGATTGCTCCGATCCTTATAAAGATCATACTGTAAGTAAGGACTGGCTCCCGTCGCCGTCACATCATTTGCTGGCACATAAGGATTTTCCAGAGGATTGATATCGATCGCCATGCCATATGCATGCTCAGATGTGACATTTGTCCCTGCGATCTTTCGATAATGAAAGGCAGAGGTATTATCCTGATTGATAGAGTCGATATCTGCCTGCTCTGCATCACGCATCGTATCGTCCCCATAAAACCGATCGATCCGATACATGGAGTGGATCTCATATCCCTCCTGAAAAAGTTCTAAAAAGATCTGCCGGCAGTCCTCTGCGATCTTTGTATTCACAATGATCTCGCCCACCTGAATCTCATGCTCATAATTATAATGTAAGACCTTGAGGTAAGACAGGTCACCGTAAGAAATATCCGGATTATCTATATAAGATTTCCCCTTCATATCTTCTTTTTGTACCTCAGTAAGTTGACTTGACGTAAAATATTTGTCCGGATTCCGCAAATCAAGACTTGCTGCATCTAGAACCTGCCCGGCTTCCAGATCCTCTATGTTCTCTAAAATAACCGGTTCCTTCTCCGATACGGTCGTCTCATCCTGACTTTCCGGCGCTTTTTCTTCCGGCCTTTGCAACATTCCATGCAGATATACTATGCCAAGGATCAGTACCGCCAGCATGACGATAAGGCTTCCGTAGCGTATCCGATGGGAAGTTTTTTCTCTCCGATTTCCTGTGCCGCTTTCTGCCATGCGTAATTCCTCCTATGATCCTATCTACACCCTTTGATATAAATCCCTATGATGCAAAAGAGGACCTCTTTCTATTCAGAAAGAAGTCCTCCTTACAGAAACTGCCGCAGACCGGAATCGAACCGGTACGATGTCACCACCACAGGATTTTAAGTCCTGCGCGTCTGCCAGTTCCGCCACTGCGGCCTGTTAGAGCACTTAGATGACAACAAGTGAAACGCCGTTGGCATCTTACGTGCGACGCATACTTGACCCTTAGTGAGAACGAAAGACAGTGAAATTCGAACTTAGTAGTCAAGTGCTGTTACGAGCACCCTACTACCTATCTGTAGTCAAGTGCAATGGGTGGTGGTGGATTCGAACCACCGAAGCAAGATGCAGCAGATTTACAGTCTGTCCCCTTTGGCCACTCGGGAAACCACCCATTTCAAAACAAATTCATGTCCTGACAAAATAAGATTATAGCACAGCCTTTTTACGCACGCAAGAACTTTTTCATTCGTCTTGCGGGTCTTTCATCCCATATTTTTCCAGATCGACTCTACCATTTTCTACCGCAATACCATCCGCCCGAAGTCTCCTTGCCTGCTCCTCTGGTCCATCAAAAGCAAACGCACCTGAGAGTTGTCCTTTGGCATTAACAACACGAAAACAGGGAATATGGTCCGGATCCGGGTTCTTGTGCAGGGCATTTCCGACTGCCCGGCACATTTTCTCATTGCCAGCCATCTTTGCCACCTGTGCATAAGTCGCCACATGTCCCTTAGGAATCCGCTTGACGGCTTCATAAATACGCTTGGTCGGACTGTCCGTCACCAGATCATAACTCTCCGCGATCATCCGCTTGACATCAGCATCCGGGATGGTTCCATCCAGCCGTATGGTATTCCAGTGCTCCTTGTTCTGATGATAGCCGGGCAGGACAGCCTCGTAAGCATCCCGCCAGAAATCCCGCCACTGTGGATCCACCTTGACATTCAAATGGATCCAGCCATCCATTTCATAAGTCCATAGAAACGCCTTTTTACTGCCCTGCACACGCACCAGTTGCCAATTCGGATCATGAAAAGGGGCTTCCTGATAAGTCCCCGGAAATGACAGTCCGTAGGCTAAGGCTTCTTCTCTCGTCCTCACTTCGTCACCTGTACTTTCTTCTCTATACTTCCTGCTTAAAGACCATGCCACTGTTTGCCGTAAGGCTTATATGCAGCATACCGTCCTTGATGGCATACCTGGTCGGCATGATCGAATATCCTTTTTCGTTGGTAAGCATCGCCTGCATCATAAAGCCATCTGCCACCTCAGCCAGATAGACCGGCACATCTGTTTCTATGGTCTCCATGCCTACATTGGCAACCACCACATAGCGCTCCTGTTCGTTAAAACGCCCGTAGGAGATAAAGTTCTTCATCCGCTTTAGGAATTTAAAGGAGCCGCGCCGCAAGGCACTGCTGCACTTATGCACCATGATCATATCCCGATGGTAATCAATCAGAGGATAATCCGCATTTCGCCACGGATAGGTACGGCGGTTATCCGGGTCCGTAAAGCCACACACGCCCGCCTCGTCCCCATAGTAAAGCGTCGGTGCTCCCGGCCAGGTCATCTGCATCAGGACCGCCACCTTATAAAGCGGTATATTGATATCCTCCGATGCTGCCGCTACGCCCAGTTCAGATGCTCTGCCCACCTTATGGTTGGTTCTGGTCAAAAAGCGGGAATGGTCGTGATTTGACAACTGGTTCATGGCTGTATAAAGGGACGGTCCGGTAAATTTTGTCATGTAATAACGCATAGCATTTTCAAACCGCTCACTGTCGCCTTGCGCTCCCGGCTCATAGGCATCACTGTGTTTCTCCATTCCGGTCACAAAATAAGAGATCGGCTCCATAAAAGCATCATAATTCATGACCGTATCCCAGGCATCGCCCTGTAACCAGGAAGACGCATCCCCATAATGCTCTGCCAAAATAATCGCATCCGGGTTGGCATCCTTAACTGCCTTGCGAAAATCCCGCCAGAACCGGTGGTTAAATTCCGGGCTATGCCCCAGATCTGCCGCCACATCCAGACGCCAGCCATCCGCATTATAAGGCGGAGAAACCCATTTTTTCCCGATTTCCAAGATATAGCGGTAGAGGTCCTCCGAACCCTCGTAATTAAGTTTTGGCAGAGTATCATGCCCCCACCAGCCCTCATATGTGCCATTGTCAGGCCACTGGTTTTCATCATAAAAATGAAAATAGTCACGGTATGGGCTATCCGCTGCTTCATAGGCTCCCGGCGCATAGCCTTTGTCAGCACGATAGATCTTTTCCCGGTTGAGCCATTTGTTAAAGGATCCACAGTGATTAAAGACTCCATCCAGGATCACACGGATGCCTCTGGCATGAGCCTCTGCGATAAAGTCGGCAAAGAACTGATTGGATGCCTCCAGATTTTCCTTTGCCGTCACACGATTGATAAAACGGCTTGCCCCGGCATTGTCTCTTGCACCATCCGGCAGGATCTGCCCTTGGTCTAAGACAATCTTGCCATAATGGGGATCAATATGGTCATAATCTGCAATATCGTATTTGTGGTTAGAAGGAGAGACAAACAAAGGGTTGAAGTAAATAACCTCTACACCCAGACTTTTCAGATAGTATAATTTCTGCCGCACCCCTTCCAGATCTCCGCCATAGAACTCAGCCACACCAAAATCAGCATTTGGCAACTGATTCCAATCCTTGATCTGCCGGCTCATAGTCTTAATATAATGATACTCATTGTCCAGCACATCATTTGCCGGATCTCCGTTAGCAAAACGATCGACCAGGATCTGATACATGATAGCACCTTTTGCCCAATCCGGTGTCTCAAACCCCGGCAGGATACGAAAGGCATATTCCGGTCGGATCTCCTGGCTCACACCGTATTTATCAAAATAGCATTGCTCCTGCTCATTCTCCCGGATCGAAAAACAATAGGAAAATGCCAGTTCTCCCAACTGCACCTGTGTCTCATAGTAGTCAAATCGGTCGCCTGTCTGTGCCGGACGCATCCGATAATGTGCATCCTGCGCCAGCAGATAGATCTCCATCGCATGCCCATGTGCAACACGCAGACGAATGGTGACCCGGTCGCCCGGCTTTGCCTCCATAGGAATCACATACTGTCCTGTCTCATCACTGTAGATTGCTTCTGTATTCATGCTCTCATCCTCTTATCTCACATGTCATTTTCTTTTATCATACTCAGTTTAGCTTGTCTTTTCTAGGGATTTTTGTAGATTTTTCTCAAATACAGAAAAAATAAAAATAGAAAGTAAAAAAGACAGCTGTCGAACGCTGTCTTTTTAGGAGAAGGTATTTTTACTATGGGGTTAGCAAAAATATTTATATAATGTATTGGGGGGTTTTTACGATTGTTATTATATAATGCGTCCACCCATAAGTGTTCACAAAGTTACCAATTTTGTATTGATATTTTTGTGAAACATGCACAAAAAATATGTTTCAAATAACAACGGCAAGCCCTTTTCCCAACTTAAATTCCTTCCACAACCACGCCTTCTTCTTCCGGCTGTGGGATCGGATCACCGCCAAAGAGAGCCTCAAACTCTGCACGTCCGATCTTTTCTTTTTCCAGAAGGAGTTCTGCACACTTGTGTAAAACATCCTCATGCTCTTTGATCAGTTCAGCTGCCTTGGCATAACATTCCTGAATGATGCGCTTGACTTCGCCGTCAATGGTCGATGCCACCTGCTCACCATAGCCTCTGGTATGTGCCAAATCTCTACCAATAAAAACTTCATCTTCGTCATTATCATAGTTAATCGGTCCGACTTCTGCCGAGAAACCATACTTGGTGACCATGTCCTTGGCTGTCTGGGTCGCCTTCTTGATATCAGAAGATGCCCCCGTTGTGATGTCATCGAAGATGATCTCCTCTGCCACACGACCGCCCAGCGAAACGATGATATCCTGCAACATCTTACCCTTGGTGTTGAACATTTCATCCTTTTCCGGCAGTGGCATGGTATAACCCGCTGCTCCCTGTCCGGTTGGAATGATAGATACCGAATAGACCGGTCCGACATCCGGAAGGACATGGAAAAGAATGGCATGCCCTGCCTCATGATATGCCGTGATCTTCTTTTCTTTTTCGGAAATGATACGGCTCTTTTTCTCCGTACCCAGCCCTACTTTGACAAAAGATCTCTTGATATCATTCTGGCAGATATAGACTCTGCCCTCTTTTGCTGCTAAAATTGCCGCTTCATTTAAAAGGTTTTCCAGGTCTGCTCCGGTAAAGCCTGCGGTCGTCTGCGCAATCTGCTTAAGATCCACATCATCCCCCAAAGGCTTATTCTTGGCATGCACGCGCAAGATCTCCTCGCGCCCACCTACATCCGGTCGTCCGACAAAAACCTTACGGTCAAATCGTCCCGGACGCATGATCGCCGGATCCAGAATATCAACGCGGTTGGTCGCCGCCATCACGATAATACCCTCATTGACGCCAAAACCATCCATCTCGACCAGCATCTGGTTCAAGGTCTGCTCGCGCTCGTCATGTCCGCCGCCCATACCGGTTCCGCGTCGTCTTGCCACGGCATCAATCTCATCGATAAATACGATACAAGGTGCATTCTTTTTTGCTTCTGCAAAAAGGTCACGCACACGGGAAGCACCGACACCTACAAACATTTCAACAAAATCAGATCCCGAAATACTGAAAAAAGGCACGCCTGCCTCTCCGGCCACTGCCTTGGCAAGCAAGGTCTTACCGGTTCCCGGAGGTCCAACTAAGATCAGTCCCTTAGGAATACGGGCACCAACCTTGGTGTATTTTGCCGGATCTTTCAGAAAATCCACGATCTCTTCTAATTCTTCTTTTTCTTCTCTCAGGCCTGCTACCTGTGCAAAACGCACCGGCATCTTGTCCTGCGTTGTCATCGTAGCACGGCTCTTGCCAAAGTTCATCATCTTGGTATTGGCTCCACCGCCCGCCTGTGCCTGTGCATTCATCATCATCATAAAGAGGATAAATACGACTGCGACAACAATCAGCATTGGGAGCAGGCTCTCCATGAAGCCACTTTTGGGAACATCATTTAAACTGTAGTCAACGCCCGCCTCATCCAGAGTATCCTGCACCTCTCCTACATCAGACACATAGACGGTAAATTTTCCACCGGCGGTCGTCGTAATTGTCACTGATCCGGTCGGCACCTGTTCATTCTGGTGAATGACTGCGGATGCCACTTCGCCCTTTGCCAATGCCTTGTCAAACTGGCTAGAAGTATAAGTTGCCGTCTGTGGATTGGAAATGGAATACCAGATAAATACCACGATCAGGATCAGCACAACATATAAGCCCAGACCCACTCTATTCTTTTTCAATGATTGCCTCCTTTATAACTCTACAACCCCAATGTATGGCAGATTACGATACTTCTGGTCATAATCCAGACCATATCCTACAACAAACTCATCCGGGATCGTAAATCCGACATAATCAACATCCACATCTACCTCACGGCGATCCGGCTTATCCAACATAGTGCACAGACGAACGCTCTTGGCATTGCGCTCCTTAAATACATCCTGTAAAAAGTGCAGGGTGTTGCCGCTGTCGATGATATCCTCCACGATCAGAACATTGCGTCCGTCCACCGGGATCTCAACATCGCTCTTGATCTTGACTTCACCGGTAGATACGGTACCGGAACCATAACTGGAAGTTGTCATAAAATCGATTGTTACCGGAACGGTGATCCTTTTTGCCAGTTCGCAGGCAAAGAAAGATGCGCCTCGCAGAATACAAATCACATATACGCTCTCTCCTTCATAGTCTTTGCTGATCTGTGCTCCTAACTCTGCAATTCTTGCTGCCAGGTCCGCCTCAGGGATCATCTCTCTGATTGTCTCACTCATTTTCATTTTCCTCCAAAATCTGTACTTTTAATATTCTTTTCGTATGATCGTCTACTTTATGATACGTACTGATCCGATAACCGATCGCCCAGATCACATGATCGCCATCGCATAAAAGCGGAATCCGATCGCGTTCCCACCTGGATACCTTTTCATTGACAAAATAATCCTGCAAGGACTTGCGACCACCAGACGCCGTCACGGTCAGATAGTCTCCCTTACGCCTATAGCGTAATTGAATAGCATCCTTTATCTTATCATAATCGAACCATTTCGTATAGAATTTTCTGGGAATTTCCATCTTAGGATCATAAGGAAAACTCGATACCTCTATATATTTTCCTGCCTCCGGCAAAGGGATACGGATCCCTTCCTGAATTTCCTCCGCCGAAAAAGTATGGCAAAGATTCTCCTTTTCAAGATCACTGTCCCTACATCGCATTTCCAAGCCTTCATATGTGCGGGCAACACTCATGCCATAAGGCAGTTCCACTCTGTGCCCCGTCTGTGCCGCGAAAAGTTGATCCAAGGCTTCCAAATGCGTCGTGCTGATGTCCCGCAAGCCAGGTACATAAGCCGCCAGCCACAGGTATAGAACCTGACATCGCAAAAAGGAAGGCTGGTTCTTCAAAGCTTCTGCCAAGAGCAGATCTCCCTGCCTCGCCCCGGCAAGCAGGTCTTTTGCCACCTGTCGGATATAATCTGCCACCTGCCCCAGATATAAGGCTTCCCTGCCCAGATGATCACCCGCCTGAGCATTGATCTTTTGCAGTTCCGGCACGACCTGATGACGCAGGCGGTTCCTGACATAATGGATATCGGTATTCGTGCTGTCCTGGCAGTAAGTCTGCCCCAGATTCTCCAGATAATCTTCCACTTGTGCCCGACTCGAGGATAGGAAAGGACGGATAATGCGCCCTCTTTTGATCGGCATACCCCGCATACCCTCCAGCCCCGTGCCCCGCACTAGATGAAAGAGCATAGTCTCTCCGTTGTCTCCGGCATGATGGGCTAAGGCAATGCGCACCGGGTGTCCCAATTCTTTTTCCCAGTCCTCTGCTTCCTTTGTAAGAACCGCATAGCGCGCCTCCCGCGCTGCTTCCTCCACAGCCGTCTGCGCTAAAACAGCATCCTGTAAGCGGTCTTTGACCGATATGGTCCGCTCCTCTATCCCAAGATTCCGGCACAGTTCTTCCACGAAATATTGATCCCGCAGACTCTCCTGTCCCCGGATGCCATGTTCTACATGAATACAGCGCAGACAGATTCCCAGGCGATCACGCATCTGCCACAAAAAGCGCAAGAGTGCCACCGAATCTGCCCCACCCGACACGCCGACCAAAACACCGTCACCCGGATGTATAAGATCTTCCTGCTCTATGAATCTGCAAACGCTTTCTTCCCATTTTGTCTGCTGCATTTCTTACCTTTCCAACGCCTTCAAGACTAGCACGGTCATATCATCCGCCGCTGTCCCTCCGGTAAAAAGCTGGACACGCTCTATGATCTTTCGTGCAAATGTCACGGCATCTGTATCTGCCAGTTCTTCGATCAACTGACGCAGCATCTCTACCGCGTCCTCAACCTGCAAATATTCTAACACACCATCCGTAACGAGTACAAGATAGTCCCCTGCTTCCAGATACGACCTGGAGGGCAGCGCCTCCAGGGATGCACTGGCTCCCATGGGCAGGCTGTCCGCCTCGATCACCTCGGTTCTCTTTTTATGGCGCACAAAGGAGACATGCGCCCCCACCTTATAAAAATCCACGATCCCCGTGTATTCATCCACCAGACAGGCATCCAGCGTTGAGAAACGTTCTGCCTCCGCGCCAAAGATCATTGCCGCATTCATCAGGCGCAGTGCCATATCTATGGTAAAACCAGCCTCTGCAAACTGTAAAAAAAGACTGACGACTGTATCACTTTCCTCATGTGCCTGTCTTCCGCTGCCCATCCCATCGGATAGCGCCATGACAAAGGATCCTCGCTCCAGACGTCTGGTTCCAAAACTGTCCCCGGAAATCGTCTGCCCCCACTGCAGCATCTTGGCAACGCCGTAAGAACACTCCAGTTTGGGTCTTGTCACAAAGACATAGTCTGCCCGGTCGCGCCCAACAATACTGCGGTTCTGCTCCACCATCATCAAGGGCTGGCCACTGCAATTTTCCAGTATCGCCAACACTTCTTTGCTGGTCATACAGACACCGGCGCGCGCCGCCAGTTCCATAAAGATCCGGCAGGTTCCGTTTTTCCGTCGATAAAAATGCAGATTCCATACCCGAAGCCCGACCTCACGCAGATGGAAACGGATCCGTGCCAAAAGCCAGCGTTCTTTGTCATCGCACAGCCTGTCCTCCTCCATACAGTCTTCCATCACATACGCCATGGCATCAATCTGCCCGGCGATCATCTCCCTATGCTCGCACAGGCGGCGATACCATGCCAGATTTAACTCGGTGCGTTCAAAGATCCCCAGTGCTTCCCGGATCAAAAGTTCCGCCCGCTCGCACTGCTGCCCGATCTTCTCCTGTAAGGTCGAATCGATCTTTTGTCCCTTTTCTGCCTGGGTAAACAACTGTTCCATAACAAGCGACATGACACTCCCCTGTGCCAGACATGTCTCATAGCGTCCGCAGTCCCCGCAGATCCGCCCCTGCAACTCCTGCTGCATGGCGGCAAGTCCCATGGTTGCCTCACCTTCTCTCGGTCTTACCAACGCCTCCATGCTTTGTGCCAACCCGCTCATGGCTCTGGAGTATTCTCTCGCCTGAATGGGAAGGACACGGGTACCGGTCTTTTTTCGCAAACCGTGCCAGACCTCCTCCAAAAAATCCATCCCCCGACAGGTAAAATAGGCTCCACCAGCCACCAAAAGCCCTTCCAGCACCGGCAGAATCCCATAGGGAATGGTCATGGTCTGTGTCGCCGTCATCACGCGCCCGCCATAGGTAATCGCCACCAGAATCATACCCAAAAGGCTTGTCTGCCCCAGACGCCGCACCAATATATGCATATGCCAGAAGATCGCAAGTACCACCATCCAGACCAAAAACGTCACACCGTAGCGGAAGAGGGCTGCGATCGGCAAAAAAAGTACCATCCACAGATAAGAAAAAGGCACACATATGCGCCGGTTCTCCTCATTCAGATAACACGCCCCAAATACGACCGCCACCAGAGGATAGCATCCCAGCATCTTAATGTGGCAGGCTAGTACCCCAAGGAGCAGATAAATCAAAGTTCTTGCAATCTTATCTCTCATAATGCGCCTCCTGTTTCACTTGCAGAGGCTATTATAAAAGGACTTCCCTGCATTATTTGTCAAAGGAAGTCCTGCTTATCTTTTTTCTATCATCTTTATGTTCTATTTTTCGCGAAAAATCGTCTCATTATCATAAACCAAGCCCAATTTGTCCTTGGCAACTTTCTCTTTGTATTCTTCCGACTGGATATACTGTTCCTGCTCCTCCAGTTCCTTTTGCTTGTCCTCTTGCTCACTCAGTTCGTTCTCTCGGGTCTGCTCCGTCTGCACCAATGCCTCATTCTTCTGATATAGACGCACCATCTGCACAGAGAGCACCAGCACTAAGAATATGCCAATGCAAAGAAAGGAGATCCTTCCCGCGCTATTTTTGTTTTTCTTTTTCCTTTTTGGTCTTCTACTCATATATCGTCCCTTTTTTCTTTTTGTTCTGTCCATTTTGCCAGAAAGGCAAACAGACGATCACATCCCTTACCCATATAGTGATAAAGGGTTGAAAAAAATTTACAGATGACAGCAAGCGGGATATACAATATCCTTCTTACCAACTTACTACCTATAGCATAATACAAAATCATCCCGGCTGCACCTATAAAAAATTGACAAAAACGTAAAATCCCCTCAGTTTCCGCATTTTGTACCTGCCAAATGACAAAAGCAGCCACGATCCAATAGAAAAAATCGCCCAGAGCCTCCCACTCTTTGGTAATTTTGCTGATGCGCCGCAAGGTGCGGATCAGATCATATCCCAATCCCAAACCTATGCCCAAAAGAAACATGACCCAGAGGATATGTCCCTGTTCTGTCACAAAAGAGTACAAATGCATCATTTAAACATCCGTCCCAAAAAACTCTCTCCCATCGCTTTGGCAGAGACGACTTCGGAATAGAGCAAGGCATCTACCCTGCCTTCCACTTCCAGATCGCCCTTTTCCACGGATAGGCGGTTGATATGGAGATCATTGCCCTTGATGGTAAGCATCCCCTCTGAGGTCTCCAGTAAGATCTCCCGCAAATCAAAGGAGATCACATCTAAAATCCCGGTAAGACTGATCCCTTTCCGGTTCGTCATCAATAATTTGTGGTTGGTCATGACCTGTTTTTCTTCCATAGGATCTCCTCCTGATACATTCTCATATCTCTATCCTATGTCAAAAATCCAACTTTATGACAGCAATTACTATAGGTAACGGAACATGTCCTTTGCCTCTTCCTTTTTGGTCGTATCTAAGAGTGCCAGAACCTCAACCTTGACCGGCTTGTTGCCAAAGGCTATCTCAATGATATCTCCTACCTTGACCTTGACCGAAGCCTTTGCCTCTTTGCCATTGACCATGACACGCCCTGCATCACACGCCTCGTTTGCCACAGTGCGGCGTTTGATCAGACGGGATACCTTCAAAAATTTATCTAAGCGCATTGTCCTTACTTTCCTTCCTACTTATACAAAAAAGGCTCAAAACCGAAGTTTTGAGCCAGATGTTCATAAAACAATATGAATTAGTTCATCATATCCTTTAAAGCCTTACCAGCCTTGAACTTAGGAGCCTTAGAAGCCGGGATCTTCATCTCAGCGCCAGTCTGAGGATTTCTTCCTGTTCTAGCAGCTCTCTCAGATACTTCAAAAGTACCGAATCCAACTAACTGGATCTTCTCGCCCTTCTTGAGTTCTTCTGCTACAACATCTGTAAATGCCTTTAATGCTGCTTCTGCATCCTTCTTTGAAAGATCTGCCTTGCTAGCCATAGCTGCAACTAATTCTGTTTTGTTCATATTAACTTCCTCCTATGGAATATAAAATAAAATATTATGTCAGAGGTCTGCCTCCAAAATAACTACAAAAATATTTATAATGGTTTTACCTATTTTTGTCAAGGTAAAGCCCTTATATTTTCAAGGTTTCCCGACGTTTTGCCATATTATACAAAATAATAGATAATCTTTGTGTAAGAATACTACAACATCTTTTCTACCAAAGCATTGACAGCCACTTTCATAGCCTCTGCCTTAGCATCTGCGTCCGCCAAAGAACTTCCCTTGATGCCAAAATAGAATTTAACCTTTGGCTCTGTACCGGAAGGTCTGACACATACCCATGCATCATCCGTCAGTTCATAATAAAGCACATTGGAACTCGGAAGTCCGGTTGGACGTACAGCACCGGTAGCCGTATCGGTGATCGTGTCATTCTTGTAATCGCGGACAGCTGTCACCTGATAAGCGCCGATCTCCTTTGGAGCCTCTGCACGCAGGGTATTCATGATCTGTCCGATCTTTTCCAATCCCTCAATACCCTTTAAAGTAATGGCTGTAATACCATCCTGATAATAACCATAACGCTCATACATAGCGATCATAGCATCCCAGAGGGTCATGTTCTTGGTCTTGTAATAAGCGGCAGCCTCGCAAAGAGCCATAGAAGCCACAACCGCATCCTTATCTCTTGCATATGTGCCTGTCAGGCAGCCGTAACTTTCTTCCATGCCAAAGAGATAAGTTCCCTTGCCTGTCTTTTCCATCTCTAAGATCTTCTGGCCAATAAACTTAAAGCCGGTCAAAACTTCAACCAATTCGATGCCGTAGTAGTCTGCAATCGCATCTGCCATATTGGTAGAAACGATCGAACGCACAAAGACACCATCTTCCGGCAATCCCTGTAATTCTTTCTTTTGTCCAATCAGATAATCGCCGATCAGACAGCCTGACATATTACCGGTCAAAGGATGATACTCGCCGGTCTTGGCATCCTTGACATAGACACCAAGACGGTCTGCATCCGGATCTGTGGCAAGAACAAGATCAGCATCCACTTTCTTTGCCAATGCCAGTCCCAAAGTAAAGGCCTCCTTTGCCTCTGGGTTCGGGTAAGAAACGGTAGGAAAATCTCCATCCGGCAATTCCTGTTCCGGCACTACATAAACATTGGTAAAGCCGAGTTCTTTCAAGACACGTCGAACCGGGATATTTCCGGTACCATGCAGTGGTGTATAAACGACCTTGATCTGGGCTCCCACTGCATCAATAGCATCCTGATGTACAACCAATCTCTTCAACTCTTCAATATAAGGATCATCGATATCCGCGCCTATCGTCTGATACAGACCTGCTGCAATGGCTGCATCCTTGTCCATCTTCTTACATACAGCGTAGTCTGAGATCGCCTTGACCTCGTTCATGATACCGCTGTCATGTGGCGGTGTGATCTGCGCACCATCCTCCCAATATACCTTGTAGCCATTATATTCCGGTGGATTGTGGCTGGCTGTGATATTGATACCGGCAATGGTATGCAATTTGCGCACAGCATAGGACAGTTCCGGTGTCGGGCGAAGGGATTCAAACACATATGCCTTGATCCCATTGGCAGCCAGACAAAGTGCTGCTACATCTGCAAACTCCGGTGACATATGTCTGGAATCATATGCGATCGCCACCCCACGATCCTGCCCGCCGACCTTTAAGATATAATTGGCAAGTCCCTGCGTTGCCTTGCGCACGGTATATTCATTCATACGATTACAGCCAGCACCGATAATACCACGGAGTCCTGCGGTACCAAATTCCAATTCCGTATAGAATCTCTCCTCGATCTCCTTTTCATCTCCTGCGATCTGACGCAGTTCTTCCTTTGTAGCCTCATCCATGTAGTCGCTTTCCAGCCACTGCATATACTGCTCTTTGTAACCCATAGTATCCTCCTTATATGTGTTCTGTTTTTATGATAATTGCCAGACTAATTTTCGTCAAGCAATGTAGACAACATCTTTGAAATGGTCGTCAGGTAGTCCGTATCCGTAAGGCTGGAAGAAGAACTGCTGTCCGAAGTCTTGGACGAACTGCTCTTACTCGATGAACTCTTGCTGGTCGATCCGCTAGACTTGCTGCTATTGCTACTGCTGCCTGACGAAATGGTGCTCTTGCCACTATCGGAAGATGTCGATGTATCTGTCGACGTATCTTCTTCACTCTGCGTATCCCCTGTCGTGCTCTCGCTTTCTTCCAGATCCAATGAGATCGTCGCGCTTTCGGAATTGACGATCAAGGTCTTTTGCCAGTCGTCATAGCCCTCTGCCACGACCTTTAGAGTATGGGATCCATAAGTGACCGGCACTGCCTGTCCTACCGTGATCTGCTGTCCATCAATGTAGACAGACGCACCTGCCACATCGGATGTAACGGTCAACTGACATGTTTTTGGTCCACTGCCCTTTAACTGATCAAGATCGACCGTCGTTGTCTCTCCGCGCGCCACGGTATAAGTCCCGGTGCCGCCATAGCCCTTGTTGGCAACCGTGATGGCATAGGTTCCTTCCGGCACCTCCAGAAGCATATCCCCAGTGATCTTAGTAAAGATCCGATTACCGATGCAGATCATGCTATCCACAAAAGTGGAAGAATTCTGCAACTGGATATACCCATGCCCGGTCGTCACAATAACAGACCAGACCTCTTTGTCCTTGCCGATGACCTGTAAGGTATCATCCGTCCCGATCGTATCCAAACCAACGCCTGCATCCTGGGAAAAAGCCATGGTATTGGAAGTGATCCGATACTGGGTCTGCCCGATCGTAAAGATACCCTTTTCCGTGTCGATCTTGTAATTGGTGACATCCGTCTGATTCCAGACCTGATCGGACATCTGCACGCTGCTCAGGGCAGATGCCGCGGTAATGTCACCCAGTTGTACGACCTGACCCGGTGTAAAATGGATCGAACTATAGGAATCCCCATACTTATCCATAAAGCGCGTCCCCAGCGTGTAGGTATAACGCACCTGACGGTCGGACTCCGGCGAATACAGGGTCATCGTCTCCCCCACCATATCTATTTGTTCAATGACAAAATCCTGCGTTTTTTCTTCCGTATCTGCCTTTTTCTCCTCCTGCTTTGCGGCAGGCGCACGATAGGTAAAAGGTTCGTTTGATTCCTCTTTTCCACAGGCGCTCAGAGCGCAAAGACAAGCAAGCAGACACAGCAGAATACCACTTGTTTTTCTTATGTTTTTCATAGGTCGATTATAAACTATTCCACCAGATTATACAATAAGACCAGAAATTCCTGACGTGCCTTCTCCTGCGCCAGGATCTGCCGCAATTTGTCACCATCACGCTTGGACGACCAGGTCTTTTTATTGTTATTGTAATGGTTGGCGATCTTCCAGAATTTTTCCGGATACAAGAGGCGCAGATAGAGTTGCTGCAACTCCCCGGTACGGAAAGGACGGACCCTCTGGTATGTCATGAGCATCTGTCTGCCCAATTCCGCATTCCAACGGTTCTTTTCAAGGGTTTTCCTCATGTACTTCGCCAGATCACTCATAGCACTGTCCATGCGCATGCTCTCAAAATGCTGTATGTGCGAAGTCCCGCTGCAATCCAAGACGTTATGATGATGATAATCGCCATGGCATAATTGTAATTCTTCTTCCAGGAAAAATATCTGTTCTTCCACTTGCCCTCCCTGCCCATAAAAAGTCCCATATGCCTGCTCGTACAAGTCTTCAAATTCCGTCTTCTTTTTCTTCTTGCGGATATAAATCCGCAGGTTCTTAAGTTCCCGGTTATGCCGTCTGACTTCCTCCGCCAGCAGATGCTGCGGCGCAAAAAAGACCTCCTTTTTGTCCGTCTCTATCGTTTCCAACTGCAAGTGCAGGTCTGCCAGTTTTCTCGCCCCCTCCAAGACCTCAAAGGCATTTTTGACATCACACTCCCGCCCGGGCTGATAAGACTTTAAGACATAGGTCGGTCCTCCTTCTTCCCGGACCGCATATGTCCCCTCCTGCGTCGGTAAAATCTGCTCCACCGCAGGATCCCAGATCTTTAGTTCTGCCAGCACCTGCGCCAGCCCTTGTGCTTTTTCCATGGATCCGGTAAAAGGCTTTAACATATGAACCGCCCCTGCCGTATGTATAAAAAGACTCCCCCTTCCTTTTGTCACGCCCGTAACTTCCAGAGCATAGGCTCCCAGCAAATTTTCTCCCTGTCCCAGACGCGGAATAACAACCTGTGTTTTCTCTATATTTTCACACATAAAAAATCCTCCATAAGACGAACATGATGCTCCGATATCTGTTCATCTTATGAAGGAATCCTTCAGATTATACCTATCTATCCCTGGTGTCCCAACTCTTTCTCAGCCTCTGCAAGCAGGATCTCCTTTGTATTACATGCCGGGTCTTCGACCACCTTGGCAAAGAGTTTATCCAGAACCTGACCGATCTGTTTTCCCTGTGGCAGACCCAATGCCAAAAGATCCTTGCCGTTGATAGCGAGATCTTTTTTCTGTATGCAGGCATGTTCTGCTAAGATCTCCTCGTAGAGTTCTTCAAAACGGTCGATCGCCTCTAGTTTCTCTGCCCGCATATAAGTACTCTGTGCCAGAGCGTCTGCACGCTTAACTGCAAAGATCTGTGGAAAACAATCCAGACCCATCTTTACCATACTGCGCCGGATGCTCTTTTTGGTCAGCGCCGGACGCAGATCATGATAACGAACCAGACGCTTGACGGCGCGGATCGTATCATTGTCAAACTTGAGGCGGTGTAAAATCTGACCGGTCATCTCCGCCCCCACTTCCGGGTGTCCGTGAAAATGATCGACACCATCTGCATCGGTCGTACGGCACTGGGGCTTTCCGATATCATGAAAGAGCATGGTCAGCCGTAAGATACGGTCTGCAGGAACCCCCATGATGGCATGTATGGTATGTTCTCCCACCGAATACTGATGGTGGATGGTATGCTGGGGTGTCTGCATCATTGCATCAAACTCCGGCAAAAATACGCGGCTAAGTCCACTCTCATAGACAGCCCGCATCTCTTCCGGGTGGTCTGATGTCAATAGTTTGACCAGTTCAACCATAATGCGCTCTGTACTGACCTTGGCTATCGTTGGTGCCAGAGCGCAGATCGCTTCGTAGGTCTTCCGCTCAATCGTAAATCCCAACTGTGCCGCAAAGCGCACGGCACGGAGCATCCGAAGGGCATCCTCAGAAAATCGTTCACTCGCACATCCCACACAGCGTATAAGACCACGTTTCAGATCGCCCACGCCGTCAAAAAGGTCGACCAAGCCCCGACTGTCATTGTAAGCCATAGCATTGATGGTAAAATCGCGCCGCTTAAGATCTTCAGATAAGAGTTTTGTATAGGCGACACTCTCCGGGTGTCTGCCGTCCTTGTATTCGCCGTCAATGCGATAGGTCGTCACCTCATAGCCGGTCTTTCCACACATGATCGTCACTGTCCCGTGGGCAATACCGGTATCGATGGTATGGGAAAACAAGTCCTTGACTTCCTGCGGGGATGCTGAAGTCGTGATATCCCAATCCGCCGGTTCTTTACCTAAAATACTGTCGCGGACACAGCCGCCTACTGCATAGGCTTCGTGTCCGCAACTTTCCAAACGATCTATAATTGTGATTACGTCCTGTGGTAATACGATCTTCATTAATATGCCTTGCCCCAATAAACTAACTTCTTAGCCGGTTTCCCACAACAAACACAGACATCTGAAATCTTTTCCTGTGTAAATGGCATACATCTGCTAGTCGCTGTTGTCTCTTCTTTGATCTTGTCTTCACAAGCCTGCTCACCACACCACATTCCGCGGATAAATCCCGGCTTATTTGCTACGATGTCCTTGAACTCCTCGTAGTTGTGTGCATCGTAGGTATGCGCATCTCTGTGTGCTCTTGCACGCTCTAACATCTCTTTTTGCATGGTATCCAAGATCTCTGTGATCTTTTCTGCCAATGTATCCAGAGATACCGTGATCTTTTCTCTGGTATCACGTCGAACAACGATCGCCTGATTTGCCTCGATATCACGAGGTCCCATCTCTACTCTTACCGGAATACCACGCATCTCCTGCTCAGAGAACTTCCATCCTGGAGACTTGTCCGTATCATCTAACTTAGCGCGGAGTCCTGCTGCACACAAGTTCTCCAATACTTCGTGTGCCTTATCCAGCACGCCTTCTTTATTCTGCATGATCGGAATGACATCTACCTGTGTAGGTGCAATTCTTGGTGGAAGTACTAATCCGGAATCATCCCCATGTACCATGATGATGGCACCGATCAGACGGGTCGTCATACCCCAGGAAGTCTGATGGACATACTTTAACTGGTTGTCCTTATCGGTATATTGGATCTCAAATGCCTTGGCAAAACCATCACCAAAGTTATGGCTGGTACCAGACTGCAAAGCTTTACCATCATGCATCAACGCTTCAATTGTGTAAGTAGCCTCTGCACCTGCAAACTTTTCCTTGTCTGTCTTACGTCCGCGAATGACCGGCATAGCCAGAACTTCTTCACAGAAGTCTGCATAGAGGTTTAGCATCTGCTGTGTACGCTCCTCAGCCTCCTCTGCTGTCGCATGTGCCGTGTGGCCTTCCTGCCACAGGAACTCTCTGGAACGCAGGAAAGGTCTGGTCTCCTTTTCCCAGCGGACAACTGAACACCACTGGTTATATACCTTTGGCAGATCTCTGTATGACTGGATCTCATCCTTATAGAAATCACAGAACAAAGTCTCAGAGGTCGGTCTGACGCAAAGTCTTTCCTGTAAAGGATTGAGCCCTCCATAGGTAACCCATGCAACTTCCGGTGCAAATCCCTCGACATGATCCTTTTCTCTCTCCAACAAACTCTCCGGGATGAACATTGGCATGTAGACATTCTCTACACCTGTCTCCTTAAATCTGCGATCCAACTCATGTTGGATATTCTCCCAGATCGCATAACCGGCAGGTTTGAAAATCATACATCCCTTGACACTGGAATAGCCCATCAATTCTGCTTTTTTTACAACATCCGTATACCACTGTGCGAAGTCAACATCCATAGATGTAATGGCTTCTACTAATTTTTTATCCTTTGCCATCATGGCCTCCTTCATCTTTCATCAATACCATTTATTCTAAAAAAATCCACAGGTCTTGTCAAGGCTTGGTATCAGCGGACTTTGCCTTATTGTTTAGGTAAAACGGTAGATCTCCCAGATCAAAAATGCACTTGCCGGTCCCAAGATCACACCCCAGATTCCATAGATCTCCAGTCCCAGATAAATACATGCCAAAACAATGAGGGGATTGGCGCCTACACTCCTGCCAATGAGTTTTGGTTCCAGATACTGACGGAGCAGACTGGTCCCCCCTGCCAAAAGCAAATAGTAGATACCAAGCCCGATCTTCTTTTGTAGGAACATAACGACCGCCCAGGGCAAAAAAATCAATGATGTTCCAATAAAAGGCAGGGCATCACAAAAACCGATAAGAACGCCCACCAAAATCGCGTAGGAATTGCCCGTCAAGAGCAAGGCAATAATACAGATTGCCGTGATGATCAGCATGATAATCCCCTGAGCGCGCAGATAATCGCCGCCTACTACAGACAGATCTTTTGCCAGGGACACGACCACCTGCCCAAAGGTATTCTTTTTGATCTGTTCCTGCAAAAGGGCATACTCCTTTGTCATGAGAATGGTTGCCACCAGGGTCACCGCCAGAGCCACCATACCACCTAAGGTAGCCTGCATGCCGCCAAAAGGCGATACCACCTTGTCTACAAAACGATCTAGCATCTGTTCTGTGTTAAATTTTGCCATGAGTTTTTCGTAGGCTTCCCCAAAAAGACCGGATTCCTTTGCCCCCTCCCAATACATGAGTTCTTCCCGCCGCCCCCACAGATCCATAAATTCTTTTACCAGATACCAGAGCAGCAAGCAGACACCGCCCACGATCAAGAGATTACGCAGGACCAGAAGTGCCTTATGCTCTTTTTCCCTGCCTGCCGACCGTTGGAAAACGCTCGCCAGATAAAACGCCACAAAAAAGGGAAGCACCATCGGCAGCAACCACTTCATAAAAGCATATACCAAGAGGGTGATTCCCAGTAATTTGATTGTATTTCTAATAAAATGATAATCCTGCTCCATAGGATCAGTATGCAGCAAGTCTTTCCTTTTTATGCAAGAATTTCCATTTATTCCGCAAAGAAGTCACCAAACTCTTTGCCACGCGGCCTGATGGAAAAGTCCATGCCCTCCTCGCTGACCGGATGCGTAAACTGCAAGCGGTAGGAACAGAGACAAAGTGGCTCTCCGGTGCGGCTACCACCGTATTTGACATCGCCTAATATCGGTGCCGTACGGCTTGCCAGTTGTACGCGAATCTGGTGGAAACGTCCGGTATCCAGATGGATATCCAAAAGGCTGCGATCATCCAGACGCTTGACCACTTCATAGGAAAGGCGCGCCTTCTTTGCCCTTGGGTTGCTTTCCGTAACCACCATGGCACGGTTCTTTCTCCCATCTTTTACAACATAATCTTCCAAAACGCCTGTCTCCGGTATATTCTCTCTGGTCACGATTGCGTAATAATATTTAGCAAACTGCCTTGCCTTCATTTCTTTGCCAAGAATGGCTGCTGCAGCCGCATTTTTAGCGAAAACCAATACGCCCTCGACCGGCTGATCCAGACGGTGGATTACTCCTACATAGTCACTCTCGCCTTTTGCCACGCGATAATTGCGAATCATGCTGACCATATCCGGTTCTGTCATCTTTGCTGTCTGCGTTGCGACCCCTGCCGGCTTATAACAGACCAACACATCCTCATCCTCAAATAATACCTCTAACTCCATACTTTCTCCTTCCACGCCAAGCCACTATGCCCCCCATAGGCGGCTGAACTGTCTTTATACCTTGAACCGATATCCCACGCCCCAGATCGTCTCGATGTATTGTGGTTTATTGGTATTCAATTCTATCTTTTCACGGATCTTTTTGATATGCACAGTAACGGTTGCTATATCTCCGACTGAATCCATATCCCAAATCTCCTTGAATAATTCCTGCTTGCTAAAAACATGATTTGGATGCTCTGCCAGAAAAGCCAATAATTCAAATTCTTTCGTTGTAAACTGCGTCTCCTCACCTCTGACCCATACACGTCTTGCCGTCTTGTCAATCTTAATATCGCGAATTTCAAACAAATCACTCTGTGCCTGCTGGCTGCTTCCTACCAGACGATCGTATCTTGCAAGATGTGCCTTAACACGTGCCACCAACTCACTTGGTGAAAACGGCTTGGTAATATAATCATCCGCGCCCAGACCCAATCCACGGATCTTGTCGATATCCTCCTTCTTTGCAGACACCATGAGGATCGGCGTATTCTTGACCTGACGGATCTTGCGGCAGATCTCAAAGCCATCCATATCCGGCAGCATGAGATCCAGCACAAAGATATCAAAATCTTCTGCCAAGGCACGCTCGCATCCCTTGATGCCATTCTCCTCGATCACGACCTCAAAATCCGATAATTCCAAATAGTCCTTTTCCAGTTCCGCGATCGCCAGTTCATCCTCGATAATAAGTACTCTACTCATTTGGTACCTCCTGATATTTTCGTAAAACAAAGTACATGACTGTGCCTACATTTTCTTTACTCGTTGCCCAAATCTTTCCGCCATGATCCTCAATGATCTTTTTGACAATGGAAAGTCCGATACCGCTTCCGCCTGCCGCAGAATTACGCGAAGCATCTGCCCGGTAAAAGCGGTCAAATATATATGGCAGGTCTTTGTTGGAAATACCCTTGCCATTGTCCTCGATCTCGATCTGGATAAAGTCTCCCACATCCTTGATCCGCATACTGATAAAGGACGGTTCCTCTGCCCGCATATACTTGATAGCGTTGCCGATGATATTGTGAATGACCCTGCCAAGTTGCTCCGGGTCAGCGATCATCTGGGTATCTTCATCTACATAATTAAAGAAAGTCAACTGCACATGCTGATTCTCCAGATCCATTTCCAACTCTTCCATACAGTCGGTAAAGTAGTCCTTGACGTTTAGTTTGTGGAAATTGTAAGGGATCTTATTCGTGTCGATATTGCTGTATAAGGTCAGTTCGTTGATGAGGGTGTTCATCTCATTGGCCTTGTTGTAGATCGTCTTTAGGTAGCGTTCCTGCTTCTCCGACGTATCTGCGACCCCATCTAAAATTCCCTCCGAATAACCCTTGATCGCCGTGATCGGCGTCTTTAGGTCATGAGCGATATTGGAGATCAACATACGGTGTTCCTGCTCTGCATCCAGTTTCTCCTGCGCATTCATCTGCAAGCGCTTGCGCATGGCCTCAAAACTCTCACTCAGTTCACTGATCTCATCATGTCCCTTGGTATCGATGGAAAAATCCAGATTGCCGTCCCGAATATTCTCTGCCGCCTTATTGAGTTGGCGCAGACGGGAAATGATACCGCTGTAGGTCCAGATCACTAAGATTGCCGCCGTAAAAAAGAGGATCAGGATCACAGAGATCATGGCATCGACCACCATGTTTTTAAAATCCGGCAGATGGGCAATATACTCATAACTGGCACTGGTCAACTGAATGTTCAGCGTTGGCAGGATCGTATTGATGGCATAGATACCCACGGCTGCCATGATGATCGGTACAAATATGATAATGCAAAAGGATATGACAAGTCTCGTCCGTAACTTCATAAACCATTCCATCCTTTATTATAGAAAAAAGTCGTGGGATGTCTCATTCATCCCACGACTTCATTATATCACTTCATCCCCTCAAAAAAAGCATTCCACCAAAGTTTTATACTTTTTTTAGAATCTTAAAGATATTTTTTCAAATCTTCAACTTTGTCTAAAGCTTCCCAAGGAAGGTTCAGATCATTACGTCCAAAGTGACCATATGCTGCTGTCTGCTTGTAGATTGGTCTTCTCAGATCCAACATCTTGATGATACCAGCCGGACGAAGATCGAAATGATTACGAACAATCTCCACTAACTTCTCATCAGATAACTTACCTGTACCGAAAGTATCTACCATGATAGATGTAGGCTGTGCAACACCGATCGCATAAGACAGTTGGATCTCACACTTGTCAGCCAGACCTGCTGCAACAATGTTCTTAGCAACATAACGTGCTGCATATGCTGCAGAACGATCAACCTTTGTGCAGTCTTTTCCGGAGAAAGCACCGCCGCCATGACGAGCCATTCCACCGTAGGTGTCTACAATGATCTTACGTCCGGTAAGACCTGCATCACCGTGAGGTCCACCGATAACGAAACGTCCGGTCGGGTTGATAAAGAACTTTGTCTCATCATCTACCAGTTCAGCCGGCAGGATCGGATCAAAGACATACTTCTTGATGTCTTCATGGATCTGGTCTTGTGTTACATCTTCGTCATGCTGGGTAGAAAGAACAACAGCCTCAAGTCTCTTTGGCTTGCCATTCTCATCATATTCTACAGAAACCTGTGTCTTTCCGTCTGGTCTTAAGTAAGAAAGTGTACCATCTTTACGTACCTTAGTAAGTTGAAGTGCCAACTTATGAGCCAAAGAAATCGGATAAGGCATGTAATCTTCTGTCTCGTTGGTAGCATAACCAAACATCATGCCCTGATCTCCGGCCCCGGTATCCAGATCATCTGTCAAAGATCCCTTCTTTGCCTCTAAAGCCTTATCAACACCCATGGCAATATCTGCTGACTGCTGGTCTAATGCAACCATAACGGCACAGGATCTACCATCGATACCCTTCTTACCATCATCATAACCGATATCAAGAACCGTCTTACGAACGATTGCAGGAATATCAAGTTGTGCCTTTGTGGTAATCTCACCTGTTACAAGTACAAATCCGGTACATGCTGCTGTCTCGCAGGCAACACGGCTCATCGGATCCTGTTCCATACAAGCATCTAAGATCGCATCTGATACAGCATCACAGACCTTGTCCGGATGTCCTTCTGTAACAGACTCTGAAGTAAATAATAATTTTTCCATTTTCTTCTTCCTTTCTGTATTACCCTTTGGTTCCTTTTTAACACCTCAAAAGAAGCATTAAAAAAATCCGCCATAAGCGGATTTAATTGTCTAAGATAATCAAATCCCTTATTGTTCGAGTTACTCGCTCAGGTAGGCACCTTCCATCTTCCGGGGTTGCCGTGGTTTCATCGATCCTATGTATCTCCGCCACTCTGAATAAGAGAAAATACGATATGGAATTTTCAAATCTGTGACTTTCATCAGTGATGACTTTACACCCCATATGGGTAATTGTCAAGAAATCCCCCTATACAATTCCTGCATTTTGTAGTCGTCTCCTAGTCTTCCCCGGCAATATGTATATATATGCCCATTTTGGCATTTTTCTTTGTCTTTCGATGCAAATCGTCAGAAAACTATTGCCAGATGGAAGATATTACATATATAATATTTTTGTGTGTATAATTGTCTTTCATTTACGTAGCAATTACACACCCTTGGGGGAAGAACATAATATGATAAAAGTAAGCGTAAACCGATTACAAACCGGCATGGTCATTGCCAAGCCGATCGTTACAAAAAGAGGACAGACCATCGCATCTGCCGGAACCAGCCTGACATCACAGTTGATTGCCAAGTTATCCTTTTACCGGATCCAGACCGTTATGATCGATGAAAGTTCGATTCCACTAGAAATCCGCGAACAGGCTATCCCGCTGGACGTTGCCGAGTCAAAGACGGAGGCTCCTGCCAAAAGACCAGTCACAGAGCAAAAGACGGAGGCTCCGCAGCCGCAGGTCCATCCGCTCGAGACAACATCGCATAGACAGCGCATACAGTCTACGCCGCAGTTTCAGGCATTTCAGACCTCTTATACACGCAATATGATCTCTTTGAAAGAGGATTTTGATCTCATCGTTGCGGGCCAAGTTGACGATGCATGTAACCATCTTCTGTCCGAGGCAGCATCCTTATTTGCTTCCAAGACTTCCTTGGAACTTTTTGACATGATACACACCATGCGTTCTGTCGATGATTCCATCTACGCCCATTCTTTGAATGTCGCCCTGATCTCCAGAGCCATCGGTAAATGGTTGCAACTCTCCAAGGAAGATTTAAACACCCTGACCTTGGCAGGTCTTTTGCATGATATCGGCAAGACCCAGATCCCTACTGAGATCTTAAATAAACAGGGCAAACTGACCGACGAGGAATTTGACATCATCCGCTCCCATGCCAAAGCAGGACACAAGATCCTAAAGGATACCAATCTGGATCTTCGCATCAAATTGGCAGCCTTACAGCATCACGAACGTTATGATGGTTCCGGTTATCCACGCGGTCTGGAATCCGACGAAATCGATACTTTTGCTTCCATCGTTGCCATCGCTGATGTATATGATGCCATGACGGCGGCACGTTCTTACCGTGCTCCCAAATGTGCCTTTCAGGTCATTGCCGCTTTTGAAGATGACGGTTTCCAGAAGTACAACCCCAAAGTCATCTTTACCTTTTTGCAACGTGTGGCAGCCTGCTACAACAACAGCCGTGTCCTTTTAAGTGACGGCACCGCCGGACAGATTGTCTATCTCAACAAAAATACCTTATCCCGTCCGATCGTCGACACTGCCGAGCATGGCTTGATCGACTTATCCCAGTCTGCCAACAAGGATCTGTTCATCAAGGCGATCCTTTAATATTTCTTATAAAATCAAAAACGGCTATCTTTTATCACATACATGACAAAGATAGCCGTCTTTTTATCTTTTGATCTAGGAAACCCGAAGCATGAACTTCTGGATCTCTTTTTCGCAATTTGTCCGTTCGATCTGTGCACCCAGACTACGCAACTTGATTTCGAAATCCTCATAACCGCGCTGGATGAAATGAATATCATCCACGATAGTAATGCCGTCTGCTGCAAGCCCGGCAATCACAAGGGCTGCACCTGCGCGCAGATCCGGTGCACTCACGCGCGCACCTGTGTATTCCTTAATGCCGCGGATAATGGCAATATTGCTCTCCACTTTGATATCTGCACCCATGCGGGAAAGTTCATCCACGTACTTGAAGCGGTTCTCAAAAATGCTCTCGGTAACGGTGCTCGTACCATCTGCCATACCAAGCACAACCGTCATCTGTGGCTGCATATCTGTCGGAAATCCCGGATATGGAAGCGTTGTGATCTGGGTATGGGTCAAGCCCTTATTGGCAACAATGCGGACAGCATCATCAAATTCCTCGATCATACAGCCTGCCTCGATCAACTTGGCAGATGTGGCTTCCAAATGCTTTGGAATGACATTTTTGATCAGGACATCACCCTTGGTCGCTGCTGCCGCGCACATAAAGGTTCCTGCCTCGATCTGATCCGGAATGACCGAATAAGATGTCTTGTGTAACTTTTCCACACCAACGATACGGATCACATCTGTACCTGCACCACGGATATTGGCACCCATGCTGTTTAAGAAATTGGCAACATCTACGACATGCGGCTCCTTGGCGGCGTTTTCGATCACAGTCTTGCCCTTGGCAAGTGCTGCTGCCATAAGTACATTGATCGTAGCACCGACAGACACCTTATCCATGTAAATATGATTGCCTATCAGATGGTCTGCCTTTGCAGAGATCAAGCCGTAACTGATGTCCACATCAGCACCCAACGCCTTGAATCCTTTGACATGCAGATCAATCGGCCGGCTGCCAATCACACAACCGCCCGGCAATGCTACTTCTGCTCTTTTGTATTTTCCAAGTAAGGATCCCAGAAGATAATAGGAAGCACGGATCTTTTTGATATATTCATAATCTACGTTCAACTGTCCGATAGTTGATCCGTTGATGCGCGCTGTGTGACGATCTACGCGCTCTACCACTGCGCCGATATCGCTCAGAGCATCCAGCATGATGTTGATATCCCTCACATCCGGCAGATTATCTATGGTCACTGTCTCATCCGTCATAATGGACGCTGCAAGAATTGCGAGTGCTGCATTCTTGGCACCACCGATCTCCACTTCCCCTACGATCGGATTTCCACCCTTGATTACGAATTGTTCCATATAACACCTCGTTACTCATTTATTCCAAAGGCTCTCGCCTATATTTACCCATTGATAAAAAACATTATAGCACATACTACATCATATGCACCAGTAAATCTTGCGTCACCTGAAAAAGTCAATCTATTTGTCGCATACGAACTGACTGCGATACAATTTCGCATAATATCCATTCTTCTTCAACAATTCTTGATGATTTCCCTGTTCTAAGACCTTACCGTCCTGCATATAGAGAATCACATCTGCTTCGCGGATTGTGGAAAGTCTGTGTGCTACGACAAAGGTCGTTCTGCCTTCCATCATGGTCCGGAAAGTCTCCTGTATCTTCATCTCCGTACGCGTATCAATGGAAGAGGTTGCCTCGTCCAAGATCAGCATAGGCGGCAGTGCCAGCATCAGGCGGGCAATACAAAGAAGTTGTTTTTCTCCCTGTGAAAGGCTTCCGTCATCACCCTTGATATAAGTATCATACCCATTTGGCAAACGTTTGATAAATTCGTGCGCATGGGAAGTTCTGGCTGCCTGCACCATCTCTTCTTCCGTTGCATCCGGGTTGGCAAACAAGAGATTTTCCCGGATAGTTCCCTCTTTTAACCATGTTTCCTGCAAGACCATGCCGAATTTCTCACGCAGATTGGCACGCGGGATAGACCGGATATCAACACCATCAATGGTGATCTTTCCATGCGTCGTATCATAGAAGCGCATAAGCAGATTGATCAATGTCGTCTTACCACTTCCTGTCGGCCCGACAATGGCAATACGCTGGCCTGGCTCTACGGTCAGATTTAAGTGTTCAATAAGCGGCTTGCTCGGATCATAGGAAAATGCCACATCCTCAAATACAATCTTTCCTTCCACATCCGACAGATGATTTTCCTGACTCTCTTCCACTGCCGGCGCATCGATAATCTCAAAGATACGAGCCGCGCAGGCAATAGCGTTCTGTAGTTCCGTGACAACGCCGGAAATTTCATTGAAAGGCTTGGCGTACTGGCTTGCATAACCCAAGAAACTGGTCAGTCCGCCGACCGTGATTCCACCAGAGATTGCAAGGATAGCTCCTGTAACACCCACACCACTATAGATCAGACTGTTAATAAAACGAGTGGTTGGGTTGGTGATGGAAGAGTAAAAAGTTGCCTTTAGGGAACTGTCCGCCAAGCGGTCATTTAAGACATCAAATTCCTCCTTTGCCTTTTCATTGTAGGAAAAAGCAGATACAACCGACTGGTTTTCGATCATTTCGTCTGCATATGCGGTCTGCTCGCCACGGTGCTTTGCCTGCAACTGAAACATGGCATAGGTTCTGCTTGCGACAAATTTTGCCACCAGAAGAGATACCGGGGTCAGGACAATGACCACCAGAGCGATCGGCAGACTGACACGCACCATAAAAAAGATCGTACCAAGAATGGTAAGTACACCGGTAAACAACTGGGTAAATCCCATCAAAAGACCATCGGAGAAAACATCCGCATCCGTAGCGATACGACTCATATAATCACCATGGGAATGGGAATCAATATTTTTGATAGGCATGACCAACATCTTCTCGAAAGCCTTTTGCCGCATATTTTTTGTAATGTCATAGGTAATATAATTGTTGATACGGTTCATAAGCCACTGGAAAAAGCAGGTACCCACGATCGCCAGTGCCATCTTTTCTAAAACCTGATACAGCCCATCCCACCGGATCTGTCCGCTGCCGATCATACAATCGACCGCCTTTCCCGTAAGTACCGGAACCAACAAGGTGAAGATAACTGTCAGTACCGCACAGATCAGGCTGAGGACAATCTGTAAACGATAGGTCTTCAATTCCACCAGAACACGTTTGATTACTTGAGATTGTTTGATTTCATTTTTTGTACTCATGATTGCTGGCCCTTCCTCTTACGAGTTTTGCTCTTTTTCGTCTTTTGGAAACTGCGAATAATATATTTCCTGATAAATGGCATTGTCCCGTAGCAGGTCTTCGTGTTTGCCCTTGCCTACGATACAGCCATCTTCCATGACTAAGATCTGGTCTGCTTCCATCACAGAGGAAGCACGCTGCGACACGATAAAGGTCGTCGGATGCCAAGGCAATTGACGGATCGCCTTGCGCAGTGCAGCGTCCGTTGCCACATCAAGTGCAGATGCCGAATCATCCAGAACCAGGATCTTTGGCTGTCCTGCCAAGGCTCTGGCGATCGTCAGTCTCTGTCTCTGTCCGCCGGAAAGATTTCTGGCATCCTGCAGGATCTCCTCATCCAGACCATGTTCCTTGCTTTCGATAACGTTGTCTGCCTGGGCTGCGTGGACGGCTATCACGATCATATCGTCTGTAATATCCTCCCGTCCGAAGCGGATATTGTCCCGGATGCTTCCATGGAACAGCACGCCGCGCTGCGGTACCAGACCTACGATCTTTGTCAGTTCTTTTTCCTCGTAACTGCGTACGTCTTTGCCATAGATCAATACTTTTCCCTTGCTGGCATCGTACATATGGTTGAGCAAGTGCAACACGGTAGACTTACCGGAGCCGGTGCCGCCAATGATGCCCACGGTTCCATGATCCGGCACCCTAAAATCAATATCCCGGATTGCCATCTCGCCCGCCTGTGGATAGGCAAAGGATACCTGTTCGTAGGATACTGCATCCTCTGATTCCGCCTGTATCTCTGTTACATAAGTCCGCTCATCATATGGCATTTCCATGATCTGCTCCACTCTGGTAACCGAAGCATAGGCGCGCATAAGGACCACGATCAGGTTTGCCAGTTTGATCAGTTCTACCAAAATCTGCGACATGTAGTTGACAAGTGCTACAACCTGTCCCTTGGCAAGGATCCCCATATCGACCTGAGTAGAGCCAAACCAGATGACTGCCACAACGCCAAGATTAACGATCACATATGTGATCGGGTTCAAAAGTGCGGAAACTTTGCCGGCACGCATCTGGTCAGCATACAGGTCTTCTGTCTGCGCCCCAAATGCCTGCTTCTGCTGATCCTGATTGCCAAAAGCACGGATCACACGGGCTCCCTCTAAATTTTCACCGACTGCCAAAAATACACGTTCCATCTTCTTTTGGATACGGCTAAAAATCGGCAAGGTCGACTTGGTAATACCATAGACGACCAGCCCTAAAAGGGCGATCACGATCACAAAGATCAGGGTCGACTTAATATCAACGATCAGTGCCATGATCATCGCACCAAACACGATAAACGGAGAGCGCAAAAAAAGGCGCAGGAACATGTTGATACCACTCTGTATCTGGTTGATATCCGAGGTGATACGTGTTGTAAGTGCCGATGTTCCCACACTGCCATGGCTCGCCGCTGACATATCCATGATGCGGTGGAAGAGGTCTGCACGCATCTTAGATGCCGTGTAGATGGCTGCTTTTGCCGCAAAATACTGTGCTGTGATGGCAAATGCCAGACCTAAGATAGCAAATAAGACCAGGAGCAGGCACATACGGATCACATAGTCCCTATCCCGGTTTGCAATTCCCACGTCGATAATGGATGCCATTACCAGCGGAACCAGGAGTTCAAAAATTGCCTCCAGCATCTTAAAGAGCGGTGCAAATATACTTTCTTTCTTATAATCTTTTAAATATGTTCCCAAGAACTTCATTTTCCATCCCTTACATCAAAAGAGGCAAAAAGCAAGGACTGTGCCTTGCTTTTGCCTGTCATTATTCTGCCGTTGTGTCTGCTGCCGCTACCTTTTCAAAGAAAGTATCGAACTGTACCTTCTTCCATTGCTTCTTATCGGTCGTCCAAGTAATTTCTTTTTTCCAGCCCTTCAGGACAGACTCTAAATAATCATTGCGTTTTTCTTCCTCAAGCGTTGTCATCGCTTTTTGGGTTGCTTCTTCATCATACGCACTATCTAAGCGGATGACATAATAACCATCGTTTCCTACATCTACAACAGATGAGATCTGTCCCTCGGAAAGAGCATCTGCAGCTGCGATCACGGCTTTATCCAAAGAAGTATCATCCTTTCCATAGGATGCTGTCTTGATGGTCGCGCCCGCTGCCTTTCCGTCTGTCTCCAGATCGGTCGAAGTCGTAAGAGCTTCTGCCTTTGCCTTTAATTCCTTTTTCTGGGCATCAGTATAATAACCGGTATTGCCTGAGGAATCTGTATATGTCACGGATCCGAAATAAGCATAAGTGATCGTGCGCTGTGCAGCCTCCTCCTCGGTCACTGTCACATCTGCCGACTCCTTGATGGCATCGGATACCTTGGAAGCGATCGTCTGATTGGTCAGATACTTTTCTACGATCTCCTCAGTCGCTGTCATAGCATCCAGTGTATCTTCCGAATTGTTCTTGATAAATGCCTTGGCTGCCTTTTTGATGGACTTTTTCTCATCATCGGAAAGAGTCACATCATAATCAGAGGCATGCTGTTCCAAAAGGTAATCTTCTTTCATGGACTTCATGACGTTTTTCTTGACGTTATCCTCAAGCGTCGCGCCGTCTTCTTCCTTTGTCCACATATCCGTGCCCATATACTGTAAATATGTGGCATCATACAAGGACTGTGTATATCGGGCAACGAAATTGCCATAGCCCAGTGATATGCTGTCCTCTCCTTTATTGATATTTACAAGTGTTGCATCTGCATTCAGACCGCATCCGGAAAGCAGGGTTGCTCCCGCAAGCGTAAGTGTCAATGCAGTAGCAAGAATATTTCTTTTTTTCATACTGACTTTATCTCCTTGTTTTCGGCTTACCCTGCTATTATAGCTATTTTACAGGTAAGGGGCAACCTCTAAACCTTTGAATATTTTGTGTTGTCTAATTCTCCGGTTTTTGCTTTAATGCCAGGCCCTGCAATTCTTTTACAAATGTCATGACCAGATCCGGCAGATCCTTAGGCTTAATCCTTGAATTTTTCTTGTAAAAATAATGGAAAGCAGGGTATTTTGCATCCGCCGTAAAGGTCACATAAGGTTTATTTTTCTCAATGACCGCCGGGATCCCGCTGGCATCGATCGCCGCGCGTTCAAAAAGGGTAAAAATGATCTCCTCCGGTCTTTGTACGATATCTGTGACAAATGCCTTGTGGGCCTCCATACGGAGCATGGCGATGAACAAAAGATTTTGCACAGACCGAGACGGTTCTCCGAAACGGTCTATCAACTCATCTAACATCTCATCGCGTCCTTCCTCAGAATCGATGAGTGCGATCCTCTTATAAAGATCCAGTCGCTGTTCCTCGCTGGCAACATATGTCTCAGGCAGATAAGCATCGATATCCAGATCGATCGTAGTATCAAAGTGTTCTTCCACCATGCCGCCTTTTTCTTTTTTCACTGCCTCGCCCAGCATCTTGCAGTAAAGGTCGTAACCGACCGCCGCCATGTGTCCGTGCTGTTCCTGCCCCAGAAGGTTTCCTGCCCCGCGGATCTCCAGATCACGCATAGCGATCTTGAAGCCACTTCCCAGATCCGTAAATTCCTTGATGGCAGCCAGACGTTTCTCTGCCACTTCTTTTAACATTTTGTCCCTTTTATACATCAAAAATGCGTAGGCACTCCGATTGCTTCTCCCCACACGCCCGCGCAACTGATACAACTGGGACAGTCCCAACTGGTCGGCATCATGGATGATGATGGTGTTGACATTGGAGATATCCAGTCCAATCTCTATGATAGTCGTTGACACCAGCACATCGATCTCCTGGTTGATAAAACCATACATGATCTTTTCCAGACGGCTCTCCGTCATCTTGCCATGCGCATATGCCACATTGGCTTCCGGCACCAGTTCCTCGATCTTTGCCGCGACATCCGCGATCTGCTTTACCCGATTAAAGACATAGTAGACCTGTCCGCCACGCGCCATTTCGCGGACGATGGCTTCCCGGATCATTTCTTCATTGTATTCAAAAACAAAAGTCTGGATGGGCTGACGCTCCATAGGTGCTTCTTCTAAGACGCTCATATCCCGAATGCCGATCAGGCTCATATGCAGGGTTCGTGGGATCGGTGTCGCTGATAAGGAGAGCACGTCAACCGTCTTTTTCATCTGCTTGATCTGCTCTTTGTGGTTGACACCAAAACGCTGTTCCTCGTCAATGATCAGAAGCCCCAGATCCTTATAGGAAACATCTTTGGAAAGCAGTCGATGGGTTCCGATCGCGATATCGATCTGTCCGGTCTTTAGACCCTCGATCGTCTTTTTCTGTTCTGCTGCGCCGACAAAGCGGCAAAGCAGCCCGACATTGACCGGATAATGAGACATACGCTTTAAAAAGGTATTGTAATGCTGCTGTGCCAGAATGGTGGTCGGCACCAGATAAACGACCTGCTTGCCGTCCTGCACTGCCTTAAAGGCTGCACGGATAGCGATCTCCGTCTTGCCATAGCCGACATCCCCACAGATCAGACGATCCATGATCTTATTGCTCATCATGTCCTGCTTGACTGCCGCAATCGCCTCCAACTGTCCATCAGTCTCCTCGTATGGGAAAGTTTCCTCAAATTCCTGCTGCCAGACCGTATCCGGTCCATAGACATAGCCCTGATTTTGCTCGCGCAAGGCGTAAAGATCCACCAGTTCCTTGGCAACAACGCCGACTGCAGCACGCACACGATTTTTGGTGTTGACCCAGTCCTGGGTTCCCAGTGTATTTAATTTTGGCTTTTTGCCATCCTGACTGCCGTATTTTTGAATAGCATCCAACTGGGTCGCCGGAATATAGAGATTTCCACCTTTGGCATAAGAAATCTTGATATAGTCCTTGACGACCTTATCCACTTCGATCTTTTCAAATCCCTGATATATCCCCAGACCATGATTCTCATGGACAACATAGTCCCCAACCGTCAGATCTGACAGACCGGCGATCTGTTCGCCCTCATATTTGCGGGTTTTCTTCTTTTTCCGACGTGCCCTGCTGCCAAAAATATCCTGCTCCGACAAAATAACAAAAGATGACTCCGGGAACTCATAGCCCCGCGCCAGATTTCCAACCGACACCATGATCTCTCCCGGATAGATCTCATGATCGTAGTCTTCCGAGAAAAAGGCATTCAGATCCTGATCCATGAGGTTTTCCGCCAGATGATTACCGCGGGTGCGTGATGGGCTGAGCAAAAGGATACGATATTTACGGTCCTTAAATCTTTTCAGATCTTTAACCAGAAGTTCAAACTGATTGTTGTAGGCACCCACTGAGACCGCACGCACGCCGGTATGGCCTGCAATGGAAAGCAGTCCCTCGCGGCTATCCAAAGTCGATAAGACCAGCCCCGGATGTTTTTGCAGCATAGCAAAGACACTCTTGGTGGTCAGCAGCATTTCCAGTTGTCCCGGCAGGCAGTAGCCCTTTTCCAGGCGACTGGTCATACTGTCCGAAAATTCCTGTTCAATGACCTTTCCCTTTTCATCCAAATGCACCAGTTCATCCAAAAAGACCAGGGTCTCTGCCGGAAAATAGGAAAGCAGGCTTTCCGTCTGTTCTACAAAATAATTCAGGTGGGTCTCCAAGCCCAGTCCCAAGCCCCACTCTCTGGTCTCAGTCGCAAGTTGTTCGATACTGGTCTTAATGCGGTGCGCTTCTTCCGTGCGCATTTCGCTGCGATACTTCTGATACAGTTCTTCCGCATCTGCCTCCATGCGCTTTAAACCGCTCTCGATCTCCTCCGGGGTCAGCACAAGTTCCATCGCCGGATAGACTGTCACATGTTCTACGGAGTCGATGGACTTTTGCGTTGTGACATCAAAATAACGGAACGAATCGATCTCATCACCCCACAACTCCATACGGATGGGATGCTCCTCCGTCAAAGGAAAAATATCCACGATCCCTCCACGCACAGCAAATTCTCCCGGATGTTCCACCTGGGTTACATTTTCATAGCCCAGCATGACCAACTTTCTACGCATTTCTTCCAGATCCACCGTCTCTTCCAGATCAATGGTGAAAATCCCCCTCTCATAAGAGGAAAGTGGCGGCACGCGGTTCATCAGGGCATCCATGGTCGTAACGACTGTGACCGGTCTATGCTCAATGAGTGCCTGTACGACAGAAAGACGCTCTCTGGTAAGAGCGTTGCTGTGAATGTCTGACTGATAAAAGAGCAGGTCTCTTGCCGGATAATACAGGGTATTATCATCAAAAAACTGATAACCCTCATAGATCTGCTTTGCCCGCATCTCATCGAAAGTAACGATCAGTTTGATCGGCACATCATATCCGATACCATAGATCAGATGTGGTTTCAGACTGTCGATCAATCCTGACACCTCATAGATGCGCTTGTCTTTTTTGAGACGTTCCCGCAATTCTTCGATCTGCGGCATCTCCTCAAATGGTTTTAAAAATGTTTTCATGATACTTCCACTTTTCCATTATAACGGCTCATCGCCTTATCCACGTCTTCTGACAAGATACAGTCGATCGCCTGCGCCGCACGCTCATAAGACAGTTCCACCAGCCGTCTGTCCTCCGGTGCGAAACGTCCCAGCACATGCGCGATCATATCTCCATTTGGCGGCAACTTTCCTACACCGATGCGCACGCGCATAAATTCCTCCGTGTGACAGTGCGCGATGATATTCTTCAAGCCGTTGTGCCCGCCTGCACTTCCCTTTTTGCGGATACGCAATGTGCCCGGGTCCAGTGCCACGTCATCTGAGATTACGATCAGATCCTGCGCCGGATCCAACTTATAAAAATGCAGGATATCTCCCACACTCTCGCCACTCAAGTTCATAAAGGTCTGCGGTTTGACCAGAATGACCGCCTGTCCTGCGATCCTGCCCTTCCCGATCAGCGCTTTGTGTTTTCGTTCCGTCACAGAAATACCATTCTGTTCTGCCAATAAGTCTATGACATCAAAGCCAACATTATGTCTGGTTCTGGCATATTTATCTCCCGGATTTCCCAATCCAACAATTACATACATATGATCATCCTCATTTCCTGTAATAAACATATCTCATTTAATCAAAACAAATCTGATTCTCTATCAATCATCATTGTATCTGTTCATATGGCTGTGTTTTATAACGAGTTTTAATTGAGTTTTTTTAGACTCCACTCAATCATTTTTTCAGCGTATTTATTACTCCAGTACTTGCCATTAAAAGTAATTGAGTTTTCTATTGAGTTTTATTTTACCCAAAACTCAATTATCACTCAATCCATCAAATATAACATATCTAGCCGCCGGTCCTTTGCCATTTAAGTTAATTAACTTCTCACTTCTCATCTTAAATAAACATATTTCATTTAAAACAAATCTGATTCTCTATGACATATAATTCTGCCTCAACTTGGGGCAGAATTTCTCCAAACATAGTCAAACGTAGTAACTCTTCATATATCTATGACTTGTTGTGGAGAAGCCCTTGCTCCTGAAAACAATTTCTTTAACTCTTCGATTAAGGTATCAAAAAAACACTTTCCCATTTTCTCCCCGTCTGCATCTCGACAATATTTCTGCCCAGCAACCGGTAAAACCTGAGCATCATATCATTTACTTCAACTTCCTCCTATGCGCGTAGTACCCGCCCAAAAATCAAAACCTATCCTGCAATATAATTTTCCTTTTCATAGAAAGTAACTATTATCTTGAAGACTGTTTTTCCTTCAATGCTTCTATTTTTACAATATATGAATTGCCCTTATCTCGATATGCCGGCTTTGTTTTCTTCAAATTTTACGGAATGTAAATGCCTCATCATATCGCTTTTTATTCTGTAAGTTTTCTAAAATCTTCCAATGACGATTCTATGATATCCGCTAGATTTGCAATTTCTAATTCATTATGCCTTACATACTCTGTTATCAAATATTTGGTATCCAGCAAAATTCCTAAAACATACATATAGTTAGGTGAGTCTTTTCCATAATTTTCCCAATCAACTTTACCAACGCTGACAAACTTTATTCTATCCTCACTCCGAGAGTCAAATGGCATTATAAACGCATTGAAAACCTCATTAACGTCAACCTCATCAAATTGCTCAGCAATATGTTTTCCATATGTAATTTGCTTTTGAATTGATGAGGTCGCAGGTAGATCATTTACCACCCCTGTTAGACCATATTGATAATATTTTGCATCTAATACATATATTTTTCCTAAATACTTCATTATTGTATCGGGTTCTAATGCACTACTACGTTCAACCTTTCCATTTTTAACAGTATACCACGCTGCATGCGGAAAATACTTTTTCTTGTCAGTCTCTCCAAAAACAAAATCAATAAGCCGTTCCCATATTGGATCAAATCTATTAACGCCAACTGCAATATTATTTACATTGATATCATCATCATATTCTTTGATAATATTTATCATACTTTGAAACAGTTTTTTCTTTTGATCATTATAAGTATCGTTCAGCGCTTGAATCAATGTTTCCAAAAACATTTTCTTATTAAAGGATATTTCCGGTTTTTCTGGAAGATGATCCCGTTCAAAAAACAACCATCCGAACCTCAAAAAACAGATATATACACAATATTTATGAATCTTAGATATTAGGTTATTGCTATTAATTCTGTTTGTTTTAACCTGAAAATCTATGTACACTACATTTCCATTGTCCATTTGCACTGTTTCTTGTTGAATTGTCCGTTTCCAATTAATTTTTCCTCGTTGAGAAGATACATATCTTATTTCTCGTTCCGTATAGTATCCATGATTCAAAAAATCTTGAATAATATACTGATACGAAGATATCGGCAACGAAGTATCAATATCTTTATTGCAATTACTATTGTTTCCTTCTATGTGATCCGTAAATCTTTGAAGAACCGCAATCAGTTTAAATATATCTCTACGACATTCCTTATCTTCATCGGAAATATGATATCCGTGTGGAAAAACAACCTCAGGTAAGCCTTCAACAAATCTTATACCAACAAAGTGATCTGCTGTTTCACTACTTGTCTTACAATATTTTCTTAACATTTTATATCCTTAGTTTCATGTCAATCTTTCAGCCTTGCATTAACTACTGCATTTGTAGCATCAAAAATTGTTTTAAACTTAACGTTATCTGCAAATACATCGAATTCTTTTTCCTTAAATCCAGTGAGTAAATCATCCAACGTTTTGTACTCACTTTTAAATATCTTCTCATGATCATACTTAAATGCATCATTCCACAGATACATTAATATTTTTTCACTAAAATATTCTCGGTTTTTCAATTCTTGTATTTTTATAAAATATGCTCCCAAACGCTTATCTTCACTTCCAAGATTGCCCTCTCCGCATTTGATAATAAGTGGATTTATTGTATTTAAAAATGTTGCCCACGTAACATCACTATCACAAATGGTATCTCCTGCAAATGAGCACTTTTCTACTTCACTAACAACATTTCTCATTCTCCATCTACGCTTAAACGCAGTATCAAGGGTAAATACATTTTGATCGGCAGTATTCATTGTTGCAAGAATAAAGAGATTACTTGGAATCTTTACCATTACAGACTCATCGCCATAAACCTCTCTTGCAATGTCAGCATTATTTATTCCATATTCACTTACACCATCGCTACGATCCAATAGTTGGAATACTTCTCCAAAAATAGCTGGTGCATTACCTCTATTTAATTCTTCAATGACAAGATAGTAATTATGGGTTGAATCCTGTGCTTTTTTCAAAATACGTGTAAATGGTCCCGGAACAAATGGATATGAAATATGTCCATCTATATTTTCAGGCAATATCTGCCCAACAAAGTCTGAATATGTATAATCAGGATGAAAAACTACCCTTTCCATGTATAACTCATCATCACAGTATTCCCTCTTGATCAAATGACTTTTTCCCGATCCAGGAACTCCGTAAAAAATTATATTATCGCCTATTTTTACATCCTCTGATGTTGCCATCTCATCCGAATCATAATACTCATCCCACGCAGCATGAAGATCTGCTGCATCAATATATTCTTCGCTGTTATCCTTATTTATAATCGTAGTTTTTAATACCAACTGGTCCTGATCAATTACACTAATATCAGATACAAACCAACATGCTTTGTCAGCCAGGCCAAGTTGACTATGAACTTTATCAATGAAATCATTATTTGTTATGACTATTCCATCAATTTCGTATTGATTGTCTGGACCATATTTTAATTTCAAGCGTCCCTTGTGCGATTCAGAATCGTCTTTTACAACAACCAAAATAAATTGACCACCATAAATTTCTTTGTCATTAATAAAGACTTTGTCAAACACGGCAGAAATAACTAACCCCGAATTATCGGCTTCTCCATTTACGATTGCTCCTCCCTTACCTTTTTTATAACTAATCGTCTTAGGCGGAACAGCCTTATAAACAAGTCCCTTTATTAACTCATTTATTGTTTCTTTGTTGTTAATTTTATATCCTTTTCCTTGACCTAATGATGTCTCCCAAGCAGGCGTAGCAGTGCCGTTCTTCAAACTATATCCAAACGCTAATGACTTAAAATCTAATCTCATGATAATTGCCCCCATATATGTTTTAATAAAATGCCAACAATATTAACATCCCAACCATTAGCCGCTCTTTTCGAAAGTTGGGTATATGATTGTCCTGCAAAATCTATCTCACCATCTTTAAACCCCATTAATCTAAACTGTTCTGGCACCGAATACTTCCTCACAACCTCTGTTCCATCTGGCAAAGTAGGCTCTACCATACGCATTTTGTTATGTTCAGGTGCTAAAATAGTAATACTAAGTCCATCATCACGTATTTTTTTGTTATATAAATCAAAACATGAGTATTCAGAAACCACAAAAGACTCTATACCATAAAAATCTTTTATTCTTTGTATCTGCTGTTGCGATAAATATAACGATTTATCCGGCTTTTTATCTACGAAATCTTTTAATTTCAATCCATTATCTATTGTTGGTGGAACCATCGAAAAGCCTTCTGGTAGCCCTCCTAACCTAGCAAACATCCATAACCTCTCTCTATTTTGAGGAATCCCATAATCCTTTGTATTTAAAATTGCATACTTTAAATCGCCATACCCAAGTTCTTTTAATGCAGTCTTCAATGTGTTAAAGGTTGCTTCAAAACGTTTTGTAGCCAACCCCTTTACGTTTTCCATTAGAATATATTTGGGGCGTTTCACCTCACAAATACGAATTATGTCATACATCAGAGTTCCTCTTCCATATTGATCCTTCTCTCCTTGTTGCATTCCAACTTGTGAAAAAGGTTGGCATGGAAATCCCCCGGTAAATAAATCAAAATCCGGTAAATCTTCTGGATTTATCTGGGTTATATCCCCCCAATTTTTTATTGTCTGCCCATTCAAGTCCTTATGATTCGCATCATATAAAGCAGATGCAAACTTATCGAATTCAGAGTATCCTACAACTTCAAAATCTATTCCAGCTCTAGCGAGTCCAAAAGTCGCTCCACCATATCCAGCAAATCCTTCAAATACTCTTATCTTCTCATGCTGCTTAAGTATGTTCATTATTCTATCCGTCCTTTTAGTTGTTTTAAGTTATTCTTTTATCGTGAACTCAAACCATTCTTTTTCAATATTTTCATATGGCAAATTATGCCTTGCGCAAAAATCTTTTATGTTCTTCATAGCGGTAAGATTTGGTTTTACTTTGCCTGTTTCCCATCTGTTTATAGTAGATACAGAAACGTTTAATTCTTTTGCAAATGCCTCTTGTGACAGAAAAGCCTTTTGTCTTGTAATCTTTATTGCTTCGGGTAGCATAGATTTGTATTCCTCCTATTATAATCCTGTAAAGTTAATATCATAATCTTATCACAAGCCTAGCATTTCGTATACATTTTTCTTGTACATTTCTTTCTATTGTACTCCTGAAATATCCTTGAGTAATCTTAGCAAATCATATGTCCCAAAAAAGGGACAGTCACCAACATTCTTAAAACTTTAATTGAAAAATTAAACGCAGGTCAAGGCTGCCCTCGACCTGCGTTCATCCCCCATATACATTCCTATGCGGATCTTCTATACTGCTTCGCTATGTAACAACTCCTCGTTGTACTTTTGCAAGATCAGATTCTGGATCAGTTCTCTCGTAGAGGACTTGATCGGATGGGCAATGTCTTTATACTCGCCCTCGGCTGTCTTGCGGCTCGGCATGGCGATAAACATGCCTTTTTCACCCTCAATGATCTTGATATCATGGATCACAAATTCCTCGTCAATCGTAATGGATACCACAGCCTTCATCTTGCCTTCTTTTTCAATCTTACGAATTCGTACATCTGTAATCTGCATATCTTATCCCTCCCCATTTGTCTGGTGTGCTTCGTAACGTTTTTTCTTTTCGGAAACGATCTTGATCTGACCTTCGCCAACATACTTGCTGCCACTCAGCAGAGTCTCCGAACTCTCCACAATACAATTCTCAATATATACATTGTCACCGATATAGGCTCCATTCATAATGATGGAATTCTTGATGACACTGTTGTTGCCCACAAAAACTTTCTTGAACAGTACGGAATCTTCCACCGTACTGTTGATGATACAGCCACTCGCGATCAGGCTATTGCTGACCTTGGAACCTGCATTGTATTTGGCAGGCGGCAGATCATACGCCTTGGAGTAGATCTGCGGCTCCTGATGGAAGAAGTAATCGCGGATATCCTTTTTCAAAAAGTCCATATTGGTGCGATAGTAACTCTCCACGGATGCGATATTGCTCCAATAACCGTCCAGCATATAGCCATAGATCTTTTTCAAACCCTTTTGGCGGATCAGGACATCGGTAACAAAATTGTAACGTCCCTCTTCATTGCTCTGCTCCAGTAACTCGATCAGAGTTCTACGACGGATCACATAAACACCGGTCGATACGATATCGGAATCTGCAACCATAGGCTTCTCATCAAACTCCAGAATCTTGCCTTCCATATCCATCTTGACCAGACCAAAACGCTTTGGATCTTCCCATTCCGGCAACTTTGCGCAGACAACGGTAATGTCTGACTGCTTTTCGATGTGATACTCCAGGATCTCATTGAAATCCATCTTTGATACACAGTCGCCACTGGCGATAACGACATACGGCTCATGGCGCTTCTTGAGGAAATCAATATTCTGCCACATGGCATCTGCAGTACCACGATACCACCAAGAGTTGTCTGAGGTGACGGTCGGTGTAAAGAGGAAAAGTCCTCCCTGCTTTCTACCGAAATTCCACCACTTGGAAGAATTGAGATGCTCATTCAAAGACCGGGCATTGTACTGGCTCAGGACTGCCACTGTCTGAATGTTGGAATTGGTCATATTACTAAGTACAAAATCAATACAGCGATAACTGCACGCTACCGACATTGCAGAAATGGCTCTTTTTTCTGAAAGGTTCTGCATTCTGCTGCTATTGCCACCCGCTAAAATAATTCCTAATGCTTTCATGATCTTTCACCTGCCTTAATGATGTATCCGCCGCTCGGAAGTGCTGCGTCCGGATAATCGTCCATTGTTGTCCTACCCTTGATGACTGTATTCTTTCCAATCTTTATATGTGGCGGAATCAAGGAATTTTCCCCGATCGTTGCCAATCCAAAGGCATAAATCTTTGCATTTAACTTGCTCTCGGCTTCTTCTCCTACACCGATCTCATCGCCCTCACCGATCGTACAGTTCTCTGCGATGATTGCCTTTTCCACATAGGCATCCTTACCGATATAGGTATTTTTCATGATAATGGAATCCTTTAGCACGGCTCCCTCTTCTACAGTAACGCCGGCACCAAGCACACAGTTGGATACTTGTCCGTAAATCTGTGCTCCTGCACCAATGATCGAGCGTTCCACCACTGCATCCTTTGCAATGTACTGAGGCTCGATAATGTCCTGCTTGGTGTAGATTTTCCAATATTCTTCGTATAAATTGAACTCCGGGATCAGATCGATCAATTCCATATTGGCTTCCCAATAGGAGCCCAGTGTTCCGACATCTTTCCAATAATCATTAAATTCATAAGCAAACAGGCGCTTGCCCCCCTCATGACAATAAGGAATGATGTGCTTACCAAAATCACAGTTGCTCTGGTCTTTCATGGCAATCAAAGAATCCCGTAAGACCGGCCAACTAAATATGTAGATCCCCATAGATGCCAGATTGCTTCTCGGATGTTCCGGCTTTTCCTCAAACTCCGTAATCTGCTTATCCTCGTCCGTCAAGACAACGCCAAAGCGGCTTGCTTCCTCCATAGGAACCGGTATAGCTGCGATCGTAACGTCCGCATTTTTTTGCTTGTGGAAATCCAGCATGGCCTCATAGTCCATCTTATAAATATGATCACCGGATAGGATCAAAACATATTCCGGATTGTAACGCTCCATATATTTGAGGTTCTGGTAAATGGCATTTGCCGTTCCTGTATACCATTCACTCGTATCGCTCCTCTCATATGGCGGTAGCACTGCCACGCCACCGTTGTTACGATCCAGATCCCACGGAATACCGATACCAATATGTGAATTCAGCACCAAAGGCTGGTACTGGGTTAAAACGCCCACGGTATCAATCCCCGAATTAATACAATTACTCAGTGGGAAATCAATTATGCGGTACTTTCCCCCAAAGGACACCGCAGGTTTTGCCACGTCGGAAGTCAGCACTCCTAATCTGCTTCCTTGTCCACCCGCCAGAAGCATGGCAATCATCTCTTTGCGAATCATAGTCTGTCACCTCACGTCTTTCCTCATGTCTGTCAACTTACTTTATAGCCTTCCTAAACTACAGGTGTAATTTGTATATAAAGTATAGCATATTGACTATTTTTTCTGCAACAATATTCCTAAATTCTTGTAATTTTCTGAAATTTTTTGGATAATTTATACAATTACGGGAATATCATTCCATATATCTCTCCTAAAATATGTTGATCCTGTCCAAAAAATGATAGGTTATTGCAAATTAGGGAGAGAAAGTTATAATAATAAGTGAAAATCTGCCCTGCGGATTTCACCAGCAGTATAATAAGAAATCAAAGAAAACGGACGGTCAAAATTATGTATACAATAGATTTTTCAAAACCAACTTCAGTACACTTTATCGGTATCGGCGGTATCAGCATGAGCGGACTTGCAGAAATCCTTTTAAAAGAGGGCTTTCGTGTATCTGGTTCTGACAGCAAGGAGTCTCCTCTGACCCAGCATCTGACAGAACTCGGCGCACAGATCGCATACCCACAGGCTGCTGCCAATATTCCGGGCGAGACCAGAATCATCGTCTATACGGCTGCCATCCATCCGGACAATCCGGAATTTGTCCGCGCCAAGGAATTAGGCCTACCTATGCTGACACGCGCACAGTTGCTTGGACAGATCATGGCTCACTATGCTCGTTCAATCGCCGTTGCCGGAACTCACGGCAAGACGACAACAACCTCTATGATCAGTCAGGTGCTCCTGTGCGGACAGGAAGATCCTACCATCTCTGTCGGTGGTATTTTAAAGGCAATCGGCAGCAACATCCATGTTGGCAGTTCTGACCTTTTCATCACAGAGGCCTGTGAGTACACCAACAGTTACCACTCTTTCTTCCCGAAATACAGCATTATTTTAAATATAGAAGCAGAACATCTGGATTTCTTCAAAGATCTGGCAGATGTGCGTGCCTCTTTCCACAAGTTTGCCGGCAATACCAAGGCAGACGGGGCTTTGATCATCAATGGTGAGATTCCTGACTACCGAGAGATCACAGAAGGACTTTCCTGCCAGGTCATTACCTTTGGCTTTACCGATGCCTGTGACTACTATCCGAAGGAAATCACTTATAACGAACTGGGTTGTGCCACTTTTACACCGGTACACAAGGGGGAGGAGCTTCCTCGCGTGTCCCTTTCCGTTCCGGGTCTGCACAATGTCGGCAATGCCCTTTCCTGCATTGCGCTTTGTCAGGATATGGATCTTCCCTGGGCGCAGATCGCAGAAGGACTGCATCGTTTCGGTGGTGCTGACCGTCGTTTCCAATACAAGGGCAAGTTCCAGGGAGCGACCGTCATTGATGACTATGCACATCACCCGACAGAGATCCGTGCATCTTTGAGTGCAGCGCAGAACTATCCGCACGAGCGTATCATATGCGTGTTCCAGCCACATACCTATACACGTACCAAGGCATTCTTATCTGATTTTGCAGATGCACTGTCCCTTGCAGATGTGGTCGTACTGGCTGATATCTATGCTGCAAGAGAGCAGGACATTTACGGCGTAAGTTCCAGGGATATCCTGCATCTGCTTGAAGAAAAACATGTAGAATCCTATTACTTTCCTTCTTTTGCAGAGATCGAAGACTTTTTAAGAGAAAAATGTATGAACGGCGATTTGTTGATAACTATGGGTGCCGGAAACGTTGTAAATATTGGAGAAGACCTCTTAAAATAAGAGTTATCCACATAATCCACAATTTTTGTGGGTAAGTTATCCCCACAGGATTGTGGATTATTTATGCCCTTAAGCCCGCTCTTTTTTGTACTTATCCACAAAAGTCAAGTTCCCGTCAGCCCTTGATTTTACTGGATTTGTGGATTACTTTTTTCTTCTCAACCCATATTTTATATGCTATAATTCTGATTGCTAATGAAGAGAGGTTATGGAATGACAGACATACAGATACATACTGCCACAAGTCAACAATCCACTTGTGTGTCAAATACATTTATAGATTGCTTTATGCCGGATGCCAGCGGCGAGTTCGTAAAGATCTATCTTTATCTGCTTCGGGTACTTTCCTCAGGCGATGGATATTTTAGTCCTTCTGCCATGGCGGACAAGTTCCATTACACGGAAAACGACATCCGCCGCGGACTTTCCTACTGGGAACAGATGCGTTTATTGCAATTAGAATACAACGATGCCAATCAACTGACAAGCATCTGTCTTTTAGAACCGGGGCGAAACGAGAACAAGACTTCTGCACCTGCAGAGTCCTCTGCCACCATCAAGATGATGCTGCTTCCTTCTGACAGTCAGGACAAGCCTGTAGCAGACCCAAGCCTGCATCAGTCAAAGACAGAGGAAAAGGCTTTGCAGATCTCACCGGACGAGCCACGCCACTATTCGCCACGTCAGATCGCCGCTTTCAAAAAGCAGGATGATGTTGCCGAACTCCTCTATATCTCAGAACGTTATGTCGGGCATCCGCTCAACCTGACCGAGGTAGAAAAAATCCTCTTTTGGGCAGAGGGATTGCATTTTCCGGTTGATATGATCGAGTATCTTGTGGAATACTGTGTAGAGAAGGGGCATCCAAACTTCCATTATATGAACAAGGTTGCCCTGAATTGGAAGGAAAGTGGAATCTCCTCTTTGCAGGAGGCCAAGGATTCCACCAACATCCATTCACAGTCTTACTATGCGATTATGAAAGCCTTTGGTATTTCCGGTCGTAATCTGACCGAACGTGAGACTGCTTTTATCAACAAATGGACAAGTTCTTATGGTTTCTCACTGGATATCATCCGCGAAGCATGTGAGCGCACGATTCGCAACACCGGTAAAGCCAATTTTGAATATGCCGACTCCATTCTGGGCAGTTGGAGCAAAAAGGACATCCGTCGGTTGGATGACATCGCCCGCTTAGACGAGGCATTTGCTTCCACCAAGCAGGCAAAAGCGACTTCCGCTCCGGTCGCACGCACCAAGACCAACCGCTTCCATAATTTTGAACAGCGTCAATATGATGACGACTATTACGAAGCATTAGAACAACAATTACTGCGAAAGTAGAAGGGTGATCCATGGCACTGACCAATGCACAATATGACTCGCTCATGCGGGAATACAACAATAAACAGATGCGCAATCACCAGATCGTGATACAGCGTGAAGAAGAACTCTACCGGGCAGTTCCGGAATTGTCCCAGTTGGATGATGATGTCAGCCGCTTATCCGTTGAGAGCATAGACAGACTTTTAAATGGCGACGCCGCCGGCTCTGCCACTCTCAAGGAAAAGTTAGGCGATATCCGCAAGCAGCGTGAGAGCCTTATCCAAGAGCATGGATATCCTCTGGATTATCTGACACCGCCATATGATTGTCCACTTTGCCAAGATACCGGCTTTGTGGATGGCAAACGCTGCCACTGTTTTGTACAGGCATCCATTGATCTGGTCTATTCCCAGTCACATCTGGACAATATTTTAGACCAAGAGAACTTCGACGTTTTCTCTTTCGACTACTACTCCAAAGACATCCTAGATGCCAAGTCCGGGCTGTCTTCTTTGGATTTTGCTAAGGATGCCTATGAAACAGCACAGAATTTTGTGCAGAATTTTTCTACAGAAGGTGGTAATCTACTTCTGTATGGTGATACGGGAACAGGTAAGACCTTTCTTTCCAACTGTATCGCTAAGTCTCTGTTAGATCAGGGACATTCTGTGATTTATTTTACAGCCTTCCAGTTTTTCGATATCTTTGAAAAAGATGTCTTTCAGAAAGATGAAGACGCAATGGAAGCTCATGAGCAAATATTCCAATGTGACTTGCTGATCATTGACGATCTGGGTACGGAATTTTCCAATTCCTTTACAACATCCCAGTTATTCCTATGTTTAAATGAGAGATTATTGCGTGGCAAATCCACTGTGATCTCTACCAATCTTTCCATGAAACAACTGCGCGAGATATATTCCGAACGTACATCTTCCCGCATTTTCAGCAATTATCAACCTTGTAAACTTTTTGGTGACGATATTCGCATCAAGAAAAAAATATCCAATAAATCATAACAAACAAAGGAGTAAAAGATTCATGCCAAACGAAGAAATCTGCTTAAAAGAAAGCACACCTGTAGGTACTTTGGGTATCATCCCACTGGAGAGTTGTAAGGAACTCGGTGCCAAGGTCAACAATTATCTGGTGAATTGGAGGCAGGATCGCGATGCTGAGCATTACGATCACATCACACTTGCCGGATACAAGAGTGATTCTTACATTGTAAAGGCTGCTGTTCCAAGATTTGGTTCCGGCGAAGCCAAGGGGTCCATATTACAGTCTGTCCGTGGACTGGACATCTTTTTGATCGTAGATGTAACCAACTACAGCCTGACCTACTCTCTCTGTGGTCAGACCAATCATATGTCACCGGATGACCACTATTCTGACTTAAAGCGTATCATCGCTGCCATCGAAGGAAAAGCAAAGAGAATTACGGTTATCATGCCATTCCTCTATGAAAGCCGTCAGCATAAGCGTTCATCCCGCGAGTCCCTCGACTGTGCTATTGCATTGCAGGAACTGATCAACATGGGTGTTGACAATATCATTACCTTTGATGCACATGATCCTCGTGTGCAGAACGCTATCCCGCTTCATGGATTTGAAACTGTACAGCCTGCATACCAGTTTATCAAGAACATCTTAAAGAACGTGAAAGATATCCAGATCGACAACGATCACCTGATGATCATCAGCCCGGATGAAGGTGGTACCAACCGTGCCGTTTACATGGCAGGCGTGCTTGGTGTAGATATGGGCATGTTCTACAAGAGACGTGATTACAGCAAGATCGTAGACGGACGTAACCCAATCGTTGCTCATGAGTTTCTGGGATCTTCCGTAGAAGGAAAGGACGTCATCATCGTTGATGATATGATCTCTTCCGGTGAGAGTATGATCGATGTAGCAACTGAATTAAAGAAGCGTAAAGCAAAGAGAATCTTCGTTGTGGCAACCTTTGGTCTTTTCACCAATGGTCTGGAAAAATTCGATGAAGCCGTAGAAAAAGGCATCATCTACCGTGTTGTAACTACAAATCTTACCTATCAGACACCGGAACTTTTGAGCCGTCCTTACTATATCAACTGCGATATGAGCAAGTACATCGCTTATATCATCGATACTTTGAACCATGACTGCTCTATCTCCGGATTGTTGGATCCATACGAGCGTATCCACAAGGTCGTAAACAAATACAACAAAGGCGAGTTGTAAGATCTGTCCTTATAAGGCAAATAAAGAAGGCATCCCGGATATGGGATGTCTTCTTTTTGTCTGCACATTTATTCTTTTTAATTCTGTGAAGATTCATCATCTGCTTCCAGAGCATCCTCATCCGGCTGCTCTGCGTTTCCCGGCGTATCGGATACATAATTAGGATCTACCACCGTGAACTCATTGGATTCACGGAATATCGTATTGCTGGATCCCACCTGGCATACCGTGATGGTATCACCATCTTGTACCGCAGATGCCTTGATCGTCAGGCACTGCCCGCTCTCGTAATTGGTCGTGACCTTTTCTCCATTGACATAGACTTTACTCCACTTGGTAAAGTTGGAACCGTAAATGTGCAACTTGCCATCAAAGAAATATGCACGGTCAATCACAACATCAGATACACCCATTTCCAGATCACTGGCAGGATATTTATCCTCGCCGTTATAGGCATAGCGCTTTCCGTATAGGATATCGTACTGCAAGGCTTCCAGATCTGTCATATATTCCGGTGTCCCTGCTTTGACACCGGCTGCTATCTTGCTCTGATGATAATTGGTCATGGTACCTTCATGAATGCCCAGACGGTTGAGATATTCGGAAACCAACTGATAAGAAGTCAGGTCCTGATCCTCTTTTGACATGCCAAAGTTGTTCCAAGTGAAATACTTGGTCTGGTAAAGATCGCCGGTAGCGACTTCGCTTTCGGTTAAGCCCATGGTTGGTAAATGGTCGCCAAACATCATTACTAAAGTTGGTTCCCCGCGTTTATCGAGCTCTTCGATGTATGACTGGATAAATTCGTCAACATTGTGAATCTGGTTGATATAATATTCCCAGGCATATGTCTGCTCTTCGGTTTTGCCATTACAGGTAACACCGATAGCCGGATTATCAAGTACTTTATAAGTAGGGTAATCACCATGTCCTTCTACGGTAATGGTATAGACAAAATCCGGTCCCTCAGTAGAGTCCAGCGCCTCTGTGGTGGCAGGTGTTAAGATATCATCTGTCGGCCAGGAACCAAGAGGTGTATAATCGGTGATGTCCAGCATTTCTTTACTCTGGAAGGTGTCAAACCCCATCATGGAGAAGGCATTGGCACGACTGTAGAAGTTACCGCCATTGTTATGCACAACGTGGCTGCTGTAACCGAGGTTACGCAAATCGTCGGCAAAACTTTCACAATCCGTCTTCTTTAAGATCGTCTTTTGCGGATATTCGCCAGGTCCAAAGAATTGACAGGACATACCGGTCAAAACTTCAAATTCTGAGTTACAGGTTCCGGCACCGACAACAGGTACGGTCAGATGTCCGGTAGAATAATTTTTCTCTAAATAATGTACAAAAGGAATCGGATCCTCTGAGGTTTCGATAAAGTTTGCTTCACTGACATCAAAGAAAGATTCCAAAAGGATGACAACGATATTTGGACGTTCATCCTCCTTGATGGTGGATTCTCCCTGCTTGGTCTCATCAACAATTGCTGTAATGGAATTCTGGTCGTAATTTCTTGGCTCTGACATACCGCGGTTGAAAATACTGGTAGAAAATCCATATAGATAACCATAATCCAGATATCCCTGCGCCAAGTTACCAAAGTAGGTAGACAGGACACCCTGTCCCTGCAAGGTAGACGTCGTTACCGGAACACTGGCAAAACATCCCACAATAAAGAGCAATTTTACCCAATATGGGAAACGTGGTTTTAACTTCTTTCCTTTGATGAAAATGCGCACCATCCATAGGGCATATAATACAAGTGCTGCTACCGCAAGGGCTGCTTGCTGCGAGGAAAAATAATTGGTATTCTGCATGGTAAGCAGATCACCGATCATGGAAATATCCGTAAATCCAAATGGTGTTACACGGTTGAGCAGAATAATGCAGTTGGTGATACCCAGTGCAACGAATACGGCACTGATACACATACGCATAAAGGTCTGTCTGCTGATAAGATAACAAAGAGAATAACACACAAAGATCAGATAGGAGTTATACAGATAGGCTCCGGTATGATTGGTGACAAATCCCCACGCTTCTATAAAAGAGTGACGGGACAACCATTCCATGACAAAACACATGACCAAAGATAATGGGATGTGTTCGATCAAAGAATAGCGGTTCAACCAATCATTTATCTTTTGCAACCGCTCATTTTCACGGATCTTTTGTACGAATTTCGGTGTCGGTATCTTGGATTTGACTGCCGACCATTTATTGCCAAGAGATTTAAAGAAACCTCCGATTTTTGAAAATACTGCTTTCATATTGCCTCCAAACAAAAATACTCTTTTGCGTCACATCTTTTAAGTATAGTTAAAAATGTGACAAAAATGTGAAAGTCTAAAATCGAACAAGACACATTTCGCAAAGAGTGATAAAATTATAACATGTTGGCTTGCCATTTGCAAGGAAGCCAAAGAAACTCAAACATTTGACCACCGGTCACAGATCATAAAATAGGGATAAGGAATTATGAAATTAAATTTTAGAGAAAAAGGCATACCCAAATGGATTCGTCATAGATTGTTGGTATTATTTCTTATATTTATAGGAGCACTGGTCGCTTTCCAGTTCCTCCTGAATTTGGGTGAGGAAGAAAAAAAGGTCACAATGGCAGAAGCCACGCTACCTCTCGTCAGTGTGCAGACCTACGATCACACCATGGGAGAGTTGCACGGCTACCGCACCCAGATGGATGCCTGCTATATGCGAGATGCTTTGATCCCGCTGGATTCCAAGCGAAAAATGGATCTGACCATCAGCACATATGGCTATAATGTGGACAGTGTTTCCTATGAAGTGCGCAGTCTTGATACCCAGCGCAAGATCGCAGATACCAAGGTTTCCGATTGGAACAAGGATGGCAATACCTGGACCAAATCTTTACAGATTGAAAATCTGGTGGATGAGGGACAGGAATACCTCTTTATCCTAAAATTACATTGTAAGAACGATGATCTTTACTATTATACCCGTATCATGCTGCCGGAAGAGACCTATGCCAAAAAGTGCCTGGAATTTACCGATAATTTCCATAATATATCTATGAGCGATCAATACGAACTCCTAGCGTCTTATATAGAAACGGCAGACTATACGGACAAGAACGATCTGGGTAATGTAAATATCAATTCCTCCATTGATCAGATTGGATGGCGTGGATTTGCAGGCAAACAGGTTGGTAAGGCGCTGGTATCCTTTACCGACATCAACGACACCTACGCTTCCCTTGTCTATACCTACCAGATGGCTGAGGAGACTGCCGGCGCGACCAATTATTATAATGTAGAAGAATACTATAAAGTCCGCTATACCGACCAGCAGATCTACCTGCTGGATTATCAGCGCAGTATGGAGCAGATCATAGATACGTCATCTGTGAACGTGAGCAGTAATACCTTATCGGTCGGCGTGACCAGTGATGACTCTGAGTATCTGTCCAATGAGACCGGAACGATCGTTAGTTTCGTGCAGTCCGGCGAACTCTTTGAATACAACCAGAACAAGCAGTCCTTTACCAAGGTCTATGGTTTTATCGACGATCCAACAGATGCCAGACAATGTTACGGACAGCATAATATCCGCATCTTAAATATTGATGAAACAGGCAATATGGATTTTGTCGTCTACGGCTATATGAACCGTGGCGAGCACGAGGGGGAAAGCGGTATTGACCTCTATCATTATGACAGCATCAAACAGGAGTCCATTGAGCAAGTATTTATCGCTACCACACATTCCTATCAGATTTTGAACGCAGATTTTAGTGATCTGCTCTATGAGAATGCGAACGGCGATTTCTATATCATGATGGGCGGTACCCTTGCCAAAGTCGGTCTAGATAACCTGTCCACCAAGGAACTGATCACGAATCTGAAATCCGACCAGTATGCCGTATCTTCCTCCGGTCGTTATGTAGCATGGATGACAGAAGATGACGTGGCAGACCAGATCTCCATTATGGATCTGGAAACAGAAAAAGTGCGTACGCTCAATGCTTCCAAGGGAACCAAGATCAAGCCACTGGCATTTATGACAGAGGATTTTGTGTATGGCATTGCCAATGAAAGCGATATTGCCACAGACGCCGCAGGAAGTGCCGTATATCCTATGGCAAAGGTCAGGATCATCGATACTTCCAGTGACGATTTTACACCGTTAAAAGAGTATGCCAAAGATGGCATCTATGTAACCGGAGCAGCCAAGGTTTCCTATACCCTTTATCTGGACCGGGTCATCAAGCAAGATGGCACATACGTTGCGACTACCCAGGACACCATAAAAGATACTGCCGGAGAGCAAAACAAAACAGTATCCCTTGTAAAGGCAGCCAGTGATACGCAGGGTCTGACCACGACATATGTCATGGCAGATTTAGAGGATGGGCAGTCCATCCATAGTCTGGCAGCCAGAGATGCAAGCCTGGCGACCATTAACGATACCAGGAGTATTTCCATTTCTACGACCGCGGAGCAGGAAACCTACTTTGTATATGTCGGCAACCGCGTTACTCTGACAACGCAGAACTTAAACAAAGCCATTATGGCAGCAGATGCGGATATGGGTCTGGTCGTTGACAACCAACAGCGCTATATCTGGAATCGTGGCAAGAAATCTTATGTCAACGCCTTCAACGGTATTGAAGCCAGTGCATCTGATCGAAAGGCAAGCACTTCTGCCGGCTGTATCAGTGCTATCTTACAAAGCGAAGGGATCAGCGGTGAGGTACATGCACTTTTAGATCGGGGAGAAACACCAATGTCGATACTACAGACATCACTCAAGGATAAACTGGTCTTAGACCTGACCGGATGTACGCTGAACGAAGTTCTATATTATGTCAGTCAGGGAACCCCTGTTTATGCCAGAACCGGTGATGATTCAGCCCTACTGATCATTGGCTATGATGCAGCCAACATCATCGTATATCACTCTGACACAGATCAGTACACCAAGATGTCAACAGACAATGCGTCACAGGTATTTGAGAGTGCCGGAAATGTATTTATCTCTTATGTAGATTAAAAAAAGAAGGTTTGGTAAAAACTTTGCCAAACCTTCTTTGTATTTTATATATATTTACGATCTATATCGATTGCTATAAAGTATTCTTTGCCTATTTGCTCCGCAACTTTCTTTTGCAGTTGTTCCGTGATCTCATATTCCGACATCTTGACCTGATATGGCACTACCACATCAAAGACCAGATTGGTATGCGTATTTCCAAAGACCACACGGAAGTCATGGATAGAAGCTTTCTCATTCCACTCTTCCACGATCTTTTTCACTTCTTGGCGCAGATGATCGACACGCGGATCATCTGTCACGACCGGATCCATGTGGATGACTGCTTCACAATGCAATTCTTTTTTCAGGATATGCTCCGTCTGGTCGATCACATCATGTGAGATCATAACATCTACATTTGACGGAACTTCTGCATGCAAAGAGATCATGAGGCGTCCCGGTCCATAATCATGCACGACCAGATCATGCAGACCAATAATGCCTTCCTGTGACTCTACGATGGACTCAATCCGATCTACAAATTCTGCTTCCGGCGGCTGCCCCAAAAGAGGGTTCAAGGTTTCTTTTCCTGCGGAAATTCCCGCCCATATAACAATAGCCGCCACAATCAGACCACAATATCCATCAATATGCAGAGATGTAAATTCACAAAAGATCGTAGATACCAATACGATAAAGGTTGCCAGCGCATCGCTCATACTGTCTGTCGCCGTAGCCCGCATTGCTGCAGAATCCAATTTGTCCGCCAGCGAGCGGTTATAATATGCCATGTAGAGTTTTACCGCGATCGAGATCAGAAGAATAAGGATCACCAGTGCCGAAAAAACCATATCCTGTGGATGCAGGATCTTGTCTACCGAATCCTTGAAGAGTTCAAAGCCCATAATGATAATGATCGCTGAGACCAGAAGACCTGATAGATATTCCAGCCTGCCGTGCCCAAAAGGATGCTCCGGATCCGGCTCCACAGACGACAACTTAAACCCCAAAAGCGTGATCACAGAGGATCCGGCATCTGATAAGTTATTAAAGGCATCTGCCGTGATGGCAATGGAATGGCTCACCAGACCTGCAAAGAACTTGAGAGCAAAGAGCATGACATTAAGCAGTATGCCCACGCATCCACTCAAAACGCCGTAACGTTCCCTGACTTTACTGTCTCCATATTCTTTATAATCTTTAATACATAATCTCGCCAATAAAGTTACCATAACATCAATCTCTTTTCTCTATGATATGATTGCCTACCCTATAGTGCTACTAACACCGGCTCGTACTACATTGACATCCCCAAGTATTACTGTTATACTAGCAAACGTTGAAAAACAAATCAATATAAACTCTATGCTAGGGGTGCCCTTGGGCTGAGAGATGTCTTGACATCGACCCTTATTACTTGAACCGGATAATGCCGGCGTAAGGAAGCTTGGTTCTTGGCAGATCTCCTAGCATGTACAAATGAAGGGAGATTTTTTTATGAGTTTTTTTGTAACAGCAAATGCAGATGGTGCTTATGATCTCACCACTGCCGGCTACACCGCACTGATCTTAGTATTTATCGCACTTCTTCTCATGGGTGCTGCTGTCTTTGGCACCAAGAAGAAAATGAGTACAAAGCAGTTGGTATTTTCCGCTATGGCGATTGCACTTGCCGTAGTCACCTCTATGATCAAATTATTTGATCTGCCTATGGGTGGTTCTGTCACACTCTTGTCCATGCTCTTTATCGTCCTGATCGGCTACTGGTATGGATTTGGTGGCGGGCTGACAGCGGCTCTTGCTTACGGCGTACTACAACTTCTGATCGATCCGTATATCCTGAGTTTCCCACAGATGCTGGTTGACTACATCTTGGCATTTGGTGCTCTTGGTCTTGCAGGTCTTTTCCACAATTCCAAGCATGGTCTGATCAAAGGATATATCGTTGCTGTCTTAGGACGTTATTTCTTTGCTTTCCTTTCCGGCTGGATCTTCTTCGGCATGTATGCGCCGGACACCTTCCCAAATGCCGTTGTCTACTCACTGGTCTACAATGGTTCTTACCTTGGTGCAGAGGCAGTCATCACACTGATCGTGATCGCTATTCCACCGGTTGCAAAAGCGCTGGAGACCGTGAAAAAACTGGCTGTTTCTTAAAAGGCTGCAAAATATAAGATACTGATATCAAATGCCAGAATACCGTAATAATAGGTTGCAAGGTTCAGATAATGGATCTTGCAACGGTTTTCCGGCTTATGGAACTTGTAGAAGTACAAGAAAATGATCGTGAAATCAGAGATAAAAAAGGCGATACCCCCAAATCCGATCCAACCGGAAGCCAGACCCGGATAGTGTGCCATATACTGTGTACTCTTGGACAACATGAGCGACAGAAATACGCAATAGATTGATGCCGGAATCACCAGTCTTCCCATGTGCAGATGCACCAGATGCTTGACAAAGACAAAGGCTGCCAGCGCTACGATCGGCAGGAATATATTCCACCATGTGATCGTCGCATCAACACGAAAGAAACATATCAAAAATCCCATATGCGCCAGGAGAAATACGATCATGCCTGCCAGCATATGTTTTCGCTTACTCTTGATCTGATATAATCCCATGAAGAGATCGCCAACAGCACACAAAACCAGCGGTAAAAGCATCATATAGAAATACTGCATATGGTCACTGACAAAAGCAAACATGACAGCGATCGCTACAAAGGACGCACTGCACAGCATCTTGACCGGTACATAGTATTTTTGCTTATAACGCGGTAAGGCAGCCACCAGAAGTCCTGCAAATTCCAGTGTATAGATTATTGTCACGATTCCCTGTGCCATCATTCTTGTAAACATATCCCTGTCTCCTATGATCTCATGTCTTTCAAGTAGAAAAGGGGCAGTCTTAGCAACTGTCCCCTTTTTTCATTCGTATATCTCTATCTCTTATTCTTAAGATCTATCTTTGTGATTCTGACTCAAATATTTCATCTTATTGAAACGGCTATAAAGAATAACACCAATACCACCAGCAAAGATTGCAATGCAGAGGAAGTATCTCGGATCAATACCATCTGCGGTCGTTGGTGTCGCATCCTTTGTATGGGATGCAGCGCCTCCGTTTGTCGCGCTCTTGATCACTCTGCCGTCTGCGGTTGTCACAGAACCGTCTGCGTGGGTAATGGATCCATCCGGGTTCACAACGTCGCCATCGGAAGTACCGTTATTGCTGCCGTTGTCTCCATTATTGGCACCATTGTTGTTGCCATTATTGTTTCCATTGCTATCACCGCTGGTGTTATTGCCATTGTTGTTATTATTATCATCACTATTGTCATTATTGTTATCATTGTTATCCTCATCCGGATTATCTCCCAAGACAACAAAGACAATATTATTATCCTTGGCATACTTTTCTGCCGCAGAACCAGAAACGCCATAAATGGTAGATGGTGTCCATGAACTCTGTGTGGCGATCGATGTCACGGATGCAGGGATAGTGATAGTCTCAAGACCACTGTCGGTAAAAGCATTGGCTTCGATCGTGGTCACACTATTTGGAAGGGACAGGGTAGAAATACCGGTGCAGTCCTGAAGCGCACCTGTGCCGATCGTTGTCGTGCCTGCTGCTATTGCCAAAGAAGTCTTGCCTTCCGGTACTAACAAAAGGCGAGTCTTTGACGCATTGTATAAACATCCGTCCGAAGATGCATAAGCACCATTGCCGGATGCCACTGAGATATTGGAAAGATTGCCGCATCCGCTGAAAGCATTCGTAGAAATACTACTGACACTTGCCGGAATGCTGACAGAACTAAGCGATGCACATCCGTAAAAAGCATTGCTGCCGATCGAGGTTGCACTATCCGGGATCGTCACAGATCCAAGGGATAAGCACTCACGGAAAGTCTCTTCCGGGATCCCATTCAAAGAAGAACTCAGGGATACTGATGCAAGAGAAGTACATCCGCCAAATACACCTGTTCCCATACTGGTCACTGAACTCGGCATAACAACCGATGTAATGTCCTTTGATGCAAAGACACCGGCATTGATTGTAGTCACACCATCCGGGATCGTAACGGCTCCACCATTTCCTGTGTAATCTTCCAGAACTGTGCCATCATCACTCAGCACCAATCCAGATTCTGTCGTCTGGCTTGCATCTGAACTCTGGCTGACGATCACCCAAACGGATAAGATCACAGACAGCGCGATCAGAAACCATCCAATTTTTGTACCTCTTTTCATTCTCGTATCTCCGTATAACTCTATTTCGAAATAAAAATCTACAACATCTAGTATATTATACACCTATTGTACTTGTTTGGCTACTACAAATAATCGTCCATCCTCGGTATAACTGTTACAGGTTGACAGGGTCAAAAGTTTATCCTGTAGGGTCAGACCATCCGCATTTCCATATACGGCTAGGGAATCTACATTTTGGATAAAATCTTCCAGATCCTGCGCGGAAGTTGACGTGATGAAATCATAATAACGATAAGCGTCTTCGTCCTGATACTGGACCTTGGACAGTCCTACCGCAACGATCTCATAGGTTCTTTTCTCATAGATGGTATTAAAATTGATATATTTGTGAGCATCCAGATAGCCCTCTTGCAGATAATTTTTCAGACCGCCAAACATCATCCCGCTTTTCATGTTATGCCCATAGATGATGGTATTGATCGTCGGCTTTAAGATACTGCACCGCTCATCCATAAAAATACTGCCGTTGGCGTTGGTCGCCTGATCAAATCCATGGGTCAGATAGTAGGTGTTATCCTTCTGTACGACCGGATAATTGATCTCGGTATCGTCAATGGAAAGCCAGCCTACCATTTCCGGGTTCTGCTGTAAGAGTTCTGCATATTCCGGTAAAACGCTTAAATTCTGTGTCTGATCTTCCTGCCCGGACGACATATCTCCATTTTCTGTAGAAGTATCTTCATTCTTGGCATCATCTTTTTTTGAAGCATTATCCTGACTCCTTGGTGTCTCCACCTGATCTGCCAGTTTCTGCATCTGCCTTGTCGTCACAACGTCCCGGATCTCAGCAATTCCGAACACAGCAAAAGAGACAAGTGCCAAGATAATAAATGCAACACCAAGTATCTTCTGGTATTTTACCTTGCCCTCTGCCTCTTCTACAACGGCTTTGTCCTCCAACAGATCTACGGACTTATCCGCAACGATATCTGCCAGATGCGCAAAAAACTGATCACCGATCGGTGACTTGAATACGATCTTGCCGCTTCGAATGTCATTGTAAAGGCGTACTGCCACCTCGGGATCCTGTATATTTAATTCTTTGTTGATACATTCGATCTTGCGAACATCTTCCTGACCATCACGATATTCGTGAAAGGTCTGGAAGGTGTATTCGCCGATCTTATATTTTCCTTGTTCCTGCATGAAATATTCCTACTTTACAGTGATCGCTATTGTCTTTGAGTAATCTCCATAAACATAAGAACCATCCACCGGCTTGTATGCTCGTACCTTATAATAGTAGGTCTTGTTGCTGCCTACCTTGGTATCGGTATAGGTACCCTTGCCGTTTGGTACAACGGCGATCTTCTTGTAAGTACCGTCTGCACTTGAACTGCGATAGATCTCATAACCTGCTACCGTGTTGCTGCGGTTCCATGTAAGCGTCGCACTTCTCTTTGCCGTAGATATGCCCACAAGATCATTGGTAGACGCCACCTTGGTATAAGCCGTTACTGACTGCATTTCGCCATAGGTCGTATTTCCACCTGCGGTCACATAAGATCTCACATGGAAGGTATAGGTCGTTGAGTTCTTCAAGCCATTTGCCACAAAGGATGTAGCCGATGTTGAACCATACTTGGTACGATTGTCCTCGCTGTAGATCTCGTAACCGGTAGCCTTTCCATTTTTCAGCCATGAGATCTGAATACCTGTCTCACTGGCTGCCTGAGCCTTTAATCCTACCATGACCGGAGCAATGATATTGAATTTCAATACGCTGGTTCCTGTGTAGTTGCCAAGTCCCTGTACGGTTGCTGTTGCAACGCCAGGATTTACATTGTTGTTGTAAGTAACACTGTATTCTTTTCCCTGAATCAACTCTTTACCATCATACAACAAGGTTGCTTTTGGTTCAATGGCTTTTCCGGTGTAGGTATTCTTGCTCAACTGAATGATATTGCATGCGTTGATATTCTTTGGAATGATCTCATAAGTTGCCTGTAAGACTTCTTTATTGCCGGCAAGTTCTACCGGAATAAAGGCTGTGATCATTCCGACCGCAATACAATCATCATTTGTAACATCCGCAATATCGGTCGTCTCTGCCTCTTCTGCACTCATACGTCCATAAACAATCTGGTCTGCATCATAAGCCACCTGATTGCCGCTCGGATCCTCGATGACAAAGTCCGGTCGGATCGCTTTTCCGGTGTAGGTGTACTGATTTGCATAACCTTTGACGCGAAGCAGTGACATATCTGCGCTGATGGTGTAAGCACATCTTGCACTATCGCTATAGTAAGATACCAGCGGTGTGATAATAACATAACCGCCTGTCGTGTAATTGTCATCAGAATAGTAGTCTACCTTGTAATCTACATCCTGCTCCAATACATTACCGCCACATTCTACGGTAACCGGTGGCTCTACTGCCTTTCCGGTATAGAACTGCGGTTCAATGGTGACAATGGCATCTTTTAAGGATGCTACAATGTCAAACTCCTCGGTCACCTGACCTATGTAATTGCCCTTTGCTACGACTGTTACCGTTGCATGACCAGCCTTGGTATTATCTGTCAGTTTCAGATCATAATCGACACCTGCCACCAAGGTCCATACCGGATCCACACCATTGTCATAGATCACGGATACATCCGGTGTGATAGCGCTTCCGGTGTAGGTGACACGTTTATCATTTAATACCAGTTTAAAGTCCGAAATGTCTTTTGCCCCAATGATGAATGCCTGGCTCTTGGTCTCAGATCCCAATGCATAATTGCCTTTCAGAGAAACCACAACAAATGCCGGACTGTTGACATTTCCGATATTCTCATTGTTGACATAAGTAATACTATAGTTGACCGGATCGATCTCTGTCTTTGTGGAGATCGAGGTATCATATACCTTTACGCCCGGTGTGATGGCACTTCCGGTATAAGTCGTCACATAATTGCCATCCTCGTCCTGTGGCAGGTCTAATACCACATTGATTTCGGATGTCTTTGCAACCTTTTGGTTGATACGGTAATAAGTAAACGGCTTGCCATAGTAATTGCCGATTCCCTTGACTGCCAGGGTCTTTGTACCGGCATTGACGCTATCCTCAATGTCGATCATTTCATAATCGGTACCTTCCTGTAATAAAGTGCCGTCTGAAAGATAGACTGCATAGGTCGGTACATGGGACTTACCGTCATAGGTAAATTCCTGCTGATCCTGTGCAATACGCACCTGTGCATCTGCGAGTGATCTGCCGATATTGAAAGTCGTTGTTCTGCTGTCTGTATAGTTGCCTTTGCCGGTGATCGTTACCGTCGGTGCTGCGTCCGCATCATCCTTAGATGCGGAATTGATGTTATTCTTGAAGGCCAGGTCATAGTCTGTACCCTTGGTCAGTTCCACGCCCCTTGTCGTATCCGTCACAACTACTGCCGGTTCTACCGCAGAACCACTGTAATCCATATCCGGTACCGTCACGGTGATATCATCTTCTGTGATCGGCTTCGGTTCTACCGTAAAGGTAGGATTTAAGGAACCATAGAAGTTATCCATGCCTGTGATTGAAATATTGTACTTCCGGGCATCGCGGATGCCATTACCATAATTGATCTTGTAATCAACGTCTTTCTGTAAAATATAGGTCGTACCGTCACCAACCGGACAAGAAACTTCAATTTCCGGTGTGATCACGCTTCCGGTATAGACTGCTGATGTCTTATCCAGTTTGACGGTTCCGCCGGCAAGATTTACCTTGGTAACTTCAAACTGTGCACTTCTGGATCCTGTGTAATTGCCAATTCCTGTAAATGTGACAGATGCTTTGCTATCAACAGAAACCTGCTCATTGTTGGAAAGTGTATAAGTGTAATCTACGCCTTCCTGCAAGGTATGTCCGTTATATGTCAGGCTCATCTGCGGAACCACCGGATGTCCTCCGGCATAACCGGTGTCTGAGACCTTGACATTGATATCACTTGCAGAAAGATCTTTCTGTGTAATCGTAAAGTATTTTGTCACGGCGCCATAATAACTTCCTGCACCACTGATGGTCACAGATGCAGTTCCTACATTGAGGTTCTCTGCATAACTTACGTTATAGTCCTTGGTCAGTGTCAGTGTCTTGCCACCATAAGCCACGACTACATTTGGCTGGATGTAATCTCCGGTGTAAGTCGTAGTCAGACCGGACAACTGACCGTCTAAGGTAATGTTCATGCCCGGATCTTCCAGATTGATGCCCTTGATCTCGAAGTTTACGACCTGATTGCCGATAGATGCACCATCCATACTATTGATAACCACAGATGCTGTACCAGCATCGATATTATTGGTATAGGTAAGACTATAGTCAACACCTTCCTGCAAGATCTTTCCTGCACATGTTACCTGTGGTATTGGCTTGACCTCGCCGCCGGTATAAGAATATGTATCATTCAAGCCGGTAATCGTTGCCTTGGACAGATTGTAATAAATATTAAAACTTGCTATCTTTGAACCGGTGTAATAAATATCCGAACCGGTAAGTTGGCGAATCACAATACTTCCTGCGTCCGGACCAACATCTACATTCTGTCCATAATCCAAACTGTAATCTTTTCCTTCTTCCAATACCTGTGAACCATACTGGATGATTGGTTTCGGTTTAATCTGCTTTCCTGTGTAATCATACTGTTCATTGACATTGATCACGCTGGCATTACTCAGATCGCCCACAACCTTGATCGGAATGGATTGGCTGCCGATACAATAATTCTTACCGACGAAGACCAGTTCGCCTTCACCCGGTGTATCACAGTTGTACTGTTGGATCTCGTAGTTGCTTGTATCCAGAATGATCTTTGTCATATTTCCAGAACTATCTGTATTAAACGCATTGGTATAAGTAATGCTCACACGTGCTGCCGAGAAATCCAAAGTTCCATTTGCCTTGAGATTATAAGTATCGCTGCATCCACTGATCGTAAACAGATTGGCATTGCTCAGATCGCCAATGATATTAAACTTTGTTGTCAGGGTTCCGCTATAAGCACCAATTCCGGCAATAGATACCGTTGCTTTACCCGGATTAACATTACTGCTATATGACAGTTCATAATCTTTGCCTTCGGTCAATACCACATCCCCATACATAAGGGAAAGGCTTGGCGTGATCTTATCTCCGGTATACATCTGATCCGGGATCGTCTCTACTGTCACATTATCAGAAATACTCTTGGTAACAATGGAGAACTTCAAGTTGATCGTTCCGTTGTAGTTGCCAATGCCCACAATATTAACGGTAGGTGCATCTGCATCGCCCTTATCTGCAATGTTGATATTGTTCTTGTAGCCCTGCACCTTATAATCCACATCCTGCTTCAAGACAGTTCCAGCGGTATTTGTGATCGTAATGCCGCTGATATCCGGCTTGATCTCTTTTCCAGTATATGTATAATCCGGCAGAGTGGTCGCAGATGGTATACATGCACTCAGATCACTTGCCACGATCGTATAGGTCTGGCTCAGTGTTCCGCTGTAATGTCCGATACCCTTTGCCTGTACGATATATGTACCAACATTTGGTCCTACATCCATCGCCGTGAACTGATAATCGGTTCCCTCAACCAACTGAATGGTCTTACCGGATGCATTGTAGGTCACTTGGATCTGCGGTGTAATCTTGTTTCCATTATAGACATACTCAAATCCTGCCTCCGTGTGGTTCGGATCAATATTTGTAACGGTCACGGAAGACTCGTTATCCAAAACAACCATGGTCACATAGTAGCGCTTGGTAATGGTTCCATAGTAGTCACCAATACCTGTATACGTGATAACAACGCTCTCTGTGGATCCCATACCACCGGCTTCGGTCGTATAGGTAACGGTGTAATCGGTCTTTTCTTTCAGATCTGTTTCATTGCCATCTGCATCCGTGTAGGTCAGTTTTGATACCGGCTTGATGCTGTTGCCATCTGTATCTCTGCCCCAATATGGCACATAATAGTCCCCGGAAGATGCCGGTTTTAAGATAGAGTCATCATAAGGGTTGTGAAGTTCTACTGCTCCGCCCAGTGCCAGATTGCTTCCGATCGTGTAGGTGATATTTCTGCTGCCGGTATAGTTGCCCATACCTGTGATCGTAGCAATCTTGCCCTCACCGGAAGTCTTGCTGTCCTCACCTACGGATACGGTATAATCGGTATCCTGTGTCAAGACCTTATTATTTAAGTTGGTATTGACTACATTTACAACCGGCAGACGATAGTCACCATTCTTAACCAGTTTCTGTGTATCTGTGATCGTAACACCACTTGCTTCAGATGTGATGTCCTTTGGTGCGATCGTGTAGTAGATGGTCACGGTAGAACCCACATAATTGTTTACTCCGGTAACCATGATTGCCGGTGTCTTGGATATGTTATTCTCATCATAACTTGCCGCATTGATTGCATTCACAGAACTTGTCTTATAGTTTCCGCTCTTTGTGACTGTGGAGTCTCCATCCTTAACAGTCAGACTTGGTGAGATCGTTCTTCCTGTATATTCTGCAACATAGGTCGCCAGATAAGTATTCTCTGCGATCTGCTTGACTTCCTGTCCTCCCAAAATAAAGGTCAGATTTGAAAGTGACCTGGCAACAATGGAGAAATACTCGTTTCGTTCTTCCGTCAGGTTCTTATCACCTGTGATAGTGATGGTTGCCTGACCAATGTTCTTATTATTACTATAAGACAAGGAATAGTTTGCATTTGAAATTTCCCGCTTCGTCCCATCATCATCCTGATAATACAAGGTAATATCCGGCTTAATCTGATTTCCGGTATAAATCTGATCTGCGATCTTTTTCGGTTCTACAACCACATGACTATCTGTCAGGCTCAATTTTTGGATGGTAAAGGTAGCCTTTACACTACCGGTATAATTGCCAATACCATTTGCATAAACGGTTGCTGTTCCGGCATTGGTATTATCCTCGTAGGAAAGTTCAAAATCCTGTCCTTCGACATAGGTCTTGCCTGTCTTGGTCAGAGTATATTCACCGGAAGATAAGGTAATCTCTTTTCCTGTATAGGTCTTCTTTGTAGAAACATTTAAAGTACCACTGATGGTCTGTGGCTTGATGGTAAAGGTCACGCGGATCTCTTTGCCACTGTAATTGCCTGCACCTTTGATCACGGCAACCGCCTTTTGGTCATCCGTGCTGGCATTGATATTATACTCATAAGAAACAGTATAATCTGTTTTTTCTTTTAACCAACTGCTTCCCATTTTTACAGAGACCTTTGGCTGGATCTCAGAGCCTGTGTAGGTTGCTGTATAATCACTGGCATAACCATCATCGTATGTAACGCTGTTATTTCCAATACTGACAACCGCAGCCGTCTCAAAATCACCAAGGATCTGATACTGCTTTGTCACAGTACCCTGGAAGTTATTTCCGGCACCTGAGATTTCCACACTCATGGTACCAATGGCTGTATTTTTGCTATAGGTTACTGTATAATCCTGATCCTGAACTAGGGTATAAACAGAGTTGTCACGTGTTAAAGTAACTGTCATGACCGGCTCGATCTTCTTACCGGTATAGGCGAATGTAGTAGCAGCCACACCATCGATACTTGCCGTAATATCCAGTTTGTCATCATCCTGTGCCTGTTCCAGATCACAACGGTTGATGTCAAAGCCTAAAACGATCGTTCCGGTATAGCCGTTCGCTTCCTTACCGGTGATGGTCACGGTCGCTCTGCCAACTTCTACATTGTGGGCATATTCAATATTACAATTATCGCCAAAGCCGTCGATCGCTTCGTTTGTTGTGGCATTCTTAAAGGTAACCGCCGGTTCCTTTGCCAAGCCATCATAAGTATAAGAAGTCTGTGACAACTCAGCGCTTACGATCTGGCTGATATCAAACTTATTGTCAGATCCTGCCTTGATCTCATAATTATTGTAAGTCTGTGTTCCTGTGTAATTGCCAATACCGGTTGCGGTAATATCGTACAGATAAACCAGTTGTCCGCTTTCTACCTGATTTCCTTTTAATACCGCTTCCGCTGTATAGTCCGTTCCAAAAGTAAGAGCCTTGCCTCCATCGGAATAGATACCGTTAGTGACCGTGTTGGATGCGATATCTACACTAAACTGTGCACCCGCATCCTTTGGCAGAGCCTTTGTACCGATCGTATAGGTCAGTTCCTTGCTATAGCCTGCATAATCACCAATACCTGTGATCTTTGCGACCGCTTCCCCTGCGCCGGTACTGCCATTATAAGTCACATTATACTGACTTCCCTGTGTTAAAACTGTACTGCCGCATTTTACAGTAACCACCGGTTCGACCGATTCTCCTGTATAAGTATAAGTTCCTTCTGCAATGGATGCCTCTAATATATTGACTTTGATACTCGCGGTACTGCCTGTTCCAACTGCTGATACTGTCACATTTCCGCTGCCACTGGTCACATCTGCATTAAGAGAAATACTTCCATTTTGATTTACCGTAAATGGTGCATTTGCATCTGCTGTATAAGTAAGTGTACGCTTTAAGGCTGGTGAAAGGCTTGCCTGAACTGCTGTCTGTGTGTCCGTTGCATCTATGGTTATGGCTGATTGACCGGCAGTGATCGTGGTGTTATCCGAAACCGTATCTGTGCTTACATCAGAAAGCCCGGTCTCTATCATACCGTCACGTCCATCCCATGCGCCTTCATAATAATAACCGGTCCCGGATGCCGTATAGTAATAGATGGCATCGCTGACACTAGTGAAGTTAAAGACAACCGCATAAGTCTCACCGGAAGATAAATAAATTCCTGCTCCGCTCAGATCCAAAGAAAGTTCTCTGGCAGATGTACTCTCCGATGTTCCATCAATATGCTGCTGGGAACTGGTATAGCGTAAGACTCCACTGGTCGGATCACTGGCATCTGCCAGATTTTGATAGACCGAAACGGTATAGTCTACGCTCTGCATCGCATCCATATCCACTTTCATGGCTGCGCGATCCAATCTCTGATAATCTTTTGTCGCGCTGCCAATCTGTGCATATTGTCCTTCTTCCAGCAATGTTTCGCCAATACTTGACGTGTAGTCCGCGAACAGATTGCTTCCGATCGACAGTGTCGAGACAACCATCAGCGCCGCCAACACTCCTGCTAAAATTCTTTTCTTTACATCCTTGTACATACTCATAGAGCCCCTTTCACCAAGTTCTTCTCTATTTTTCACGCCCATCCAAGGGCATAGTTAGACTTATTCTATTTCCATATCGACCTATCCTATACAAAACTTTACCTTTTTTCTGTAAAATATCTTCCACAATAAATAAAGAACCATGCCGGAGCAGCAAAGCCCCTGACATGGTTCCTATGGTCATTTCTATTATGCGTTCACAATCTTTCCGGTGTATAACTGATAGTATTTACCGCCCTCGGCGATCAATTCGTCGTGGTTACCGCGCTCGATGATACGTCCCTGGTCTAAGACCATGATACAATCACTGTTTCGGATCGTTGACAAACGATGGGCAATGACAAAGGTCGTTCTGCCCGCCATCAGTTTATCCATACCATCCTGCACGATCTTCTCTGTTCTCGTATCGATAGAACTTGTCGCCTCGTCAAGGATCAGCACCGGTGGATCTGCGATGGCTGCTCTGGCGATCGCCAAAAGTTGTCTTTGTCCCTGACTCAAGTTAGCGCCGTCACCGGTCAGTACCGTATCATAGCCATCCGGCAGTTTGCGGATAAAGCTGTCTGCGTTGGCAAGTTTTGCTGCTGCATGCACTTCCTCATCCGTTGCATCCAATTTACCGTAGCGGATATTGTCAGCTACCGTGCCGGTAAAGAGATGGGTATCCTGCAATACGATACCAAGTGAATGACGAAGATCCTCTTTTTTGATCTTATTGATATTGATACCATCGTAACGGATCTTACCATCTGCAATATCGTAGAAACGGTTGATCAGATTGGTAATCGTCGTCTTTCCGGCACCGGTCGCACCGACAAAGGCGATCTTCTGTCCCGGTGTCGCAAACATCTTGATATTGTGCAATACCGTCTTGCCCGGTTCATAGGCAAAATCAACATCATCAAAGACCACATCGCCTTCCAATTTTACATAAGATGTCGTGCCGTCTGCCTGATGGTAATGTTTCCAAGCCCACATACCGGTACGCTCGCTTGTCTCAACGATCTGTCCGTTTTCTTCCTTGGCATTGACCAGAGTAACATAACCTTCGTCATCTTCCGGCTTTTCATCCAAAAGTCCAAAGACACGTTCTGCACCCGCCATAGCCATAACGATAAAGTTCAACTGCTGGCTGACCTGCATGATCGGCATATTCAGACTCTTATTAAAGGTAAGGAAACTTGCCAGGCCACCCAGGGTAAAGCCGCCAAATCCACCGATAGCAAGGATACCGCCGACAACGGCAACGATCACATAACTGACATTACCAATCTGTGCATTGGCAGGTCCCAACATATTAGAATACATATTTGCCTGATAAGCACTGTCAAAAAGTTCATCATTCAAGGCATTAAATTCTTCGATTGCTTCTTCCTCGTGGCAGAATACCTTGACAACCTTCTGTCCGTTCATCATTTCCTCGATGTTACCATTGACACGTCCCAGGTTTCTCTGCTGCTTGCCAAAATATTTGCCGGAATTTCCTGCCAAGAACTTTGTCACCAAAAGCATGATGGCTACCATGCCAAGTGTGACCAGGGTCAGCGGGATACTCAGTCTGATCATACAGACGATAACACCGATAACGGTGACGCCGGAGTTGACCATCTGCGGAATACTCTGGCTGATCATCTGACGCAGGGCATCAATATCGTTGGTATAGATGGACATGATATCACCGTGCTGATGGGTATCAAAATAGCGAATCGGTAATTCTTCCATATGAACGAACATCTCATCACGCAGGGCGCGCAGTGTACCCTGTGTCACCTGTGCCATGATAAAGTTGTAAAGGAAGGCACATACCACGCCCAGTGCGTAAAAACCTGCCACGCGTCCGATTGCTGCCAAAAGTGGTCCAAAGTCCACACTGTGTGCTTCGACCATCGGTGTAATGTAATCATCGATCAAATTCTGCATGAACATGGTTCCCTGCAAAGAACAGAGCACACTTGCCAGAATACATACTAAAACAATGATCAAATGGATGCCGTACATCTTAAAGATGTAGCGTGCCAGTCTGCCCATAATATGTTTGTTTGCCTTGAGGCTTCCCTTGCCTCTCGGAGCCGCCTGTTGTCTTGGCATATTACTCACCCTCCTTCTCATCAAAATCGCCCGAACCGCCGCCGGTCTGGGATTCATATACATCACGATAGATCGCATTGCTTTCCAGTAATTCCTCATGGGTGCCAATGCCATCAATGCGGCCATTCTCCATCACAACGATACGGTCTGCATCCTGTACGGAGGAGATACGCTGTGCGATGATCAGTTTGGTCGTACCCGGGATTTCCTCACGGAAAGCCTTACGGATCTTGGCATCTGTCGCCGTATCGACCGCACTGGTACTGTCATCCAAGATCAATACCTTGGGCTGCTTCAACAAGGCTCTGGCAATACAAAGTCTCTGACGCTGTCCACCGGAAACATTGCTGCCTCCCTGCTCGATATAGGTATCATAGCCGTCCGGGAAACGCTCGATAAACTCGTCTGCACAGGCAAGTTTACAAGCCTTTTGGCACTCCTCGTCCGTCGCATGTTCATTTCCCCAGCGCAGGTTCTCATAGATGGTTCCTGAGAAAAGGACATTGTTCTGTAAAACAACAGATACCTGATTACGGATGACTTCCAGATCGTAGTCGCGCACATCAATATCGCCGACCCGGACTTTTCCTTCCGTCACATCATACAGACGCGAGATCAGGTTGACCAGTGTAGATTTGGCACTACCGGTTCCACCCAAAACGCCGATGGTCTCACCACGTTTAATATGAAGGTCGATATCTTCCAACACAAATTCTTCTGCATCCTTTTTGTATGCAAAATTGACATGATCGAAATCAATATCTCCGTTTGGCACTTCCATGACCGGATTTTCCGGATTCACGATCGTTGCTTTTTCATTTAAGACTTCTGCCACACGGTTGGCATTTGCCACACTCATGATGATCATAACAAATACCATAGAGAGCATCATCAGACTGCCTAGGATATTCATACAATAGGTAAGCATACTCATGAGTTCACCTGTGGTAAAGGTAGAGGTCACGATCATCTTTGCTCCCAGCCAACTGATAAGCAGGATACAGGTATAAACCGTTGTCATCATGACCGGTGCATTGCAGGCAAGGATACGTTCTGCTTTTAATAAGAACTTGTAGATATTTCCACTTGCCTTCTGAAATTTTTCTTTTTCAAAATCTTCTCGCACATATGCCTTAACAACACGGATACCGGAAATATTTTCCTGCACGCTGGCATTCAAGTCATCATATTTCTTAAATACATAATCGAAGATCTTGGTCACGCGTGAAATGATCAAAAAGAGGACACAAGCAAGAATCAAAACTGCGATCAGATATACACTTGCCAGACGCGGGCTGATGTAAAAGGACATGATCATGGCAACGATCAGACTTGCCGGTGCACGCATACCCATACGCAGGATCATCTGATAAGAGTTCTGTAAGTTTGTCACATCGGTTGTCAGTCTGGTGACCAGACCCGCCGTAGAATATTTATCGATATTCTCAAAGGAGAAGGTCTGGATATTGGCAAACATGGATTTACGCAGGTTTCTGGCAAATCCGGCAGACGCCCTTGCTCCGTATTTTCCTCCCATCATACCAGCCCAAAGTCCAACGAGGGCTGCTAAGATCATGTAAGCACCGATGACAAAGATATGGTGCATATCTCCCTTGTTGACACCTTCATCAATGATGGATGCCATCAATAGCGGGATGACCATTTCCATTGCCACTTCCACAAGCATAAAGATCGGTGTCAGTATCGAATCTCTGGTAAATTCTTTTACCTGTGCAAGTAATGTTTTTAATACATGCATTATTTTTCCCTTTCCTTTCCTATTTTTTCTCCGTCGGAAGCAATCTCCGCCTCCAGTTGTTTCTTAATCTGGCTCAACATGGCAAAGAGATCTTTCTTTTGTTGTTTGCTCAGCCCGACCACCAGCCTTTCTTCCATGCTGTCAATACTGATCTCAATATTGTCATGGAACTTAATCCCGGCCTCGGTCAGTTCAATCTTTTTCAGACGGGCATCCCGCTCCACAGAAACACGCTTGATGTAACCGTTCTTCTCAAGACTCTGTAAGGCTGCTGTCACAGAGGACTTTGCCATATGAAAATCAGCCTCCATATCCTTTTGAAAAATCTCCCGATCCCTGTGATGATAAAGATAACCGATCATCCAGCCATGTGTGGCTGTGACCGTATCTCCACCGGCATTCAGGATACTTTTCTGCCAGATATTCTTATCCAAAAGACGACTTAATTCTTTGATCTGGTAGCCTATCTGTTCTTCATTTCTCACGTTCTCCTCCTTGATGCCAAGCACCCGTTTCCTAATCTTTGTTAATAGTTTAATATCGAACTGTTCGTTTCTGAACTGTTCGGCTTTGAACTATTATAAAGCGATTACATTTTCTTTGCAAGGGGATAATTTTTACAAAAACTTATTTTTTCTCCCTTGTCTCATTGTCAAATTGCTATATGTCCCTGTCGGATTCTATACATTTCTTTTTCTTATGATACTTTCTACTCACTTGTTGTATATTTGGGCAAAATATTGTATAATGCCTATATTATTATTTGCAAAATGTAGGAGGGGTACCAATGGAACACACAAGCAAGGACTTACGTGTCCGCAGAACACTGAAAGCCATTCGTAGTGCATTTTACGAGTTGGTATTGACCAAAAATTATTCTGACATTTCCATTACCGAGTTGACAGATCTGGCTGAGATCAACCGCAAGACATTTTATTTACATTATTCTTCTTTGGAAGATCTGGTCAAAGAAGTAGAACAGGAGATCGTTGAGAACATTCTGGAAAATGTTCGTTTAAGCGCAGAACAATTAGACGTTGAAGGCTGCGTAGACACGTTCTATCACTATCTGGATGAATGTGATGAAGTACAGCAGAAGCTTCTCTGTGATTCCCATTACTATTTCTTCTATGAGGATGTCACAGACGCTGTATTAAAGAGCAATGCCTTTTCCAAGTTCTTTGAGATGACAAAGCATCCGGATATCGTTCGTTCTTATTCGATCTGTATTACCTTTATCTACCGTAACTGGTTAAAGAACGGCAGACCGATCCCGCTCGACGAACTCATCGAATACGCCAGCATGATCATTGCCAAAGGCTACAGCGGTATCATCGAAAAAGAAGCCTAAAATTCTTACATAGACATACGAAACCCCACAGACCTTATACAATCTGTGGGGTTTTAAAATCGGCGCGACAGGATTTGAACCTGCGACCTCTGCGTCCCGAACGCAGCGCTCTACCAAACTGAGCCACGCGCCGTCTTGAATATGCAAGACAGTCCTTGCCGTATCGCGAACTGCCTTGCTATTATAATACATCTAAAAATAAATTTCCAGCCTTTTTCCTAAATTTTTTTATTAAGATAAAAGCATGCGGACAGCTCCGTAGATACCGGCATCATTTCCAAGCGATGCGAGCACAATCGGTGTGTCCTTGCAGGCATGGAAAACCTGTGCCTTAAACGGCTCCTGCAAAGCGTCGATCAGAATCTGTCCTGCGCGGGATACACCGCCTCCGATGATAAAGGCATCCGGGTTGACAACGCAACCGATCTTTGCCAGCGTTGCGCCAAGCATACCGCAGACCTGGTCAACCACGTCGCAAGCCACCTTATCTCCTGCTCTTGCACAGTCAAAAACATCCTTTGCGGAAACAGCATCCCCAAAAGTGCGAAGTTTACTGTCTTCTGACGTTCCGGCAAGGGCACGCTTTGCCATACGTACGATACCGGTTGCAGATGCATACTGCTCAATACAACCGTAATGACCGCAGTTGCACGCCTCGATCTCCTGCTCATTGACAACGATATGACCGATCTCTCCTGCGGCTCCGTTTGCTCCGGTAAGGATATTGCCATCGATGATGATACCACCGCCGATACCGGTTCCCAGCGTTACCATAACAATGCTGTTGTAGCCTTTTCCACTGCCCATCCAGTTTTCACCCAAGGCTGCCACATTGGCATCATTTCCGACTTTTACTTTCATACCGGACAGCTTGCCCAGTTCCTCAGCCAGCGGTACGATATCCCAGCCGAGATTGACGGCACGGTTGACCACGCCATCCTTGTCTACGGCACCCGGTACACCGATACCGATACCCTCGACCATATCCTTTGTCAGATCATTTTCTACCATCTTGCCATGTACTGTGGCTGCGATATCCTGTAAGATGTGTGCGCCTTTTTCTGTCGTATCTGTCGGGATCTCCCACTTTTCCACTAAGGTGCCATCCATCTCGAAAAGTCCCATTTTAATCGTAGTTCCTCCTACGTCTGCGCCAAATCCGTATTTTTTCATGCTATCTTCCTCCGTCTTTCTCACTCATGCCTTTCATTGTATGTCATTCGCCCGTCTCTGGCAAGGCATTTTCTGTTGTATTCGTCTGTCCCAGATCGGTCAGGGTCTGATCCAGCGGATGCACAAAGTCGATCGGCTCCAATCCCTCATGCAGCCAGGACATAAAGGCGTACCAGATCTTGCCCGGATAGGTGCCGCCGCCCAGTCCCGGCACTTCTTTTGGGATGTCATAGCCCACCCAAACACTGGTCGTATAGTATGGCGTGTAGCCGACGAACCAGCCATCCTTGTTATCGTTGGTCGTTCCCGTCTTACCGGCGCATGGCATATTGCCAAGTGAATAGCCCCGTCCGGTGCCGGAAGTGATGACCGTCTGCAGCATATCCGTCATCTGACGGCAGGCGTTTTCTTTATAAACGACACTGGCGGTCTGGTCTGCCTGATAGAGCACCTGTCCATCCGCATCCGTGATCTTGATGATACAGGTCGGATTGCGGTAGCCGCCATCATTTTTGATCGTTGCATATCCCTTTGCCATTTCCAGCGCAGATACCCCATTGGTAAAACCGCCCACAGATGCCGGCAGACGCTTGTCATTGGCATCCAGATTGGAAAACTGCATGGATTCCAGATAGGAGATTCCCACTTCCGGTGTGATCTCTTCAAAGATCTTCCAGGCAATCGTATTCTTGGAAAGGGCAACCGCCTGCCGGAGGGTCATTGCCCCGGAATAAGTACCATCGCCATTGACCGGTCCATTCTCGATCGGTTCGTCGACCACAATGGTATCCGGTGTATAGCCCCGCTCCAATGCCGGCGTATAAACAATCAAAGGCTTGATCGCACTTCCCGGCTGTCGGAAACTCTGAAAAGCGCGGTTTAATGTATAGCCCTCGACATCATCCTGACTGCGCCCGCCCACAATGGCACGCACCATGCCGGTCGTATTGTCAATGCAGACCGATGCCCCCTGCAAGGTATAGATACCCTCATCATTTTTTTCATCAAAGCCACCTAAAATATAGTCGATCGATGCCTGCAGCCGGCTCTGCGCCTCCAGATCCAGTGAGGTATAAATGCGGTAGCCTCCGGTAAATAATTTGGCATTACATTCATCATAGAGCGTCTGATACTCGCGGTCGTAGGCTTCTTTTTCCGCATCATCCGAAAATACCGTCTGAAACTCAAAGCCCTCCAGTTCCATCAGCGCGCGGGTCGCACAATAATAGGTAAAGGTCTCCGCGTAGTTATTCTTGATCTCATCCTTTTGCACCGTCTCGATCTTCTCCGCCTTTGCCGTCTCGTAGGAATTTTCCGAGATGACCTTGTCTTCCAGCATGGATTTTAAGATACGATCCCGTCTTGCTTCCGTCTTATCCGGGTTGGTCAAAGGATTGTATAAGGTCGGATTGTTGGGAATGGCGCACAGATAGATCATCTGTGAAAGGGACAGATGGCTGACATCTGTGCCAAAATAGCCCTGCGCCGCCGCCTCGATCCCATAGTAACCATTGGCAAAATACACATTATTGAGGTAGAACTCCAAAATATCCTCTTTGGTATATTTCTTTTCCAATTCAACCGCAATATACATTTCCTCGATCTTTCGCTCCCAGGTTTTTTCGTTGGAAAGAAAAACCGTACGCGCCAACTGCTGGGTAATGGTACTTCCACCCTGGGTCACCTCACCGTCCTGGATCATGGCGATAATGGCACGCATAATGCCCCGGTAATCGATCCCCTTGTGCTTGTAAAAGCGCTTATCCTCGGTGCTGATGATCGCCTGCTTGATGTAGACAGGAATATCTTCGTATTCTATGTAGTAGACATCCTTTTCCCCTTTGAGCACTGACAGGGTATTGCCATTCACATCATAGGCGATACTGGTCTGGTTCTTGCGGAAAGTATCCTTGGAAGAATGGGACACCAGGCTGACCGCCTCCGTTTTCATGGCACTGACCTTGGCAGCATAGCCTCCCGCGTAATAATAAGCCACTGCCGCTACCACCAGCAGCATCAATATCATTTGAAATTTTAAAAAGCCCCATATCTTTTGGGAACGTGTTTTTTTCCTGCGTTTTTTCATGCTCTTATTTTACACGTTAGCCCCAAACGACACAAGGCATTAAAATTAGTCTTTTTTACAGATGATCTTTGTCTTTGATGGGTCGACCTTATCTTTTTCCAGAATCAGTTCGTCGATGGATTCTGCTGTGATCTGCCCTGATGTCGGGTTGATCACACTGTCGATCTTGCTGGTGATCTCTGCGTCCACCGTAGAATATTCAAAAGCAAGCGTCGTATGCAGAAGTTTGCAGTTCTTCATGACCAGATTGTCAATATAACACATACCCTGTAAACTCTCGATGGTACAGTTGATCAGTGTCAGATTTTTGGCATTCCAGCCCAGATATTCTCCTGAGATAAAGGAGTCATAGACCGTGATATTTTCACTGTTCCAAAAGGCATCCTTAGACAGAATATTGGAATTGCGGATGGTCACATTGTGACAGCCGTCAAAACTATAATTTCCAACCAGATGCAAGCCATCGATCTCCATATTATCGGTTCCCATGGCAAAATAATCTCCTTTGGCACTGACCTGATTCATGACAACATGATCGCAGTTCCAAAGTGTCTCCTCCGCATGTGGGAAAAATACATTATTTAAGGTAACGTCATTGGCACGGCGCAAATTCTTCGGCGCCTCAATGGTCGTATTGGTCATGCTGATATGATCGGTATACCAGATGCCTGCTCTTGCCATGTCATACCAGGTGCAGTCCTTGACTTCGACATTTTTACAATACCAGAGCGGGTATTTCCATTGGAACAATACATGCTCTAAATACAGGTCGGAACTCTCTTTGAGCGGCGATTCACCTTCACCGAATACCGTATCATATATGTTGACATGATGGGAGCCGAATAAAGAACGCTCTCCCTCATAATATGCCTGTCTGATCTCTTTTACATCACTCATTCTTTCTACCTCTTTTGTCTTTTCTATCAACTTATTTCTATCTTTCTTGTCTTTGCTCCTTATAGGAAAAGACACCTGCTTTTAAACGTGCCAGCCCATCCAGAAGTGTCGCTTTCGGGCAGGCGATATTAAGACGCAGGAAGGATTTTCCATCCCCGCGGTACTGGACACCGTGGGAAACAAAGAGTCCGGTCTCCTTGCGCAGATAATCTGCAAATTTCTGACTGTCTGCCGTGATCTTACTGCAATCCAGCCACAAAAGATATGTCGCCTCTGACGGCAGCAGATACAGATCCGGTATTTGGTCTTTCACAAACTTTGCGACTGTTTTCTTATTTGCATAAATATAATCCCGCAACTGATCCAGCCAGTCTGCTCCCTGATCAAAGGCTGCCACAGCCCCTGTCACAGCAAATACATTTGGCTCAGCAACCTCGTCCGTATTGATGCCACGCCATACCTTATGACGGATCCAAGGATTTGGCACGACGATAGCAGATGTCTGCAAGCCCGCCAGATTGAAGGTCTTGGTCGGCGCGATACAGGTAATGCTGTTGTCCCGGCATGTCTCATTTACGGATGCAAAAGGAACATATTCCTTGCCCGGATCGGTCAGATCACAGTGAATCTCATCGGAGACCACAAGTACACCATGCTTGGCGCAAAGTTCCCCGATACGCGCCAAAGTCGCACGATCCCAGATGATGCCTGCCGGATTCTGCGGATTGCAAAGGATCATCATGGAAGTCTGCGGATCTGCAAGTTTTGCCTCCAGATCTGCATAGTCAATATGATAGGTTCCATCTTCATAAACCAGAAGGCTCTCCAATGCATTTCTTCCATTATTCAATATAGAAGAAAAGAAATGATTATATACCGGTGTCATGACGAGAACATTCTCCGCCGGTGTCGTCAATTTGCGCACGATAGAGGAAAGGGATGGCAGGACTCCTGAAGAAAAAAGCAGCCAGTCCTTTTCGATCGTAAAGCCATGGCGTCTGCCCCACCAATTTATATAAGCATCATACCACTCCTCCGGCAGATCGGCATAGCCAAAGACGCCGTGATCCAGGCGCTCCTGCAAAGCCTCGCGGATCTCCGGCGCTGCCGGAAAATCCATATCAGCGACCCACATGGGCAGTTCATTTTCTTTTACATTCCATTTATAACTATTGGTATTTCGTCTGTCTACCACTTGATCAAAATCGTACTTCATCGTAAACTCCTCTGTTCCTTATCTATATAGGCTTGCCTGCTATTTTATCAGCACTTTATACTATACCACAACTATAGGATAACAAGACTACGAATTTTTCTATATGTCCATCCTAGTCTTCCATAATACTGCCCAAAAATTCGGCAGTCGTGCGTACCAGGGTGATCTCAAGGGAAGAAATCTCATCCTGCCCCAAAAGGACAACGGCACCCAGGATATCCCCCTGCACATTGACAACGGCGATCGCCTGTTGGGAATATTCCGACTGGGCTTTGTCAACCAGTGGAATAACATCCTCCGTTTTTTTCGCATGGTAATCCTGCCGCCCTGCGATCAGACTTTCCAACTCTCCTGTGATGGGCTGGTTCTCATATGCCTTCTTGCCATTACCGGCAGCTGCGATCACATGATCCATATCCGTGATGCAGACCAGTTTGCCGGTCGTTTCCGCCAGCACTTTTGCATACTGGGCTGCAAAATTCGCCAGTTCTCCCACGGGAGAATACTTTTTCAAAATAATCTCGCCCTCACGGTCTGTATAGACCTCCAGCGGATCACCTTCACGGATCCGCAGCGTTCTTCGGATCTCTTTTGGCACAACAATTCTCCCCAGTTCATCTATGCGCCGAACAATACCTGTGGCTTTCATCAATATCTTCCTCCAACATCCAAATTTTCTGTGTTATCACTTTTGCGTTAGTATGTGGAAAAAATGAGAATATATGCTATGATACAAATAGAAAATAACAGAAAGGCCATGATCTTATGAATTTTAAACTACTATATGGCGAAGATTTTGACGAAAAATACCTGACACGCATCATGGAGATCGATGAGATCGTCTATGCAGAAGACGGTTATGTCGGCGAACTGAAAAACATGGTCGCCCGTTATCTGGTCGATCCCCGACAGTTCGTATGCATTGAGGAGACCGAGAGCGGACGTCTGGCGGGCTATATCAATTTTATCCCCTGTACCAAGGCGCTCTACGAGGATATCCGCTACCAGAGCGAACATATCCGCGATGATGATATCAGGCCGCGGGAATTAGAACCTCTGAAACAGACCGGCAATGATCTTTTTATCATATCCATTGCCCTGCACCCGGATTTCAAAGATACCGGTGCCATCAAGGACTTATCCAATGGCTGGATCGACTATCTAAACCACTTGGAGACGGCCGGCTATCCGATCACAAGCATCACCGCCACCGCCGTATCACCCGACGGACGCAAGGCATTGCACCGCATGCAGTTTGAACAGGAGCGCATCTTAAAAGAAGATGACAACATCGTCTATGTCTGCGAGGGACAAAACCTCCAAAAACTAAAGAAAAAGGAATTACGATTACATGACCAATTACGAAAATGATATTTATCTGATGATCCCGCTGGCGGACAATCAGAAAAACTGGCGTCTGGACGAACTCGGTGTCTTAAAACAGGCATCCTTAGATAAGCAGACCGCATATGCAAGCGTGCCTGACGACTTCTCCCGAAGCCTTTTAAACAATTTACAATCTTATCTGGAATACGAATGTAGCAACGTGGTTGTAGATGAACTGCGGATGGCATATCTGGGACAGTACGCATTTTTACATTCTACGGACGACTATCCCAAGCACGGAGACCAGCCGGAGGTTATCGGAACTTCCACTTGTCAGTTGATACTGACGGCACACCAGCCGACCCATATGTATATTCTTACCGTAGTTCTGCCAAAAGATACCGTCAAAGACTTTTCTACCTCGCAGGTGCTGGATCAGTTGAGCCACGAAAGCCTGTGGATCGCCCGTCCCGAGGATGCCGAAAAGTATTTGAGCATCAATGCGAAAAAATATGCGACCATCCCGGACTACGTCGACCTATACGACTATATCAAGTACAAATACGGACTGCTCAAATGCGGTTCCGGCAAGGCTTTCCTCCTGCTTTCCGACCGACCGGAACAGGAAGACGAATTTCGCTGTATGATGGCGGGCGAGACCTATGACAGCCAGCATCAGGATTTTCATATCGCCAGCGATAACATTTCCCAGATCTGCCAGACCAATCATGCACAATATGACTATTACCAGGTCTATATGTCAGAAATGGTCGTTGCCTGTATCATGGAAAACTTTTCTGAAAATATGGAAGAAAGGATTGATATTACCGCAACTTACGCCTTTATCGTGATCCTCGCCATGTTCCAGAATACTTCTATCGAAAAGGTCAATATGCAGATCTCCAATGCTCTGGCAAATGACGGCGACATTTCCCATCAGGAGATCCTGGGACTTTACCGTAATTTTGGAAAGACCGTCCGTTTCTGGGAAAAGAACAACTACAAGTATTGGGGGACACAACAGGAATCCCAGTGTATCGTGGAAGCCTTTGGCAATAAGGAACTCAAAGAAACCTACTACGAGCATCAGGAATTTTTGGAACATATCGTAGAGTTGAAGGGTGCGCAGACAGAAGAACGTAACGGCGCCATCTTAAACATCGTTGCCACTATCCTTGCCGTGATCCAAGTACAGGATTTTATTGTAGAACTCTTGGAAAGTTTTTACCAGAAAGCCGGAATTGATGTTGCATATGCCGGCAGCACCTTTTCTACCCTCATCATCTGCGGTACCTTTTCCTTCGTTCTGGTACTTATCATCATCAACCGTATGCGCAGTAAGATGCGTAAAGGCAGTATGCATATAAAGGAGTTAAAAGACTATGACATCTAAAGAGAAAGGAATCTGGAACAATAAGCCCTTCTGGTGCATCCTATTATTCGGACTGGCTGTCCTTTGTTCCAGTATCAAAGTTTTGGTCCTGCCGCAAGGCGGAAGTCTGACCTATTTCAGCCTGATGATCCTCTGGCTCATGACCTTTATCTATGGGCCACGCTATGGACTCATTGCTTCTGTCATATTTGGTTTTGTCCGCTTGGGCATCACCTATCTGACAGGAGAATACATCAATCCAAATATCTGGTCGATTATTCTCGAATATCCTATGGCACATGGTCTTTTCTGTCTTGGTGGATTTGTACAGGAACGGGGACAAAAGAACGATTATACGATCGACGACCACGAACGGATCCAGGCGGAGCCATATAAATTACGCATGGGATATGTCATCGGCGTAGCCGCCATGCTTGCCTGCTATGTCATATCTGCAGAATTGTTCTATCCTGCCTATCGGGAAGGATTTTGGAACAATCTGATCTATAACATTATTTACGATAGTAGTTATCTTCTGATTGAAGGATTTTTCTCTGTGCTGCTTCTATGTATTCCACAAGTAACACAGGCAATTTATTATGTCAAATATGTTGCAACACATATTGATGAAGACGACACCCTAGAATGCTTTTAAAGCACCTAGGGTGTTTTTCTTATACCTCTAAGACAACGGCGATATTCTTGCCCTTATCTTTCGCACGATACATGGCAAAATCTGCACATCGAACCAGTTCAATATAATCCAGATTCTTTTTCGTTGTAACAACGCCAAGGCTTCCCGTAATGGCCATATGACAATTTTCTATCGAACTCTGATATTCCTCTGCCAATCGTTCGATTACCATATTTGCATCGGTCCGAACCTGCTCTCCTGACATCTCACCTACATAACAAAATACAAACTCATCGCCACCAATACGTCCCACTTCTCCCGGGAACAGCGATTGTAACGTCTGCGCTACATAGCATAAGATTTCATCCCCCTGCTGATGACCATAATCTGTATTAAATCTCTTAAAGTCGTCCACATCCAAAAATCCAAAAACAATCTGCTCGCCATGTTCTGTTGCATACTCTGCTTTTTCTCTGGCATATGCCTCAAAAGCCCTTTTGTTCATAACACCGGTAAGCGGATCACTGTCTGCCTGCAGCTGTAATTCCTGCTGCGCATTCTTTTGCTGCTCATGTTTTTCTTCCACATAATCCATCAATTCGTTGATGCCTTCTGCCATTTTTCCCATTTCATCCCGAGACTCCACCGGCATACGCAGCGAGTAATCCTGTGTCTGTCTGATTCTCTCAAACATATCAATTGCATTCTGGATTGGATGCAAAATGTGATTTGTCAAATATATCTCTGATACAATAGCTCCAACACACAAAACAAAAAGCACTAAGACAATCCACAAGACAAACGACCACATATCGCGCTTTTGTTCTGACAGATTTTCACTGATGCGAATGCTCCACTCTGTGTATTGTACATCTGAATAATAGGTAATGTATTTCTCCCCACCATAATGATAAATAATCTCACCCGTCGGATGTTTCTCATGGTCAATTGCACTGTATTTCTCGTGGAATTCATTTCGGTCTTTGGTCGTCGTAACAAACTTGCGCAAGCTTGTCTTATCTTCCTTTGTTCCCGCAGTAATGATGGTGTCCCTTCCGTCCAGCAAATAAAAAGTTCCTTCAGACAGCGATTTCATATTCAGACGCAAATCATCAAAATATGTGGTATCCAGTTCCTCTACCACATAGCCGACCAAGGTATCTCCGTTATATATTCCAATATAAGCCGGAACCACCCTCTTTACGCCATCGTCCGTTTCACGCTCGTAAACATTTCCCATAACGAATTCGCCCGTATGATATTTATCATCAAGAGTACGCAGTTTACTAATTTCCTGTAACTCATACCGTTCGCTGGAGCCCACCACATGAAAATCTCGATCCATAACAGACACACTTACTACATAATCTGCATGGTTTACCTGCTGTTGCAATAAGTTATCGAGATACCCTCTCTGATCTTTTTCCTTTCCATCCAGACTATCCTGTGCTGCATCTACAACCAGACCATAACTGGCTATCGTAGACATTGCACTTTTTCTTCTCTCTGCAAATTTTTGAATATTTATAATCTGATTCTCGCTGATTGCTTTTAAATTGCATTCTGTCAACTCATCTATTTTCTGACTTGTCTCATAAAGAGAAAACACGCCAAAAACACACAGCGGTGCAATAGAGAAAAGCAACAACATCGCTAATACACGTTTTTTTAATTTACTTTCTTTTTTCTTCCCAATCATATACCAAACCCTTTTATCTTAAATGTAATAACAATGGCTACAGATATTGTCCCCATTGCCCGATCAGACGTTCCAACGAGTATGCCGCGTTTGCCGGACTCGTCGATGGAAGTACGACGGCTTCCATTCCCAATATTTTCTCCTGATATTTCTTATAGTATTTCCCGGATGCTGCACCATTACAATACACTTTTTTGATCTGCGACCGTTCGATAATGGGCTGTAGATCTGTCGGCACAACATTGCGAATACTGCTATCACTCGATCCGATAATGTCACAACTATAAATGGCGTCCCACAATGCGATGTGATTGCGGTGCAGCATATCCTTTTTCTCCTCGATCGTGACCGGCACCTTTTCCTGTAATACAGCTGCCATGACTTTCCAAAAACGATTCTGCGGATGCCCATAGAAAAACATCTGCTCTCTGGACTTGACCGATGGCAGGCTCCCCAGGATCAGTATTTTTGAATCTGCATCATATAGAGGAGGGAAGGGATGCACAATGTGTTGATAGTCTGCTTTCATGATCACAAGACCATAACCAGTGTTCCCACACCGATCAGAATACAGCCGATCAGGGATTTGGCAGTAAACTCCTCGTGCAGGAATACAAATGCCAAGACCAGCGTGATAACAACGCTCAATTTATCGACGGGAACGACCTTGGATGCCTCTCCCATCTGCAACGCCCTGTAATAGCACAACCAGGATGCACCGGTTGCCAGACCGGATAAGATCAAAAACAGCCAGGACTTCTTGCTGATCTCCGTGATCCCACTCTGTGTATGGGTCAAAAATACCATACCCCATGCCATGACAACGACCACCATGGTACGGATCGCTGTCGCCAAATTGGAATTGACTCCATCAATACCGATCTTTGCCAAAATAGATGTCAAAGCTGCGAACACTGCCGAAAGAACTGCAAATACTGCCCACATAAAAATCATCTCCTCCTACTTACATTTAACTTTTCCTCTTATCTGTAAATAATTATACGCCTATTTTCCCAAATGAACAGATTTTATTCGTGTTCAGATTTCATACAAATTCACACCTCTATTTAAGCAAACAGGGCAAATAGGCGGTCCAAAAGTCCGGTGGACTGTAGGAAAAGGATCACCATGATGACCGGTGCCACATATTTGATCATGACATTATACAAGTGCTTTCTGGAGAACTTACCATTCGGATGCTCCATCTCGTCTGCGATCCATTTTGGTCCGACGATCCATCCGACTAAAATGGTGGAGAATACCGAAATAAGCGGCATCAGGAAACTATTGCTGATGTAATCCATAATATCAAGCAACTGTCCGGTCGAGCCATTCGGCAATTTGACCTCCACATAAAAGATACTGTACCCCAGAGCGATCACCGCTGTTGCAATCAGGTAAATGATCGTCAAAACTCCTGTCGTCTTCTTTCTCTCGGTGTGAAAAACTTCCATACAGTTTGCCGTGATGGCTTCCAAAACAGAAATGCAGGAAGTCAACGCTGCAAATGCTGTCAAAAGGAAAAATACCAATCCGATCACATAGCCCGCTTTTCCCATAGCATAAAAGGTCTTTGGCAAAGCCACAAACATAAGGCTTGGTCCGGCAGACATGCCATCAATCCCGGAAAAGACAAAGATGGCAGGAATGATCATCATACCCGCCAGAATAGCTACGCCGGTATCCACGATCTCGATCTGTGCGACCGACTTATTGAGATCCACTTCCTTCTTCACATAGGAACCATAAGTTATCATGATACCCATGGAAACGCTGAGTGAAAAGAACAGCTGGCTCATAGCATCCAAGGTGATCTGCAGGAAACGCGATAGCGTCAACCCAGACACATCCGGTATCAGATAGACCTTGAGTCCGTCCAGACCTGTCCGCACGGCTCCACTCTCCTCCCCTGATTTCAGGGTCAGAGAAAAGATGGCGATACCAACGACCAGCACAAGCAGGATTGGCATAATGAATTTAGAGCATCGCTCGATGCCGCCCTCAACACCGTTATAAACGATAAAGCCGGTAAGCAACATGAAGATCAAGCCAAACCACACCGATGACGGGTCTGTGATAAAATCCGTGAAATAATCATCATTTGCTGCTGCCGCAAAATCTCCGGTCAGATAGACCGTAAAGTATTTCAGGATCCATCCGCCGATCACGGCATAATAGGTCATAATGAGCATTGGGACGCAGAAGGTCAGGATACCCAGTTTTTTCCAGCCCGGCCGCATAGTCTCATAAGCCGCTATGGCGGACTGTCCTGTCTTTCGTCCGATCGCAATATCCGTTGTCAGCAGGGTAAAGCCAAAAGTCAGCACCAAAACGATATAGATGATCAAAAACAGACCACCACCGTCTTTTGCCACTAAATAAGGAAAGCGCCATAAGTTTCCTACGCCTACGGCACTTCCTGCTGCAGCCATAACAAAACCGATCTGACCGCTAAAACTACTTTTCTTTTTCATCTTTTTAAATTTCTCCTGTTTTTTATCTTTATTTTGTATTTTACCGAAATAAAAATAACCACTGCGTAAAACTGCACAGTGGTTATATTATATCAAGAATATTCTGTTGTGCCTAGGAATTTCTTCCTTAATTTCCGTTAATTTCCGCTACATCCGTGCTTATCTTCGCCACAGGAATGACCACCACAAGAATGACCTTCTTCATGACCATGATGTGAGCACGCTACGTTTGGGTTGTATCCCAGATTATTTGCTAACAGTGCCTCTACTGCTGCATCACAAGATCCTGCCACGCCACCGTACAACCGAATACCAGCCTGTGCCAATGCATTCTGTGCACCGCCGCCAATACCTCCACAGATCAGCACATCTACATTTGCACCTGTAAGAAATCCTGCAAGTGCTCCGTGTCCCTGTCCGTTGGTATCCACAACCTGGGTATTTACAATCTTGCCATCTTCTACATCGTAAAGTTTAAACTGCTCGGAATGTCCAAAATGCTGGAAAATATTTCCATCCTCATACGTAACTGCGATTCTCATTTGCTTTTCTCCCTTCTCTTGAAACTGGACTCCATACCTATGTCTCTGGCAACCGCCACAATGACATACGTCTTCCTTGCCTTCACAAAGGCGGTAGTCTCCTCCCTCAATACGAAGGGGCATGCCTTCTACAAGTGCTGTCGCAATTTTTGCTCTGGCTGTATTGTAAATCGCCTGCGCTGTTGTCCTTGCCACCTGCATATAACTGCTGCATTCTTCCTGTGAAAAACCCTGCACATCAATCAGACGGATTGCTTCAAACTCATCAACCGTCAAAACAACAGCTGTCTGATTTTCATCCTGTCCTACAGGTACAAAGTTACATACCTTCGGCATGTGGCATACTTTTCTGCACTTTCTCGGTCTTGGCATGCTACAGCTCCTTTGTTATCGGCATATGCCAGTTAATATCTCCATTCCTACTTTACTCTTATTTATGGCATATGTCAATTATTACTGTCTCTGTTGTTTTAATTCAGAACATTTTTGTTAGAATCAAATTGAATCAGCTGCCCTCTTAGCCATGCAAGCCTGCGGACTGGCGGATCATGTCTTCAACAACAATGTCGTAGATCTCACCGATCGTATTGCAGTATTCCAAGACCTTCCACGGCTCATTGGTATGGAAATGGATTTTGATCAAATCCTCATCGCCTGCTGCGATCAGGCAGTTCCCTTCAAAATGATCTGTGATGTAATCTGCGATCTCATCCTCATCTAAATCCTCGTCTCGGCGGTCGATCAGAAGTTGTGTATCATAACGATAGGCAAACTGATCATCCTCAACATCTACACTATTTACATTTCCCATATTTTTTTCCTCCTAATATGATATGTGCTTTAGCACATTCTCGCGCCGAGTGCGGTCGCTTGCGACAACCTACATCTTCGCACGAGTGCGCATCATCGGCACGTTAGTGCCTTTTATGTAATAGGGAATTCCGTTGGAATTTCCCATTACATAAAAATAACCACCGGGCATTTTCGCCCAGTGGTTACATTATAGCATAATATTATTCTATGCCCAGTAAAATCTACATTCCGATCAGATCAAAGGCTTCAAAAGAAACCACAAGTTGATAATCTCTGTGGATATTTGGATATTTGATCTGAACAGATTTTAAGGTCTGGCTGTAATACCAGCCGCTCTCTGCCGCCTCATAGTCCGCACGGTGCAGGAAATGCTCCAGATTTTGTCCATCCACTTGTACCCAATACGGCGATTTTTCGCGATGCACCATATCAATATGGATATGTTCGATTGGGCTTTCATAAGAGCCTGTGACCGTAAAATCAAGGGTCGTCTTTTCTCCGGCATGCATGGCGATATGAGTATTACAGTAAACGCCCTTTTCATAGTCAAGACTTGCGCCGTCATCATCATAGAGATCAAAGTCTGCATCCTGATCCGGCACACAGAGGATCTTTAAGTCTGTTACCTTTTCCGTTGCCAGATTAAAGATCTGATTTTCTGCCATTGGCAGGATGGTTCCGCTCTTTAAAAACATTGGAATACTTTCCAAAGTGACTGGAACGTTGATCGTCTGTCCGCCCTCGTAGGCTTCTCTTGTCTTATAATCATAAAAGACCGTACCCTTTGGCAGATAGACCTGACGCTCGCTCGCACCCTTTTCTACCACGTTTGCCACAAGAAGCGAATCACCCAGCATAAAGGTAGTTCCTTCATTATAACAATGCGCATCCTCCTGAAACGCATACACAAGCGGTTCCATGATCGGTGCTCCCGTCTTCGCTGCACGCGCCATCAATGCATACATATAAGGAGACAGGCGATAACGGAACTGAATCGCTTTACGGATCAGATGCTTGGTACCGCTATACATCCACGGCTCTGTAACCGTATTATCTATATTTGTCGAATGGATGGAAAAACGTGGCTGGAAAATGCCATTTTGTACCCAGCGTACAAAAAGTTCTTCCTCCGGTGCTGTGCCATAAAATCCACCGATATCGCAGCCATGATTTGCCACACCGGAAAGCCCCATTCCAAGAATTGTTGCTATATTATATTTCAGACTTTCCCAACAGGTGAGGTTATCTCCAGCCCATGTCTGCGCATAACGCTGGATACCTGCATGACCTGATCGGCACACTGCAAAAGCTCTGGTGTTCGGAAATTCCTCATGCACCGCTTCCTGCGTCAATTGACACATGAGGTTGCTCATAACCGGTTTTACCTGACCGATTGTCGCACCTTTTCCCTCAAAGAAAACGCGGGCATCCTTATCCACAAGACCTTCGTATTCGCAGTTGTCATTCCACACAGAAGTCACACCATAGGATAACAAATTATCTTTTAAATATTGCTTCCAGTCATTACGCACGGATTCCTTGGTATAGTCGATATAATTTCCCATACCGCCCCACCAGAGACCTACCGCCGGTTTTTCTTCCTCGCTGTCTTTTACAAACATGCCTTTTTCTTCCATTTCCTTCTTATAAGGATGGGATAAAAGCATACCCGGTTTCACATTCGGAGAAACGGTAATCCCGCGCTCTGTCATCTGTTTAAAATGATCTGCAGGATCTTTGAATTTATCATGATTCCATGTAAATGTATAACGTTTCATGCCCTCGCCTGCATCAATCTCACAATATCCGGAAGATAACTGGAAACCATCAATTGGAATCTCCTCCTCTTTTGCCGTGTCAATAAATCCGACGATCGCATCATCTGCATCCTTCGGCAGTTCCGGGTAATACATGGAGGAGCCTAGATAACCTAAGGCTGTCTTCGGCAGCATAACCGATTTCCCTGTCAAATCCGTATAGCGCGAAACAACTTCTTTCATCGTTGGTCCCGCAATAAAGAAAAGATCAATATCACCGCCATCCATGCGGACGGTGCTATGGTGCTTTGTATAATTACTATGGGATCGTCCCATGTTAAAATCGCATTCCCAGGTTGTATGATAAAAATATCCCACTGCTTTTTTGGTTCGTTCATTCAATTTCAGATAAAATGGAATGTGCTTATATAAAGCATCTGTTTTTTCCGGATTGTAGCCCATGCAATCTCCCGGCGCTGTCTGCATAAATGATTCGCGCTTATTGAGTTCGCCCGTACGCTCACCAAATCCATAATAGTTGTCTGCACTTTCCATAACGCATGTATGGATCCGACGTCCATTGCTGTCACAAAGCCATCCACGATATGGGATATCCTCGTGCAAAAGCGTCCCCTCTTCATCATAAATCTGCAAAAGGAATGGCTCTTTTTGTACCACAACTTTTAACTTTTTTCCCTGAAGTACCACCTTAGATGCATCTTCTGTCATCACAGCATCCGCCGGTGTAATTCTATGACGATATCCTTTTAACACTTCATCCATACGGTCTTCCCAGGCTGTCATGGCAAGCGAATACGATTCCTCAGCAAAATCTCCCGTAAAGCCCGCACGGATACGCACAATATCATCGGTCAGAAATAAGATACGCATTTCTATGGCATTCGTTGATAGCACAAATGTCTGCGCTCTTTTTTCCACCCCAAGCAGTTTTTCTACAATTTTCATGGTAATCCCCCTTCTATATATTATCTTGAGCCTTTTCTAATTTCTTATATTGTCATACTAACAAAGAAGAGACAGCAAATCTACACCAATTCTGCTGTCTCTCCATTCACTCTTTTACATATCTTGCTATTATATTTTTCCTTGTTAATATCTGCTCTACTGTGCTTTTCTCTCAGCAATGGCATCTACATTTGCCTGTACTGCCTTCTTTGACAATGGATAGAGGAATGCAAGTGATGCTGCAAGAACCAGGAATCCAATTGCAGGGAAAAGTGTGGTCACATCGTAAATTCCATTGACAACGTCTGGATCAAATGCTGTTGCACTGCTATATCCTACGATAGAAAGAAGAAGACCTGTTAATCCATTCGCAGCAGCCTGTCCTAATTTTCTTGCGAAAGAATATACAGAGTAAACAGTTCCGTCACTACGAATATTTTTCTTTACTTCAATATCATCGATTACATCAATAATCATTGCCCAGCACATGATGTTAAAGAATGACATTCCGGCATATGCCAACATATAAAGTGCGATAAATACAGCTACGTTGGTTGTATGCACAAAGTATGCAATAAACATAGAACCTGCACCAATAAAAGCACCAACAACAGCCAATTCCTTCTTACCAAATTTAGCAGCAAGCTTTGTTACAAAGGTTGACATAATAAGCACAACACCGCAGCCAAGAAGACCACTCATAGAAAGTGCTTTTGCACTGTTAAAATAGTTTGGATAAATGTAGTTGTTCATTCCGGAAAGTGTCATCTGTACCAAAAGGAAAACAAGTGCAGAGACAACAATACCTACGAATGCACGGTTTGTAAACAATACACCAAAGAGTTCAAATACATTTTTCTTCTCTTCCGGTGCTTCCATCTTTACACGCTCTGTAGAAAGATGATAACAGATGAGATATACCAGAACAGCCAGAATAGAACATACACCAGAAGCCAGCATTGTCTTGCTTCCACTCAATACCTGATGTCCTTCTGCATCTGTCGTATATACAACCATTGGTAAAATAACAACAATAACAATCTGTGCTACTGTAGCACCAATCGTTCTCCAGTTAGAAAGCATGGCTCTTTCTTCCGGCTTGTCGCTCATTGCAGATGCCATAGAACCATATGGAATATTTACACCGGTATAGCATACAGAACCCCAAAGGATATAGGTAAAGAACATCCAGAATACCTTAAATCCCATTGGCTTATCTGCAAAGTATGGTGCGAAAATCAGGAAAGATGCCACCGCAACCGGACCTGCAAAACGACGTACCCATGGAGCAAATTTTCCCTTTGCCGTATATCCGGAACGGTCTACTACCTGTCCCATAGCTACATCTGTAAAAGCATCCACTACTTTTGCTGCCATCATCAGTGTTCCCACAAGTGCTGCACTAACACCCATGATATCTGTATAAAATTTCATCATAAACAATGCTGCGATAACAAAGGTTAAATCGTTAGCAAAATCACCTGCTGCATAGCCAATCTTATCTCTCAGACCAAATGGTCTTTTTGCATTTTCTTCAAACTGCGCCATTACGGCTGCATTATCATTATTTTTGCTCATCTTCCTTTTCCTCCCAATGACTGTAAAAGCCAGTCTAAAATATCCTGAATATATTTGTCCCAAAATGTCCAGTCATGACCGCCTGCATCTTCTTTATATACAATATCTGCATTTTTCTTCTGCAAAGCGTCTCTTACATGCAGATTGGACTGATACAAAAAGTCATCTGTTCCAACTGCCTGATATAGCTTTGGAACACATCCCTTTGCCACATCCTGATCATACAGTGCAAACAAATCATAATTACTTCCGGCAAGTTTTTCCGGATCACCAAAGGAATCTTCCCATGAAAACGGATTGTTTTCATTTTCCTGGATGGTTGCGCTCTGATACAAACCTGCAATATCAAGCGCGCCCGACATACTTGCTGCTTTTGCATAAAGATCCGGACGGCTCAATCCTAAATACCATGCGCCATAACCTCCCATGGAAAATCCGGCGACATATGTCTTTTCGCGATCTTTGCTGACAGGAAATACCCCCTGAATAAACGTTGGTAATTCTTCTGTAAAAAATGTTTTGTATTTTTTACCACTCTTAAGATCCTGATAAAATGAATTCTCAGCTGATGCCATAACAACAACAATCCCACGCTCCTGTGCGTACCGGTCAATGTTACTGTAACGAATCCATGAAAAGGCATCGCCGTAGGCACCATGAAGCAGATAAAGTACGGGAAGTCCAGCCTCATAATCATATTTTTCTGTATGATTGATCTCCGTGATTTCCTCACTGCTTCCCGGTGTTGGAACAAATACATTTAATGTAATGTTGCTGCCTAACGAGAAACTATAATAATGTGTTTCCATCAATGCCATTTTTTTCACCTCCTCTTTTTTATCGCAACTTTCTTTTCTTGTCTCTTGCGTTTCTGGGAAAATGGTAGCAAAATGGAAAAAGCAAAACTACACCATTTTTGCTTTATACGGCATGTTTTTTTACAAATCTTGTTGTCTGCATTTATTTTTGTAGAAAAAACAAACAACATTTCATATGATGATGCCAAGTTTTTTGGTAAAAAGGGGGACTTTGAATGATTGATCGCGCAGGTATCTTAATGGACAAAGGGGCAACAATCGCCTGTCATCGTGTCGAAGGTATGAATGACAATATGTCACATTCTCATTACCATACGTATTTTGAGCTTTACTTTTTAGAGGGTGGCGCACGTCATCACATCATGCAGGATCAACAGTACGAGACGAAAGTCGGCAGTTTCATGCTCTTCTCACCTTATGTCATGCATTATTCTTTTTCCGATCATGATGTGCCTTTCAAGCGGACGGTGCTCTACTTTAAAGAGGATGCTATTTTTTCTCCCGCTTTGCTTTCTATGCTAAAAGAAGGCAGTGGACTCTATGAACCGGAGCAAAAGATTTCATCCAGTGTTCATTATTTATTGAATGAAATCCAACGAGAACAGGAGCGCGATGATCCTCTCCATGAAGCAGCTATGCAAAATCTGTTAAACAATCTTCTTCTTGCAATCATGCGCACTACAAGCGCTGCTCCAAAGCCAGAGACACAAAGCCGCATGGCAAAAGTCATTTCTTATATTGAAAAGAACTACCAGCATGAATTGCGTTTACAGGATATTGCTGCGGAATTTTATGTCAGCGAATATTATTTGTGTCATGAGTTCAAAAAATACACAAACCGCACCATTGTACAGTACATCAATACCCTTCGCATATTGCATGCCCAGCGACTCATTACAGAAAGCGACCTCAATTTTACCAAGATCGCAGAACAAACGGGATTTTCTTCGCTAACGCACTTTAACCGTACCTTCAAATCCATTGTTGGTACTTCTCCATCTGTGTATCGAAAAGCAAATCCGAAACAAGACTAAATCATTGTAAAAGGAGAACACATCATATGAATTATCATGAAATTTCACCGGAAATGACCATCGGCGATCTCGTAAAATCCAATGTATACGGAGATTTTGCCAACTATATTTTTACAGATATGACACCAGATCACTGGAACTGCCCTTTAAAAGACTATGGCTATGAAAAAGTTGGATTCGAACAGACACTGCACCGTATGGAAGAACTTGCCTCCACAGGAAAACGTTATGTTTATCACATCTATGATGAAGAAACACGCCTTTCCCAGTGGGACAAAGAGAAGCCGGTACTTCTGCATTTTCCGGGACCAGATGCCGATCTTCCTTATGCTGTTGTCATTCCGGGCGGTGGCTTTAACCGTCAATGGGGATTGATCGAAGGCATGGCCATTGCTGCTGAGCTCAATCGTCAGGGTTATACAGCTTTCGTTTTATACTACCGCACCAAAATCGAGCCTGTCATTCCAAAGGCCATTGAAGATATGCACCAGGCCATCCGATTTATCGAAGATCATGCCTCCACTTTTTCTGTACAAAAGGGACACTATATCTTAGGCGGTTTTTCTGCCGGAGCGACCCTTGCCGGGGAAATGGGCTCTGACAACTTTGGCTGGAGATCCGCAGGACTTCCAAAACCGGAAATGATCTTCTTAGGCTATACTGCCATTGATATGCATGCCTTTTTTGACACCTATCAGGCTTTCCCTGCCGGTCATCCGGCGCACGATGGCATGGGCGATTTTCTGCGCCGCATTGGTGGACCGGAATTTACTTGGGATAGTCTTGCGCCATACCATCTGGTCGATCATATGGATGCCTCTTATCCGCCGGTCTATCTGACGGCAAATGAAGATGACGGCACCGTTCCCTTTTCCAACAGTCTGCTCATGGAAGAAACCTGTCAAAGATTAGGCATTCCGCACAAGTGCAAATTTGGGAAAATAGGTGGACACAGTTTTGGCCTGGGTATAGGTCTTTCCGTAGAAGGATGGCTGGAAGATGCTCTTGCTTTCTGGCAATCTCTACCCTCATAAATTTATGTCCAAATAACAAGCCAGGTATTGCATCCATTTCATTTATTCATTAAAATGTACATAAGTACAAGTTGATCTAAAGACCGTGCCAACTCCACATATGGAGGCTACAAAGGAGAATAAATATATGGAATACGATGAAAATCTTTTTAAGGCAAAAGCGAATCGACGGGCGCGTAATATCTGGCTTATTTTTTCACTCTTGCTGACCGCCAACTATGGCGCTGATGTCGCCAATGGTCTGAATACACCAATCTATTATCTGATGTTCTTACTGCTTTGCTGGGTGCCATTCCTATCCGGTCAGATCCTTATGAAAGTAAAGGGTGCCGACACCGACCTCTATCGCTATGATCTGTCGATCGGATATGGTATCTTCTACCTCTTTGTCATCTGTACAACAGACTCCCCGATCGCATTTACCTATGCCCTTCCGGTGACCAGCCTTTTAGTACTCTATAAAGACAAAAGGTTTATGAAATACTGCGGTATCATCAATACAATCATGGTCATCTTCAGTTGCGCATACCACTATATGCATGGTTTCAATTCCGCGGTCGATACCAAGAACTACCAATTAGAGATCGCCTGCATCATCCTCTGCTATGTGTGCTATGTCCGTTCCATCCAGCATCTGAATGAATCTGACGGAGCCATGACAGACAGTATCAAATCAGATCTGCACCGCGTTGTTACCACAGTAGAAAAGGTAAAGTCCGCCAGCAATTCTATCTTGGACGGTGTGACGGTTGTCCGCGAACTTGCTTCCGAGAATAAGCATGGCGCTGATGTCGTTATGCTGGGTATGAACGAATTGACCGGCAACAACACGCAGTTGCAGGATCGCACGACTTCCTCTATGGATATGACGACCGACATCAATGCACAGGTACAGCATGTTGCCGCCATGATCGAAGAAATGGTGGAACTGACCCGCGAATCCGGTGTCCATGCACAGAGCAGTTCTTCTGACCTGGATAGTTTGATCGAGACAACGCAAGTCATGTCAAATTTATCGAGTGATGTAGACCATATATTACATGATTTTAAAAATGAGTTTGAGATGGTAAAAGAAGAAACCGGTACCATTGATAGTATTTCCAGCCAGACCAATTTACTTGCCCTCAACGCTTCCATCGAAGCTGCCAGAGCCGGAGAAGCCGGTAAGGGCTTTGCCGTTGTTGCCGAGGAGATCCGCAAGTTAAGTTCTGAGACCAGCGAATCCTCCGGTCAGATTCAGAATGCTCTGGTCCGTCTGGAAGAGACCTCAGCCAAGATGATGACCTCCATGGAAAAAACACTGGAACTCATCCAGCAGACCATGGAAAAAGTGACACAGACCGGCGAAAATGTCAAAAAGATCAACGTAGATTCCTCCCAGTTGGGGGATCACATTCAAGATATCGATTCTGCTATGCGTGAAGTCGAGACATCCAACTCACAACTGGTAGAAAATATGAAGCAAGTTTCTGACATTATGGGCCATATGACCAACTGCATCAATGATTCTGATGAGACCAGCAAGCGTATGCTCAGCAAATATGAGGAAAGTGCTGATAATATCAATTCCATTGAATCTGTTATCGAGAGCCTTATGTGTGAACTCGGTTTTGGTGGATTTATGGGAATCGAAGATGTGGAAACCGGCATGAAAGTCCTCTTTACCCTAGAGGGCGAGACTGAGCCACACCACGGCGAATTGGTAGAGCAGACACAAGACGGACTACTCATTAAGACAGACAAAATCCTTACCCTGCATAAGGTTACCAACTGCGAGGTTCAGGTCGTTGTCGGCAATGTCCTCTATTGTTGGAGCAAGGCAAGTCTGGCACCAAATACCGACCGCAACCGCAATTACAGTATCCGCATTACTGGTCGTCCGCGCATCAATAACCGCCGTAAATATCCGCGTATTGATGCCAGCAACACCTGTACCATCACTCTGGCGGATAGTGGAAAGACCTATTCCGGCAGACTGGACAACATCAGCGCCAACGGCTTTGCTTTCCTGTCCAGCGATCCGATATTTACGGATGCCAAGGGACAATCCCTTACCATTACGATCAATGATTTTGCACTGGCATCCCACAACGTATTGGATGGACGCATCATCCGCTGTTCCGATCACGACGGCACTTATATCGTTGGCTGCCAGATGCCAGAGGACAATATCTACATCATGGAATATATCGAAAGCCGCCTAAGAGACGGGGCTACGAGTTTTCAGTAAAAAATAATAATACATACAAAAATACCTTGTACGATTCATAATGTCGCACAAGGTATTTTTATTGTATCTGATTTATTTTTATTACCTAGCAGCGCGTTTCAAAAGGGATTGCCGGAATGCCTGCTGCATTGACCAGATTGACCTGATACCAGTCATCTTTTGCAAAACGAATCTGGATTGGTCGATCCTGTCCTGCCTCTATTGCAAGGATCAGACTGGCACCTCTGACGGATGCCTCAAACGGGATTTCTTCCTCCCCGGAACGCAAACCAAGTGCCATGAGTTTGTCACCCACGATCTGTAAGCCCTCGCCTGTATTTTCCATTTCAATGATAATCTCATTTTCCTGACGTCGGATACCCGCCGGTCTTGGTGCCTCGCATAAAAGGTCTTCTCCATAGAGATAGTGCCTTGCCAGAAGTGCCATACGGTGTCCGACCGTCTTTTTGTCCTTCGGATGAATGTCATGCTCCTCACCCACATCCGAAATGGATGCCATATATACACCCTCGACGGTTTTTGCCACTTCTTCCTGACAACGACGGATGGTCGCATAGTCCAGATTTGTCTGATCCATCCAATCATGCCATCCCGGCAGTTGTACCTCGATAAACGGCAGGTCTGCATCCTGCCACAAAGCGCGCCAGTCGCCGACCAGACCAGTAAACATATCCGTGTAAAGTGCCTGCAAGCCCGGTACGTCGTCACTCTCACCCTGATACCAGAGTACACCTCTTGCCGTAAATGGAGCAATCTGCTTTACCATATGTTCAAACAGAATGCCCGGTTTGATACGTGCATCGATCGTATCTCTATATTTTTCCATGATCTTTTGCATAAAGGCAGGATTGATATTGCCCTTCTCATCCATAGCATTTTCTACCATGGCTGCCACCTGTGGATCATTTTTTGCCGCCTCTTTCATACCCTGTATGGCAGTTTCCATCATGTTTGCTGCAATCTCTTCTCTGGATGGTGTCCGCGGCAAGATCATCGCATCAAAAGGACTGGTACCCGGATTGCCTGCATTTGCCTGTGGATCATCCTTGCGGCTCGCCCAAAAGGCTTCCATGTCACGTCCTGCGATGGCTTTTTCCCATTCTTCCATCCAAGGCGCTCCCACCTTTTTGACCGTTTCTTCATCCATCCATGCGCATGACCGGGTGCCGCCCCAGTTACAGCCGATGATACCGACCGGCACATCTTCCTTTTGACGGATCTCTTTTGCAAAATAAAAAGCAACCGCAGAAAAATAGCCTAAATCCTCTGCCGACTCCGCCTTACGCCAGCGACCAACGGCAGAATAATCAAAGTCGGTATCCTGCGCCTCATAATATTTCTTTGGCGTGTCAAAAAAGCGCAACTTATCGTCTTTGGTCCGCAAGGCTTCCTCATGATGCTTTTCGTAGCGCAGTGGAAACTCCATGTTGGACTGTCCACCTGCGATATAGACCTCGCCAACGGCAACGTCTGTGATCTCTGCACGATCCTGTCCGCCGGTCACTACAAGATTTTCCTGTAAAGAGGTTTCCAACCCCTCTAAGCAGATGTCAAAACAACCTGTCGCATCCGCCACGGCTTCTGCACTCTTGCCCTGGATCTCAACCTTTACTTGGTTCCCCGCTTCCGTCTGTCCCCAGATATGTACCGGCTTTTCTCTTTGTAAGACCATTCCGTCTGAAAATAATTTTGCTAATTTTAACATGACCTTCCTCCTTGCCTTTCTTTCTACTTGTTCGGGATCTGGCGCAGCTGTGCGTCAATCTGGTCTACCAACTCTTTTGGAAGGGAGATCATCGAACTCATCTGACGGAATGTCATCAACTGCAATGCCTGCATGATTGCTCCTTCATCAAGATTATTGCCACGTTCCACATTGGCACTACTGCCACGGCTCAAGATCGGTTCTAAGACCTTCATGGCCTCCGGCTTGCTGTAAAGATATGCCATGGTACAATCCACGTTCAAGACATCCTCTTTGTTGCCATTGATAAAGCGTGAAAAACGCGGCTTTCGTATCTGACCATTGCCAAAGTCTCCCATGATATCCTTCAGCCACTCGATAGAATCCCCTACCCAATGTGGCACACGATTGCAAAACTCCTCCGGTGCTGCTTGTACGGAAGTATTGCAGACGCTGTAGCCATGTGCTCCATGGGAGTAGATATGGCTTTCAAATAAGATGCCCTTTTGCTCCAATGCATCGATCAAACGAATACTATTCTTTACCGGAACCACGTTGTCATTTCTGGTGGCAAAAACAAAGCAAGGGCAGGTATTTTCATCCACTGCCGCAATCACATCCGGGGCGGTCTTCTGATATACCTTGGCACAATCGCCCTCAATGACCGGATAGCCCAAGATCGCTGCGTACGGACGATGTTGGCTCATGGTCGCTGCACAGGCTGCCAGATGTCCGCCCGCAGAAAATCCAATAACCACGATCTTGTCTGTCAGAACCTTCCACTCCTCACAGCGTTCCTCGATCAATGCCATTGCCTGCTCGTAATCATCCAGCGGATTTGGCCAGACGGAATCCGCGCCTACGGAGTAACGCAGGATAAATGCCTGATAGCCTGCCTCCAAATAGGGAAATGCCACCGGATCTGCCTCACGATCGGAACACATCTGATAGCCGCCTCCCGGCAGGATCAATACTGCCGGACGCTTTGCAATGTGTCTAAATTCCCCATCGACCGACTGTGTATAAGCCACCAGCGTCACATTTCTTTCCTCGTTTAAAACGATCTTTTCTACATTCATCTTCTCTTCTCCTTTTTCTGCGAATACATATTTTCGCTCCATTAAATGAATTAACATTATATTAACTCGTTTTACATGACGTTTCAAGAATTATTTGTTTTTAAATGGATCTTAGTGTTATACTAGGGAAAGAGATTAACTAGAATTTAGGATGTAGATTGCTACAGATAGAAAAGGAATACAAAAATGGATCAGACCGCTTATTTTGAACAGATGCGTCAGAAGCGACGCAGTGAAATCTTAGAAACGGCACGCCGGATGATACTGGATCAGGGGCTTTTTTCATTCTCTATGCAGGGATTGGCACAGACGCTGGATGTATCGACAGTCACTTTGTATAAATATTATAAGAATAGTACCGCGATCATTGAAGACCTCTACCAGACAAGGACCGGCACCTTATTCCAATTCCCGGATCTTTTTCCGACACAAAAAAAGTCGGAAGATCTGGCTTTGGAGCGTATTTCCCTAATCCTTGACGATATGATCTGCCGCAGGGAGGATTTTCGTCTGGTCATGACCTTGGGGCTATATCTCTATCCCTCAGATAAGATCACAGAAATCCTGCCGGCAGAGCCTTTTTTACAATATCTGCAAGAGACCCTGCCGCCGGAAGTCTGTGCTCTTTCGCATGATGGTACGGACTTTCTCTCCTTTGCCACACATGCCTGCCTATCCTTTATGCAGTCTGTCGCTACCCAGAGCAAACCGGACACCAAGCAGATGAAAAAGCAATTATTATTGTCTTTGTCTCTTTTTTCTAGTCAGAATAATTAGGAATACCATATTCTTTAATATGAAAATAGCTTATATTAAAGAATATGGTATCTTTTTACTTTTCTACACTATTGATTTTCCTTATATCTTTGGAAACATTCCTTATATTTCGACAATTAAACCTAATTTAAGACAAAATAATTACAAAACGTTAGGTATATTAATATAAATTATTTACTCCTCTTGCTATACTACCCCAAAAGAAAGGAGGTCTTGTATATGTTAACCACAATCACAAAGACAGATTCTAGAATCAAAGCAATTGTATCTGCTACTAGACTCTGCAATTAATCTCAAACGGCTGATTATGCAGAATATTGCAAAATCAGCCGCATTTTATTTTTAATACAACAAGGGAGAAAATATATATGAAATATGTAATTAATGACTCTATAATGGCATTTGACATAAAAAATGAAGGTCTATTTTTAAGTGTAACAGACAATCCTATTCTTTCTATTGATGAAAACGAATCCGAAATTTTAACTATTATCGAAAGTTTTTTTACACCACAAACACTTGACGATGCATATAAAATAGCAACGCAAAAGTTGTATATAGATAAAGACCTATTTTTAGATTGCTTTGATTCCTTAAAAGCAAACAACTTATTGAAGGAATCAACACCTTACGAAACCGAACTTTCCCATTATCAACTCACTAAATATAAGCGACAAATTAGTGCTTTACATTCCCTCAAAGGTATTGAACGCTCTGATGCCGAAAAAATGCAAAAACAAATTTGTTCATCTACTGTATGCATTATTGGCGTTGGTGGTATAGGAAGTTACTTTTCTTTGGCTATGGCAATGATTGGCGTCGAAAATCTAATTTTAATTGATTTTGACAAAGTCGAATTAAGTAATACCTCCCGACAAATTTTATATAATGAATCTGATGTTGGAAAATTAAAAATCAATGCCGCTCAAGAAAAACTAGTACAATATAACAGAAATCTAACCGTACAAACATATAATATACACATTAAATCACCTGATGATATAAGTTTTTTAAAAAACTTTAAGATTGACCTATTAGTTTTATGCGCTGATACACCACGTGGAGAAATACAATATATTGTTGACGAAGTAGCTCACCAAAATAATATTCCTTGGTTTTTCTATGGACCATATAATCATTCCCAAATATCTGTTGGTCCTATGATTATTCCTCAGAAAACCAAATCATACCTTACACTTTTTCCCAAAAACACGAGCACTGACACATATAAGGTCAAAAAAATTAATGATCATTTTGTTGCCTCTATTTGCGATCCATATAACGGATTTGCAGCACAATTTGCAGCTATCGAAGCCTTTAAATTTCTATCTGGTGCAAGAGTCCCTGCAATTATCAACAAAAGATATTATATTGATACAGATGAATGGAACATGGAGTGTGAAATATATGAATAATCCACAGGAAAACACATCGAATACATTAGAATTACCATCTTCCTTAAAAAAGATTGGACATTTTCTATTATCAAATTCCTTAAACGCCAAATACTTTTATGGTCGAGAAAACGAGTTAAAAAAATTAAATATTATACGACATAAAACTATAAAAAATAATGTATTAATTATAGGTAATCCAGGTACTGGAAAAACCACATTAGTAGAAGCATACGCTCATCAATATAATATATCTAATATTTTTGTTGTTGAATGCGCCAAATTGATTTCAAATACAGAATATCGTGGTTCTTTCGAGCAAAAAGTTATTGAACTTGTAAATTTTGCCCAAAGTATGCACCTTATTCTATTTTTTGATGAACTGCATGTATTAATAGATATGGGAAAATCTCAAGGTGGTATTTCAATCACAGACATCTTAAAGCCTTATCTATTAGATAGTGATCTCGTATTTATTGGTGCTACCACAATTAAAGAATCAATGTTTTTAATGCACGACGAGGCTTTCCAACGACGTTTTACACCCATTTTGTTAGATGAGCCTACAGATATACAATTGCTATCTATTAAGAAAAAATTTGAACAAACTGTTGTTAAAAAGCAGTTGTTGACCGATCAAGAACTAATGAATGTTATCGCTATCTTACGAGAAAAACTGGTAACACAATATTTTCCCGATAAACTAATTGACTTTCTTGATTATACCAATGCATATCAAACTGTTATAAACTGTAATATAAATTATATTGACTTACTGGAGGAATACGTTAATGATCAAAGATTGGCACACACTAACATCTAACGCAAAAAAAGCCTGTATTTCTGATTTTTTTTGGAATTTAGGTCGAACTTTACCACATGCCATTTTAACAATTTTCCTAATTGATCAAGGGTGTTCCCTAACACAAATTGCAACCCTTCAAAGTCTTTTTATGGTCATTGCCATGATAACAGAGTTTCCTAGTGGCATATTATCAGATTTGCTTAACAGAAAAACTGTGTTTATGTTATCACAGATTTCCATTCTAGCATCCTACTTACTAATTTTTTTATATAGTGATATCTATCCTATATTATGTTTAGCATATATCTTCTATGGATTAGCTGTATCATTAAGATCGGGAACATTAGACGCTGAAATCACTTTAGAACTCCGCGCAAACAACAAATCAATCAAGTCTTACAGCACCATTTCATCATACTGCATGAGTTTATCTGCTATTATAGGTGGGTCTGTTGGAGGAATATTATATAGTTTTCTTCATCAAAAAATATATATGATATCCATTTTTCTTTTTATATCATCATCACTCATAGCACTAATGATACATACTGATAATCATGAATATAAAAAGCATATATCTACGGTAAAACCCTATATTGGCTCTCTAACCACTGAGATTCAAAAAGGAATATCATTACTTCAGGGAAAAAATGTCCTTCCGTTGATTGTTATTATGTTTGCTTGTAGTTCATTATTTACTCAACCCTTTTTTCAATATTGGCAGGTATTATACAAACAATATAAGATTTCTGAGATTTATTTTGGTATAATATATTTAGCATTTCAAATATGTAATATTATCGGAACAGCAATGTATAGACATTTAAAAATTACACATTCTAATATGATAGTTATACTTTTCTTTATCCCTACAATCTATGGTATATCTACTTATTTGAAAATCGGAGTGCTAATTGCTCTTCCATGTGTTGTGATTCTGTATTATGTATATGCAATATATTTGGAAATTTTGATGAAATCCTATGCTCCCAAAGAATATATTAGCAGTTATATATCGTTAGTAGGAACTATATCAAATTTATCGTCCATTGGAAGTCTAATTCTAATGACAATATGTGTAAATAGCATAGGTATACAGTATGCTTTTCTTATTCTTTTTATATTGTTCGCATCAACAGAGATTATAATGCAACAGATTATAAGACATACTATAAAATCTAAAAATTCATAGATATAATATTTTATCAGGAGAACTTTATGTTATATTTAAAAGAGGCAAATTTAATAGATGCCAAAAAGGAATTCGCATTTATCCAAAATATACCTAATAATGAAAACGGCTTTACAAATGAAAACTATAATTGTTCTTGGGAAGAATTTATTCAAAAAGTTCTTCCCGAATATATAGATATAGCTCATGGCATTAATCTTCCAAGCGGTTGGGTTTCCTCCACAGAATATTTTCTCTGGGAAGACAATACAATTAAAGGTCTTTTTCGCCTCCGACATCACTTAAATGATTTCCTTCGAGAGGGTCCTGGTCATATAGGATATTATATCAAAGAAGAGTATCGCCATCTTGGTTACGCCACACAAGGATTGCAATTGTGCATTAATAAAGCATGGGAAATAATACCTGAGAACGAAATATATATGTCTGTCCAAAAAGATAATACATATTCTCTCAAGGTTCAGTTAAATAATGGTGCATACATTCACCACGAAGACATTATCAATTACTATACGCGTATCTCAAAAAGAATTGGAAACTTATAATTTTTCACAAAATACTGGGGAGTTACTTGTTATGAAAAATATCTATTTACTCAAGAAGGTTTCTGAGTTATTCAGCATCGATATCTTATATACAGAAAATAATACACTAAATATTTTAAGTAATCATAAAACTTATAACCCGGTATATACCAATACTGAATTTCGTCGTCGATTAATTACAATGGCTTCTACTCAAAACGATCCATACATTTACATTGACATCTTTCAAGCATATTATTGTTGCATAAATGTTGATGGTCTATATATAATAATTGGTCCCATGCATACCCAACCATTAGAAGATCATAAATTACATAGTTTTTATTCACATTATAGAATCAATCAGTCTAATGATTTTCCTATCCATGTATATCATACAAAGGAAGTTTATGACATAATTGGCATTGTTAGTAATACTTTACTTGATACAACATATGAACCGGAAGAATTAGCCCTGATTAATAATATTCTTCCGCAATCCACAACACTTTCAAAATCTAACGAGAAGCAATTATTTCACTTAGAGTTATCTTCTCAACCTTTACCTTCCTATCAATATTATGAAGATCGAAAATTTATAGATTTTGTCAGGGAAGGTAATGTTCAAGAAGCCATTGAACATAACATGAAAATTGATAATATTGCCTTAAATCTTTCACAGAATGCTCTAATGAACTACCATAATATGTCCATAACAGAAATAACCCTGTGTACAGGTGCCGTTATTGCTAGCGGTTTATCTCCTAATACTGCATATCGCGTCAGCGCTTTTTATATGCAAAAACTTGACACATGTAATACTGTAGAAGAAATCGTACAGTGTCGTATTCGTGCAATAGAAGACTTAATACAACATCTTCAAAAAAATAAACAATCTCATTGTTCATCAAATTATACCGGACGATGCAAAGATTACATTGAAGAACACTATTCTGAAAAAATATATCTTCACGATGTTGCAAACGCATTAGATATTAATGAAAATTACCTTTCTCGAATATTTAAAAAAGAAGAGGGTATAAGTTTTCAAGAATTTATAATTAAAACACGTGTTAAAAATGCTGCTAAATTATTAATATATTCTGATGAAAGTCTCGCAAGCATTGCTGAAGATGTGAATTTTTCTTCTCAAAGTTATATGGGCAAAATGTTTATCAAATATAAAGGAATGACCCCCAAAGAATATAGGAATCATTTTCGGAACGACACACAGTATTTCTATAATGATCCAATATCTTAATACTATTAGGGAGACACTAACATCTCCCTAATATACTAAATTCTACTATTTTACCAGCCCGTCGATATACTTTCTTGCATTTGCCAGATCGGTATCGTCCGGGTGACCCTTGGCAGCACCGCCAAACCAACCAAAGGGTCCAAAGGTATTAAAGCCCTTGCACCAGAAACTGCCGATATACTTTGCCTTTTTGTCCTTGCCGATACCGGAGAGGGCTTTTTTCTCATAGTCCATATAGCGCAGGGTGCAGGTATAAACGATAAACAACTTCTGATCTTCTCCCAAGGTAAACTCGCGGAAGAAATTCAACAGAGACTTGCGCATAGATGCTGCAAATATGCCCGACGCCATACCGATCAGGTCATAGCCGGACAGGTCGGCATTTTTCGCCTCTGCGACTGTAAAGATATCTACATTTTCATTTTCCGCCATAGCCTGTACGACCTTCTCCGTATTCTTGTGGTGCACAGATGCATAGATGATTGCTGCTTTCATATCATTCACTCCTTATTTTCCAAAATCTGTCTGTATTATAGCATGAAATTAAGGTATATAGCGCAAAAAGCGTCGCATCTTTGCCAAAAAGATACGGCGCTTTTACTGTCGTTTACTGTTCGCATTTTGTTTTACTGTCGTTTACTGTTCTTTCATCTCAGCAATATTCTTCTGCACCTGAACCATGCGATCCTTGTCCAGTTCATAGAACTTCATTGCTACGATATTACACAGCCAGCCGATGACCGGAAGTCCAAAACTTAAGAACATAGTCATCCAGAATACACCGCTTGTAGCCTTATCTCCCATCTGTGGCATAGTGCTCTTATAACCGATGGCTGCCACACAAAGGGCTGCGATTGTTGTAGCAAGGGCTGCCATCAATTTGTCAATGAATGAATAAACACCTGCAACTACAGCCGGCATATACTTTCCGGAACGCTCTAACTCATAGTCAACTACATCGGCACGCATGGCACCAGCGGTTGTGGTCAGAATCATACGGGTTGCAGAAGTTGCCAACATCAAAATACAATAGATTACTGTTGGTGCAGCAACTACAGAGATCTGGCTCATACCATCTTTTCCTAAAATAATGCAGAAACCGCAGGTCAAAGCCGCAACGCCAATGGAAACCCATGACCAGAATGTGGTTGATTTTTTAACACCATATTTTGACACATACATACCACCTAAGAAGGCAAAGATAATACCTACGATCATGGTAAAGTTGTTGATCATAGTTGTTGCCTTGTAACTGCCGATCAAAATACCATTTAACATTGTAAGGATGATAGACTGGCTTGCGGCGGTCTGCGCTAACTTATCTGTTGCACAGGAAACAATATACATCTGCGCCGGACGATTGTCGCGAAGAACATGCCACATATCGCTCCACTTGATCTTGTCGTCCTTTTTCTTACTGCCGATAGACTCATAAGATTCCTTAACGTCCGCATGGCGCAGACCAATGATGGAAAGAAGGGTCAAAGCACCTGCAAATGCCACGAATAAGAAACAAGAGTTTTTAAGCATTGCAGCATTGTACTGGTTATCATATTTCGGCAGAATTGCAAATGCAATTACTGTGTTAAATATCATTGGGGTAAGATAACTATAAACAGTACCAATAAAGCCCATCATTGGTCGCTGATGCGGATCATTTGTAAGGATGGTCGGTCCAACAGCAGAAGCTGTAGAACAAAGCGTATATCCTAATGTATAAATGACATATGTAATCGTAAATACAACGATGCCTGCAATTCCGGTAAATTTACCTACACACCAGTTATACAGGCTGATAGAAGCAAGTGCTTCAATCGCAAATCCTATTGCAACACAGATCCTGATCTTTCCATGTGTTCCCGGCATCTTCTCGATCAGAGCCGCTGCCAGAGCATCTGTCACACCATCAAAGATCTTTGTCACAGAGAGGATCAATCCAACTGTCGCAACAGCGATACCATATCCCTCTGTTCCAATATAACTGGCATACATGATCAGTATGTAAAAACACATCTGACCTCCGTGTGTTGCTACACTGGCAATCATATCAAATAAGGATGCCTTGCGGTATTGTACGCCATCGGTCACACTGGCATCCTGCATTTTCAGTTTTTCTTTTAACCCACTCATACGCTTTTCCTCCTATTCGTTCATTTCTTTAAATAAATCTTCCCAACGTTCCTCCGGGATCATGGGAATCATTCTCTTAATGGTCTGTAATGGTTCTGACAAAAGTCCCATTTCCTTCGGAAGGTCCTCTGCATATGGCATCTGCTTAGCAGCCGCGTCCATACCCATCTTTGCAATCACGGCATTGACCATTGGCATGACCTCATCCATAAAGTCTTTTCCAACCGGATGTTTTTTCACATCCACGATCGGTGTCATCAGATCATACTTCTGTCCGCTTGCCATATACTCATCTTCCACGGTGACCGCCTGCTGCAATAAGACCGTCTCTGCATCCTGACAGATCTCGATCGTATAATCTCCTCCCGGAATACGGAAAGCGTGCGCGCCCTCATCCCAATAAGTAAAGCATCTTTTATCCAAGGTAAATGTCACAATCTTGCTCTCGCCCGGCTGCAGATCAACTTTTTCAAACCGGCGGAGTTCACGCACCGGACGATTGATGGCAGTCGCGCCCTTTTTACAGCCGACATACAACTGAACCAGTGCTTTCCCGGCACAATTTCCTGTGTTCTTAACAGACACGCTGACGTTTAAGACCTGACCTGCTGCATAGGTATCTTTTTCCACCTGTAAGTCATCGTAAACGAATTCCGTGTAAGAAAGCCCATATCCAAATGGAAAACGCACCGGCATTTTCCGACTGCTATAGTAACGATAACCGACAAAGACGCCCTCGCCATAAGTTACCTCGTTACCCTCGCCCGGCCAGGTCAGATATGAAGACGAATCCTCATAGCGCAATGGGAAGGACTCTGCCAAATGTCCTGACGGATTGGTCTCTCCGCTAAGAACTGACCAGATGGCTTCGCTTGCACCTTCTCCTGCCAGATATGCTTCCAAAATACCTGCCACATCATCCGCCCAAGGCAGTTCAACGACACCACCGTTTTCCAGAACGACGACTGTATTTTTCTGGACTTCGGCAATCTCTGCGATCAGGCGGTTCTGGCATTTCGGCAACTTCATGGTATAGCGGTCAAAGCCCTCGGACTCCATGATCGGCGGCAATCCCGCCATAATGACAACGACCTCTGCCTCTTTTGCAGCCGCGATTGCTTCTTTTGCCTTTTCCTCGTCATAAATATCTTCCGCCGCGCTATAGCCCTCCACATAAGATACATTCGTCCAAGCCTTTGTCACCTCCGGCATGGTCGGCACCTTATATGGATTGACTCTGGAAGATCCTGCTCCCTGATATCTTGGCTCATTTGCAAAGCCACCGACGATCAGGATCTTTTGTTCTTTTTGCAAAGGTAAGACCTGATCCTGGTTTTTCAGTAAAACAAGAGATTCCTTTGCCAGATCTACTGCCAAAGCATGACCTTTTTCATAGTCATAGACCACTTCTTTTTTATTGTCTTTTGCCTTTAAGACCAGAGCAATCAGTTCCTGACATGCTTCATCTAAGAGGCTGACTTCTAACTGACCGCTTTCTACTGCCTCCACGATCTCTTTATCATGCAGACCATCTCCCGGCATGGTAAGGGCACAGCCGCCCTTTACTGCTGCGACGCGGTCATGGACTGCCGCCCAATCGCTGACCACCATGCCGTCAAAGCCCCATTCTCCACGCAAGATATCCACCAGATACTTGCGGTTCTCCGTCAGATAAGTGCCATCCACCTTGTTGTAGGATGCCATGACCGTCCAAGGCTTTGCCTCCTTGACAACCTTTTCAAAAGCTGACAGATAAATCTCCCGCATGGCGCGCTCCGGCACCTTGCTATTGCTGGTTCTTCTGCGCGTCTCCTGATTGTTTGCCACATAATGTTTGAGCGACGCGCCGACACCTTCTGCCTGCAATGCTTTGACATAGGCAGATCCCATGCTGCCAGCCAGATAAGGATCTTCTGAAAAATATTCAAAATTGCGCCCACACAAAGGGCTTCTCTTGATATTGATGCCCGGTCCTAAAAGCACCTCAACTTCCTGTTCCTGCGCATTCTGTCCCAGAGCCTGACCCAACCTTTTGGCTACGGATGTATCAAAAGAAGATCCGCTACAACAAGCCGCCGGGAAACAGGTAGCAACGCGGCTTTCGTGCTTGCCCATGAAATCCTGCGCGCCTTCCTGCTTACGCAGTCCTTGCGGACCATCAGCCATACGAAGCGACGCAAGTGCCGGCACTTCCTTGGTCATAAATGTGTTTGCGCCGGATGTCAGTGACGCTTTTTCTTCCAGAGTCAAAGTTTTTACGATTTCTTTTGCCTTTGTCTCATACATTTTGCCTTCCTCCTCCGTTTCTTTGGTCATATTGTTGCACGCTTTGGGGCAAAAACAAATGCACACTATCACGATGCTGTGCTGTCACCGTACATATATGATATATTGTCATTTAACTATACAAAGTGTTCGGTATATGTTATAATATACAAAACATTCGACATTTGACGAACAAGATGATTTAAGAAGAAATCAATGTATTTTCAGGAGGGATCAAATGGAAAAAGGACTGCAATACAAGCGCACAGACCGTGCCATCGTCAATGCTTTTATTAAATTAGTCAATCAGGGATCTTTTGAGAAACTGACTGTGCAGGAGATCTTAGACGAAGCCCTCGTCAGCCGCAATACCTTTTACTCCCACTATCGGGACAAATACGATATTGCTGAACAATTATTTGAAAAATATAAAGAAGATTTTATGGAACTATTAAGAAAGAGTTATACCAATGTCGGCAAAGAATGGGCAGGAACGGATAAATTCGATCAGTTTTCCAACCTGCCGACCCAGACATTTCTCCATTTCCATCAGGAGTATGGTGACATCATGTCCGCCCTCAATAAGATCAAGACAGATAAGGTAGATATGGATCTCTTCGTGTCGCAACTTTTTAAAAAACGTTACCTATCCGCTCCCAGCAATCAGGAAGATCTGACACCGGAACGCAATCTGAATCTGGAAGCCGAGATCTATGCCGCAGTCTATAACGCCATTGCCCGCTATTATGCTGATTTTGATCCACGGAAACCGGAAGATGCCCCCATCCACATTCCTTATTTGGAGGAATCCATCTGCCATGCCTTTTTGTTTTCCATCGGCATTATTGAAAAGCACTACAAAGATAGTGCTTTCCAATATATGATGGAAACGGAAAAAGAAGCCAAGAAGTTAAAAGAGAATTATCAATAGACAAGGTTCTGAGGTCTGCCATTTAAATATGCTTCGATATTATCAGCAGTAATATCCATGATCCTCTGTCTGCTTTCTTTTGGTGCCCATGAAATGTGAGGTGTGATAATGCAGTTTGGTGCCTCAAGAAGAGGATTGTCCTCTCTGATCGGCTCTGTATATACAACATCTAATGCAGCTCCGGCCATCTTTCCCGAGCGCAGTGCATCCGCCACATCCTGTTCATTGATCAGTTGCCCTCTGGCATTATTGATCAGCATTACGCCGTCCTTCATCTTAGAAATGGCAGACTTGTTGATCATTCCCTCATTTTCCGGCGTAAGGAAGCAATGCAGACTGATAACATCAGCATTCGCATACAATTCCTCCAGATCCACATAAGTTGCGATCTCTTTACCCGCATCACTCGGATACAGATCATATGCGATCACATTCATGCCCAATGCCTTAGCGACACGCCCTTCAGCCTGACCGATGCGGCCAAATCCTATGATACCCATTGTCTTACCCTCCAGTTCTACCAGCGGATAATCCCAATAGCACCAGTCCGGATTGCTTGACCATTTGCCCGCGTGAACACTGTCACTATGATGACCGATATGATGACATAATTCTAAAAGCAAGGCAATCGAGAATTGGCTTACAGATGCTGTTCCATAGGTTGGGACATTTGATACAATGATCCCCCTGCTCTTGGCATATGCAACGTCGATCACATTATAGCCGGTTGCAAGTACCGCGATCATTTTTAAATTATTACATTGATCCATCGTATTCTTTGATATCGGAGTCTTGTTTGTTACAACAACATCAGCGTCCTTTATCCTATCCGCGATGATCGGTGCTTCAACATAACTCGTTCTATCATATACTTCGACCTGCCCTAAATCCTCCAGTCTGCTCCAGGATAGATCTCCGGGATTTTCTGTATATCCATCTAATACAACAATCTTCATATCTTTTACTTATTGAAGTTTTGATATCCGACCTCTCTGGATAATTGAAGCATAATTTCCCTATAATCGTCTATTTTATCCATCAAAAGATCATCCGTCAGACGACTATAGGGACCTGTTACACTTATGCCACCAATCATTTCATCATTAGACCCATATATCGGGAATGCCAGACATCTTGCTCCAATTTCCCTTTCTTGATTATCAAAAGCATATCCGTTTTTTTGGATTTTCAGTAACTCTGCCTTGAGCGCATCCTTATCTGTGATCGTGTACTCCGTATAAGGCTCTAAAGCGTTATTCTCTAAGTACCTCTCCAGTTTTTCTTTACTATATTGCGCCAAGAAAAGTTTGCCAATACCATTGCAATACATTGGCGCTGCATTTCCGACTGCCTGCACAGCCATCAGCGACTGATTTCTCACCCTCATGACCTCTATGTAGACTACCTTGTCATTTTCGCAAATGCCCAGACACACAGATTCACCAAATAGGTCGGATAATTTCTGCATATAAGGTCTGGCTGCTTTCGGCAAAGCGTTCTCCTTATTGATCTTATTCGCCAATGCACATATTTTCATTGTAGGTTCATACCGCAAAGTATCACTATTTTGCTTAACATAATTGCAATTCACCAGAGTTGTCAAAAATCTAAGCGTGGTGCTCGTATTCATCTCCAGACCTTTTGCAATATCTTGAAGTTTTTGGGGTTCTCCCTGTCTCACTAAATATTCAAAAATCGCAATGAGTTTCTCTCCTGATTGGTTTCCCGGTGTCTTATTTCCTGCCATGATCATCCTCCAAATAAGTATCTGCCAGTAATTTTAAAACACCATTTCGGATATTGCAATCATATTAAACATTTAAAATGACCTCTTGCTTTAAAAGTTCCTCGCGCAAAACCGGATATGCTAATTGTCTGGTCTTGCAGTCATCTCTTGCACACAGCGATGCTGCAACTCCTGCTGCCTGTCCCATGATCATGCAGCCTACCGTATTTCTGGTAGACATATGAGCAGCATATTCTTCCGTTACGGATCTTCCTACTACATATAAATTGTCACATCCCTGTGGCAGGATCATCCTATATGGGAAACCATAATACCCGTCACCGCCTATACCGGCATTTTCTCCATCCTTAACAGCCAGGTCGTGAAAACCATACAAGCCGATCTCATCCTCAAATCGTTTACCGGCTTCTATTTCCTCTTGACTGATCGAATGATCGCATTTATTGATATAGGAAATTCTCACGCCAAGTTGTATGGATGCCCATGACAGATATGCATTTTCAAACCCCGGCACATATTTTTTCAGATCATTTACAATATCAAAGATCCTCACACGCATACGCATTTCTGCGGCACTTAATGCCTCTACATCTGTCCCATCGACCATCTCGCCTTTGGACAGATTGACGTAGGTGGCTTCTCCCGGGTGATTAACCTGAAAAGACATGATTTTGATACCTTCTAATGATTTCATCATGCCGTATTTTTGTGGCGCATAGCCGGGTGCAAAGATATAATTCTTGCAGACCACACCATGTTCATTTGCATTTTCATCACAAAGAGCGTGAAAGATCCGTCCATTTTCCTTTAAAACACGATCCCAATCGATACCGGAGATTCCAAAGACCATGCCGGTAGGACATTCCTTGCCCTGGGTCATATCCAATTGTTCTACTCCAAATCGTTTTGCGAGATCGCCATCACCTGTAGCGTCAATATAGGATTTGGCTACATATATACTATGTCCGCTCCGGTTCTGGATATGGACACACTTAATATCATTTCCATCTGTTTCGACCTCGGTGACAAGTGTGTTTAGCAAGACCTTTACCCCTGCCTCTATCAGCATCTTGCAGATAACTGCTTTATATGCTTCGTGATCCGCTACAACCCTATATGCATTTCTTTGAGGATTGTCCGGTGTTCTGGCAAATGAGGTGGCACCTCCGGCATCAATAAGCCTGCTTATCATCTCATATGGCAAGCCTCCCACAATCCTGCTTGCTTTATCCGGATCCACATTCTGGGAATAAAAACTGCTGACTCCTATCCCTCCGTTGGCTAATGTTCCACCCGGAACCGGTAATTTTTCGACAAGAACAACTTTTGCACCTGTTCTTGCTGCGGCTATGGCTGCCATGCAGCCGGCAGTACCACCGCCAGCTACAAAGACATCTACATTTATAGGTTGTATCGTTTCTCCACTGATACTCATATCACTATCTCTCCTATAAGATCACATTTTTCTGATTACCATTCATCCATGCATCCAGATTATCGAATACGATCTCCGCTCTCAAACTCATAGATTCCTGGCTGGCAAAAGCAATATGTGGTGTTAAAAGGGTATTTTTTGCCTTAAGCAAAGGTTCGCTTGCCGGTAATGGTGGCTCTACGTCAAATACATCAATAGCCGCGCCTGCGATCACATCATTATTAAGAGCATCAGCCAGATCCTGCGCATTTACTACCGGACCTCTTGCTACATTGATAAGAATTGCAGATTTCTTCATCATTGCAAGTTTTTCAGAATTGATCATGCCTCTGGTAGAATCATTTAATGGGCAATGCAATACTACAATATCAGATTCTTTTAATAATTCTTCCTGTGATACCTGTTTTACATATGCAGGTGCGTCCGGATGGTTTGTTCTGCTTTGTGCTAAGATATTTGCCCCAAAAGCATGGAATAATTCAGCGGATCGTGTACCAATCTTTCCAAGACCGATGATACCTACTGTCTTACCCTTGATCTCATTTCCAACCAATCCATCCTTTGTAGATAGATCACGCACTCTCTGCTCTACCTGTGGTACATTTCTATAGAGTGACAGAGCCATCTCAATGACTAATTCAGCAACGGCTTCATTAGAGTAACCGGATGCATTGCTTACTGCTACATTATTTGCCTTACATGCATCCAAGCCCACATGATCCACTCCTGTAAATGCAACATCTACATATTTCAGATTCTTGCATTCAGAAATAACTTCATTTGGCATTGGCATGTTTGCAATGATCATTGCATCCGCATCCTTTGCCTCGTCAATAAGCGTTGGTACATCTGTGGTCTTAGGATATGACACAAACTCTACGCCTTTTTCTTCAAAAGGAGCCTTTCTAGCATTGAGTTCCTCTTCTGTAATTCCAAGTGATTCCATAATTGCTACTTTCATTTCTCTTTTCCTTTCTCTTCCTAATTTATTTTCATAAGGTTGCTATTACAATCTTACAAAAGTCAAAGTTACTTTTTCCCAGCGGCTTTTGCTGCTGCCTTTCTATCGGCAATGTTCTGCTGACACTGTCTCATTCTATCATAATCCAATTCATAGAACTTCATTGCGATAACATTTGCCAACCATCCAAAGATTGGAAGTCCATACATCAAGATCATGGTTACCCAGAAAATCGGCCATGTAGCCTTATCCCCCATCTGCGGCATTGTGTTTTTATAACCGATGGCTGCAACTGCAAATGCGGCTATTGTAGAACCAAAAGAAGCAATACATTTTTCAAGGAAAGAATAAACTGCTCCAACAGTTCCCGGCATATAGTTTCCAGATCGCTCCAGTTCATAATCAACGACATCTGTTCTCATCATACCTTCTGCTACATTCAAAATGATCTTGGTAGATGCAACGGCAATGGAAAATACAAGATAGATCATCATGATGACTCCGCCATCACCAATTTTTGTCATGCCATTTGGTCCTAAGATAAAGCACAATACAAACATGGCAACACTGATAAAGATATTGATCCACGAAAATGCGGATGTGATCTTCTTTACACCATATTTTGCTAAAAGCATACCACCAACAAAGGCAAACACAAAACTGATCACTGTAGAACCGTTTGTGATCATTGTAGCAGCCTTATAATTTGCAATAAGGATACCGTTTAACATTGTAAGTACAATGGTCTGTGACGCGCTATTATAAGCAATTTTATCTGTCAGTCCCGTAATAACGTAACATCTCATTGGCCTATTATTCTTGAATAAGTCAAACATTTCTTTAAAGCCAACCTTGGTCTGCTTGCCACCCAAAGTAGCAAGTTCACCTAAATACTCCGGTGTGTCGATTCGACTGATACCGATAATGGTTATCATTTCAAAACAGAATGACATAACAATACCAATGATCGCCATCTCACTTAAGCAAGGCATGTCATACTGATTGTCATGCTTTGGAAGCACTGCAAAAGCAACAATGGTATTTAATAAAATCGGTCCAATGTACTGATAAATGGAATGGAAGAAATTGATAAATGGTCTCTGCTTTGGATCATTTGTCAGTGCTGAACCAATAACCTGCGATCCACTGATGGACAGCATTGTATAGCCTATAACAAACAGAGCATACAAAAGAATAAATACTACAATTCCCAATGCACCATCAAGTTTTCCCGGGAGTACACAGAACATCATAGCTGCTGAAAATGAACACACTCCCCAGGCGGTCAACAGAAATATTCGTATCTTGCCAAACCTTGTCATGGGCAGGCGGTCAAATATCACTGCCACAATAGGATCTGTAACACCATCAAAAATTGTCTTTGCCTGAATAATGATACCTGTAACTGTGACTGCTATACCAAATCCGACGTTCATAGAATAGCTACAATACATCATCATGATATAAAATGTCATCTTCGCCGCGCTTGTCGCCGAACTCATAATCATCTCGTGGGTTTTTGCAGTACGATAAATCGGATCGTTACTGCCTATGGCTCCACGAAAAATTTGTTTTAACTTCCCCATAGTAAAACCTCCTTCGTCCCTTTTTAAATTTCATTAAATGAAACGCGTTTTCATTCTTTAAACTTATAATAGTATGCTGGGTGAACGAAGTCAAGAGAATTTAAACCGTTTCTTCCTTTTCCTATCAATTTAAACAAATTTCTTATGTAAAATTTATGTAAAGTTTCCAAGAGGCAATGGTTCTATTGCCTCTCTTTTTATGCTAAAATAAAGCAAGAAAAAAGATGCTCTGGGGAGGGCATCTTCTTACATTTATCAATAGGGGGTATTTTACATGAACAAAACACTCAAAAAGGTTCTTAAGACTATTCTTATCATTGTGTTGGTCTTAGTAGCCGCAGTCATTCTTTTTATCGGGTATCTGACCATCACGGAGTACAAGCCGAAGGATACCGAGTCTCTGGACATTGACGGATCTTCTTCCGAGACACTCGCCGCAGGTGATGACTTTACCATCATGACATGGAATGTGGGCTATGCCGGACTAGGCGAAAACGCTGATTTCTTTATGGATGGCGGTGAACACGTCCGCTCCTGCACCGAGACACAGGTCAATGACAATATAGATGCGGTTGTAGCGCAGATCCAGAAGGAAGATGCCGATGTTGTCTTTTTACAGGAGGTCGATCGTAATTCCAAGAGATCTTATGGCATTGATGAATTAGAGAAGATCACTTCTTCTTTGGATGGTTACAATTCTACTTTTGCAAGAAATTACAAGGTAGCCTATGTTCCTTATCCGCTTCCTACCATTGGCAAAGTCGATTGTGGTATCGCTACTTTATCTGCTTTTAGCGTAGATGATTCCCAGCGTATCTCTTTGCCATGTCCGTTCAAGTATCCGATCCGCCTCGGCAACCTCAAGCGTTGTCTCATGGTCGATCGCGTTGCCATTGAGGGCAGTGACAAAGAACTGGTACTTGTCAACCTGCACTTGGAGGCTTACGACGATGGCGAGGGCAAGGCTGCACAGACCAAGCAGTTGCGCGAACTCTTACAGGAAGAAGCAGAAAAGGGCAACTATGTCATTGCCGGTGGTGATTTCAACCAGTCATTCTCAAATTACGACAATAGCGCTTATCCGCTCGTCAGCGAAGATATGTGGACACCGGGTGTCATTGATGTTGATGAATTTGGTGACGACCTGACTTTTGTAACTGACAACTCTACACCATCCTGCCGTTCCCTTGACCGTCCACTTGCCGGCAACGACAGTGATCCAAGTGTATTCCAGTATTACATGATTGATGGATTTATTGTTTCTGATAATCTTACCATCAACACAGTTGAGACAAGAGATCTTGGATTTAAGAACTCTGATCATAACCCAATCGTTATGAATGTGACGGTAAACAAATAAGAAATGACAAAAAGGCGAGAGCACATTTGCTCCCGCCTTTTTTCTATGGTAACATTTCATCTTCTGTATTAGTTTCCACCTTCAACATGCGATATCCAATCCCTATGTGTGTCTGAATATAAGAATCTGAATCATTTCCCAATTTTTTTCTCAAAGTTGCCATGAATACTCTAAGAGAAGCAACATTGCTATCCCACGCACTTCCCCAAATTTTCTGTGTTATATATTTATGTGTAAGTACTTTCCCTGTATTTTTTGCAAGAATACATAACAATTTATATTCTATCGGTGTCAGCTTTAATTCTTCATCATTTTTGTATGCACATCCTGCCACATAATCAATTTTAAGTTTTCCATTCGTGTATATTAAATTTTTGTTTACATTATTGTCTAGTTGAAGTAACGCAATTCTGCGTTGCATAACCCTGAGTCTTGCCAACAACTCCTCGACAGAAAATGGTTTTGTAAGATAATCATCTGCCCCCGCATCTAAAGCCTCTATTTTATCTTCATCTTCACTCCTTGCACTAATAACAATAATAGGCATATTTGACCATTCCCGAATCTTTTTTATAATTTCAACTCCATCCATATCAGGAAGCCCCAAATCCAAAAAAACAACGTCCGGATCATGCGTTGATGCCTGTATAATGGCTTCTTCTCCATTTTGTGCCAGCAAATATTTATAATCATGTGTTTTCAAGGTAGTTGCAATTAAATTTCTAATAGGAGTATCATCTTCAACTACAAGTATCTGAAACTTATTCATTTATTATCACCTCTCCTTTTTTTAGGTAAAAAGTAAATATACAGCCACATGGAATATTATCTTTTACTTCTATACTTCCACCATGTGCCTCTACTACAGATTTACACAATGCAAGTCCCAGACCCATGCTTCTCTTGCTATCAGCAATTTCATTTTGTCCCGTATAGAACATATCAAATACATGTTCCTTTATTGCATCATCCATTCCTGGTCCATTATCTGATATATTAACATAAACCATGTCATTTTTATTTCCATACTCGATCTTAATAACTGAACCTGCCTGTGTATATTTTATTGCATTATTCACAATATTTATAACAACCTGTATAATCAACTTCGCATCGATATTGGCAATAATCAACTCCTCTGGACGACAAACTTCTATATCATGCTCCACTTTGTTTCTATCAATGTGTTTTAGCGCCTCATCTATGACATCATCCATAATCTCTATTGACTGATTCAATTTCATTTCACCATTTTCGATGCGAGTGACAGACAAAAGATTTTCTACAAGTTGTATCAACCATTCCGAATCGTCATATATATCCGAAAATATTTGTTTCCTTGTTTCATCATCTAACATTTCATAATGGTTACACAGGTTACATGCATTACCTGATATAGATGTAAGAGGTGTTCTTAAATCATGAGATATCGTACGCAAAAGATTTGCTCTGAGCTTTTCCTTTCGTGCAATCATGGATGCCTCTTCTTTCGCTTTCTCATTATCAAGATTTACGAGAGCCAATGCACATTCACCCAAAATTGATAACAAAACACTATATTCAAAAGAACTCAGCGGCTCACGTTCCACTAAAATTCCCAGGATTCCATATACAACATCATTATTCCGAACTGCCAGATATAAGTGTTTGGCTTTTGAAAATTTTTTTGTTGTAGCACCTGCTCTCTTTTTATTTTTTAATACCCACTGCACCACTTCATCTTCTGAATCATCCATATATATAGCACTGTTTCCATATACTTCTTTTTCATAAATATAACCTTTATCAATCCTTCCATTTTTAACGGGATAAATAACGATATCTTTGTCCAATAATAGAACCACTTGGTTTGCCATTACCTGTAATACATCATCATACGTTCTACTTTTCTGTAGAAGTTGATTTGTGTCAAATAATACTTTTGTCCGGTAAGCATCACGCGCAGATTCTCTTGCGCTGTCTTTCAGGCGATATGCCAATGAGCCTGTGAGTAATGCTGCAAGCAGCATGATAATAAACGTTACGTAATATCCTGGTTCATATGCATGAAAGGTATATCTCGGTTCCGTAAAAATATAATTAAAAAGAAGTACACTACACAGTGAACTAATTAAGCTGCAAAAATGACTTTTTGTTAAAACAGCATTAAGCAAAACCCCAAATATATATACCGTAATAATGTTAGCCTCTGTAAATCCGCTACGACTAAAACACAATCCCAACACTGTCGTAACCAACAACAGTGTTATGGTAATTAAAATATCCTTTTTGGTTGGTCTCATATACTCCGTCAGTCTTATCTTTCGGTTTTCCTTTATGTCCATTTTTGAATCCGGAATAATATAGATGTCTACATTGGGAGCAATCATAATGAGTTGTTCTGTTAAAGTCTGCTTGTCCCAAAAATGAAATTTTTTTGTGTTACTTCTTCCAATCACAATTTTTGTGACACCAGAGATTCTGGCAAATTCCGCTATCTGAAATGAGATATTTTCTCCAATAACAGTCGTAATTTCCGCCCCTTTATCTTCTGCATATCTTATGTTATTTTGTAATCTCACCCGATCCACCTCATTAAGTGAATCCTCTCTTACATTTGATACATATAAAGCTGTAAATTCTGCATGAAATGCATTTGCAAGATTTGCCGCTTCATCAATAATCCTTTTGTTAGAAGGCGACGATGACAGACATACCAAGATATGCTGCTGTTTTTCTCTTACCATACTATCATTTTGACTCATTCAATTTATGCTCCAATTTTTTTCTTACATCATACCACTTTTATCTATTAAGATAATCTCAAAATTTATATGATCCTTTCTAAACTTGTCAATTTCCTTGTCAATCTCTTCAGGCGACATGTTTCCAGATAATCGAACAACCAATGGCTTCTTTTTTTCCATTTCTTTTGTCATTCTTCTCTCATTTTCTAATAGAAAACGATCTACAGCCCTCATCACATAGTATCCAAAAACAAAGACTGCCGTAATTACCAATACTACTATGATATTTCCCAATCAAATCGCCTCATTTCATATATGAAAACATTTTTGAATTGCTTTATGTTCGCCAACCACAAGAAGTGTTTGTCCTTCGCTCAAAATATCATCTGGAGATATGGCCAATTTCATACTCCCCTTCTCCTTAATTGCCATAATATTAATCCCATATCTCTGTCTGATATCGACATCACGTATATTCTTTCCAATCCAGGCATCTGGCAGTTTTACTTCGAAAATCGCATAATTATCATCTAGCTTAACATAGTCCAAAATGTAATTTGATGTATACCTTATTGCTGTCCACTTTGCAATTTGTTTCTCTGGATTCACTACTTCATCCGCGCCATTTCGTAGGAGAAATTTTTCTTGGACTTCACGATTTGCCCTTGAAACAACCATCTTTCCCCCAAGTTCTTTTAAAAGCGATGTTGTTTCAAGAGAACTTTGAAAATCGTTTCCAATAGTTTCAATACATACATCGTAGTTATTAATTCCTAAAGATGCCAAAAAGTTTGCATTCGTACTATCTCCTATCAACGCATTTGTTGCATATGGCAATGCCTCGTTTACTCTGCTCTCGTCCTTATCTACAGCCATAACTTGATGTCCCAATTCATGAATTTGTTTCACAATCAACATCCCAAAATTGCCAAGTCCTATTACCAATACTGATTTCATTTTTTCTCTCCTTATCCTACTGTAATGTTTTCTATTGGATACTTTAATGTACTTGTATCCTTATGCGAAAAAGCTGCATATATAATTGTCAAACCTCCCACACGTCCAAAAAACATAAGCAAAATCAATATAATGTGCGAGGCTTCTGAAAGGCTTGTCGTGATTCCAAGAGTAAGCCCTACTGTACCAATAGCAGAAAAGCTTTCAAACATACAATCCAATATCGGCAAGCCTTCAACCATACTGATGATAACAGCAGCTGACACTGCAAAAAACTGATACATAAACATAATGGTTGTTGCACTTTTTACAATGGCATCATCTATTCTTCTTCCACAAAAATTTGCATTCTGCCTTCTTCGAAAGACTGCAATGGTATTTGCAAGTAAAACAGCAACCGTTGTTGTTTTCATTCCTCCTGCTGTAGAACCCGGGGAACCACCTATTAACATTAGAATCATTGTAATCGTTTTCCCTGCATCAGACATTTTTGATAAATCTGCTGTATTAAATCCCGCCGTTCTTGGCGTTACAGCCTGAAAGATAGACATGCAAATACGTTTTTCCAAAGGATTGTCATAAAATTCTACAAAATAGAATAAAACCGCGGGTACAAAAATCAATATTATTGTCGTTACCAGAATTACTTTCGTCTGCATTGCATATTCCTTGAGGCGTGTTTTCTTCGTTACAATATCTCGCCATGTAAGAAATCCCATTCCTCCCAGAATAATCAAAATACATATCACCATATTTAGATATGCATTTCCTGAAAATGTGGTTAAAGAACTAAACTTTCCTGTCTTATCTCCCATAAGATCAAATCCTGCATTGCAAAACGCAGATATAGAATGAAAGACGGATAGCCATATTCCTTTTCCCCCATATCGCGGTACGAATACTGGAAGTAACAATAATGCGCCTATCCCCTCAATTGCAAATGAAGTCAAAAAAAGAAATCGTGTCAGCTTGACAACACCACCAACCTGTGGTGCTGAGAGTGCATTTTGCATGGTCTGACGTTGCATTAAACTGATTTTTCTTCCTGCAATCATAGAAAGAAATGAGGCTACAGAGATAACTCCTAGTCCACCAACTTGTATCAGAATTAAAATCACTGTTTGACCAAAATATGACCAATATGTAGCCGTATCATATACCACTAATCCTGTAACACAAACTGCAGATGTTGCTGTAAATAATGCGTTTCCAAAGGAAGTCACCTCTCCTCCTTGCGACGAAATAGGCAACATCAATAACATTGCTCCTAATAAAATTACCCCCACAAATCCTAATGTTATAATTTGAAAAGATGTTAACTTTTCTTTTATTCTTACAAGGTATGACACCTATGCTTCCTCCGTTCTTTCTTTTTCTATAAATATTTTACGTCATAAAAAATAAGGTGCTATAAATTGTTTTTTTCTGATATAAAGATTGTATAAAGATGAAAAAAGCCATCTGGTTTAACCCAGATGACTCTTTTTACATCTTAATATATCCACGGTGTGCGCCCCGGCGCCAAGCAGCTCCGGACGTTCACATGTCGACAAATGATACTCGATAAATTTCGCAAACATCTCTTCCGACATGGCATTTAATTCCCTGCGCATATAGTCCGCCGGTCCATCCGCAGAGATTGTCTGCACATGTTCCAGTCCTGCTGCATCACGCAGTTCTTTCATATCTTCCAACCGTACATAGTCGTACAGGTCTTTTTCCGTGGAATGACAATGGAAGTTATCGTCCAACCGTCCGTCTTCGATACACGCAATTGCATTCCCTTCTTTAAAACCATAGGTGAGTACACCGTATTCGTTCATCAGATAAGCGACCAGGATATAACCACCCGGTCTTGTCACACGTTTTGCTTCTGTCAGCGCCTGCAACTTATCCTCGAAGGAATACAAATGGTACATAGGTCCAAACAAAAGCGTCAGATCAAAACTTGCATCCGCAAAACGCTTTAACTTTCTGGCGTCCCCCTGATAGGCTTGTAGGGAAAATTCCTTGCCCGCCTCCCGGCATTCCACTTCTGCCCGATCAGCATTTTGCTTCAAACGCCCCAGATTGTATCGGACATACTCTAGCGCCGTGACATCATAGCCCTCTTTTGCTAGTTCCACCGCATAGCGCCCGGTTCCCGCGCCGATATCCAAAATCCGTAACGTCACCTCTCTGCCATCTGCCGGAGTTTCTGCGTCGATTTCAGAGCCAGCATCCTTAGCATTTTTCCCTTGCAGGATATCCAGATACTTATGGATATACTTCATGGAAGTGATATATTCCACCTGACCGTGCCTGCGCATCAGGCGCTTATCCTCATTAAATTTATTATAGTGAGCCGTCAACTCATCCATACTCAGTTCATCTCCAATAGTTTATCTGTCAGTTTGCGCAGTGGCACAAGCGGATCCCATTTTTTCTGAAAGAGCAGGATCCACAGGAAGATCGTAGCAAAAATGCCTACAAGCGTGACGATCATGCCCTCTTTAAAATATGCGTAAACGTAATGGATCCGTGTTGTTCCTGCCTTGACCGTGATCAATTCATTCTTTACACCAAATTTCTGATCGGATACAAAATTGTCCTGATATGCTACATTTGTGCATACATCCTGGTCCGTCTTGATCGTCATGCCATTTGCATCATAAGTGATCGTCAGCGGAACGATCTCATAGGAAACATTGGTATCTGTCTCTTTCATGGCAAACACCTTTTCCACCAGAGTTTGCAGATCTGACTGCGGGTCCTCTGCCAGCATATAAGGCAGGCTCATGCCCACAACATGTATATTCTTGTCATAGGTCGCAAAATATCCCAGTTCCAAGCCATCTGTAACAAAATTTTCCATCGTCACATCATGGCTGCTACTCGTCAGATATTGGGAAACCCACTTATATGGCAGATCAAACGTATAAGTTTCATCCCCATACTGCCACTCAGAAACCTTGGTCAAAGTGATATCCTGAACCTCAATACCAAAGAGATTTCCTATACCATAACGGTTCTTCGGAATACTTCTGGCATCGATATACACCTCTGTTCCCGCATCTGCCAAAGATGTCAACAATTCCTCAAACTTTTGTTGATCACTGTAGGTAAAACCGGACAGATAGATCTTTTTGTACTGTTTGAGATCCTCCGGACTATAATCGTCAAGATCATCACTTGCACCAGCCACAAAAGACGGATACATATAGGAAACATACAAGGCAGACGATCCGATCGCCAGATTATCAGCCGATATATTCACACCAAACTGTCCGTCTACTCCCTCCAGATCAAAGAGGATCACATCTGCATTTTCATCCACAAAGGTATAGCCATATCTCTTTGCCGCCGCTATAATGTCCTCTGTCGAAAATCCCTTTGGCAGGATAGATTTTTTCAAAAGCGCACTGTCACAGCCCAATTCCAGCAATTCCTGGAAAGTATAATCATAATATCCATAGCGCGCCGCCTCCGTCATATGCACGATCCGCACATTGGTCGTCGCACCCTGAATATCCCAGCCCTGCACATAATCCACATTCTTTTCCAGTACAAAATAGGAAACATAGGATTTCAGCGTACTTTCATCCACAACGCCCATACGGTTTGACGTCAGATCTGCCGCCTCGTCCAAAAGGTTTTCCCCGGAAACCGGCTCCTCAATCTGGGTAAAATAGAAATAAGACGGCGCTGTATCTAAAAGCACCGCAACCAGCGTCAGCCAGATCAGCCCCTTCTTTTTAAATTCCAGAAAGCCCCACTCATAGCAGATCAAAACATAGCACATCTGCACATAACGCAGCATCCACCATGCCTGTGGCAAAGGCATATGACTCACCAGTGGCAAAAATGCATCTGCGGACAAGACGAAAAAGAGCAATCCGATCACTGCCCCCACCTTTCGTTTGCCGAAAATAATGATCAAGATCGCAATGACAAACATGGCAATGCCAAACGTACAGGATGTCTCGCCCTGCTGTCTGGTTGTCACACTTAAAGACAAGAGCAGGTTCTGGCTCCAATCCGACATACGGTTTGCCGTCGAAGAAGATGATCCCGTCACAACGTCGCCCAAAAGCGCAGGCAAGAGGACAATCCCAGAAGACAGGATCCCCAGCACAAAGGCTAAGGGTCCTAAATACCATGTTCCCTTTTTTGCTCCGGTAAAAATACTATACAGTGAAAAAATAATGGCGCACATGGCAGTCAACATGATATGGGTCGCAACAAACAAAAATACCATGATCACTGTCGGAACCAGAGATTTTTTCTTTTCGATCAGATTCGTGTAAAAATAAAAGAATAGCGGCAGCATCCCCGACATAAAGGCGCGGGCAAGATTTCCCTCACCAAACATCAGACGCACGTTATCCGGTAAAAAGAAATAACAAATGCCGATCACGATAAAGAAAAACCGCTGCTCACGATTGGCGATCAGACAGAATCCGATATAACCCACCGCAAAAATGGTCACAAAGAGCAGATAGTAGGATAGGAACAGACTACCTGTCAGCAGATAACCGATCGCCATCACATAATAGGCAAAGATCGGCCAATAGCGGAACATCTGAAATCCATTGTACCAGTCCTCTGTATAAAGCGGAAAAAGGACACCTTTTTTGATGTTTTCTCCTAAAAATTCCACCTTATACAAATGTCCGTAGACATCTTCTCCTGCTGGCTGATAGCCTCTCAGATACAAAAACAAAAAGATTCCGAGAGAAACCAGTATGCCGACAAAAATTTCAATGGCGATATATTTTTTATTGTGATCCTGTTCTTTGTTTTTTTGTTTCATATGCCTCTAAACTCGTTCTAATTGCTTTTTTCCGTGCTTTCTCACACCGATCAATAACAGTATCGCTGCCACAAGTGCTCCCACGGACAAGAGTACGCCCTGTGTAAAATATGGATAATACAGGGTAATCGTCGTCGTACCTTTGTTGACATAAACCTGATGCCCATTGACGTCATAATCGTCAGATACAAGCATATTATCTGTACAGGCAAGCGTCGTGTTGACATTGTCATATTGGGATGTGATCATCACTTGGTTCTTCTTCCACTCTACCGTCAATGGCACGATCTTGTGCTCAGGCTCCTTGGTCACATAAGAACCGATCAGATCGTCTATGATCTTTTTACTGCCATTCTCATCCAGTGTCCGATAATAATGATAAGCCAGACTGATACCGACAAACGTAATATTTTCATTCTTGCCTGTTCCGGCAAATGCCATCTGCACACCGTTTTCATACAGATACCCTTTGACATCGGTCAGACCGTTCATACATACCGTCTTCCACTCGGTCTCATCCTGTGGAAAGAGGTCGCAAATCACTTCTTGGTCATTATAGTAAAGGATAGGATAACCATTTTCAAACTTGACACTCTGACAATCCACACCTAAAAATTCCTGAATTCCTGTATAAGTATCTGTCGGAATGCCGCTGGCATCGATCACGACTTTGACCCCCGCCTTTGCCAGTTTCATAACCAGATTTTCCGCACTGGTCTGATCATCATAGGTAAAACCGGATAAATAGATCAATTTATAGTCTTTCAGATCTACAAATGTGTAATCATTCAGGTTATTGGATTTTCCTTGGATCATATCCGCATAGGAATAGGTCAAAAGTTTCCCGGATGTGCCGATACTGATAGCATCATACTGGCTGACGACACCAAAAGTTTCCGGTGTGTCCTGATGGAAGAGATAGTATTTTCCCTTGCTGGCAACCAGATCATAGCCACTGGTCTTAGCCGCAGCGATCACATCATCCATATCTTTTGCCAGATACTTGGTCGCATCCGTATAGATCAGCACCGTATCATTTCCAAGCAAAAGGAGGCGATCAAATAAATAGGTATAATGTCTGGCTCCAACGGCTTCGTTCACATCCATGATATTCTCGGATATCGCTGCGTACTGCCAGCCATTGCCACCGCTCTGTGCCACCATGCCCTGTCCGTCATCTGCTACCGTTGCCACATAGGCTGCACTTGCACCATAAATATCGCCGTCCAAAAAATACATGCGTTGCTTTGTGATCTGCCGTGCCTGATCCAGCAAAGTCGTCTTTTCAAAAACCTCCAACTGATCCGTGGCATCATAGTATGCCTGCCCCTGATTGACCTTGATCGATGGATAGGCATCTATGACAAGCACCGCCACACAGGCAAGATAAAAGATCTTCTTCAAAGACTTCCAGTAAACAAAACTAAGCAGGATCATACACAGGGCAATGGAGATATACTCTGTCATCCAAAAATATCGTTTGCCCGGCATATTGGATAAAACAATATAGGCACTGCTGGTCGTTCCTAAAAAGAGGACAATGCCTGCCACATAGCCGACACGCGACTTCTTGGAACCTGCAACCAGCCCAAAAAGTGCCAGCAAAAAGGCTGCCAGACCAAAATAATAATGCTGGTCGTTTCCCTGCAAACGGTAGACCGGATTCAGGGATTGTAAGGCACTTTGGAAGTAATTTTTCATGACCGAGACATTGTAAGTATCCGATCCGTCCCCCTGCAAGGATGGGTAGAGCCATATGCCAAAAAGCAGGATACCAAGCCCCATTGCTACCAGCGCAAGTAAGATACCCGGCTTTTTCTTATACATGAAATGTACCAGAATCCCAAAGAAGAGAACCGTGATCGCCACAAAAATACTGTAGCGCACACTACATGCCGCGATCAAAAACTGACTGAAGATCATGCCTGCTAAAGTCCTGCTCTTTTTGACATCACTCAAAAACCATTCATAGGTAAAGCCGATCAAGACCGGCAAAAAGATCATAGCACTTGCTTCTGCCAGATTTCCCAATAAAAAGAGGGTATGCATATTATTTGGCATAAAGAACCAGAGCGCGCCAACAAGAAAACCTGTCTTTGGGCGTCCGATCTTTTTTCCGATAAAGATCCATCCGGTCGCACCCGCAAAATAAAGCAAGCCCACAAAAAGGAGATAGCCCATATTAGCATCTCCACCCATCAGAGCCTGACACGCCGCTATAAGATAGATCGGCAATGGCTCCACATAGCGCAGCAACTGCTCTCCATTGAACCAATAAGGATCATAAAGAGGAAACCAATTTCCCTCACCTATGCCTTTGAGAAGCATCTTTGCCCGATAGATATATTGTAATGTATTTGTTCCTGCGGGATAATTTCCACCGCGATAAAGCATATACACAAGACCGACTGCGACCAAGGCATAAAGCACCAGCATAACAGCGATCATGCATAAGGTCTTACCTCTTTTTTTCATGGTCAGTCTTCCTTTTTCTGGGCAATCCGGTCAACGACTGCATCAATCTCCGCATCCATGCTCTCCCTGCGTCTGTTTCGGATCGTCTCCTTGAAATCCTCATCCTCTTCAAAACTGATGATGTAACTTCTGGTCGGTGTTTCACTGCTCTCCATCTTGATCAGTTTGGCATCGCCAGCCTCCACGATATCGCGGATATCCAGGATAAACTTTTCAGACATATTTTCCAGGGTCGGGATAACGGTATCAAAAGGTTCAAAGTTGTTCATGATACCGTTCTGATACTTGGCAAAATACTCACTGATGGATTTCTCGTAGGTATTAAATTCCACGAACTCATCATTTTTGATCATGATATCAATGGTAAATTCCCATGTGTGCGGATGCGTTTCCCCCTCCACGCCGTTGATGATGATATAATGATTCGCATTGAGATAAAATTTAAAACGATAGGTACGGTTCAACTGTAATGCCATGACTTACCACTCCTTTTCTTCCGCTTCTGCGCATGCCTCTGTGATGGTCTTTTTGCTTTCTTTGACATCCTCCATATGACAGATCTGATCGACCGCTCTCACATTATGGATCACGCGCCACGCCATTTCATAAGTATAGTGACACATGAGGAGAATGATCGTTGTGTCATCTTTCTTAAATCGCAGGATCTCATCATCCAATTTTGTCATAGAATCCGCCAAAAATTGCTTGGTATCCGCCTCTGTTGCAAAATGCAATACCGTGACCACCGCCTGATCTAAGCCCTTTTCCTCCAGTTTGCGTGCAAATTCTGAAAGCACTGTCTCCTGATAAAGATTCAATCTCGTATCGTAGGCATCCCGCTCCTTTGCCTCGCGCTCCAAGCGCTCAATATGCTGGTTCTGGATCTCCAATCGGCTATGCAGAAGATTGTTGTCCAGTTCCCGCTTCTTTACGGTCATTTCTGCTCCCATGGCTACTAAAAGCATGAGCACCATAATAATGATGACATAAATATACATACTGATGCGTGTCGACAAAAACTCATTGTTATCTAAGATAACGGTCTCATCCGTCAAAAGACACAGGGTGTATTGTGTGTCGTTGTAGGAAAAGATCACGCCGGATGCCACATAGCGTGATCCGTCCATCTTGATCAGTTCATGGGTCACATGGTTTAGACGCAGGGATTTCACAAATTCGTCTGCCGAACTTGTGTCGTAAAACTCATCCAGCGAGGTTCCCTGATATTTGTCTGTCTCCGTGACATTTTTGACAAAAAGGATATTCTCCTCTTTGGAAAGTGTCCAGTAATGTGTGTTTCCGCTATCCAGAGTCTCTATAATATCAGAAATGATGCTTTCCTCTGTTCCATTCTCCTGTAAGTTGATCTGATCTAAAACCAACTGCACATAGTTATCCTGCTGGGTTGCATAGACATTCATGATCGTGGTCGTATAACGCTTCATCAGATAATGTCCCATCGCCGACATTGCCGCCACCACGACCAGGGTAAGGATCAGGATATTTCGGAATTTTCTTTCCAATTTCCTGATGTCTGTCTTTTTATTTTGCCATTCTGCTGTCTGTCGCAGTTCTTTCTTTTTCAAAATCCTGCCTCCGTCTTATTATCACATCTTACGATCATTCGTCTTCCATGCCCGGCACATTGACAAATGCGCGGAACTTTTGGATAACTCCCCGAATACCGGATGTATTGCCTAAAAATTCATCTTTAAATGCCTGCTTTTCTTCGGTAAAATTACGTGTTTTCCATGCACTGCTTGTATTGATACTGTTGATGATCCCTGCAAAGCGGATGAAAAAAACCAAAAGGTTGAAGAAAGGCAGAATGAATACCACATACCACTGCTTTTTATAATACTTCTGCAATTCCTTAAATGGCTTTAGGAATACCACTGTCGAAAAGAAATAGAAAAATCCCACAACAAAATAGCCCAAAAAGAGGATCGCCACTGAGAATAACACCATCTGCATAGAGTAATTCATAAACAAAAGGCAGATCAGTGCCAGATACCAGATCATGCGCGGAAAAGCAAAGGTATGATCGTAAACCAGCGTCCGCACGGTCGGATCTGAAAACATATGGTTGACCTTTAATTTGTCCTTTAAGAACATGGAAGATACTTCCAGACTTCCTCGCTGCCAACGCTGTCTCTGTGTATATAACTTATTCATATCATCGATTGGATCTACAAAAAAGATGGCATTCTCACAGATCTGCACCTTTTCTTTTTTGTTGTAACGCATCTGGAAGGTAAGTTCCGTATCTTCACAGATGGTATCCGTATTATACATATGCGAATTTAACACGGCAGACTTACGAAAGGCAGAAAAAGCCCCCGATAAGGTATAGACCGAATTTGTCTCGGATGCATAATTTCGTCCTGCCAGAAATGCCTGCGCATACTCCATGAACTCTGTCTTGCGCAATAACTTTGGAAAGGCCCATGAATATTCCTCGATCAGACGCGGCTCGATCAGTATAGCACCGGTCATGACCTGGATCTCCGGATCTGCCTCAAACTTGGCGATCAGATTTTTCAGGGCAGACTTTTCCAGGATACCGTCACTGTCAATATTGATGATATACTTGCCCTTGCTGTTAAAGAGCGCCATATTCAAGGCCTTGGACTTGCCCTGTTCTGCATTAAGCCACTGCATAATAAGTTCCGGATACTTGGACTGACACTGGCAGAATACCTGAAAACTGTTATCCTTACCCTGATTGTTGATGAGATACACATTGATCCTGTCATTTGGATAATCGCTCTCATAGATGGAACGGATGCAGGCTTCCAGCGTACCCGCGGAATTATATACAGGAATCATCAGAGTGATCTCAGGATAAAACCCCAAGTTCTGCTCCGCTGATTCCTTTATTTTTTGTTTGATGCGTTTGTGCTTGCGAAATAAAATAAAGATGTTACCAATCGCCGGGACCATTTCCATGATAAATGGGATAATGATCCATGCTGCCCAGAAAAGAAAGGAATTTAACACACTATTTATCGTGTCCATACGCAAATCCTCCTACCTTTTGCCGGATAATCTGTGCCTTGGTAAATACAAAGAAATACAATATTACAGTCAGTGCATAGAACACCAATCTGCCCACAATGGTATGCGCCACATGATAGGCACTGATACCGTTGAAATAGATCATGGTACAGATGACAGCAATACGAAGTGCATTGGCAAGGATAATATAAAAAATGCCAACCACACTTACAATGATACGTTCAAAAATGTTGTATGCCTCAAAAAAGACAAGCAATGCCAGATACGCCATGATCTCCAGAATGCCGGAACATTCAAAGTCGATCTGGAGCGTGATGGCTCCGTCTGCGGCATTGACAAATAACACGCCATACTTGAAAAATGCCGTATACATACCTGTGATATCACCAAAAATACCAGCCACTGCAGCAACTACTTCTGCCAGTGGCTGGGTCATGATAGGTCGTACCCATACCATCATGATGATAAAGAGTCCGCAGGCTCCCCAGAAATACTTCCAGGCCTTGAGCTGCGCTTTGTGCATCAGATAGTATATATAAATCCAAATCCCGATTAAAACAAATCCAATGATATTTTTCATGCTAACCTTCCGGTACGTTTTTTACGATATACCTGTGCGATCACGACAACTGCCAGACACAGGAGAATGCCTAAGATCGGACCAGTAGATGTACCGCCGCAGGATACCCACTGCGGTCCGATACGAACATAGTTCACATGGAATGTCTTCATGTCGGACTGCTTGAGGTGCCAGTTATAAGCCCCCCACTGTTCCGGCTTCATATTAACGACCTTGACCAGTGTTGGGATGTCAATATAGTATTCCATCTGTGCTCTGCCGGTCTTATCGACATGAATATAGGCTCTGCCATAGGTAAAAGTCCATGGATCATTGATATTGGATGCAGATCCTACATACGCAGTATCAAAAAGATAGAACTCATAATCTCCAGGTCCCAGATTGGTTGCATCATTCCACTGCTGCACATTGCCATTGGCATCTACGCCACGCAGAGTGAAATACATGGTATTTTTACTATTTTGACCGTTTACACTCAAAGTAATGAAATTGAATGCGTCCCGATAATAAGCACCGTAATAATCTACATAACCAAAAAGAATGTCACCATCCGAATACAAAGCCGCAGAAGCATCTGCCTTGGTATTGTAACCGATGGATGTCTTCTGATAGCCTTCCCAATCAGAAAAATCGTAGTCATAGGAAATCTTTTTGAGGGTGCCTGTCGTCGTATCATCTGTATCAATGCTCGGTGACTGATTGACACAGCCCTGTGTGATATAGATCGGTGTCGTGTCCGTCACAATACCAAAATTGAGGGATGTGATCTTGTCATTGAAGCCTTGCAGGCTGGAAACCGGAACGGCAATCTCATACTCATGATTACTATAACGGAAGTCTAACCCACGCAGTTCCTTGCCGGATCTGGCATATACGACCTGATTACTGATCATGATATCGGTCTTGGTTCCATCACTCAGTTCAATACAGTAATTGCCGTTATTACGTGAGCCTACCATTGTTGCGCATCCATCCCACCAATCCTGCTCACGCAGATAGAGATAAACATAATCGCCGATCCATACAGCCGCACCTTCCTTCAATGCGCTTGCCGGATTCTGCGTCTTTTGCACATTATTCCAATCGGAGAAGTTTCCATCGATAGTGATGCCATTTGCCGGCGTCACTGCCAGATCAACATTTGCGTCCTCTGTGGTATCTTCTTCATTCTCATCTATGGCTTCCACGGTCTCCTCTGTGGATGCTTCGGAAGAATTACCATTGCCGTAGCCCGTCTCATCTTCCTGCTTTTTCAGCGCGGATGCACCATCGATCGTCGCAATATCACTGGAAGAAACCGAAATACCGGCATAAGTCAAGGTAAAGTCCTCAGACGGGAACCAGGATCTTGGAATAGCAACTTCCGCAAAAGCAGTGTCTACATTGTAATCTGTATTACCGCCCTCAAAGACCAACTGCGCTCCGGATATATTATTGTTCCAGCCATCCTTGACGACATAAGATCCACTGCCGTCTGACCAGTCTTGTACAAATTGGATGCTGCTGTAATTGGCATTGTAAAGTTGGCTTTCATTATATGTAATGCCGACCTGCGTATTGCCGATCGCTTCCCCATAGGCACCTGTCGGATTCTGTGCTACATACAGATACAGATAAGCACCTGACACACAGACCTTCCAATCACTGACAGAGCCATTGGACGATCCTCGGCTTGCAATACTGCCCCAATCTGCGCTATTGCCATCACATACAATGCTGTCCGATGCCTGCACATCCCTGATATGATTTGGCAACAGACAGACTGCTGATGCCACAGCCATACTTCCTGCTAATAATAATGAAATGATTCTCTTGCCCTTCATGCACCTCATCCTCTTATCTTAAACAAACTGCTTCCACTATCGTCACAGTAAGATAGTGATTTTTAAAGTATTATAGCCTCTATAGGCTGATTTTTCAAGGATTCTGCCCTTGAAATATATGTTAATCCCGTGATCTTTATACGGAATTTATCGGCATTTTATGCTGGAATTTCAACCTTTACCCCAACTTCTTCCATGTATTTCTGGAAAGCAGGATCATAATTGGGAAAATTTCCAGTCGCCCTGCCAACATATCAAAAATCAATACAATTTTCGACAGGATGCTGAAATCATGGTAATTACAGGTCGGTCCGACACCATCCAAGCCCGGTCCAATATTGTTAAAGCAGGCAATGACCGATGTCATGGTCGTTGTCAGGCTCTTACCGTCCAGACAGATCACAAGGAAACTGACGATCGTGATCATAACATAGGCGATCAGGTAAGTGTTCAGATTGTCCAGTACCTTCTCACTGACGACCTGACCGTTGTTCCTTACCACTAAGATCTTTTGCGGATTCAGGGTCTTTTGCAGATTGCGGCGCAGATTCTTGAACAAAAGCAGGATACGTCCGCACTTAAATCCACCGCCAGTACTTCCGGCACTGGCTCCACAGAACATGAGAATGATCAGGATCGCCTTGGAAAAGGTCGGCCAAAGATCAAAGTCCGTAGTAGCAAAGCCGGTTGTCGTAATAATGGTCGCCACCTGAAAAAATACCTGCTGGACAGTCTCCCCCAGACTGTGGAACATAGACCTTGTATTGATGGAGATCAGAACCACGCTGGCAAAGATGAGTCCCAGATAGAGTTTCAGTTCTTCGTCCTTTAAAACATCCTTTACCTTTCCCAAAAGAAGCATGTAGTAACAGGTAAAATTGACACCAAAGAGGATCATAAATACCGTGCAGACATTCTGGATGTAGACACTGTAACTTGCCATACTGTCATTTTTTATACCAAAACCACCTGTGCCGGCGGTTCCGTATGCCGTACAGATTGCCTCAAAGGGATCCATCTTTCCCAAAAGCAAAAAGAGAAAGCAGATGATCGTCAATACCACATAGAGTGCATACAGGATAGTCGCCGTCTGGCGCATACGCGGCACCAGTTTGCCGACATTTGGTCCCGGGCTTTCCGCACGGAGCAGGTGCATGGTAAAACCATTTCCCTTGCCGCTGGCAGGAATGACCGCCAGCAAAAATACCATAACGCCCATACCGCCCAGCCAATGAGTGAAACTGCGCCAATAGAGCATGCCATAGGACATCGCCTCTACATCTGTCAAAATAGATGCTCCCGTTGTGGTAAAGCCGGAAACCGTCTCAAAATAAGCATCAACAAACGCCGGGATCTCACCGGAGATAAAAAACGGCATACAACCGACCAGACTCATGATCGCCCAGCCCAGCCCAGCGCTGACCAGTCCCTCTCTGGCATAGAAACGCATCTCTGCCTTACGGCAAAGCATATACATAAGCAGTCCCACAAGGATCGATCCTATGATCGTTGTAGAAAATGCTGATATCGAAGCCACTTCCCCGCGGACTAAACTGATGATCCAGGCAGGCACCATAAAGACGGCTTCTGTAATGATCACGAGGGACATAAAACGTCCCACCATTTTATAGTTCATAACAAACCTCGTTACTCTAATTTATACTATGCAAACATATCATTTAATGTGTGAAGAACCACATCGCCATTCGTCACAACAACCAGTGTGTCGCCCACTTCAAAGGTAGATCCGCCATCCGGGATGATCGGCACCTTACCGCGTGTGATACAGGCAATCAGAACATTTTTCCGCAGTTGCAGTTCTCTTAACGGCTTCCCACAGTTTCTGGTCTTTTCATCTACGCGAAACTCCATAGCCTCCATCTGTCCTTCCGCAAAGGAATGTACAGACAATGCCGCACCTGTGGTATTTTCCATAGCACGCACATAGCGCACGATCTGGTTACAACACAACTCCTTCGGGCAGACGACACTTCCCAGATTCAGAATATCCTGGATCATGGAATTTTCTGTATGGTCTACCTTGGTGATGACCTGATCGATATTACAGTTCTGCGCATAAAGAGAAATGATCATGTTCATCTCATCATAACTGGTCATGGTGACCAAGGCATCACACTGCTCCAAGCCCTCGCTCTCTAGGAAAGCCTGATTGCTGGCATCCCCCCAGATCACAGATACATCCGGCAGATACTTTGCCAGTTCCACACAACGGTCTCTGTCTTTCTCGATCAAATGCACATCGATACCGGCGCGTGCCAACATCTGTGCCAGATAAAAACTGACTTTTCCACCACCACACAGGATCACGCGTTTTGCCTTGTGGGTAATAATGCCCAGATTTTTCAAAAGGCTTGTCAATTCCTTGGCTGCCGCTGTTACATAGATACGGTCGCCTTCTTTTAAGACGAAATGTCCATCCGGTGCGCTGACCACGCCGTTTCTCCGCACGGCACACACCAAAACCTTGCTCTTTACGATCGAGTTCAGATCATTCAGTGCAATGTTGCAAAGTTTGGAATTCTCTTTTATCTTCAATTCCACGATCTCGGCTCTGCCTCGCGCAAAGGTATCTCTTCGCAAAAAGCCGGGATATTTTAACAGGCGGTCGATCTCAATGGCTGCCTGTCTCTCCGGGTTGACCGTCATAGACAGGGCAAAGGTATCTCTCATTTTATAGATCTGATCGCCATACTCCGGGTTACGGATACGGGCGATCGTGTGGATATCCGGGTTCATGCCATGCGCTGTCATACAACACAAAAGATTGAACTCGTCCTTTCCTGCTACCGCGATCAAAAGGTCTGCCTTACGGATGTTTGCCTGCTCTAACACTTCCATGGATGCGCAGTTTCCCTGCACACTCATAACATCAAAGCGGTCAGAACACACCTCCATGACCTGTTGATTGTTATCGATCAATGTAACTTCATAACCTTCTGCCAGCAATTTTTTTGTCAGCATACAGCCGACTTTTCCGGCACCAGCAATGATAACTTTCACTTTTAACTCCTCCTACGAAACAAAATTCGCTCTTACTCCAATATAGTTTTATATCACTTGTCTCAAAAAGGCAACTGTTTTATCGGCCTTTCCCTTGAAAGTTCTTGAAAAGTCAAATGAAAAGGCGATTTTTTGTATATATTTTTTACTAATTTGTATTATGCTTAAAATTAGAGAAAAATTTGATTTATAAGGATAATAAACGTATGAAAATACTAATTTGTGATGATGAAGCCTATATAAGAAAAAACATTCTGCAAATTCTTACACCACTTGTTGTACAATACCCTTCTTTAAAAATAACAGAATGTGATAATGGAGAAGACGTGCTTCATAGCGAATTTGATTTACTTATTTTGGATATAGAAATGCAGGGTATGAATGGAATTTCCGTAAAAAATGCACTAGAACAAAGAAATACGCCCTATAAAATTCTATTTGTAACCAGCCATGATGAACTCATGCCATCCGCTTTCGGAAAGAATGTTTATGGATTTGTCTCTAAACCAATTGATTACAAAGTACTACTCACACAAGTGACTCAACTATTAGATAAAATTGAAAATGAGCAGGATAAAGTCTTTATCCGAAGTCATTCACAAGAACTTCAAATATTATATTTGCGAGATATAGCATATATAGAAGCCTCAAAACAATATACACTTATACACCTTGTGGATAAACGTACTCTTTTCTGTGACGAGTCCATCAGTCATTGGGAAGATATTTTACCACAGAATATGTTTGGTCGATGCCATAAATCTTACATTATCCATTATGCCCAAATTGATAAACTGGGTGAAGAGATTCTTCTTTGTAATAAGGAATCTATCCCTATAAGCCGTCGTCAGAAAAGTTATATAAAAGAGCAATACACCCAATTTATATTAAGGAACGCGAACTAATGATAACCCTATTAAATACTATACTAAATACTATTTCTATACTGTTGTGGATGCACCTTTTGGGTAATATAGAATATCGCCACAAGCATCCGACCATCCTTGTTCTGACTCTCTCACTGAGCGTTGCTATCATAAATTATACTCTTCCCAGTGTGTTAGGTGTCTTTTTTGGCATCCTGCTGCTTTGTATCTCTGTTCAGATTCTTTTTTGCGGCAAATGGTGGACTTTGTGTATTCATGCTCTTTTTGCTTATTTTTATGTGGATATCATTGATAATCCTGTCCGCACATTTCTTGACATTCTTTCTTATCAACATGAACGGTTATTTGAAACCTTTAGCAAAACCTGTATTGCCAATATATGCGATATCTTATTCTTACTACTCTTATATCACATTTATAAAAAAACATTATATTTACGTTTAAAAGATATTTCAATTTCTTCTACTTACTATATCATAGGTATTTTAATCGGCATTGTAGGCTCTTTTATCAGTAGTTACGCTACCATTCTTTTCCGTGAAGAATACCAGTATTTGAGTATTGTTATGTATATCATGCTTTCTACTCTGACAGAATTTACTTATATCCTTGGACTTGTTGTGCTTTTCAGTGATGTTATGCGCATACAATACCGTAACGAACTATATTTAAAAGACAGTCTTCTCCATACAACTAGAGATTACTACCATGTACTTGAAAACCAAATCACCGAAATCCGTAAGATCAAACATGAAATGAAACAACATTTTCTTACCCTCGACCATTATATAAAAACACAAGATTACGAAAAAGCACAAAATTATATCCAGAAGAATATGGATCACTTATCACATACATCACCTATTTACGATGTTGGAAACGATCTGCTCAATGCCACCATAACGCATATCCAGCAGATATATCATATTCCTTTAATCTGCCAAGGTGTCGTTCCATCCACAACAACATGTTCCGAAGATGATTTATGTATTATCGTTTCCAATTTATTAAAAAATGCTATGGAATACTGTCAGCAAGTTTCTCCTCAGTGGTCAGTAACATTAGCATTCCGCACCTATCAAACACATTTGATCATTCATTGCGAAAATCCGATCGAAGAATCTATTGATATTGAACATTTAGGAACATTCACTTCTAAATCTGATACAAAACACCATGGATTCGGTATTCAGAATATAAAAGATATTGTTGCTCATTATAATGGAACCATAAAGTTTGATTCTACAAATCACATTTTTATAGTAGATATCATCTTGTAATGACCGTTCGTTTTTTATTTTGACCGCTTGTTATACTTCCGTTGTTTTCCCCAAACACAGCATGATATACTTATTTTAGGAGTTGATTATCATGCTATTAAGTTTTGATGATATGCAAAAAAACAGGCAAAGGCATCATTATGTATGTGGCCCCAATGCCTAACGGCAATGGTTCATCTGTTTCCTTTGGCTCACAATAGGAGGGTTTTATGAAGCATAAGAAAATATTTCTACGAATGGAAAATGTATGCGAGGCAATCATATATATATGGATAATTTTCTATATGGAACAAGAGATTTTTTCCTTTCCGTATCCAAACTGGCTGACTCCGCTTGTCCTAATTGCTCTGATTGTCCACTTGTTTTGTCAATGGAAAATAAAGGCAATGACTTGTTCGTCGAAAGTATTTTGGGCTCATTTAATTATCCTTTATACATCCATGCTTATTGTTGCCGTGATTGGCACTTACTGTAAATCTATAAATACAGCATTAGGAACAATCTTTCTTGTTACATTTATGTTGGTTGACTGTTGGTTGCTTTCTTATCGCAACCGTAAAATCGTTTTATAACATTAAATAGCAAAACCCTCCCGAGCCTTACGGTTTCCGGGAGGATTTCTATTTCATAGTCTACGCTTCATCTGTTATCATTTTCTCTGCTGTCATGCAAAGCCAGCCCTTCTGATTTTTGTGGATCTGAATATCCTGAAAGCCCGCAGTCCCTAATATTTCCTGCAGCTGCACATCCTTATAGATTGCCATGCCCTCGATCTTTTCCGTCCACTTATCATCCTTATCGGTGTCGCCACTGCTCTCATTACAGATAAAAAACTTGCCGCCGGGTTTTAATACGCGGTAAATCTCTGCGAAACTCCGTGACAGATCCTGCCAAAAATAGATCGTTTCAAATGCCGTCACCAAATCAAATTGCTGCGCCTTAAAAGGCAGTTTCATAACGTTGGCTTGCAAGACCTCGCATTTACCGGCTTGTATGGCTGACTGATTTTTCTTTTGGGATGTCTGTACACTGACCTCTGAGTAATCAATGCCTCTGACCATGCCATTCGGGCATTTTTCGGTCAACTTCTTCAGGTTGGCGCCACCGCCACACCCACAATCCAAAACACTAGCATCTGCCGGGATATGTAAAAACTCAAATCCCCAATCGGCAAGTGCTCTGTGCCCAATATTCATCGCTGCTACCATCATTTTTCCACCAAGCCCGATCGGCTTTCGTGTGTTTTCCACAAATGACATATGTCTGCCTCCTTATATTTTCTAGTGGTTAGTTTTTCCTAACCCACGGTGTTATGAAAAACTGCCTTGCGGCAGTTTTCCACGTCTTTATGCTTATTTATATCGTAGCAACGTCTATCCCAAAAGTCAAGACAACTTATGCTAAAGCAATAACCTGACCTTCCGTAATGCCATTTTCATTGAAAGCATCCACGCGGACGAAATAATCCTGTGTGGTAACAAGTGCCTTGATTTCTTTCTCGGTCACACCAAATACCATATAACTATGATATAACTTGTCTGCCTTATGCCCCCAGAGGATGTTGTAACCTACTACATCATCACCAGGACTCTCGATCGCAACTTTCATATATCTGCGGTCATCCTCGCGTTTTGCTGTAAAAGCAGGAGCCTTTGGCGCCTGACCATTACCTTTACCAAAGACACGAAGTCCACTGACGCAAGCTTTCTGATTGTATGGCACTTCCAAAACCGTCAGTTTCAGGAAACGTACCTGCATACCATCTTCTCTTACCACAAGATCGTGCGGCAGATTGGTTGTGGCAGCAGATTTATCCTCAATCACAAAGTAATCTTTGCCATCCACAGATCCTTCCAAAGTCCAGCGTGTGATCAGATCGCGCTCCTCGATATAACGCTTTCCGGTCTGATTGCCGCGCAATTCTCCCGGAACCGGAATCTCAATCTTGTCATCTGCAAAGTTGACCTGTATCGCGTGTACATCCATGGTCTCACCCAGATCTAACTGTACCCATTCGCCCGGATTTTCACTTGCTGCTCTCCACCATGTACGGACATTTTCATCAGTAATCTTATCTGCGCCCTTGCCCTCTTCTGCAGACGATGCTGTTGCATTTTTGCCATAACTTAAAAGCATCCACTCTGGGTCTTTCCACGGATCCTGCTTGTTGCCTGTAACAGGAATCGGCCAATCACCATATCTCTGGTTACAGAAAAGTTCGCCATCTGCATCAAATCCTGCCGGCCAGACACCAACGCGTCGTTCAAAATTATGATTCATACTGATGCGCATGGTAGATGTATGCCAAAGATTGTCGTTTTGATCACGCATCGTAGAACCATGACCTGCGCCCGGAATAAATCCGCCCGGTTTGTAAGAGTACGGATTATTCTGTGCCAGTTTGAATGGTCCCAGCGGTGAATCTGATACATAAACACCATCCGCATACACATTATACTGTGCACCAGTACAGGCATATTGGAGATAATATTTACCATCATGCTTGTCCATCCATGCTCCCTCGATATATGGGCGACCACTGACATAACCCTTTAACATGTTTGCCATACCCTGCATCTGTGGCGGCAGATTGTCCGGATCCATTCCTTGCATCTGCATGAATCCACGATATTTTGCTTCCAAAGCATCGTCTTCCAAAGGCAGGTCGCAATGATCTTCTCCACAGACTTCATAACCATTTTCATTCCAATTACCATGCACAAGTTCGATTCGCTCCGTCTTTGGGTGCATGGTCTCCGGATCCATCTCTACGCCCCAGATTGGCGTCATATTAGCGCATCCCCAGTAGAAATACACCTTGCCGTCATCATCTACAAAAAGGTTTGGATCCCAGAAATCAAACGTTCCTTTGATTTCCTCATAAGGTCCTTCCTCAATATTCTTTGTACGATAGAAGTTACATGGCTCTCCTCTTTTGGATGCGGAAAAATAGACATAGTCGCCCAACACTCTGACATCCGGCGCGTAGTCATAAAATGGCAGATTGTCCGGCAGACGCTTTGCCTCCCAATTTGCCATATCTTCCGATACCCACACCCCCAGTGTCATGGATGCGAAGATATAATATTTTCCTTTGAAACAGATCATGGATGGATCTGCTGCTTCTCGGGATACCTCGATCGCTCCTTCTCCCATGCCCGGCATGACCTGCTGGTTGAACTGATAACGATAGTCCACATTCAGTGGATTACAAAAATACTTCATAGTCCTTGTTTCCTCCTTTTCCCATCGCATTTTTGCGTTTCTTTCCTTTATATAATGTTATCATAACGCATCGTTGGTCTTTGACTCATACAATTTTTCGCTATTTTTACCATTTTTTACACATGATATTGTCTCTCACAAAAAATTACTACAAAGAAATCAACTACTTTACATGGCTTTATCCCTTGCATTTGCTATAATATAGGAAATATGACTAACAGGAGGTATTTACTTTGGAAAAACATGTATGGGGTCAGACCCCCGATGGGGAAGATGTCGTTGTATATGCCCTGACCGGAACCAAGGGCATGACAGCAAGTTTCATGAATTATGGTGCCAATCTTCTGACACTCTTTGTGCCGGATAAAAATGGCAAGACAAAAGATATTGTGCTCGGCTATGAGCATTTAGAAGATTACTTTACCAATGATGCATTCTTCGGCTGTAGTGTCGTTCCTTGTGGCAACCGTATCGGCGATGCCAAATTTACACTCAATAGCAAGACCTACGAACTGGATAAAAACGACGGTGTCAACAATTTACATAGCGGCTTTCATCCGCTCTGCCGCCGTATCTGGGATGTTGATGCCGTATCCGAAAACAGCATTACCTTTTCTTATAAGAAGAAAGACATGGATATGGGATTTCCCGGAAATGCCACTTATACCGTTACATATACCCTGACACCGGAGATGGAATTGCGCATTGATTATACCGGTCTATCCGATGCTGATACCATCTTTAATCCGACCAATCACTCTTACTTTAATCTTGCAGGTCACGATGCCGGCGATTCTGCCATGGATCAGTTTGTCTGGATCAATGCCAACCGTTTTACCCAAACCGACAAGGCATCCATTCCGGATGGAGTCCTCTTAGATGTTGCCGGCACGCCAATGGACTTTACCACTCCTAAACCATTGGCTCCGGAAATGGATGATGCCTACGAGCAACTTGCATGGGCAGGCGGATACGATCACAACTTCGTACTCGACAAGCCATTGGGTCAAATGGGGGTCGCTGCTTCCTTCTACGATCCGGCATCCGGACGCAAGATGGAGGTCTATACAGACCTTCCGGGCATGCAATTGTATGGCGGCAATTATATCAATGAGGGACTGGTCGGCAAGGGCGGCTGTACTTATGGCAGACGCTATGGCGTAGCATTTGAGACACAGTATTTCCCAAATGCCATCAACATCCCGTCATTCCCACAGCCGATAGAAAAGGCAGGAGAGACTATCAAGACATCTACCGTTTATAAATTTACGACAGTATAGTTATCTAAAGATCCCCGGGACGACTCGATAATCAGACTTTTGACTATCAAGCATCCCGGGGATTTTTCTTTCACATGCTTAATTTTTCATATATTTTCGCATGGCTGCTCCCTGTGCATACTTAGAAAGCGGTGCGCGATAGACCAGTTTTGCGATCAGATATTCCAATCCCACACCAACCAGCGCGCTTGCATAGGCAAAGAGGATGACCAGCCCGGGAGATGCCGGAACAAAAGACAAGACAAAACTGCTCTCCCCTACAGATTGATAACCCATAACATAGGATATCGGACAGATGATCGCGAATAGCAATATGACTGATAAAGCATAATACTTATACACCAAAGCCGTGTAGAGATGCACTATGACCATGATCAGACACAAGATGACAAAAGCACTTAAAATTACTCTGGCATCTTCCGGATAGACCTTTACCTCCACGATCTTCAAAACAACCAGAATACTCATGGATACTAGGGTGGTCACAAGGTCGCCAAGACACGCCAGTGAAGTCTGGATCTGCTTTCCGCGTGGGCTTGCCGCAACCAACCCCGACATACAGGTGCTATAGAGAGTCTGCGTCACAAAAAGCGGTGCCAGCATCATAAAAAACATGCCCAGCCAATAGGTTCCATGCGAAACTACTTCCATGACAAGACCGATCACATACATGATGAGCATGCTGACCAGTTGTGTTTTTCTCTGAAAACCATATTTTTGAAGTTCATATATATATCTAATCTTCTCTATCATAATAACTCCTTTCCATCTTCCCAACTCCTATTTTTGCTGCCAGGATCGTTGCAACAACCGCCAGCAGCAGGGCTACGCCCCACTGTAAGATGAAATTGCCCTCATAAAAGGCAAAGACCAGAATGGTCGCCAAGACCGGAGCCAGATAGGAAAACAGCAAGTTACTGACATATCCTGCAAAAAAACGGCTTCCTATGATAGCATAAGTCGCAACAGCCCCCATGATCACACCCGATGCCACCGAACGCATACAAATGCCTGCCAGGATACCAAAGTAGAGACACCTGCGAATGCCGTCTACGATCAGCATCTGTCCATACAATTTCATGCCGTTTGTCGATGCCTTCACTAACTCAATCCCGCGAAATTCTTTGCCGTATATACCACCAAAGTTCCATCCGTCTGTAAACACTTCCAGCAAGATATATCCGATAAGTAGACCAAAACTGATCACGCTAAATTCCGAATCGGAACCATCAGGTGCAGCTAATATCGGAATCCTGCTGGTCAAGACAACAACCAGCGGAAGAAACAAAAGCGCTATGATCTTATATATGAGCGTGGTATTGTTCCAATACATTTTTATCGCTTTCATCACAAGCCCCCTTACTGCAGATGTACCTTGCTGGATTTTTTCATGATAGCCACACTGATCTGGGACAAAGTCGGTGTCTGCACGGTAACATCTAATCCTGCCAGTTTATCCATATCCTCTGCCAGACAAATACCCTCGTAGCCATAGTTGTTCTTTGTCATGCTGTACATAAATTTCTCGGCTGTTGCAAGATCCTCTAATTCGCCCTTCACATAGACATACTTTTCCTTCAGGTCTTCCACAAAGCCTCTTTCGACCACCTGACCCTGCTCTACGATAATGGCATAATCCGTCACATTTTCCATATCTGCAATGTTGTGTGTTGAGAAAAGGACGGTCTTCTGACCAGCGCCTTCCTCCAGATAACCGCGAATCATATCGCAAAGCACATCACGCATCAAAGGATCCAGCGGAGATGCCGGTTCGTCCAGAATCAGCATCTGTGTCTCTCTGGCAAAGACACCGGAAAGCATGAGTTTCATGCGGTTTCCATCCGATAAGTCATTGACCTTTTTTCCTTTGCCCTTGTTATCTTTCGTTGCAATCTGCAACTGTTGGATGTAGTTCTCAAATTTGTTGCAGTCAAAATTCTGATATAGCAGGTCGGTGATCTCCTCTACCTGTTTGACAGTCCACTGCGGAAGATAATAATTGTTAGGTCCGACATAGCCGATCATCTCCTTGACCGGGCAATCTGCATTTTCACGGTCCTTATCATCCCACTGTCCGAAAAATTCCATGTTGCCCTTATAATCGAGCCGCACGCCTGCCAACGCGTTTAAGAGCGTCGTCTTACCGGCACCGTTCTCTCCGATCAGGGCTGTCGCAAATCCCTGTGGGATCTTCAAGCACGGCACATCCAATGTGAAACCCTTGAACTTTTTGCTGAAATTATTTATTGAAACTGCTGTCTTTACCTTTTCCATTGCCTCTCTCCTATTCCTGCATATTCCATAGCAAATCAAATGTCTTCATTACTTCGTCTCTGGAAATCCCAGCCAGGCGCGCCGCCTTGATCGTGTCCGTCAGACTGTCCTCGATCCTGCGCATGTGCTGTTCCTGCAGCATCTGTGAATCCTGTGCGTTGACACAGAAGCCTTTTCCCTGAATGGCGGTCACCAGCCCCTCCTCCTCGAGAAGTTCATATGCCTTCATCGTCGTAATGACACTGATCTTTAGTTCCTTTGCCAGACCGCGGATCGAGGGCAGGTACTCCCCCTGCTGCATCTTTCCCAAAAGAATGTCACTGCGGAAAGCATCTGCGATCTGCTGATAAATCGGTATTCCTGAATTTTGTATCAATTTCATAGACATCACCTACCTGTTTTTTAACTGTTATATAACTGTTTATGTGTTATATATACAGTATATGCAGTTATATGTCAAGGGTTTATGGAAAATTTCTTTTTTTAACGCCAAAACAGACTGTGCGAGATCTTTTCAATCTACACACAGTCTGTTCTCTAATGGAAGTTTCCTACTTACGTTTTATGTAATATTTCTTGGCAAATGCCAGCGGTATCAGGGTCAACAGCACCAGCACAGCCCCCACGATGAGCAAGGTATGTGTCGGCAAATACTCCGTAAATCCATAGGAATCTACGAACTTTCCGCTGCGCATAATGATTGGATTGGAGATCATCGGTGCAACGATCATAGGGATTAGGACAAAGAATACGATACGGATGCCCTCAAACTGTCCTCTGGCATCTTCCGGATAAAGTTGCTTGCCCCAGACCGTGATCGCCTGCAAAAAAAGCATATAGCCCAGCCCCAGGATGAAAATTCCCAGAAGCAGAACCGGATTCCATAGGGTCTGCGTATTTACATTTTCCGGTCGCACAAAGAGCCCCAGCATGCCAACGCCAATGCAGTTTAAAAAGACTGCTGCCTGACACAAGCCCGGGATCTTTCCCTGATTGATGATCTTGGTTGACGGGATCACTGCCAACATGGCAAGCACAAGTCCAATGCCTTCCATATAACCCATCATATCCGCTGTAAATCCCAGGTAATAGATCATATAATTTCCCAAATGGGTAAAATACATGTTAAAAGCAACAAAATAGACCGCCAGTGACCAGTTGACCCAGACCAGTTCTTTTAACTTTACATACTCTTTTACATTAAAGATGGAAAAGAACTGCTGTCCAAAACTGCCACGTTTGCTCTCTTTGAGTCCCGGTGCATCTTTCATGGCAAAGAGACAATAAATGCCAAACAGGATCACAAGGATCCCCATGACAAGAAAGAGTCGCATATAATTGTCATCTGCGCCGACAAGCATACCGCCGAGCACTGTTCCCGCGATCGTACCTATGACCGGCTGCGTTGCAAGCGCTCCGCCTAATTGCCCTCTGTTATCATCATCCATATGGTCGTTGATCCAGGTATTGAAACCGACATCATTTCCCATGGACCCAAAGAAACTCATGACTGCATCTGCGATCACGACAGCCGTTCCTGCCACAACAAGGACGCTTCCTGTGCTATTTCCACTGCCGTCCGTCATGTACTGGGTCAGTCCAAATACAATGGTAAAAATCCCCCACAAAATATAGCCCAGCGCAATAAAGATCTTTCGCTTTCCCTTACGATCCGACACACAGCCGAACAAAAACGTCGATATGGTCGTTGCGATCGCCGATATGGCGACCATCCACGAAATGATCGTCGGGTCCTTCGCGATCTTTGCATAGACAAAGGTGTTGAACCATTGATTTTCCATGTTCCAACAGATCTGTCCCGCGATCCCCAGCCCCCAGACTAAAAACCAAAATTTTGCCCCCTGTTTCTTTTCTTTCATGCCTTCCCCTTTCCGGTGTCTCCTACACCTCAAAGTCCATGCAAGAACGCGACGCCGTGTATGGACGCACCTTGCCATCTGCAACTGCTACATGCGCCGGATGCACACTGTACCCCTGCAGTGCCTCCGCGCTTTCAAATGTGGTGTCCAACATGACATCCACATTGGAACTTGGCAGACTCTCTGTCTGCACGTGGATCTCAAGCAAGCCCGGGATCTGCCCCGCCAGACCTTCCAAGCCTTCCTTGATACCTGCCTTGATCTCCTCCTTTTCCTGATCGGAATATTCTTCCTTCAAAGTCCATAAAATCACATGTTTTACCATTTTGACCTCCCTATGATGCGCCCTTTACCGGCACAACCTATTTTTTATATTGTACACCATTTTTCTATCATTGAACTCATTCTATAAACAATTCCTGCTCACGAAACAGAGCATCTACGACTGATTGATAAAGGGCGATCCGCTCTGCCTTTTTGATCTTTTTTAAATATTTGTCCGGGTTCGTAAAGGACATCCCCAGATAGAACCATAATTCCTTCATCCGAAAGAGGGTATTACGATCTCCCGACATGATCTGCATATAGTTTTGTAAGATCTCCTGATGAAAGGCATAGAGTCGGTCTTTGTTCTCCTGCATATGATCGCGCGTCGCATCACCAGTCAGTCTCTCTACATCCCCCGCCATCTGGCACATTTCAGTCAAAAAGGGATTGTTCAAAAGCCCCCGCCCCAACATGACGCGATCCAGTTCCGGGAAATGATCTTTCAACTCTTGTAAATCCCCTGCAGAGCAGACGTCCCCATTATAGCAAAGCCTCTGCCCGCTCTCTTCCATCGCATAAGAAAAGGCATTGAGCCGCGGCTTTCCCGTATAAAAATCCTTGCGCACCCTTGGATGGATAATGAGTTCTTCCAAGGGATATTTCTCATAGACCGCCAGAATTTCCTGCCATTCGTCCTCATCTTCCATGCCGATCCGCGTCTTGACCGAGATCCTGCCATCATAAGCGGCAAAAATCTCATATAAGAAGCGATCCAAGGTCTCCGGGTCTTCCAAAAGACCCGCGCCCCGCCCTTTTGCAACGACCGTCCCAGACGGACAACCCACATTGAGATTGATGACATCATAGCCATAGTTTTCCAGTTCCTCTGCGACTGCAAGAAAATCCGCACTCCGGTTGGTCAGGATCTGCGGGATCAGACACAGTCCCTGATTGTGGTCGGGCAAAATATCATTCCGTTCCCGACTGCTCATCTTTTTATTTGCGATGAATGGTGTAAAGTAGCGGTCCATGGGCGCAAAGAACTTATGATAGGCATTGCGGTAGACATAGCCCGTCAGCCCTTCCATGGGTGCCATGTAATATTTCATCGGTAAGTTTCTCCTCTGTCTTGTTCATATTATTATACACTGAAAACACAAAATTTACCGCCCCAGATTCTTCTTCTGTGCTATAATTGCCCTATTATCCAGAAATATTATAAAGGCTTATTGTAAACATTAATAAATGAGGTGATAGATATGAAGTTTGAAAATGTTAATGAAGCACGTTTTGCAAAAAATCTCAGCCATGCCATTCAGATCGCTACGGTTTCCCATGAAAATGAGGAGGACACCGACTGGTCGACTTTCGCTGCATTTCATCAATTCCTGCGCGATGCCTATCCTAAGACTTTTTCAACCTTGGAGGTAGAAGAAGTCGGTCGTGCCGGACTGGTCTTACACTGGAAGGGCAGCGATACTTCCTTGGATCCGATCGGATTTCTGGCGCATCAGGATGTCGTTCCCATTGCTCCGGGAACCGAGGACGACTGGACAAATCCACCATTTTCCGGTGCCAATGATGGAACCTTTATCTGGGGCAGAGGCGCACTGGATATGAAAAGCCACCTGCTCTGCATCATCGAGGCTATTGAGACGCTGCTGGAAGAAGGCTATGCGCCAAAGCGTGACGTCTATGTATGCCTCGACTACAACGAGGAGATCGTTGCAGGCAAAGACAATGGTGCCAAAAAGATCGCACAGGTGCTGCACGAGCGTGGTATCCACTTTGACAGCATCTTAGATGAAGGCGGCGGTTCCATGGATGTGCATGCCAAAAAACTGCTGGACGCACATGTGACCCTGGTCGGCATTGCAGAAAAAGGCTATGCAGACTACGAGATCACAGTCAAAGGGCAGGGCGGACATTCCTCTTTTCCGCCAAAGCATACCGCACTCGGTCAGTTGGCTGGACTCATCACCAAGATTGAAAATCATCCGTTTGAGGCACATTTTACCACGCCGGTACTTTCCATGTTCTCCACCATCGGAAGCCATATGACTTCTCCTTTGGGCGGTATTTTAAAGCATCCGGGTGTGCTCAAACCGATTTTGAAAAATATCATGAAGGGCAATTCCTTTACGGCATCCATGGTACAGACCTCCACCGCCGTGACTATGGCATCCGCATCCCCTGCACCGAATGTTTTGCCGGAATCAGCCAGCACCATCATCAATTTCCGCCTTTTGCAGGGGGATACGCTGGCTTCCGTACAAGCACATTTGGAAGATCTGGCAAAAGATTACGACGCAAGCATCCGCCTGATCAAGGGCAAGGAAGCAAGCGCCGTTTCGCCGATCGATACCAAGTCTTTCCGTACCATCGACGCTATTTTTGCCGAGGGCGAGGAAGGTGCCTTTACCACGCCTTATCTGTTGACGGCATGTACCGACTCTTATCATTATGAATGTGTATGCGAGAATCTTTATCGTTTCTCGCCAGTCTCACTGCCGTCGGAACTGACCCACACGCCACATTCCACAAACGAGCGTTTCCCGGTCGATCAGATCGTCCCGGGGGTATCCTTCTTCATGCAGTATATCCGCCGCATGGATCTCTAGGACAGTTCTTCTTCAATGCGAAGGAGCCGATTGTATTTTGCCACACGTTCACTTCTGCTTGGTGCACCGGTTTTGATCTGTCCGGTATTCATGGCAACCGCCAGATCTGCGATCGTCGTATCTTCTGTTTCCCCGGAACGATGCGACGCGATGGCTGTATAGCCAGCCTCGTGCGCCAGCCGAATAGCATCCAAAGTCTCCGAAACTGTTCCGATCTGATTCAATTTTATGAGGATGGAATTGCCACATCCCTGCGCAATTCCTTTTTGCAGACGATTGGTATTTGTCACAAAAAGATCATCCCCTACCAGTTGCACTTTATCCCCAAGTTCTATAGTCAGTTTCTGCCAACCTTCCCAATCTTCCTCGTCCAGCGGATCTTCAATGGATACGATCGGATATTTTTCTACCAGTTCCTTCCAATGTGCGATCAATTGATCTGTGGTATAATCCACACCTGTCTTTGGCAAATGATACAGCATCTGCCCACTGCTACTGACAACGGTATCTTCGTGAAAGCAGTCTGCCGTGCATTTCCATTCGGAAGATGCCGCATCCATGGCTATCTTAAAATGCGCACCCATCTCATATCCGGCACGCTCCACCGCCTCCATGATCGTTTCGATCGCTTCCTCGTCCGATGATAATTCCGGCGCAAAACCTCCTTCATCTCCAACTGATGTCGTCATTCCCTTTTCCCGCAAAAGGGATGCCAGCGCATGAAAGACCTCTGCACACCAGCGCAGACCCTCGCGAAAACAGCAGGCCCCTACCGGCATGATCATAAACTCCTGCACATCCAGCCCGGAGGTCGGCGCATGTACGCCACCATTTACAATATTCATCATTGGCACCGGCATACGTCTGCCGGAAACTCCTCCCAAGAACCGGTAAAGTGGAATACCAAGCGATGTCGCTGCCGCCCGACAGCAGGCAATGGATGTTGCCAGGATCGCATTTGCTCCAAAATGAGATTTGCCATCCGTGCCGTCCGCCTGCATCATGGCACGGTCGATCGCGTAAATATCGGATACGTCCATGCCCTTTAAGGTATCGTTGATCTCATCGTTGATGTGCCCTACCGCCTGCAAGACACCTTTGCCACCATAGCGTTTCTCATCGCCATCGCGGAGTTCTAAGGCTTCAAATTCTCCGGTCGATGCCCCACTCGGTGCCGCGCCGCGCGCCACAGTGCCATCCAGCAGATGTACTTCCGCTTCTACCGTCGGATTGCCTCTGGAATCCAGGATCTCCCTCCCGACCACTTTTTCAATTTCTAAATAATCCATAGATTTTTCCTCATCTTTCTATTCTTGCTATGGATTATTTTTCCACAGATCGAGTATTTTATTCCCAAATAGGATTTTCGGTTCCTCCGGAATGTATAGCAACAGAAAAACGGCTACAAATGGCATTGCGCCATCCATAGCCGTCTGTGTGATCTTATTTGATTCTATCTTACAAAAATGCCTTAATCTTCTTGTAGATGCCTGCTGCATCCAACTCATATTTCTCAAGAAGTTTTACGGCTGGACCGGACTCACCAAAACGATCCTCTACACCAATACGGAGTAACTTTGCAGGCTGCTTTTCTGCGATCACTTCTGCAACGGCACTGCCAAGTCCACCGATGATGGAGTGCTCCTCAACGGTTACGACCTTGCCGGTCTTTGCTGCGGACTGCACCACCAGATCTGCATCCAAAGGCTTGATGGTATGCATATTGATGACTTCAACGCTGATACCGTCTGCTTCCAACTGCTCTGCTGCTGCAAGGGATTCTGCTACTTCAAGACCTGTTGCAATGATGGTAAGATCTGTACCCTCTTTTAATACAACGCCCTTGCCGATCTCAAACTTGTAATCCTCTCTGTCGTTGATGACAGGCACTGCCAGACGACCAAAACGAAGATATACCGGACCTTCCATCTCATAGGCTGCCTTGACTGCCGCCTTTGCCTCAACATCATCGGATGGATTGATGATGGTCATACCAGGAATGGTACGCATGAGAGCGATATCCTCGTTGCACTGGTGGGTTGCACCATCTTCTCCAACAGAGATACCGGCGTGTGTAGCACCGATCTTTACGTTCAGGTGCGGATATCCAACAGAGTTGCGGATCTGCTCAAAGGTACGTCCTGCTGCAAACATTGCAAAACTCGAGCAGAATGGCACCTTGCCTGTGCTGGCAAGACCTGCTGCAATACCGATCATATTTGCCTCGGCGATACCACAGTCAATGTGGCGTTCCGGGAATTCTTTCTTAAAAATACCTGTCTTAGTAGCGGCTGCAAGGTCTGCATCCAGAACTACTAAATTCTCATGTTCTCTACCAAGACTTGCTAGAGCATTACCATAACTATCTCTTGTCGCGATCTTCTTTACTTCTGACATAATGCTTCCTCCGCCTTCTTTAATTCTTCCACTGCAATCGCATACTCCTCGTCATTTGGAGCCTTTCCATGCCAGCCTACTGCATTTTCCATATAAGAAACGCCCTTGCCCTTGACTGTCTTCATGACAATAGCGGTCGGCATTCCCTTGGTCTCTCTTGCCTCCTTGAAGGCTGCGCGAAGTTGGTCAAAATCATTGCCATCCTCGACTGGGATCACATGGAAATTGAATGCTGCAAACTTGTCTGTGATCGGATATGGAGAATTGACTTCCTCGATCGTTCCGTCGATCTGCAGATTATTGTTATCTACAATGACACAAAGATTGTCCAGGTGATGTGAACCGGCAAACATAGATGCCTCCCATACCTGTCCTTCCTGAATCTCGCCATCGCCCAGAAGCGTATATACACGGTAATCTTCCTTGGAAAGTTTTGCGGAAAGTGCCATACCTACAGCAACAGAAATGCCCTGTCCCAAAGATCCGCTGGAAGCGTCAACTCCCGGTGTATGCTGGATACATGGATGTCCTTGCAAATGGGATCCAATGTGACGAAGGGTCAAAAGATCCTCTACCGGGAAATATCCTCTGTTCGCAAGTGCTGCGTAAAGTCCCGGTGCGGTATGTCCCTTTGATAAAACAAAACGATCACGATCCGGCTTCTTTGGATCCTTTGGGTCGATATTCATCTCTTCAAAGTACAGATAAGTAAAGACCTCTGCCGCTGATAAAGATCCGCCCGGATGTCCTGCTTTTGCAGCATGCACACCATCAATGATGCCCTTGCGGACTTTCACTGCTTCTTTTTGTAATTCAAGATTTGTCATTGCAATTATCCTCTCTCTATTTTTGTTAAGCCTTGTGGCTATCAATAAAGTTCCCGTACCAAAAAGGTCATAGAAAAACCTTACAGATAAGATTTTACTATGACCCCATTTTATTATCAATAGCAGAATTTATACATTTTTACGCAAATTTTTGAGTTTTCATGGGAAGTACGCACACTATGCCAACTTGCACTCCTCATCCAGTGTCACCAGGATAATATTCTTGATCGTGGAAGCAACCGTCTCTACATTTTCATGGAAACGGTCCTTGGCGCAGACCACATAAAAGGCATCCCCCTCACGATGCATCTGCTTGGTCTTTTCGATCATGGACTTGACCTCTGCAACCTCGATCTCACGCTGTTCATAGAAACACAGGGTGAAGATCGTCGCACTCTTGCCCTCGGTCTTACCAAGCGATACCACGTCAAAGCCATCTGTGGTGCCTGCCTCATCATCATTGGTCCACCAGTTACCGGAACGCTCGATCGTAAACGGCATCTGCCCTCTGCGGCTACATTCTTCCAGATGTTCTCTGCTCATAGAAATGAATACCTGCTGCATGAAATTATCAAGATCCGGTGCAATATAGGTATTCCACAAAATCTCCCACTCTCCTGCTACATAAAGATCCATATGTGGCACGATAAAGCGATACCAAAATACCGTATTGCTATTGACGATAGAATAACGCGTTTTTTTGCGGTTGGTCTCCTCTGTGATCGCCGTCTGCTTTGTGACAACTCCGATCGACATCAGGGCATTCAGATAAGGAACAACAACATCCTTTGGCTTGCCAACCTCAACGGATAACTGGTTGACACGATTCCTGCCCTGCGCCATCGCCGACAAAATGCAGTTGTAATAGGACAACTCCCTGAGTTCCATCCCCATGACCTGCTCCGGCAAAAGTGCTGCCTGTCCCGGACTTCCGGCAAAGATGGCTGCTGCTGCATCCTTGACTGACTTTCCCTGCATACGCAGGATCTGCGCCGGAATACCACCACTGATACCATAGTAAAGTGCCAGATCTTCCCCTGCCGCCTCTGGGAAAAACTGCTTGGTCTCCAAAAAATCCATCCCTGTCAGATGCAGATGCAGATCGATCCTATCTTTCCATCTGGCTTTCTTTCCATAGAGATACTTCTCCATCAAAAGAAAGGCATCTCCGCAAAGGATCACCTTGATCGGAAGATCCTGCCATTTTCTTGTGACATAGGAAAAGAATACCTCATCAAATGCAGCATCCGCCTTGACAAAATTCGGATACTGGTCGATCACAAGCAAAAGTTTTTCCTGCTTTGCCGTTTCTGTAATGGCATCTAACAATGTCTCTAATTGCCACTCAGCCTTCTCTTCCTTATCTGCTTTTGATACCGCATCCGTACCCGCTCCACTGGTCAAGCCTGCCTTTGCCAATACCTGCGCAAACATAGAAAGTTCCTGCTTTCCTGTCGTCTCATAGGCGCAAAAATAGATCGCTTTCTTATCCTCGGCAAAATGACGCAAAAGCGTCGTCTTTCCCATACCAAGCGCACCTGTCACACAGGCAATCGCCTCTTTATCTCCTTCGTAAAAAGCGTTCAACGCTTCTAATTCTTTCTTTCGTCCAATAAACATCTGTCTGCTTTCGTCTCCCCGAAATTCTTCTGTATAAAGTAAAATCTGTCGTATCTCATGCAAAGTTCCAAGATGCGACAGATTTTATTGTAATACGTTTCAACTATGCTTGCAATGCCTTTTGGACAATTAAAAAAACTAGTAGTTTTGCAGGGCTTTCACCTACAAGATGTGGGGGTGTGGTACTTTATACAGGTTCGTTTTCAGATTAATCCACAATTTAACTCCTCATCTTTTTACTCTTCTTGCGTAAATCTTAGAAGATACCCATCTGGATCCTGTATCAAAAACTCTTTCTGCTCAATATCTTCTCCATTAGATTCATATTTACTTGTCAGTAGTGGACGATATAATGGATATTGAAAATATATGATTTTGCGATATAAAGTCTCGATATCCTCTATCTCGATAGATAGGTTTATCCCCCGTCCCAATGGATAAACCATTTCAGCGACATTCCAACCATCCTCATGCATTTCCTCAAACATGATCTGTGATCCTTCCAAAGACAAAAACATAAACTTATCTTCTTGTCTTTCATACTCCAGTTCAAACCCTAGCACATCTACATAAAATTCTCGTGTTCTCTCAATATCCCTCACTGTTAATTCCGGTATCAATTTGTTAAATTCCACTCGTTTACCTCCTTGTCGCCCGAAAAACTGCCCCATTGGTAGCACTCACAAATATTTCTGTCAGGGTGAGCAATCCCACCAGTAGTGCGCGCATTTTTATACTATCCACATAATAACAGACAACAGCAATTCCTATACAACATGTGACGGCAGACAAGATCAGGGCTATCACGCTATATGTCTTCATCTCCAGACTCTTTCCCCGAAAAACTTCAAGTGCATTTTCGGCTACTTCTTTACACTCTAATGTTTCTTGCCTGCCATCCTTTTTGGCGGCAAATAATTCAGCACTTGTAATCCCCAATGCTTCTGCCAAGACATCAAACAATCCAAGATCAGGGAAACCTACGCCTCTTTCCCAGCGACTGATCGCCTTATCCGTCACCCCTACCTTCGCTCCAAGTTCTGCCTGTGTCATATGCAGTTCCTTGCGACGATTTGCGATAAATTTCCCCATCTCTTTTGCATTCATATTCTCTCTCCCTTATACTATCCACCCAACGACAAGTGTCACTCGCCATACATCAACCGGATCTTTTCTATCATCATTATATAATCATACGTCTGATTTTGCACTCTACGAATCATTTACCTGCCCGATTTTCACATTTTATGAGCCAGTTTTTTACATTTTTTCACATTTCATGAAAAAAGAGACTGGCGTCTGCCAGTCTCTTTCCGGGTTGGGCTGTTATATATTTCAAATAATATAACCAATTTAATTACTGAATGTCCTCATCTCTGAGTCCATTAGATCCGTCTGCATGCTCGAATGCTGCAAGTTCCGGATGCTCTTTCTTTTCTTCTGTATAGTTCTCGTAAGAAGGCTTCTTGTGCTTCTGCTCTGCCCAGATACGATCTGCAACAGGTCCCCACTCTTCTGCATAGTGATCACACTTAGAGCAAAGATGCTCAACGGTCTCTTCTGCCTCAGCGTTTGTTCCCTTGGCGCCGGTCTTGTTTACCATTTCTCTTAAGAGCTGTGGATTCTCAAGCATCGGGCATGGACGCAGGTGGTTTCTGTTAAATGGCTGTCCTTCATGGTATGCCTTGAAAAGTGGGCTCTGTAACATCTCAAGGATTGACTTGTCATGGATGTTAGAGTCTGAGAAGTGGATAAATACGCAAGGCTCTGCATCACCCTGTGCATTAATGTGGAAGTAGTTACGTCCACCGGCGATACATCCACCAACAAATTCTCCGTCGTTCTGGAAGTCCATTGGGAAGAATCCGATATCATTGTCTCCGGTACGAACCCAACGAATCTTCTTGATGATCTCTTCACGCTGCTCTAAAGTAGGCATCAATTCCGGTGCTGCGTTCTGTCCTACCGGCATGTAATGGAAGTAGAATCCGAAACGAGCGCCCTTGTCAGCGATGAAACGTAAGAACTTCTCATCGGTAACTGCCTCAACGTTGTCTCTGGTATAGCAGATAGAAGTACCAAATACGATACCGTATTCCTTCAAAAGATCCATTGCCTTCATAACTGCTGCATAATGTCCGTCTCCACGACGTCCATCGTTTGTCTCAGGTGTTCCTTCGATAGAAAGAAGGAATGTAATATTTCCAAGTTCTACAATCTTCTGGCATAACTCTTCATCGATCAATGTAGAGTTAGAGAAAAGACCAAACATACAATCGTTATGCTTCTCAGCAAGTTTTAAAATATCAGCCTTACGAACGGTAGGTTCTCCACCTGTCATAAAGTAAAGATACGTTCCAAGTTCCTTACCCTGTGTAACGATCTTATCCATGTCTTCATATGACATGTTGTTCTTGTGACCATATGTACCAGACCAGCATCCTACACAATGCAGGTTACATGCGTCTGTCGGATCAAACAGGATCAGCCAAGGAATATTACAGTTGTACTTCTCACGGTTTGCTCTGATCGTCTTTGTTCCACGGAAAAATGCTTCATATCCTAAATTCAGAAGGAATTTCTTAGCATAGTTCGGGTTTGTCTCATCCAAAACACGGTTCACAAATTTTACCCATCTGTTGTCCGGATTCTTTACATACTCTCTAACCTTATCCAGTGTTGCCTTATCTGTGCCCTCTCCCCAGAAAGCCTCTGCCTTGTCAATAAGATTAAGGAATGTTTCCTGTCTTTTTGCGATATCGTCTGTCTTTGTCAACTTACCAACGATACCATTGACCATTATCTCAAAAGCTTTTCTTTCTGCTTTGTGCTGTGCGTTTTCAACTAATGAAGCCATGCTAACTTCCTCCCTCTTTTTCTTCTTTGTCTTTTACCTTTGCTAGTATAAGAAATAACGTGGTTTTTTGACATATACAATAGATTTTCTGTGTATGGTCGCATTATACATTTTCGCGAATTTGTATATCTGACTTGACAAAATCTATACTTTGTTTGCCACATTTTGTTTGTTCAAGTATAATTAAAGTATAAATCTAAGTGCTCATAACAGCGGAAAGGAGCGCATACTATGCCAGGATTCGCTTCACATTATCTTTTTGGACAACAATCACTTTCACATCTTAAGGAAGATCAGGAATATCATATCCTGTCCTTACATCCACATGCCTATAATCTGGGCTTGCAGGGACCGGATATTTTCTATTATTACCTGCCGGCATGGCTGCTTTATGACCACAATGCTGCCAGCCTGATCCATGTATCATTTTCCCTGCGCTTTTTTATCGCTATGTTAGATGCCCGGAATAAATTGTCCTCGCATAGCGAACGCATCATTGCGGACGCTTACATCTGCGGATTTTTAGGACACTATACGCTTGACACCTACTGTCATCCATACATCTTTGACCGGACACACCATTTACAGAATAAAGACCGCAATGGCGGACTCTATGATTTTGGTCGCCATGTCTTTTTGGAAACCGGCATCGATCAGGAAATGATCTCGCATTTTCTGCATTGCAAGCCGACAGATTTTCGCCCGGGAGATACCATTGCCCTTTCTAAAAAGGAAAGCCGTGTGATCGCCAAGGTCTTATCTTTTGCCCTTGCAAATGTTTTCCCGGATGCAACCATGCCAAAATGGCAGATCCGTGGTGCCTTTCATGCCATGAAGACAGAATCCCGTCTGATGCATGACCCGACTGGCATCAAGAAAAGGCTTGTCCGCCGTTTGGAAGCCATTTTTGTAAAGGTTCCCGTCATTTCGCCTATGATCCCAAGTGACACGATCTACGCCTACAAGGATCCCTGCAATTTCCGCCACAAGACATGGCACAATCCTTGGAATCCTGACCAAAAGCGTACCGAAAGTCTTTATGATCTCTTTGATCTGGCGGCTCCGGTTTTCGCAGACCGCATACATGCTTACTTTGGTGCCGTCTGTGAGCGCGCCGATGTCTCCATGGAAGATATTTACCACGCCAGAAATACCTTTATGGAAGAACACGGCGATTTATCTTATAATACGGGACTTCCATTATAGGTACTTCCTCATCCAGGTGTGCGGACAGCCTTGGATGTCCTCTATCTCTCCGTATGCCTGATATCCTGCTTTTTCGTAAAAGCCTCTTGCCTGACACTGGGCATGAAGAATCATTTCTCCTGCCCCTTTTTCTTTCGCGGCTTTTTCTGCATCCTGCACGATCGCCAATCCCAGATCTTTTCCACGATATTCCTTTGACACGGCAAGCCTTCCTAAAATATAAGTCCCACTCACCTCGCCCGGAAATATCCGGCAGGTTGCGACCGGCTTATCCGCATCAAGCAAGACAATATGTGTTGCAATGGCATCCATATCGTCAAATTCATCATCAAAGCCCTGCTCCTGACAAAAGACTTTCTGCCGGATCCGACTCGCTTCCTCCGGTAAATAATCGTATTTTTTTATCTGCATCTGTATATTCCTTCTTTATTTTAAATTACTACTTTTTCAGATTCCCTTTTTCTATATGTTCCTGAATAATCTGATCTGTCACATCATATAGTTTTTCGGATCCCAGTGCAGTTTTTCTCTGTCTGCCATAGACCTGTTCAGCACTGACACCATGCTCTCGCCAATCGCCGCCGCCATTGCTGTTATTTAAAAGAAGCGGCTGCAGGTTATCCATGGCATGCGCAAACTTGGATTCCGGTGTTGAAAAATCTTCAAACTCATCAAACAATGCTACCAGCTCTTTTTTCTGATCCTCTGGCAAAAGAGAAAAGATACGTTCTTTTGCTGCATCTTCCCGTGCCTTTTGGGTCTTTAACCCTTCCGCATCATAGGCGTAAGTATCGCCTGCATCAATCTCCACAATATCGTGAATCAGACACATGAGCATGACTTTTGCGATATCCACAGGTTCGTTGGAATAGTCGCGCAAGAGATATGCCATGATCGCCATATGCCATGCGTGCTCCGAGTCATTCTCCCGCCTGCCATGTCCTGATAAATGGGTCTGGCGCAGAATATTTTTTTCTTTATCAATCTCTAAAATAAAATCCAATTGTTTTTTTAGTCTCTCATCCATTGTTTTCCTCTTTTTTTAATCATTTCGCTATTCCCTGTGACTTCCAAATGCAAGATACCCAGAGTTACTTTAAAAACTCCTTGATCTGCCCATAAATAATATCCATCAGGCGCACACGTGCTTCCACAGATGCCCATGCGATATGCGGTGTGATGAGGAGTTTTGTGCTGTCTTTGATATGGCGCAGCGGATTGTCCTCACTCATCGGTTCTGTATCAAGCACGTCAATCCCTGCCGCCGCGATGATTCCACGATCCAGCGCATCTGCCAGATCTTTTTCCACAATGATCGGTCCGCGTCCCACATTGATAAGAACTGCACTCTCTTTCATCTGCGCGAATTCTTTCTCCCCGATCAGATGCAATGTATCATTTGTTAAAGGCGCATGAATAGAAATAATATCTGATGTTTTTAACAATGTCTGTAAATCCACTTCCTGATACTGCTTGTCATGGTTACGACCGGACGTTGAGAAATACTGCACCTTGCAGCCAAATACCGTCGCAATCTCAGACACACGTTTTCCAATTGCACCAAGCCCAATAATTCCCCATGTCTTTCCTGCCAACTGATGAAACGTCTTTACAAAATGCGTAAACATCTTATCATTTACATATTTCTCTTCCTTTACATAAGCATCATAATATGACAGATTCTCATATAGGTAAAATAACAAGGCAAAGGTATGCTGCGCTACCGTCTCGGTCGAATAGCCTGCCACATTGCGCCATGCAATCTTTCTTTTTTCCAGATACTCCTTATCCAGATTGTTGGTTCCTGTTGCAGTCACACAGATCAGTTTCAGTTTTTTGGCTCCCGCCAGCGTCTCCTCATTCATGTTACATTTATTTGTGATAATGATGTCTGCATCCTCTATACGCGCCGGAATTTCCTGACTGGTTGAAAAATCATATTCCACGAGATTGCCAAATGCATGGAACTTTGTAAGGTCAATATCCTCTCCTATGGTTTTTCGATCCAAAAATACTATCTTCATTTGTGCCTCCTAAACCTATCTTTCAAACATTGCTTTTCTACTGGCATTTTACCATAAAGTCACGCCTTTTTTTCATAAATCTATATATTCTATCTTCTTAAAAAAAGACACTCCACACAAGATTTTCTCATGCGGAGTGCCTTCTCTCATAATTGGGGTGACGATCCTGTTGATCGCCTGTATTTAGGAAAGGAATTTGTTATAAACGCCTTATTTCTTGATCTTATTCAACATAGCATTGATGCCCAAAACCTGCTCTTTTGGAAGTCCTCCAAAGCCAAGCATTCTCTTGACAGTAAATCCCATCATCATCTTCTGTGCTGCTTCCGGTTCGATTTGATTTGCCATCGCCTTCATGCCCTTCTGTGGATCATCTTCGGAAGGATTCTGCTGGCTCTCCTGCATCTTTGCCATCATGCCACCCATGAATTTTGCGCCTTCCGGATTTGCCATAATTTCTCCCAAAGTGTCATTGATGGAGAAATATCCCTCTGGTGCTGTAATCTCAAACCAGTTGATTACGTCACCTGTTACCGGCATATGATAGTCTGGATTTGGTTCGTCAACTTTTTTGATGGTTGCACTATCCTCGCAGTCTCCTGCTTTTGCGGTCAACGTTGTCTCACCGACATTCTTTACTTCAAATGTAAAGAAGTGATCTTCTGCGTTCTGTTTTCCAACAGATTCTCCGTTTGCAAAAAGCTCTACCTCAGGAAGGTTAGAATACACTTTAACGGTTGTAACATCCTCATCACGGTCTACATAATTCTTGCTGCAAAGGTGAACAAATGGTACATCAGATAACCATGCCTTATATGCATAAAAAGCGTCCTTTTTGTACTTACGATCGAAGGTAACGAGACCCTTGTTGTTCATACCCTTGCATCCGCCCTCGTCTCTGGCATCTGCTGCAAAATCAAACATATTCCAAACATGCGTAGCCCAGATAAAATCTCTGGTGTAAAGCTGCTTAATAAGTTCTTCATGATAATATGCCTGATATTCCTCGGTATAATCTCCTTGCTCCGGATGAGACGTATGCCACTTGTAAGCTTCTGCACCATACTCACTCATACCGATCGGGATGTTAGGATACATCTCATGGAATGCGTCCATAAATGGTCCGTTCTGCTCGATTTTTCCACCGTACCATCCCAGATACTGGTTGTAAGAAACCAAATCCGGAATCTCAATATACTGCTTCTCTGAAATATCACACATAGAGATAACTGCCATGGTGGTAAGTCTTGTCTTATCCATTTCGTGAACCATATCATTTAAAATGTGATGGTTCTCTAAAAGATCTGGGTCTTTTGCTCCCTTCATAGTTATCTCATTAGAGAGACCCCAGAAGAAAATGGATGGATGGTTATAATTTTGTACTACAAGCTCTTTCATCTGCGAAATAGTATTTTCGCGGCCATTTGGCATATGTACAGAAATATATGGAATTTCTGCCCAAAGCACAAAACCTAACTCATCACATAAGTCGTAAAAATACTGATCATGTTGATAATGTGCCAGACGAATGGTCGTTGCACCAAGTTCATAAATAATCTTAGCATCTTCTTCATGCATCTCAGGTGTCAGAGCATTACCGATATGCGGTCTATCCTGATGGCGCGATACACCGCGAAGCGGGTAATGTTCACCATTTAAGAAAAAGCCTTTTTCCGGATCTACTTTAAACGTGCGGCAGCCAAAACGTGTGGTTCTCTCATCAATCACCTGACCTTCTTTCTTTAATTCTACATGCATGGTATAAAGATGAGGATCCTTGCGTCCATTCCAAAGATGAACGTTTGTAATGGTCTGCTCTACCTGTGTCTGATCTGCACTAACTGTAGTGCTATCAACGACTGTATCTCCGTCTGTGATAGTAAATACCAATTCTTCTTGACTTCCTGCATTTGTCAGATACACCTCTGTTGTAATCTTAGCATCTTGACCTGTCACTTCCGGTGTTACCTTAATCGCAGGACTTCCATAGTAATCCAGATCAAAACGTGTTTCATCCACAAGAATCAAAGATACCTTACGATACAATCCGCCGTAAAAAGTAAAATCAGCATTCTGTGGATAAACATGGTCATTTGGTGCATTATCAACTGCAACTACAATTTCATTTTCTTCTTTTAAATATGAAGTAATGTTGGCTCTCCATGTTGAATAACCACCATCATGCTTTGCAACAGATTCACCGTTTACAAATAATTCAGCGGAGGAATTTGCTGCTTCGAACTCAATATAAACTTCCTTGCCTTCAGCAACCTCTGCCTTAGAAAGATTCTTTGCATAGTAACAGGTTCCACGATAATAATCGCTTCCACCGTCCTGTCCGTCCTCGCCATTCCAGGTGTGTGGCAGATCCAATGTCTCCCAGTTTCCTGCGGAAGTTGTCTTATCTGCTACGGTAACAGCATCTTTTGTGAACTTCCAATTTTCATTCCAAGTAAATTTCTTGCTCATGCTCGCTCTCCTTTTTGTAGTTTCTTTCTATATTTGAATGTGTAATGCTGACATTCTTCTTTACTAACTACATCATAGAGCATTTTTAAAAAATCCCTATTCAAAAATTTGCTTTTTCATTCAAAATTTCTTGTTCTTTTGCGTTTTTTATTTTTCTGTCTTATTTCCTTATATGCTACTTGCGCTTTAAGATCATCTTGACGCCACGAATCTCGGATACGATCGCCTGCTCATCTACGGCAAATACCTCTTGATCCTCTGCGGATCTTGCCGTCCACTCCATACCATTATAAAGGACTTTTCCGCTTTCCTTACGGTTATCGACTTCCTCGATGACACGTACTTCCTTACCTATGCACTCCTCATAGTTGGTCGCAACCTTCCGGCTCTCCAGGTATTTTTTCGCCCACGGTCTTGTAAAATACAAAAGGATAAAAGTCACAGCAAAGAATACCGCGATCTGTAAGCCCGGATGTCCGCCCAAAAGGCAGACGACCAATGCTGCCAGCGCTCCCCCGGAGATCCAGATAGAGGTCAGTCCAACCGTTATGATCTCGATCACAGCGGTAATCACGATCACCGCCAGCCACAAATACATCCAATCACTTAATATAAAATCCATCATCAACTCCATGCCATTACCTCCTTTTCGGATATCCCGATCGTCGTCATCTGTTGATTGTCATATCCTGACATTTATCACTTTAGCCTACATCGTCCGCAAACGTCTTACAATGTCTTCCACTTGTCGAATCGCATCTTCCACCTGATTTCTTGCCTCATTGATGCGGTCTTGCACAAGCCAGTCTGCCACAAGACCATCAAAGAAGAAATCTGCAAATGTCAAAAAATCACCAACATTCAAGTTCAGATTGTGTGTCATATTTACATCCTGCAACTCCCGGCTAAATCTCTGTAAATTATATTTTGCTTCCTCCATGTACTTTTGTGCATTTCCCATTTTGGAATGTTTGACTAATCCACTGATCATGCCACCACCGAAAAGATCTAAAAGTCCCCAATTACCCGCAGACTGCAACTCGCCACGTGCTGCCCGAAGTGATGATAATGCACGCTCTCCTGCATCAATTGCTTCGTTACGTTCCTTTTCAAAATCGTACGCCATGACATATCTCCTTACACTATCTATCTTATGCTATTCATCTGATAAGATAATCCATAATTATCTTTATTTGCGTCTTATTATACACGATAGCGCAACTTTTGTCATCGCAGAGTCGCTAGTGTTCGACAAACTTAATTTTTTAATTTATATTTCACCGCCCATTCGACAAATATAATAACATATACTCTCACATTTTTATGATGATAATGACGATGACTACGAGAACTATTCTTCCTTAGAAGAAGAATACAACTACGATGAGGACGCTATGCAGTCAGACCCAAGATACTGGGATAGATTATATTGATTAAAAAAACTGCGCATGACAACTGCCAGCCTAAGCCGACACCTGTCATGCGCAGTTTCGTTTATTTACGACTTTAGTCACCAAAAACAGCACGATAATCTGCCTGGAACTTCTCAATTCCGGCATCTGTCAATGGATGCTTTGTCATCTGTTCAATGACCTTGTAAGGTACGGTCGCAATGTCTGCTCCAGCAAGTGCACAATCTGTAACATGGATCGGATTGCGGATAGATGCTGCAATGATCTCTGTGTCATATCCATAATTGTCAAAGATGGTCACGATATCTTCGATCAGACCAATACCCGGCTGGCTGATGTCGTCAAGTCTTCCCAGGAATGGAGATACATAGGTGGCCCCTGCTTCTGCTGCCAGAAGTGCCTGATTTGCGGTAAAGATCAAGGTAACATTTGTCTTGATGCCTTCTGCGGAAAGCACTTTAACTGCCTTCAGTCCTTCTACTGTCATAGGGATCTTAACAACCATGTTTGGATGAATGGCTGCAATCTCTCTGCCCTCTTTGATCATACCTTCTGCATCTACAGTCGTAGCCTTTACCTCACCACTGATCGGTCCGTCAACGATAGATGTGATTTCCTTGATGACCTCATTAAAATCTCTTCCTTCTTTTGCGATCAAGGATGGATTGGTCGTCACACCACAGATCACACCCATATCGTTGGCCTTTCTGATGTCGTCTACATTCGCTGTATCAATAAAAAACTTCATCCTGCATTCCTCCTAAATTATAGTTTTCTCTCAACGTCCTCATTGTACGAGTTCGGAAGAAAAAGTACAATCCAGTTTCCTGATGATGATAAAAAAATGAACTAACTTCCTCAAAAAATCCACTAGATAGAATGCAGTCTTATACAATAATGTCTGCTGTCTCAAATGCAATGACCTTGCGCAAGCCCTCTAAGGACACCTCCACCTGATAACCGATCTTGCCTCCACTAAAGATAATGGTGTCAAAATCCTCGGCACTTTGGTGAATGACCGTCTGAAAGAACTTTTTCATGCCAATCGGGGAACAGCCACCATGGATATAGCCGGTAAGCCCTAGCAGCTCTTTGGATTTTACCATGGCAATCGACTTTTCACCTACTGCATTTGCCGCTTTCTTCAGATCCAGTTCCTCTGCCACCGGCACAACAAACACATAGTGCTCGCCGCTTTTCCCCACAGTCACCAGCGTTTTAAAGACTTTATCCACATTCTGTCCCAAAACTTCCGCCACTTCTACACCACTGATGGCATCTGTATTTGCATAGGAGTAATGTTTATATTCTACCTTTGCCTGCTCTAAAAGACGCATAACATTTGTTTTTTCTTCTTTTGCTTTCTTTGCCATTTTTTCACCTGATTTCCTATTTTGATATTACAAGGGCTATGATACCGCCAATAATTAAAATCGGCAAGGCAATATAAATCAGCCCTCCCAAGAAAAGTCCAATGAGCACGATTGGTAAGAATATAATATAAAAACCAATCTTCAAAAATCCCCATGTCATCTTAACCGCCAGCGCGATCACTTTCCACATAAACCAGATAAATGCAATAATAAATAATGCTGTCAGCATATGATCACCTCTTTCATATTTTCCATATCATATAGCATTTACTATGGAAAGTAAACGCTTCTCATGACTTCTTAATAATTCTTTAATATTTCTATCTTCCTTTTACCACATTAAAAAATCACCTGCTTTTGCAGATGATACTTTACATAATATAAAAGTGCCCAGTTCCGGAATCGAACCAGAGACACGAGGATTTTCAGTCCTCTGCTCTACCAACTGAGCTAACTGGGCACAAAATTGCGGGAATAGGATTTGAACCTATGACCTCCGGGTTATGAGCCCGGCGAGCTTCCAGACTGCTCCATCCCGC
>CAKXYI010000002.1 GCA_934899185.1 uncultured Lachnospiraceae bacterium
ACCTTTAGCTCAGTTGGTTAGAGCAACCGGCTCATAACCGGTCGGTCCTGGGTTCGAGTCCCCGAAGGTCCACTCTATAGTTAAAGGTTTTGTACTCGATTTATTTAATTAGGCCCAATGGCTCAGTTGGTTAGAGCGCCGCCCTGTCACGGCGGAGGTCGCGGGTTCGAGTCCCGCTTGGGTCGTTATGGGATCTTAGCTCAGCTGGGAGAGCATCTGCCTTACAAGCAGAGGGTCATAGGTTCGAGCCCTATAGGTCCCATTTTACTTGACTACTAAGTTCGAACATCGCTAATGCTCGTTCTCGTTAAGGGTCAAGTACGTATCGCACTAAACTCGAACGGCGCTATGCTTGCTCTCGTTAAGTGCTCGTAACAGGCCGCAGTGGCGGAACTGGCAGACGCGCAGGACTTAAAATCCTGTGGTGGTGACATCGTACCGGTTCGATTCCGGTCTGCGGCAGTTCATTTTTTTCTTGACAAACCAAGAAAAAGATGTATAATAAAATATGTTGTGTGAGCAACGTATAAATAGTATGTGTGTGTAGCTCAGCTGGATAGAGCACTTGGCTACGGACCAAGGTGTCGGGGGTTCGAATCCTCTCACGCACGTCTTACAAAAAGGACAAGGCAGTTTGCCTTGTCCCTTTTTCGTTGTTTGTGCCACCGGAGAGATTGATACAATCTATTTCTTATGAAATATCTGCATCGCCCCATAAGTACGGGGAATCTGATTGGCAGAGACTTTTCGTGATGGGCAGGAAAAGTTCTTGCAAGTATCGCAGGAGTTACATAATTGATTTAATATTGCGTGTCGCTTGGTATCTAAATGCAGGATCAGTGTGGCAGACTTTAATGGGCTTAGCATTTTGCTCTCGGTCAGGCTTATGCCATCCGGGCTAAGTTTATCATAGATCTGTGGCAGAAGATCCAAAGGATAATCATCGCCCAGAAATGACAATTTTTCCAGGTAGAGGCTGCTTTCTCCTTCGATCATATGGGCAAAATTCTCGTATGCTTTCGAGAGGAGCAGGAGGCTTATGCAATCCACGATATAAGCCTCCTGTATCTGCTCATGATTGAGATAGAGTTCCGAAAATTCATCTACACCATTCCCTAAGGTCACAAAGCCATATGCATAGTGAGAAAGGGAAATCGCAGGGAGATCCTGCTCTAAAGAATAATAGGCATAACAATCGACTAGGGGCAGGAGTGCCTGATAAATCGCTTGGATCCGCACTAATTCCTTTGCAGGAAAATGAAAGCGTTCGCAGAAATCTTTCCAATCGCCGGCGGATAATTTGGGCATCAGTTTACATTTCATGTGATCCATCCTCCTTATCCATACGTCCAATATGATCTGTAATTTCTCCAAAACGTGCATTGACCAGATCGTAGTTCTTGCGTTGATGGGGGAAGGCACAGTTCATACAGGATTTGACGCCATTTTCTAAAAATTCACAGTTCCCACCACAGGACTTGCCCAGAGCATAAAGCGGACAATAACAAAAAAGACAGTTAAACTCAGCCTCCGGGATGCCCTTATGACAGGGAAAATATTCACATTTCTTATTCTGAAAAAATTTATAATATTGACTCATGAGATTATCATACCCTATTTTGTATAAAGTTAAAAGAAAAGATTGAACAAGACTGCTTGCCGGTGGCTTCTTTGCTCAAATTGTGGTATTCTAAATAGGCGCGTATGTTGGAAATGATATGTTTACCACGATTGCGTACCTAGGAAATGACAGTTATAAGCATTGGATTGGAAAAAGCATGAACTTACTTACTATAAAAAATCTGACGAAAGCATATACCGATAAAGTCTTGTTTGATGGGATCGACTTTAGTCTGGAACAGGGCGAAAAAGTCGGCATCATCGGGATCAACGGCACAGGCAAATCAACCCTTTTGCGTATTATTGCAGGCATCGAGGAAGGGGATAAAGGGGAATATACCAAGGGAAGCCATGTGGTGATCAATTATCTGCCGCAGAATCCGGAATTTGCACCGGGTCAGACCATCTTGGAATATGTCATGGGAAAGAACCAGATGCATGGTATAGCTGGAGATACCCGTCTTTCTGGGGACTATGGCGTGGAGGGAGATGCCAAGAGTATTTTAAACCGTCTGGGCTTTACGGACCTGAACCAGCCGATCGATCATTTATCCGGGGGACAAAAGAAAAAGGTCGCCTTGGCAGCCGTCCTTTTATCAGAAAATGAAATTCTGATCCTAGATGAGCCGACTAACCATTTGGATCACAATATGACAGAATGGTTGGAGGGCTGGCTTAAGTCTTATCGGGGAAGTCTGATCATGATCACGCATGACCGGTATTTTTTGGATCTGGTCTGCAATCGTATCGTGGAATTGGATAAAGGTAAATTATATTCATACAAAACAAATTATGAAGGATTTCTTGCGCTCAAGGCAGAGCGGGAGGAGATGGCGCTGTCTACGCAGGCAAAGCATCAAAATATCCTGCGCAAGGAGATCGCCTGGATGCAGCGTGGGGCAAGAGCGCGTTCCACCAAACAGAAAGCCCATATCAAGCGTTATGAGGCTTTGCGCGATGAGAAAAAGATAGCCGCGGATACTGAGGTGGAGATCGGCAGTTTGTCAACACGTCTGGGCAATAAAACGATCGAGATGGATGATATCGCGATCGTCTACGAGGGAAATCTGCTGATCCGGGATTTTACTTATCATTTTTTGAAGAAAGATCGTATTGGTATCTTAGGTCCAAACGGTTGTGGCAAGACCACTCTCTTAAAGATGATCATGGGGGAAGTGAAGCCGGATCAGGGACGCATTGAGATCGGGGAAACGGTCAATATCGGTTATTATGCGCAGGAGGCAAAGGATATGGATCCGGGACAGCGTGTCATTGATTACATCAAGGATACCGCCGAATATATCCGCACGGAAGACGGCTATATCTCTGCGTCACAGATGTTGGAAAAGTTTTTATTTGCCGGTTCTTTGCAGTACCAGTTGATCGGGAAATTATCCGGTGGCGAGAAAAGACGTCTTTATCTGGCAAAGATATTGATGGGGGCACCCAATGTTTTGATCTTAGATGAGCCGACCAACGATCTGGATATTTCTACCCTCTGTATTTTGGAAGATTATCTTGACACATACCCGGGCATTTTGATCACAGTTTCCCATGACCGCTATTTCTTAGACCGCGTGGTCGATCATATGCTGGTATTTGAGGGGGCAGGAAAAATCTCGCTCTTTAATGGCTCTTATCAAGAATATTATGAGACCTATGGCGGGGAGAGTCTGACAGACCCGGAGGAAAATGACAAAGCAGGTCAGCAGACTGCAGAAGAAACGACAAATTTGTCCGGCGCTCAGGCTTATAAAATGCAAAAGGAACAGAGTAAGAAACTGAAATTTACTTATAACGAACAGCGGGAATACGAAAATATCGAGGATGATATTGCAGGTTTGGAAGAAGCACTGGAAAAATTAGATGAGGATATGGCTGCCAATGCGACCAACTCCGTAAAATTGGGCGAGTTGCTGGAGGAGAAAAAGAAAGTCGAGCAAGCGCTGGAAGAAAAAATGGAGCGCTGGGAATATTTAGAGGATCTGGCGGCTAAGATCGCAGCACAGTAGGGACGTTTTGCCACATGGACTGTCCCGTCTGGCACAGTTAAGCAAAGAGAAAGAGGTAGGTTTTGATAGAAAAGATTAAGAAAAAATACATAGGGACCGGGGCATTTTACCGGCGTTATTTATATCTGGCACTGCCAATGATTTTACAGAATGCCATTACCAATCTGGTTAGTTTTTTGGATAATATTATGGTGGGACAACTGGGCACGGAGCAGATGTCCGGTGTTGCCATCGTCAACCAGTTGATCTTCGTCTATAATCTGGCGATCTTTGGCGCGGCATCCGCGGCGAGTATATTTGGCGCTCAGTATTTTGGCAAGGGCGATCACAAGGGACATATGTATTCCTTCCGTTTTAAGTTGTATGCAACTTTGCTGGTCACGGTCATTGCCATGATTCTGTTTGCAGGACGAGGAAGCCAGTTGATCTCTTTATATCTGACAGATACGACAGGAAGCGGAGCGACAGAAGTGGCTTTACAATATGGTTTGCAATATCTGGCGGTCATGCTGTTTGGATTGATACCATTTGCCGTCAACCAGTCTTATGCAACCAATATCAAGGAAACAGGGCAGACCATGGTTCCGATGATCGCAAGTTTTGTGGCGGTAGGTTCCAATGCAGTCTTAGATTACCTTTTGATCTTTGGAATCGGACCATTTCCAAAATTGGGCGTTGTGGGAGCCGCACTGGCAACGGTATTGGCGCGTTATATTGAGGCGGGAATCGTGATCCTGTGGGCGCATACCCATCAGACGAAAAACCGCTATCTGGAGGGAGCCTACCGGGGACTTGGCATACCGAAGGCAGAACTTAAGGCAATCCTTATCAAAGGACTGCCCCTTATGATCAATGAAGTCTTGTGGGCAGCAGGTATGACGACGGTCAATCAGTGCTATTCCATCCGCGGCATTGCTGTTGTGGCAGGTGTCAATATTGCAGCAACGATCACAAATCTCTTTAATATCGTCTATATCCAACTGGGAGCCTGCATCAGTATTATCGTGGGGCAGTATCTGGGAGCAGGAGACCTGGAAGAAGCCAAGGATGCCGATAACAAGATGATTGCTTTCAGTGTATTTTGCTGTGTCCTTGTGGCTTTTTGCATGTTTGTACTGGGACGATTTTTCCCGCGTATTTACAATACTACGGATGAGATCAAATCGCTGGCGGCAAATTTCATTGCGGTGTCTGCCATGATCATGCCATTTTGTTCCTTTTCGCATGCCTCGTATTTTACCCTGCGTTCCGGGGGAAAGACCTTTGTCACCTTTTTGTTTGACTCTGTCTTTACCTGGGTGGTCGTGGTTCCGGTGGCATATATACTGGCGCATTTTACGGGGCTGGGCATCGTAAGCATTTACTTTTTCGTACAGGCGACCGAACTGATCAAGGTCATCATTGGCTACTTTATGGTGAAAAGCAATGTCTGGCTGGTGCAGATGGTATAAGAAATTCATACTTGCGCAGTAAGGCAAGGAAACGTATACTAGGAGTAACGATATGCCACGAAACCGAGGGTTTGAGGCTGGGATTGGAGAGCAAAGGAGAAAATATGGCTGAGAAAAATATAATTTGGAGTGATCGCAAGAGAACTTTATTTGGCTTGCCACTGAGTTTTACAAAATATACTTTGACGGAGGATCGTCTGTTTGTCCAGACCGGATTTTTTACGACGGTAGAGGATGAGGTACGCTTGTATCGTATTCTGGATGTGAAACTGACCCGTACGCTGGGACAAAAGATCTTTGGTGTGGGCACCATTCAGGTATGTTCCGCAGACAAGAGCATGGCGGACTTTGAGATCGTCAGTGTAAAAAATGCAGCAGAGGTCAAAGAACATCTGTCAGAATTGGTAGAGAAAAATCGTGTAGAAAAGCGTGTGATCAACCGCGAGTCTATGTTTGACAATGACGGCGATTATGATGACGATGATGAGGATCTGCACTAAGAAGCATAAAGCCAAAAGAAAGCTAAAAGGGACGTTCCTTATGGCAAGGGACGTCCCGAAAGAGGAACTACAGTACGCGTTGTAGTTCCATTTTTTTATTTACGAGTAAGACGTCAGCGTATTTGCCCGGCGTGATGGAGCCGACCTGGTCGTAGATGCCTAGGCTTTTTGCCGGATAGATGGTGGCAGCAGCAATGGCTTCTTCCATAGGTACTCCGATCTTGATGGCATGGCACATACTGTCATAGAGGTTGGTCACGGAGCCGGCGATGGTGCCGTCATCCAATGTGGCAAGTTTGCCTTTGACACGGAAGATCTGACCGCCTAGTTCATAGGAACCATCCGAAAGTCCTGTGCCGCGGATGGAATCGCTGATGAGACAGATATGGTCAGGAAACATGCGAAAGGCATTGCGGATCATGGTGTCATGGACATGGATGCCATCGGCAATCAGTTCAGCATAAACATCCTCGGCATCCATAGCGGCACCGATCAGGCCCGGTTCCCGGTGAAGAAGAGAAGGCATGGCGTTGAATAAATGGGTCAAATGTTCTGCCCCGGCAGTGATCGCCTTCCCCGCGGTGGCACAGTCGCAGGAAGTATGTCCGAGGGAAATAGTCACTTTATTGTGATAGTCCCGGATAAAGTCGATATTGTCAGCAATATTTGGTGCGACTGTCACCAGGCAGATGGCACCCGATGCTGATTTTTGACATGCATCAAAAAATGCTGCTGTTGCCGGACGCAGATAGCATGCCTGATGGGCACCTTTTTTTGCTTCATCCAAAAATGGTCCTTCCATATTGATACCGGCGATACGTGCGTAACCGGATTCCTCCGGTGCCTGACCGGAAGCAGGTTTATCTGTCCTGATATTTGCCAGATGGAAAAAGGATGGATCATCCAGACTGGCGTAAGCGGTTTCCAGTGTCTCCAGCGGCAGCGTCATGGACGTAGGACAGTAGGTCGTGATGCCATGTGCTCTTTCATAGGACAGAATCTTTTTGACACAGTTCTTATCGCCATCCGAAAAATCACAGCCGACTGCACCGTGGCTATGGATGTCGATCAGCCCGGGAAGAACAAATTGTCCTTCAGCATCGATGACATCAGCCTTCTCTTCCGTGTAGGCATCCGGCGAGACAAATCTGCCGTCCTCTATATAAATATCTTTTTTTTCAAAACTTTTGTCTTGGGTAAAGACCAGTCCATTTTTAATGATCATAATGTGCATCTTCTTTCTTAAAGTTTTGTGCCAAAGGGGAACTCCTTGTGGCAAAAGGAACGTCCCTAAAGGAGAGACAGGGCTTCTTCGTCGGCAACTACAGTCACATCAGGGTGGAGTTGCAGGATGGAAGCCGGCACCTGTGGCGTGATCGGTCCGTAGAGGGCATCATAGATCGCTTGTGCTTTTGCCTTACCACTGGCAAGCAGGAGGATCTTTTTGGATTCCATGATACCGCCGATACCCATGGTAATGGCTTGTGTCGGAACTTCGTCCATAGAGAAAAAGAAGCGAGCATTGGCACTTCTGGTCTTTTCAGAAAGGGTCACCACATGGGTTGCTTTGATATAAGAGTCGGTCGGCTCGTTGAAACCGATATGACCATTGCCACCGATGCCGAGCAGTTGCAGGTCGATGCCACCGCAGGCAGCGATCAGATCATCATATGCCTTGCATGCTTCTTCCGGGTTCTCGGTAAGACCATTTGGTACAAAGGTATGATCTTTGTTGACATTGACATGGTCAAAGAGGTTATCATTCATAAAATAGCGATAACTCTGGACATCACTGGCACCAAGTCCCTTGTATTCATCCAGGTTGATGGTAGTGACCTGTGAAAAATCAATGTCACCTTTTTCGTACCACTCGATCAACTGCTTGTAGGTGCCTACCGGGGTAGAGCCTGTCGCCAGTCCAAGCACGGAGGTCGGCTTTAAGATGACCTGCGCGGAAATGATGTTGGCAGCCTTACGGCTTAGTTCCTTAAAATCCTTTACTTTGTATAATAGCATAATATCCACTCCTTGCCTTTTAATTTTTTCTTTGTTATCATATAAATGAAAATTATTTTCATTTCAAATGCATAATATCACAATTGTTTTCACGATACAATTATTTTTGAAAATTATTTTCAAAAAATAAAAAGGAAAGACGGCGGATGGAACAGCAGAATATCCTATTAAAAATACAGTCCATGGGAAATCAATTTACCAAAAAGGAAAGACAACTGGCAGATTATTGCCTGTCCCATCAGAACGAGATCATATATATGTCGATCACGGATCTGGCACTTGCTTGTGGGGTGGGGGAAGCCAGCGTGACACGTTTTTGTCGTAAATTGGGCGCACAGGGTTATCAGGATTTTAAGGTGCAGGTTTCGATTAGCCAGGCGCGAGCCGGAGCAATCTTAGAAGGGCATGCAGACGATAGGACGGTGGCAGACAATAGAACGGAGCAGGAGACAGCAGCCGGACAGCCGGATTGGGCACAGAAGGTTTTTCTTCTCCACCGGAAAGCCCTGCATGAGACCATGCAGTTGGTGGATGAAAAAGCCCTGCTTTCCATTGTGCAGATGTTTGAGCAGGCAGAACGGATCCACTTTTTTGGCATTAGCGACAGTCTTTTGATGGCACGGGAGGCGCACAGCAGGTTCGCCCGCGTCATGCCAAAGGTTGTCTGTGTGGAGGATCCCCATTTGCAGGCAATCGCGGCAACCATGATGACAGAACGCGATGTCATGTTTATTTTTTCCTATTCCGGTGCCAGCAAGGATGCGGTACAGGTGGCAAGATTAGCCCATGAGGCGGGGGCGAAAGTGGCTGCCGTTACGCATTACGCCAAGTCGCCGCTGACGATGTATGTGGATGCCATTCTTTTGACCGGCATGCGCGAGGCGCCTTTGGAACGTGGCTCTATGGCAGCAAAAACCGCGCAGTTGTACCTGATCGATCTTTTATATCAGAAGTTTTATGAGAGAAACCGCGTAGAATGTCAAGAGAACAGTGAGCGGGCGATCGAGACGGTTGTGCGCGAGACCTACTAAGACAAGCAGGAGGATAAAAGTTTCGGCTTTGGAAAAAAATTTCCTAGAGTTGAAACTTTTTTTGCCCCTGTAGCGTCTAATATATAGTTTCGAAACAAAGACAGATGATGGAGGTGAAAACATGCAGTCCTTTTTTCGCACAAAGAAAACAGAAGATGACAAACAAGAGATTGTCGAAGAAGCACTGCTTGCAAACTATGATGCATACTATCGGTTGGCTTATGCTTATGTAAAAAACCCGGAAGATGCGGGAGATATCGTGCAGGAGGGCGCCTATCAGGCAATCAAAAAATGCAAGACTTTAGAAAAGCCAGAATACGTTAAGACCTGGCTCTACCGCCTGATGCTCAATGAGGTATTTAGTTTCTGTCGGAAAAACCAAAAGACGGTGAGCACGGAGGAGGTTGTGGCGGAGCCGTGGACAGAGGATCGTTACCGGGATATGGATCTCTGGCAAGCGCTGGATGCCTTGGAGGAAAAGGATAGGACAGTGATCCTCCTGCGTTATTTTGAAGAATATAAGATCAATGAGATAGCAGACATTATGGATGAAAAAGTGAGTACGATCAAGAGCCGTCTGTACCGGGGCATCAAAAAGATGCGCATACAGATGGAAAATGACTGGATTTGGGAGGAATAAGCATGGAACAAAAAGATTTGAAAGCATATAAAGAAGATTATGCATCCGTCCATATGAGTGAAGATCAGGTGGAACAGATGAAAAGAAGGATGCAGCAGGCAAAAAAGGAGACGCAGATGATGAAAAAAGGGATACAGGAGAAAAAGATCATAGAGATGGGAAAAAGAGGAAACCGCATCTTGAAAATAGGTGCGACGGCAGCGGCAGTAGCTTTGGTGTTTGTGGCTTTGCCAAATACATCAGCAAGTGTGGCGCAGGCAATGGAGAAAGTGCCGGTCTTGGGAAATCTGGTAAGCGCCGTTACTTTCCGCGATTATCAGTATGATGATGGCAAGAACATGGCGGATGTAGATGAACCTAAACTCGTGGCGGAAGATACGGACAATGCCAATCTGGCACAATCGGTGACTGAAGTCAATGCGGAGATCGCTGCAATCAGCGAACGCTATATTGCAGAGTTCAAGAATAATATGAGCAATCAGGGCTATCAGGATATTACGATCAAACATGAGGTGATCAGTACAACAGATAAGTATTTTACCTTAAAACTCATGTGTTACCAGGGGTCAGGCAGCGGCTCGGAAGAAGACTATTACTATACGATCGATCTTGCGACCGGACAGCGTCTTGCTTTAGCCGACCTTTTCAAGGATGGCGCAGACTATGTGACACCGATCAGTGACAATATCAAAAAGCAGATGCGGGCACAGATGAAAGCAGATGAGAATGTGCAGTATTGGATCGATGACCCGGAAGTGGCAGAGTGGAACTTTAATGCGATCGCTGCTGACCAGTCCTTCTACTTAAATGACAAGGGCAACATTGTGATCTGCTTTAACGAAGGGGACGTCGGACCGATGTCTATGGGCTGTCCTAGTTTCGAGATCCCACACAAAGTGGTTTCTGATATTTTGAAGTAGTGGCGCACAGGATGAAGAATGGCAGATAGGAGATCAGATATCTGGCATTTGTCTCAAAAAGTGTGACCATGGCAAAAATGCCGAGAAGCGTCAGATGGATCAGGCATTCTTCTGATGTGGAAGGACGCTTCAACAAGAGAAAAGCATGATAGAAGCAAAGCAGTAATGTGCAGATCCAGACAATCTGCACCAACTGAACATAATAAGTGAAATATTTTCCACCGGTGCCGATGACATAGTCGGCATCGGTATTTTTCATATAGTAGAAATTTTCTAGAAATTGGGAAATTTCATCCGATCTTTGCGGGATATATTCATCAAAATCTGCGCCCTCTTTGCCCCAGCCAAAAGTACCATTGGAAAAATTGCAGACGGTCTTTCGCAGGACATGATAGAGATAACCGGAGAGTTCCATATCTTGCAAACGTTCTTTGAGCAGGGTCAGATTGGCTTCTTTCTTTTCATCGTAATCATAGATGGAGGTCGAAAAGTGATCATCGGTCTTGCTGTAATTGCCGATCGTCTTTTCATTCAGTCCCATCATGGCATAGTGAGCAAAAGATTTTTCCACACTCTTATCCGGTGAAATGGCAAGATAGGACTGCATGCCTTTGGAAGCAAGTGCTGAGAGGGCAAAAAGGGCGGCAAAGGTGCAAAGAACCACGATTGCTTTTTTTAGACTATGCTGAAAGTGTCCGCGTAATAGATCAAGAACAAAAAGGATAACTAGGGCGATCAGGATGATGAGATTGGTCGGCTTGAGCAGACGACCAAAGATTGCAGGCATGCAGATCAGAAAGACTTTTACCCAAAGTGACATAGTATCTTTTCGCTTCATTTGCAGGTAGAGGTAAAAGGTCAGGATCGGCAAAGGCAGGGATAAAATATCGCTGTAAGGTACAAAGATCCAAGGAGACAGACCAAAGAGCAGTAAGCCAAGAAGAAAAGTACCACTGACGATCGCGCGTGAGTCTGTCAGAAGCAGGACGCAGCGGCAGGTCAGATAGAGGGCGATATTGCTGCAGAGGATGCCAAAGAGGATCAAAAGATAATAGCCGTCTACAGAGAAAAACTTTCCTATTTGCAGGAAAAGTACCGTGATAAAATAAATGCAGGTATTGTTGGGATTGGTGGCAAAGTAAGTCGGGGCATAAGGGTAGACTTGTCCCTGCACAAAATACTGGGCACTGATACGCACGATCCCGACATCAAAACCCACATAAAACCAGATGTGATAGGCGATAAAGATCTGTAAAAGGAGGGCAAATAGGCAGGCAAGGCGCAGATGCCCTAAACTGGCAGGGACTTTAATTTTTCCTATAAAATGCTGCCATAGATGCAAGAGCAGGAGACAGGGCAAGAGGTAGCAGGCGATCGGGGCGATCTCCTTCAGATAAGGAAGGTCCACGGTTCTCTGAAAAAAAATGAGGGCAGTAAAGATAAATGCCATCATAATAAAAAAGACCATATCGAAAAACTTATATTTTTGCATAGAAATCTCCAAACAACAAAATTTTAACGAAAATATGTTATCATTATAACATAAGTAAGACATGCAGGGGGACGGGATGAAGAAAAATCGCATGACCTATCTGGATATGGCAAAGGGAATCGGTATCCTACTTATGATCGTGGGGCATACCATATCTCTGGGTTGGCAAAAGGACTTGATCTATTCCTTTCATATGCCTCTTTTTTTCGTATGCAGCGGTATGACCATGACCCTGTCAAAAAACGGACAGGAGTGGAGAAGTGGCGTCAAAAAGTCAGCAAAACGCCTGCTGCTTCCGGCACTTATTTTATTTCTTATGATGAGTGTATGGACCTATCTGGTGGGCGGACAGTTTGATGGGGCATATACCAAGGATTTTGTTCTGGATCGGCTAACTACCCTTGTGATGGCGAGTGGATCGGATATCATGGTCATGGGAAAAGAAGTTGCGGCGATCGGGCTGCTCTGGTTTTTGCCGGCACTTTTCTTTGCCCGCCTGCTTTTGGATGCCGTGCATTTGCTGATGCCTAAGAAAGGGGAAAGTCTGATCATCCTTGCATGGGCACTGGTTCTTACCCTGCGCCTGTCACTGCCGCTGGCACTGGATCTTGGACTTGCCGGCATGGGCTTTGTGGATATCGGTATCTGGCTAAGGAAAAAATTGCCGCAGTGGGAGCAGGAGAGAAAAAAGAAGGTTACGACTGCGGATAAGGTAGGGATCGGTGCAGGCATATTTTGGTTTGCTTCGTTTCTTTTACAAGAAAACTCTGCCGTGTCCGCCTTTGATATGGCAAAAAGAGACTATGGCATCACTTTTCTGGGGCTTGCCATGGCTGCCTGTGGAAGTCTGAGTCTCATACTCTTGTGCAAAAAATTAGAAAAGCATGTGCGCGCGGATGGAATTTTGGCGACTTGTGGCAGATACAGCATGCTGCTTCTTTCCATACATTATCTGGGATATCTGCCCTATTTGTATTATGGATCTCTTTTTGACCTGACAGGGATACGTTGTTTGGTCCGACTCATTATGGAAGTCAGTCTGTGCATGTTCCTTATCTTATGGAAGAAAAAGAAGGACATGCAGCAGGAACTCTGGTGGAGTCGGATGGGATTTCTGGCAGTTTTTCTGCTACAGATGAACTACCTGCTCTTTTGCCGCTTCCCGGGTGGCTTGCAGTATGACTCCATCAACCAATTGACCCAGGTCATGACCGGAAATTATAGTGATCACCATCCGATCTATCACACCATCTGGCTGACCCTGGGCGTAAAGATGGCAGAATGTTTTGGCGGAGATCTGACCCTGGGGGTGTTCTTTTTTACCGCGGCACAGGTCATGGTCTTTTCCTATATGGTGTCTTACCTGTTAAAGACTTTGCAGCAGACTGGGATCCGGCAGAGAAATCTGGGGATTATACTGGGCTATTTCCTACTGTTCCCCTATCATCTTTTCTTTGCCGCTTATGTCAATAAAGATACGCTTTTTACCGTTTGTGGGGGCATTTTTGTTGTGGCATTTTACCGCCTGTCCTGTGTGCGATTTGCAGGATCAAAACGAGTAGATGTCTGGCATATGCTGATCGGTGGACTTGGGGTAGCGCTTCTGCGAAGCAATGGACTGGTGGCAGTTGGTCTTTTGTTTCTAATCTTTTTACTGGGACACAAAAAGGGAGGCGAAAGCATTCGTTTATCTGTCATGGGAAGCGTGGTGGCAATCTCTGTGGTCTTAGTGGCAGGACAGCGTTTGTTCCCGGAAATCGAACCGGGCTATGAATCCGAAAAGTTTTCCATTCCTATCCAGCAGATCTCGCGTGTGATCGCAGAGGATAAGACTTTGTCAAAAGAGGAAAGACAGGCGGTAGATGCGCTGTGTCCGGAGGTCTCTCATATGACAGGGCAGACCTTTTCAGAGTTTATCCATGACAATTACAATCCTTGGCGTGCGGATGAGATCAAGGGACAGATCCAGTTCTGGGGCAGGGATGCTTATTTAAAAGAGCACAAGATGACATATCTGAAATTGTGGTTGTCGGTGGGATTGCGCTACCCGGATACCTATTTTACGGCATGGGTCAAAATGACTGATGGCTATTGGGGCTGGAGGGGCTATTCTGATTATCATCATGTCGTTTATGAAAATGATCTTGGGGTAGCAAATATCATTTTGCTGCCAAAGGTCAATCGGACGATCAATGCATATCTGCTTTTTATGCAGGAAAATGCTGTTATGAAATATTTCTTGCATCCATCGACGGCATGGTGGGTCTGCGTGGTCTTTTTGCTGCTACAGTTGCGAAGAAAACGTGATTGGGGCAATCTGTATGTGCTGCCACTGACGGTGGTCTGGACACTTTTTGTGGCGGTGCCACTGAACGGGGAAGTCCGCTATGTTTACATATTATATGGTTGTCTGCCGTTTTTGGCAGCGGTCTTATTTGACCGGACTCTGGAATAGAAGTCCGGTTTTTCTTTTTATGCCACATATGTAAAAACATGTGTCTTGTCACCTGACAAGCAGTGTGGTATACTTCGAAAAGTATTAAGAAGTACAAAGGAGCAATTTATGTCAATCGTAGAGGATATCATTAGGTTAAAGGAAGAAAAGAATGCCGTTATTTTAGCGCATTACTATGTGGACGAGGAAGTGCAGGATATTGCAGATTACATCGGCGATTCTTTCTATTTGAGCAAGGTGGCGACAAAGACAGATGCAGACCGCATCATCTTTTGTGGCGTTGAATTTATGGGAGAGAGTGCCAAGATCTTAAATCCGGGCAAGCGTGTTTTTATGCCGGACGCGACAGCAGACTGTCCGATGGCACATATGGCGACTAGGGAGGAGATCGAAAAGGTCAAAGCCCAGTATGAAGATGTGGCAGTCGTATGCTATATCAATTCTACCGCGGAATTAAAGACCATGGCAGATGTCTGCGTGACTTCATCCAATGCAGTGAAGATCGTGCGCAAACTGCCAAATAAAAATATTTTCTTTATCCCGGATCGCAATCTGGGATCATATGTGGCAGAGCAGGTGCCGGAAAAGAACATTATATTAAATGCAGGCTGTTGTCCGCGCCATGTTGCCATTACGGCGGACAAGGTAAAGGAGGCAAAAGCGGCACATCCGCATGCTCTTTTTGCAGCCCACCCGGAGTGTACCAAGGATGTTTTGGTACAAGCAGATTATGTTGGAAGTACATCCGGCATCATTGATTATGTTGTAAATACAAATCACGACGAGTTTATCATCGGTACCGTGGACGGCGTCTTTGCCGAGATCAAAAAGCAGGCACCGGGCAAGAAACTTTACACGGTCAAGGATCAGCAGGTCTGCGTTAATATGAAAAAGGTGACCTTGGAAAAGGTTTTAGATGTTTTGACACACGAGACGAATGAAGTCTTTGTGGAAAAGGATCTGGCAGAAAAATCTATGAAGCCTTTGCAAAAAATGCTGGAATTAGGACAGTAATGTTTGGAGATGTAAGAAAATGAAAACAGATATTTTAGTTGCAGGATGCGGCTGTTCCGGTCTTTATCTTGCGCTTAATTTGCCGAAAGATAAGGAGATTTTGATCGTGACCAAGTCCGATGTAGAGAGTAACGACTCCTATCTGGCACAGGGCGGTATGTGCGTGCTTACAAGGGAAGATGATTATGATGCTTACTTTGAAGATACACTGGCTGCCGGACACTATGAAAATGATCGCAAATCCGTAGAGATCATGATCCGGTCTTCACAGGATGTTTTAAAGGATCTGATCGGCTGGGGCGCAGATTTTAAAAAGGATGCGGATGGCAACCTGCTTTATACCAGAGAGGGCGCGCACAGTGCTAAACGTATCGTCTTCCATGAGGATGTGACGGGAAAAGAGATCACGAGTCACCTCTTGGCAGAGGCGAGAAAACGTGAGAATATCAAGATCATGGAATATACCACACTTGTAGATATTATCAGTGCAGATAATGTTTGCTATGGCGGCATCCTTCGTATGGCAGACGGATCTTTGGAAAAGGTCATGGCAGAAGAAGTCGTGCTTGCGACCGGCGGTGTCGGCGGTGTCTATCGTCATTCGACCAATTTCAGACACCTGACAGGCGACGGCATAGCCATGGCAATCAAGCATGGCGTAGAACTCAAGGACATCACTTATGTGCAGATTCATCCGACGACTTTTTATTCCACAGAAAAGGAACAGAGGAGTTTTCTGATCTCCGAGTCTGTGCGTGGGGAAGGTGCCAAGTTGTATGATAAACACGGCAATCGTTTTGTCAATGAACTTCTGCCGCGGGATCTTTTGACTCAGGAGATTCGCAAACAGATGGAAAAAGATGGTACGGACTATGTCTGGGAAGACCTACGGGAGATTCCGGCAGATGAACTGGATTCCCATTTCCCGAATATTATTGAGCATTGTCGGCAGATGGGCTATGATGTGCATAAGGAATGTATTCCGGTCGTGCCGGCGCAGCACTATTTTATGGGGGGCATCAAGGTCAACCATGAGAGCAAGACCAGTATGGACCACCTGTATGCCGTGGGCGAGACTGCCTGCAATGGTGTGCATGGTAAAAATCGACTTGCCAGCAATTCTCTTTTGGAGAGTCTGGTCTTTGCAAAACGTGCAGCAGGCGATATCGCAGTTTGTCAGGCAGCCGTAGACGAAAGTCTGGCAGAACAGGTTGTAGCAGAGGTTGATCTGGCGGACTATCGCGATAGTGCGGCTTTGGAAAAAGAATATCAGACTTTGGTGCAGGAAGCCGTACAGGCAAGCGCCTAAGCAGTCAGTGGATGTGGAGACATCCGGTATAAAATCAATTATAAAGGAGAGAGATTATGTTTGATCAGGTAACAATGACATTAAATGTAGACCCATATATCAGAAGTGCGTTGCAGGAGGACATCACCAGTGAGGATGTCAGCACCAACAGTGTGATGCCGGAGGCAAAACTTGGCGAGGTGGATCTGATCTGCAAACAGGATGGTATTATCTGCGGCTTGCAGATCTTCAGCCGTGTGTTTGAGATGCTGGATCCAAAGACAAAGATCGAACTATTTGCAAAGGACGGGGATGCGGTAAAAGCCGGGGATCATATGGCAAAGGTGACAGGAGATATCCGTGTCCTTTTGTGCGGAGAACGTACGGCACTCAATTATTTGCAGCGCATGAGTGGTATCGCGACCTATACCCATCAGATCGTAGGTATGTTGGAAGGCACCGGTATCAAACTTTTAGACACCAGAAAGACAACGCCGAACAACCGTATTTTTGAAAAATATGCGGTTCGTGTGGGCGGAGGCAATAACCACCGTTACAATTTGACAGATGGGGTGCTTTTAAAGGATAATCATATTGGTGCAGCAGGCGGTGTAAAGGAAGCCATTGCACGCGCTAAGGAATATGCACCGTTTGTCCGCAAGATCGAGGTAGAAGTCGAAGATCTTTCCATGGTAAAAGAGGCAGTTGAGGCTGGCGCGGACATCATCATGTTGGATAACATGGATCATGATACCATGGCACAGGCGATGGCGATCATTGACGGAAAGGCTGAGGTCGAAGTCAGCGGAAATATGACTGAGGAAAATCTGGCAAAATTATCCGGTCTGGGCGTTGATTATGTTTCCAGCGGTGCGCTGACACATTCGGCACCAATTATGGATATTTCTTTGAAAAATCTGCATCCGATCGAAGCGTGAGGTAAGAAAAGTTGAGTGGAGAAGAACGTAGAAATCAGATCATTCATATTTTACAATCGAGTGATACGCCAATCTCCGGTGTCAAACTGGCAAAGATGCTTGATGTGAGCCGGCAGGTCATTGTGCAGGATGTGGCATTGCTCCGCGCCAAGGACATCCGTATACATTCTACCAACAGGGGCTATGTCATAGATAAGGATCAGGAGACCCTGCGCGTGTTCAAGGTCATCCATACCGAGGAGCAGACAGCGGAGGAATTGCAGACCATCATTGATCTGGGTGGCTGGGTCAAGGATGTCTTTGTATATCATAAGACCTATGGGGTCATCCGGGGAGAACTGAATATCCATTCCCGTTATGATATTGAGCAGTATATCGCAGAACTCAAGAGTGGCAAATCCAGTCAGTTGATGAACGTGACGTCAGGCTATCATTATCATACAGTCTATGCCAGGGATGAGGCGGTCTTAGATCGGATTCAAGAACTTTTGGGAGAAAAAGGATTCTTGGCGAAATTGCAGGAATATGAACCGGTAAACTTCTGGGAAGAAGGTTAGAAAATCCGCAGGTGCATTTGCATCTGCGGATTTTTTGCTTCCTGTGGCTTAGTATTCGACCGTGATGTCGCCGGTATCGGTGGATGCGGTCAGTGTTTTCAGTGATTCAGCCCCGGTCTGTTGCTGATATTTGCTGCGATAGGAGTCGCTATTGACATCGATTTCGCCGATAGAGCAAGACAGATCCATAGCATAATGCTCCAGAGTGACAGCAGAGACAATATCAATATCGCCGACATCGGAAGTAAGATCGGCAGAGGTAAAGGTGACATTGTCTAAATCGATATCGCCGACATCACTGCCGATCGTGATATCATCAAAGGTATTATCTGAAATATCAATATCGCCGACATTGACATAGATATCCAGTGTCTTGGCTCCGATCTTTTCCATGCTAAAGTCCCCGACATCAGAAGAACCGTTGACCAGTTTTAGTGAGGCTTCTCTTGGAATCGTGATCTGCAAGGAGCAGTTGCCATTGTTGGAAAGACCATGGATGTGCTGGTCGCTTGTTTGTTTGACATAAAGGGTGTCGTCCTTGATCTCATATTGTGGAACCAGAAGTTTTTTGTTGGTCTTATAAGAGATCGCGTAGGTGTCACCATAGGCGATCGTGACATCCGATACATTGACATCAAAGTCAATACTGCTAAAGGAGTTCAGTTCTTCGCTCACGGTACTGCCGGAGAGGAAAGAACCGGAGTCGTTCAGTTCATCGCTATTATCGGAGAGCCAGCCAACAGCCGGAGCGATCACATGGATCAGGAGTCCGATCACAATACAGATCGCAGTGATAATGCTTATGATGCTTAAATATAATGTTTTCTTTTTCATGGGTAGCCTCCTTAGTCAGACCAGATGTTATGAATGCATTTACGGACGATCGCAGCCAGCGGCCAGATGATCCAGGTGATAGCCCAATCAAAACTTAAGAAAGACCAGATCAGGTAGACCGCAGAGATCGTAGGCCAATAAATGGCCATGATGGTGGCAACCGTCTTGTTACTGTAATGTTCCTGTTTTTGGTAATCAACGTACTGTCCGCCCATGGAACGACCGTCGTTGAGTTTTAAGAGGGTATTGAAACTGCCCATCTTAATGGAAGTCAGAACGATCATAAATACACCGATGCCTACGAGCACCAGTACGGCTGCGCCGGAGATATTGTCCTTAAAAGCAGGCAGTGGCAAAGCATCTATGACGATCGCCGGTACGGCACACAAAACGCAGAAGATGATACCGACGCTTAAGAGCACGGCATGTGTGGTACGGTACATATTTCTTTTGTCATGCACATATTCCGTGGTGGCAAAGTCCAGGGAGCAGCGCTCATGTCTTATAAATTCCCAGCGGTTCATGGTGATGCCGGAAACGATAAAGAGAGCCACAGCAATGGCAATAAAAATGAAAAGCCCAGTCATGCCAAGGGCATCATAGAACTGTTCGTTTTTGCTCAGTTCACCGATACCGCTCATGACGATCGTTGGGATGGCACACATGATACAGAGCAGTACGCCGAGCGCAATCATAAAAGCATGGCGGGAGGAATCCTTTAAATATTCTTTGACCTCGCCAAGGGAGATCATACGTCCGGTCTCAAAGGTCTGGCTGTGATGTACATAACTGTCAATACCGAGATCCTCAGCCAGTTCGTCCAGATTGCCGAATTCAGCGATCACGGTGCCGATGGCTTCATTCTCCGTCTTTCCATCAGCAATGAGTTCCCGGTATTTATCTTCCATCATCTGTCCCAGTTCGTATTTTGCCTTCTGTACTTCGGGGGTGTTTGGAAGATTTAAAAACATTGTCTCTAAATAATTTTTAATAGCGTCCATAACTATTCTCCTTGTTTTTTGATAAATTTTTCTACAACTTCTTTGGTTAGTTGCCATTCGGCACATTTTTCATGATAGTAGGCTCTGCCGGCATCGGTAATGCGGTAGTAGGTACGGCGTTTCCCGGTATCGGGGTTGTTGCCGTCGAAGGATGTGATATATCCGTTCTTTTCCATGCGCGTAAACGCAGAGTAGAGCGTCGTTTCCTTGATACAGTATTTCTCGCCGCTCATTGCCTTGATCTGCTTGGAAATCTCATAGCCATAGGATGGCTGATCCCAGAGCAGATACAGGATCATGGTATCATTGTAGCCACGAATGACATCGCTGCTGATGGTCGTCATATCATATATGCCTCCTTTTCAAAACTGTCATATACTACGACAGTCAATACTACGTCTGATAATGCTATGACTGACGTTGCTACGTCTGTCGTAGTATCAATATATGCCATTTCCATGGGATTGTCAATAGGGAAAAAGAATTGTAGAATAAATCTATATCAAAAAAGGATGGAACAGAGGAAATGCTGAGACGAAAAGTCAGAGGATATGACAGTTTTCAATGTATTGCGGGAGATTGCCCGGAGACCTGCTGTGCGGGCTGGTTGATTGAGATTGATGATAAGGCTTTAGAGGATTATAAACAAGAGACAAGTCTTTATGGGGATACCCTGCGCGCAAAGATCGACTGGGAGGAAAAAGTCTTTCGGCAGGATGCGGATGCACGCTGTGCTTTTCTGCGTCAGGACGGTCTGTGCGATATGTACTGTCATTTGGGCGAGGACAGCCTTTGCCTGACCTGCACTTCCTATCCGAGACATACAGAGGAATTTGAAAATGTCAGGGAATATTCGCTTGCCATTTCCTGTCCGGCAGTGGCAGAAGAACTTTTGGCGGCCGGTCAGCCTCTTTCCTGGGAGACATGGGAAGATGATGAGACAGAGGAGCCTTACGAAGAATTTCATGGACTTTTATATGAAAAATTGGTCCGGATGCGCCAGTGTATGATCGCCATTATGCAGGATCGGCGGATTCCTTTTGCCATCCGCTGTCATACTATGCTGCAAAAGGTCAATGCCATGCAGGAAGCCTTGGATGAGGGCAGATGGGTGGAATGCCTTTTGGATGCGGAGGCGGCAGGGGATGCCAGGGAGGGCATAGGAGCCTTTGCTTCTTTAGAGGATATGCATGTTTTGTTTTGCAACCTCTATGCCTTGGAGCCGCTTTCCTATGCATGGCGGGAACGTTTGCAGGCGGCAGAGCATCTTTTATACGAGACGGATCAAAAGACTTATACGGATTTGCGGCAGGAATTTGAGGACAGCCAGCCGGATCTTTTTATCAAGATGGAACAGATCGTCGTTTATTTTATCTTTGCCTATTTTTGCGGAGCCGTTTATGATGAGTATGTCTATGCACTGGCGCAGGAGGCGGTCGTCAATGCCTATCTGATCCGTGAATTGTGGCTGGCAAAATGGTTGGAGCAGGACAAGACCATAACATTAAAGGACATGGCGGAGATTGCTTACCGTTATTCCAGGGAACTGGAACATTCCGAAGAAAATCTGGAATGTATGGAAGAATTGATGGATGGGGAAATTTTAGTATAGATGCATGCGTGGTAGAGGATGCAAGAAAAAGAAAGGCGATACCATGGAAAAAAATTCAAATCTGCATTATGTTTTGACAAGCCATGTGGCAGAGCGGGGAAGTGACGGACAGTATTATTGTCGTGCCTTGCAGACGGTCATGGTGGGAGATTACTGTTATTGCACATCCTGTCCGCTGTTTGGCGGATTTTCCTGCTTTGGCAATATGGAGGTGCAACCGGAGTGCTGGTACTATGACATGGAGGAGATGCAGGAGGAAAAGCGTCTGCCGGAAGAACAGGAGATGCGGACGGCTGGTTTGATCCTGGCAGGCATTACCGGGGAGTTTCCGGACTATCTGCCACAGGATGAGACGGCAAGACCTTTTTCTGTCATCGAGCGGGCAATCCAGTATGCAGCCGTGGCACATCAGGGGGCTGTGCGCAAGGGCAGTCTGGTGCCTTATATTGCACATCCTATGGAGACCATGATGCTGGTTGCATCCATGACAAATGACAATGAAGTGATCGCTGCAGCGGCACTGCATGATGTTGTGGAAGATACCCCAATTACGATTGAGGAGATCGAAGCAGAATTTGGAAAGAACATCGCTTTTTATGTGGCGCATGAATCGGAGAATAAGCGCGAGGACAGACCAAAGAGCGAGACTTGGAAGATACGCAAGCAGGAACAGTTGGAAAAGACAAAGGATGCCAGCCGGTCGGTCAAATGTATCATGTTGGCAGATAAATTATCCAATATGCGGGCAAGCCTGCGGGATTTCAAACGGGATGGACGTGCCATCTGGCAAAAGTTTAATATGAAAGACGAGAAAGAACAGTACTGGTATTACCACGCGGTCGCAGATGTGGTAAAAGATCTGGCAGACACGCCCTGCTATCAGGAGTATGTCAGTATTTTAGATATTGTTTTCCATGATCTGGATGAGGAAATGGCAAAGGGGCTATAGGCAGGGAATGGTGCAGCCGAGGCTTTGACTCAGATATTTGCAGCAGTCCTTACGTCTGCTATCATCCGGGCAGTAGAGACGGAGGCTGATGGCAATGGCATCCGGGCTAAAAGTCTTTAGGAACTTTCTATCGGCATCTGTCAAATGATAGGATGATCCTTGATCAAAAGATAATTCAGTGGAAATATGATTCAACTTGGCTAGAGCAGTCAAAAGATCATCTTCGGATCGATGCAGGTCTAATTGGATCTTTTGGCAGGATGCCAGTTCAAATTCACAGGTAGAAATGATCTGTAGGCAAAGATGCAGGCGACCGTCGATATCCGAGGCTTCCATGAGGATATCCGGTCGCTTTTCTTTTACGGATAAGAAATAGGATTTGGCACCGGCAATATCCTCTTTTTGGAAATAGGTAAAGAGTTTTTGGATGGTCTCCTTGGTCTCTTTCTTCTCACCGATCAGACCGACTTTACATTCTTTGACGCGCAGGTGACGATACTGGCACCAGACCATGAGGAGAAACTCGGAGATAAAACCATAGAGTCTTTTGTGGTAATCATCATAGGTGTCAAGGGCAAGCAGTGGATGCATGGCTTCAAAAATCGGAAAGAGAAAGGCACAGTATTCGTCAAAGAGGGACTTGGAGCAGATCATCATATTGCCAAAATAGGTATGGTTCTCCTGCAAGCGTTTGGCATAGAGAGGGTAAAAGTCAGGATAGAGTTTGGCGATGACCTGACTGGCTACCGCAAGATCCTCCGGTGTGTGATTTTCTTCAAAGCCATAAGCATAGGAAAAATTCAGGGTCAGGCATTTGGAGGTTATCACATCATAATCTTTGAGAAGGGGAGCCAGTTGTGCCCGGGTAAAAATACTGCCGGCATCATTTAAAAGATAACGCCGGTAATGGCAGACACCGACATAATCCAGATCTTTTAAATTTTTCCAGACCCAGTAAAGACCGGTCAGTTCGCTATAATAGCAGTTCTTGGCTGAAATATTATCCCCGGTATCATCGGCAAGATAGCCCAGATCTTCATGCGTGGCATGTCCGACCTGCAGGGGAACATAGAGCGGGTCCGGCGGGGTATCAAAGGTCTTGTGGGTCATGGCAAAAATTTGGATCTTCATCAAAAACTACCTCTTTAAAAATGAAACTTTACTAAAGACTACTATAGTACAGGAAGAACAAAAAGAAAAGTAAACGAATACTTGCTTTATGGGAAAATTTTGCTATAATTATAGGTGGATTTGTTTGTTGAACCGCATTACCACTATGAATAGGAGAGCATTATGGCATTATCCATTGGTCGCATGGGAGCGACAACATCATATTCACAGATCCGTCCGCAGTCTTATGCACTTTCCAATGAGTCACAGACTTCGGCGGCATATGAAGCATCCAAGACACAGAGTCTGCAGGGGATCGGAGCCGTTGATCCGGTACAGTATCCGAATGCACAGACCGGTGGAAAGAGCCTGTTAGGCATATCTTCTGCACAGGAGGTAGAGCAGGCTTACAATGCGATCGCATCCGCCTTTGAGGGTGTGACGACTTCTTATGGTCAGGATAGCGTGGGATCTTCCTATGGTATGCTGGGATCACAGATTGATGTTTATGCATAGATGAGCAAATAGAATAGATAGAATGATAGGACGATCTGCTTTTGAGTCGGTCGTCTTTTTTTGTGTTGAAGAAATGGAAAAAAACAGGAAACTAACATTTGCGAAAAGGTTTCCTTGATGCTTTCGACAAAAGATGACAAAAAATAAAAAAGACCGATAAATCGGCCTTTTTTGAGGGGAGTATAAATAATTAATAAGGGGTGTAAAAGGAAACTTCCTCTTACATGGCTAATTATATAACGTCCCTTTTCGGATTGCAATAAAAAAATAATAAAATTTTTATAAACTTTTCTACGCCTGTGTAGAATGGATCTTAACGGCTGTCCCGTAGGCAATCACCTCGGCAGCACCGGACATGACTTGGGAAGAACCATACTTTACACCGATGATGGCATCGGCATCCAGGGCTTTTGCTTCATCGACCATGCGCTTTACGGCAATCTGTCTGGCTTCGTTCAACATTTCTGTATAACCGACGATCTCCCCGCCGACTAAGGTCTTCATGCCTGCCATAAAATCCCGTCCTATATTTTTGGTCTGTACGACCGTTCCTTTTACCATTCCAAGAGCCTCGATATCCTTACAACCCGGAATATATTCAATACTTAGCAGCTTCATCTTCTTCTCCTCCTTCAATTTCTTTGAATCTTTTGTATAGTACGATCAGGATGGTGATGACCATCAGAACCGGCAAGCCGATTAAAAAGAGCAGTAAAGGCAGGGGGATGGGATCCTGACTGTTGCCCCATAAGATAAGTCCTATGATAAAGAGCATGAGCAGGATCATGACACCACCACCGATGCCTGCGCCTATTTTTTTCTTCATATGAATGTCAATTTTGCTCAAATTCACAAAATCTACGCCCTCCTTTTCCATATGTTCCATCTCGTCCAGCCACTGGTCGATATCTATGCCGGCAAGCGTTTCTTTTTTGGCAATGACCGCTGATGCAAGTTGCTGCATGCGTACAAGATCCGCTTCCTGCTTTTTCATATTTATAATCTGCTTTTCCAGACAGTCGGAAAGATCGCGTTTTTCTTCCAATAAAAGACGGATATCCTCGACCGAGACACCTAATTTGCGCAGAAATTTGATGCGCTTTAAGGTTTCAACGTGTTTTTCGTGATAGTCACGGTAGCCATTTTCAGACCGATCGGGGCTGATAAGTCCCTGACTTTCGTAAAAGCGGATATTTTTGCTGGTAATGCCTACGAGTTCTTCTACTTGCTTGATCTTCATATATACCTCCAAGACGATGCATCAGATGCTCCGGATCACTGATGTAAGTCCTTTATACAACTTCCACAAGGTGGAAGGTCAATATCTTTTTTGAAAATATCCTTTTTTATTTTACCACAAATTAGAGAGGTCTTTTATGGTGATATTCATTGACACATTTTTTTACAAAAGATAATATGTAATTATCTATGATTATGGCTAGAGAAAGGTTTGTTTTATGGAGACAATACAACTGGTGGCTCCTTGTCATTTTGGCATGGAGGCAGTTTTAAAAAGAGAGATCTACGATCTCGGATATGATATTACAAAGGTGGAGGATGGCAGAGTGACCTTTGAAGGGGATCTGGAAGCCATTTGCAGGAGCAATATCTTCCTGCGCACCGCTGAGCGTGTCATGGTACAGATCGGCAGATTTCATGCCACGACCTTTGATGAACTATATGAAAATATGAAGGCTTTGCCATGGGAAGACTGGATTCCACAGGATGGAAAGTTCTGGGTCAAAAAGGCTTCCTCCGTAAAAAGCAAACTTTTCAGTGCATCGGATATCCAGTCCATCTGTAAAAAGGCAATGGTAGACCGCTTGAAAATGACCTATCATACGGACTGGTTCAAAGAAGATGGAGCGTCTTTTCCAGTGCGTATCTTCCTATTAAAAGATGAAGTGACGGTGGCACTGGATACGACAGGCGACCCTTTACACAAAAGGGGCTACCGGACATGGACAAGCAAGGCACCGATCTCTGAAACGCTGGCGGCGGCACTTATCATGCTGACCCCGTGGCGGGCAGACCGCATCTTGGTAGATCCTTTTTGCGGCAGTGGTACTTTTTTGATCGAGGCAGCCATGATGGCGGCAAATATAGCACCGGGTATGAACCGGTCCTTTACGGCAGAAGCATGGACACATTTGATACCAAAGCAGATGTGGTATGATGTGGTAGAAGAAGCCGAGGAGATGGTAGATACGGATATTTCCTGTGATCTGCAGGGCTACGATCTTGACCCGGATATGATTCGCATTGCGAGAGCCAATGCCAAGCAGGCAGGCGTAGATCATTTGATCCATTTTCAACAGCGTGATGTGGCAGACCTGAAGCACAGCAAAAAATACGGCTTTATCATTACCAATCCGCCGTATGGAGAACGATTGGAGGATAAGAAGGATCTTCCGGCACTCTATGCGACGATCGGACAGGTCTATCGTGATCTGGATGCATGGTCAATGTATCTGATTACATCCTATGAGGAGGCAGAGCGTTATATCGGACGCAAGGCGGACAAGAATCGCAAGTTATATAACGGCATGATCCGGACCTATTTCTATCAGTTTATGGGTCCGAAACCGCCGAAAAAGAAGGATAGGGTATGAGATATTCCAAGAGATATATAGTACTTACGGTCATACTTCTTGTGACCTTTCTGGCAAAACTCAATACTTGGAATGATGAATATGCGGATGTGACAGCCTTTCGTGGTGCCCAGTTGCAGGACGAGGTCTTTTATCCGCTCAAGGCGCGCAGCATCAACGAGGAGGGCAATCTGCACTTGACGGTGGGCGAAGACACCTACGGTGTGGCTGATGGTATCATCATGGGCGACCATATGCAGGTCATGGCATCCCTTTCCTTCGTGGAGGATTTTTTTGGATGCAGTGCTTCTCTTTATGAGGACAAAAAGATCCTTCTAGATTATGGAGACCACTCTTATACTTTTTATATCAATAGTCTGGATGCCAAGCGGGATGACAAGTCGATCACTTTGGATGTTATGCCGGAATTGCATGAGAAGCAGGCATATCTTTCTTTGCAAGATCTGTGCCGTGAGTTTGGTAGTACCTATAATTATGATGAGGCTAATTATCAGGCAACGATCTCGGGTGATCTACAAAAGGGAAGCCTGCCGGCATCCTATGATCTGCGGGATAAAGAGCGTGTGTCCGCAGTGCGCAACCAGGGAGATACTTCGACCTGCTGGGCGCAGGCAGCACTTTCTGCCTTGGAATCCTCTCTTTTGCCGGAGGAAAAGATTTCCTTTGATGCAGACCGTATGACTTCGGACAATGCTTATAAGGTAGATACGTCGCTGGGTGGCAACTATACTATGGCGGTATCTTATCTGGTATCCTGGATGGGACCGGAGCAGAACGGGGAAAAGACCGTGGATAAACATGTGCAGGAAGTCCATTTTTACGATAGTGATGACATCGATGATATCAAATGGGCGGTCTATCAGCATGGCGGCGTATCGACATCCATTTATGCCAGCCTATCCACGACAAATCTGAGTAAATCTTCCTATTATAATAGGAAAAAGAATGCCTACTGCTATACCGGGGCGGAAAAGCCAAACCATGATGTCGTGATCATTGGCTGGGACGACCATTACAGTGCGTCCAATTTTCCGGGAAAAGTGGCAGGGAACGGAGCCTTTATTTGTCAGAACAGTTGGGGCGCTACCTTTGGCGAAAATGGTGTGTTTTATGTTTCCTATTATGATACCAATATCGGAGATCAGGCGGTTTCATATGTTGGTATAGAGGATGCGGACAATTACGATACCATTTATCAGGCAGATTTGTGCGGCTGGGTCGGACAGGTCGGTTACAATAAGGACAAGATCCATGCTGCCAATATTTATGAGGCAAAGGAAGATGAACAGATCGAAAGCGCAGGCTTTTATGCACTGGGCAAGAATACATCATATCAGTTATACATGGTCACAGATTATCGCAACACAGCATCCCTTGCCAGCCGCGTTGAAGTGGCGCGGGGCGAATTGAAAGATGCGGGATATTATACCATTCCTTTTGACAGACCTTATAGCGTAAAAGATGGAGATAAATTTGCCATTGTTGTGGTATTATCCACACCCGGTATGGATCATCCTATGGCAATCGAATATCCGGCAGATGCTTTGAGCCAGCATGTAGATATTTCGGATGGTGAGGGCTACATCAGCAATAACGGGCTGGATTGGGAAAGAGTTGAGGAGACCGCCGGTGGCAATCTTTGTCTCAAAGCCTATGGAAAGAAAGGGAAAGAAGACTAGACGATGGGAAAGATGATAGGATGAAGTTAGAAAAAAGAGTCGTGGGTCTGGTCGCGGCTATATTGCTTGTATTAAGCGTAGCGGTCTGTGGTATTTTCCTTGGCATACCGGATTTGCATGTGTGGGCGCAGCAGAAGCACTTGCAATATGCCACACAGGTGGAAAAAGGCGAGTCGGTCTTATCCCTGATGCAGGCAGAGACCGCCGTTTTAAAAGAGGGGCAGCAGGACATCGAGATGCAGGGACAGTTGCGTCTGGAGATCCCGGAGGAAGTAAAGACCGCAGATGTTGGTATCGAGCAGAATTTCGTGGAGCAGGAGGTACGGATCTATATACCGGAGATCAGTCAATCCTATTTTTATGATTATCCCATGATCGGTAGCAGCGACCATATTGACGACATCAAATATGATGTAGAAAATAAAAAAGGTCTGATCGATATCCTTTTGGATGATGTCTATATTACGGATGTGACATGGCAGGACCATTACCTTTATATGGATTTTGTGGCACCTAGAGACCGCTATGATAAGATCGTGGTCATTGATGCCGGGCATGGTGGCAGTGATCCGGGAGCAGAAGTCCTGGGGACCGAAGAAAAAGACATTGATCTGGCAATCGCAAAAAAGATCCTTCCGTATTTTCAGGATCAGGACAAGATAGGTATTTTCTATACGCGAACGGATGACAGCAGCCTGTCGCTGGAAAAAAGAGTAGGGCTTGCCAATACTTTGCAGGCAGATCTTTTCCTAAGCATCCACAACAATACGACGGCGAGCGGCAGGATGTCCGGGATCAATGGGACCGAGGTCATGTATCATGCGGCAGATGAAAGTGGGGCATCTAAAGCCTTTGCCCAGACCTGTCTGGATCAACTTTTACAGACACTTGGCTCTGGGAGCAAGGGCGTTGTCGTGGGGGATGATATCTATATCATTCGGACGGCGCAGATGCCGGTAGCACTGGCGGAGATCGGATTTATGACCAATCAGGAAGAACTGGACAAGTTAAAGAGTGACGAATATCAGGAGGCAGCCGCAAAAGCACTTGCGCAGGCTGTGCTCCAGACATTGGAGGAGTAAGAAAGTGAAAAAAATTATTTTTGCTACAGGCAATCAAAACAAAATGCGTGAGATCCGTGAGATCTATGAAGATCTGGGCTATGAGATCCTTTCCATGAAAGAGGTTGGAATCTCTGTGGACATCGTGGAAGATGGAAAGACCTTTGAAGAAAATGCCCTGATCAAAGCCAGAGCCATCGCAGATCAGGTGGAGGCCATCGTTCTTGCAGATGATTCCGGGCTGGAGATTGATTATCTGAACAAGGAACCGGGCATTTATTCTGCCAGATATATGGGCGAGGATACCTCGTATGACATCAAGAATGCAAATCTGATCGAGCGGCTGGATGGTGTGCCGAAGGAGGAGCGCACGGCACGATTTGTCTGTGCTGTGGCAGCGGTATTCCCGGATGGCAGCGAAAAGGTGGTAAGAGGCACGATCGAGGGATACATCGGTTGGGAGCCGGAGGGAGAGAATGGATTCGGCTATGATCCGATCTTTTATGTGGATGCCTATGGATGCAGTACGGCGGCTATGTCCCGCGAAGAAAAGAATGCGATCTCCCATCGTGGAAATGCATTGCGTAAGATGAAGGAAGAGTTGATCAAATATGAGAATACTAGTTGTTAGTGATACACACAGAAAACATGATAATTTGGATATCGCCATCGAAAGGGTCATGCCAGACCGCATTTATCATCTGGGTGATGGCGAAGGATGTGAGGACTATATCGAGGCGGTAGCAGACTGCCCATTGGAGATCGTGCGCGGTAACTGCGACTTTGGAAGTGATCTGCCGGCAGAAGTGGTGATGCAGGTAGGACGTCATGTGGTCATGCTGACACACGGACATTATTATAATGTAAATTATGGAACCCAAATGCTTGTGGAGGCTGCCAAGGAAAAAGGTGCGGATATTGTATTCTATGGGCATACACATGTGCCGGAAGTGACGTATGAGGAGGATATGACCATCATCAATCCGGGAAGCATCTCTTATCCGAGACAGGATGGCAGAAGACCCTCCTATGTGGTCGTGGATGTAGACCCACAGGGAGATCTTCATTTTAACCTGATCTATATGTGATCTTTGAAAAAATAATATGATGAAAGATGGGAAATCCGCCTGTGGCAAGGGCTGGCAGGGCTTGGAAAAAGAAAATAAAAAAAGTGAAAAAAATTGTTGACATTTATCTGCCACTACCATATAATATTACTTGCGTCACGGAGAGACGACGCGGTAATACATCGGGGTGTGGCTCAGTTTGGCTAGAGCACCTGGTTTGGGACCAGGGGGTCGCAGGTTCGAATCCTGTCACCCCGACTTGTATGCGGGTGTAGTTCAATGGTAGAACATCAGCCTTCCAAGCTGAATACGTGGGTTCGATTCCCATCACCCGCTCTTTTATTTATGTGTTCGTAGCTCAGTTGGATAGAGCAACGGCCTTCTAAGCCGTGGGTCGGGGGTTCGAATCCCTTCGAGCACATTCGATGTTACTATTTCTTGTTATCATGCAGGAGGTAGTAATATTTTTTAAGTAAGACCATGTCTTACTCATCTCAATATGGTGGGTATAGCGCAGTTGGTTAGCGCGCCAGATTGTGGCTCTGGAGGCCAAGGGTTCGAATCCCTTTATCCACCTTTGTTGCGATAGAGCAACATTATGAAGTTGTTGGGCTATCGCCAAGCGGTAAGGCACTGGATTTTGATTCCAGCATTCGCAGGTTCGAATCCTGCTAGCCCAGCTATCATTTATAATATGGGATACTAGCTCAGTTGGTAGAGCACCTGACTTTTAATCAGGTTGTCGGGGGTTCGAATCCCCCGTGTCTCATTCATAGGAAAACGTGAAAACCGTTGCAAAGCCAGTAAGGACAAGGCTTGCAGCGGTTTTTTATTATATTCTTTTTATCAAAAACAACGTGAAAAAAATATCAATTCTTGCTATCGTTTTGCCCCACCTGTATAATAAAACTTACATAAGTATGCAAGTCTTTTTTGGAATAAAGGGGTATTTCCGAAAAGGCAAAGAAAAAGTAAAGGGGGATTTTACATTGAGTAGATTAACGGTTATGACAGATGATCGTGCATCGTCTACGACCTTGACACTTGCCAAGGAATTTAAGCAGCGAATTATCGCCAGCCCACCGGGAGTTTGTCTGGTGGAGATGCAACTTGCCATGTTAAAAGTATGTCATGCACAGAGTTGTGGAAAGTGTGTGCCATGCCGGGACGGCTTGGGTAAACTGGAGGATCTGTTAGAAGATGTTTTGAACAATCGGGCGACAGAGGACACACTGACTTTGATCGAAAAGACAGCAAAGAATATCGAATTGTCAGCAGACTGTGCGATTGGTTTTGAGGCGGCGCGTATGGTGCTGGTGGGCTTGGACGGCTTGCAGGAGGACTACATTTCGCATGTAATGCATCACAGATGCAGCGGTAGTTTTGAACAACCGATCCCATGTATCGATCAATGCCCGGCACATGTAGACATTCCGGGCTATATCGCTCTTACCGGAGCAGGCAGATACGAGGATGCCGTGCGTCTGATTCGAAAAGATAATCCATTTCCTGTGGCATGTGCATTGATCTGTGAGCATCCTTGTGAGCAGAGATGCCGTAGAAACATGCTGGATTCTTCTGTCAATATTCGCGGACTCAAACGGTCTGCCGTAGATTGTGCAGATCTGGATTCCATTCCGGTACCGCCAAAGGCAGAGCCAACAGGAAAGCGCATCGCTATTATCGGTGGTGGACCAAGTGGGCTTACAACGGCTTATTTCCTGCAACTGATGGGACATCAGACTGTCGTATTTGAGGAGAAACCAGCACTTGGAGGAATGCTTCGCTATGGTATTCCAAATTATCGTTTCCCGAGAAAGCGTCTGGAACAGGATATTGATTACATCTTAAAGACCGGTGTGGAAGTACACTTAAATACACGGATCGGACGGGACATTTCCATGGTAGATCTGGAAAAGGAATATGATGCCATTTATATTTCAATTGGTGCGCAGACTGACAAGAATTTTGACATTGAAGGAGCAGACAGCCTGAACGTTATCTCGGCAGTCAATCTGCTGCGTGATGTGGGACTGGAAAAGCGCTTAGACTTTAGCGGTCAAAATGTAGTCGTTATCGGTGGCGGAAATGTTGCCATGGACTGTGCAAGAACAGCCATCCGTGCCAATGCAGAAAAGGTGAGCATCGTATACAGACGTCAGGAAAAGGATATGACGGCATCACCGGTAGAGGTGCGTGGAGCCATTGAGGAGGGGGTAGAATTATTTACCCTGCAGGCACCACTCCGTGTGGAAGCAGATGAAGAAGGTAAGGCGGTGGCGCTTTGGACGCAGCCGCAGATCAGTGGACTTTATGATCGCAATGGCAGACCGAAGTCCAATAAGGCCGACAAGGATCCGATCCGCATGCCGGCAGATATTATTTTGGTTGCTATCGGGCAGGATATCGAAAGTGATCAGTTTGAAGAACAGGGCATTTCCACCAAATGGAACCGTATCATCACAGATGATGGCGGCAAGACGACCGGAAATCCTGGCGTATTTTCCGGTGGAGACTGTGTATCTGGACCGGCAACTGTGATCAAGGCGATCGCTGCAGGAAAAGTTGTGGCTGCCAATATTGATGAATATTTGGGCTACCATCACGAGATTACCGTAGATGTCGATATTCCATCTCCTCTTATGAATGACAAGTTGCCAAGCGGACGTATCCACTTGACAGAAAGAGAAGCGTGTGAACGCAAAAACGACTTTGACGGCATTGAGAATGCCATGAGCCGTGAAGAGACGATCCAGGAAGCAGCCAGATGTCTGCGCTGCGATCACTATGGATGTGGTGTACTGAGAGGAGGTAGGGAATTAAGATGGTAAATGCCAAGATTAACGGAATAGAGATTCAGGTAGAAAAAGGCACGACGATTTTGGATGCCGCCAGAGAAAAAGGCATTCGCATTCCTACGCTCTGCTATTTAAAAGAGATCAATGAGATCGGCGCATGTCGTGTCTGTCTGGTGGAGATCGGCGGGAAAAAGAACCTTGTTGCTGCATGTAATAATGTAGTGGAAGAGGGGATGGAAATCTTTACCAACAGTCCAAAGGTGCAGTCTGCAAGACGTACCAACGTGGAATTGATTTTATCTCAGCATGATTTTCGCTGTGCCACCTGTGTAAGAGGCAACGATTGTAATTTACAGAGACTTGCCAGAGAACTGAATATTATTGAAATCCCATACAAGATCGAAATCGAGAACCAGCCATGGGATCATTCGTTCCCGATCATCCGTGATTCTGCAAAATGTATCAAATGTATGCGTTGTGTGCAGGTCTGCGACAAGATCCAGACCATGGGTGTGTGGGACATCATTAATACAGGCAAACGTACCAGTGTCAGCACAGTGGATATGCAAAATATCGAAAATATGGATTGTGCCCTTTGTGGACAGTGTATCACACATTGCCCGACCGGTGCGCTTCGTGAACGCAACGATACCGTCAAGGTCATGGATGCTATCATGGATCCGGATCAGATTGTGATTGCCCAGATTGCTCCGGCAGTCCGTGCCGCGTGGGGGGAGGGTTTTGACCTTTCTACAGAGCAGGCGACCGTAGGAAAGATGGTATCTGCCGCAAGACAGATTGGCTTTGACTATGTTTTTGATACGGACTTTTCTGCGGATCTTACGATTATGGAAGAAGGACATGAGTTGTTGGAGCGTCTTTCGCATGAAAAAGATGCAAAAATGCCAATGTTTACATCCTGCTGTCCGGGCTGGGTGCGCTTTATGAAATCGCAGTTTCCGGAGTATACAGATCATTTATCAACGGCGAAATCACCACAGCAGATGTTTGGAGCCGTTGCCAAAACCTATTATGCAGATATCTTGGGCGTGACACCGGATAAGATCACCTGCGTTTCCATTATGCCTTGTACTGCCAAAAAGTATGAGTGCGCAGTACCGCAGGTAAATGACAGTGGAGCAGATCGTGACGTGGATGTGGCACTGACGACCAGAGAATTTATTCGTATGCTGCGTGCAGCGCAGATCAACATCGATACCTTGGAAGAAGATGCATTTGACGAACCGCTTGGCATTGGTAGCGGAGCGGGTGTGATCTTTGGAGCGACCGGTGGCGTTATGGAGGCAGCGCTTCGCAGTGCATATTATTTTGTGACCGGGAAGAATCCGGGAGCAGATGATTTTGCTATCGTGCGTGGAGAAGATGGCATTCGGGAAGTGACTGCGGATATTGCCGGTACGCCGGTACATGCAGCAGTAGTCAGTGGACTGGGGAATGCCAGAAATCTGATGGAGCGCATCAGCAGAGGCGAAGTCTCTTATGATTTTGTAGAAGTGATGGCTTGTCCGGGTGGATGTGCCGGAGGCGGTGGACAGCCGATCCATGATGGCTTGGAATTGGCATGCCAGCGTGGACAGAAGTTGTATGCGCTGGATAAAGGAAGCCAGTTGCGTTTCTCACATGAAAATCCAGCGATCGTCCAGATTTACGATAAATTCTTGGATCAGCCGTTATCGCATAAGTCGCATGAACTTTTACACACCAGACAGGCGGATTGGGATTTATAAGAAGAAACATGCATTGTGTCATTTATGAAAAATAGTTCTTGTAATTTCTGATAGAGGAGAGTACAATCAGTAGCATATCAACTGATATTATTTATCAGGGGGAATTTGCAGGAAAGGGGGCAGAGTTATGACAAATGAAGAATTGCTGGTCGCCATGACTAGGGTCATGTCAGATATGCTGGATGAGAAGTTAGACAAAAAGTTGGATGAAAAACTGGATCAGAAGTTGGATCAGAAACTAGATGAAAAGTTGAATCCAATCAAGGCTGATATCTCCGGATTAAAGCAGGATGTATCAGGACTCAAGGCAGACATGGCAGAGCAAAAGGCAGAGATGCAAGGGCTCAAGACGGAAACACAAGGCTTAAAGTCAGAGATGCAGGGGCTCAAGGCAGACATGGCAGAGCAAAAGGCAGAGACACAAAGTTTAAAGTCAGAGATGCAAGGGCTCAAGACAGAAACGCAAAGTTTAAAGTCAGAGATGCAAGGACTCAAGACGGAAACACAAGGCTTAAAGTCAGAGATGCAAGGACTCAAAACGGAAACACAAGGCTTAAAGGAGCGTATGACGAATGTCGAGTTGCTTCTTGAGAATTATGTTGTGCCGAGTCTGAAAGATCTGTGCAAGGTTGTCAATACAGAGTACAGAAAGTACGAAATATCTATCGAGAGCCACGAGCAGATGAAAACAGATACAGATGTTTTAAAGTCGGTTGTATCCGATCATTCGGAGCGTATTACCAGATTAGAAAAAATGAATGGCTTGTCATCGGCTGGCTAATGATTGAAAAGTGAAAAAGAGGTCACAGGGATTTAAGAAATCATTTCCCTGCGACCTCTTTTTATGGGTATGAAGCCAAGAAAACAAGCCAGATACCCACAAAAACCTATCATTTTACTATGAAACACGAAAGAACCACATAAAATGCCAAAAATCATGCGGATTTTGGGCGTTTTTTGTATAAAAGGACATTGAGAAAAATGTCAAGATAACATATAATAAGGCAGTATTATACAAACAAGGAGGAAAAAACAATGAAAAAGTTTGGTATTAAAGAAGTCGTTGCAACAGCAATCGGTACAGCACTTTTTATCGTGCTTACAGAGGTGCAGATTCCATTGGGATTTATTCCTAACACTTCCTTACAGCCAAGAGCAGCAGTCCTTGCATTCTTAGCAGCAGTATTTGGACCGGTTGTTGGTGGTATTGTAGGTATTCTTGGTCATGCACTTGGCGATGCTATGTTTTATGGAAGTATCTGGTGGAGCTGGGTTATTCCGGAAGCTGTGATTGGTATCGGTGTTGGTCTTTTCGCTAAGAAGTATCAGATCAAAGAAGGCGGATTTGGTCGTAAAGCAATTGTACTTTTTAATATAGTACAGATTGTAACAAATGCGATTGCATGGATTCTGGTTGCTCCGGTACTGGACATCGTCATCTATTCAGAGCCTACCGATAAGGTATTTGCACAGGGTGCATGTGCATTTGTAGCAAATATTATTATTACAGCAATTCTTGGAACTCTGCTTGGCATGGGTTATACTAAGATTGGCGCGAAGTCATCAAGCCTTACAAAAGAAGACTAATTATTTAAAGGAAATGTGATTGTGGAACCTATTATCGAGTTTAAAAATTATTCGTTTAAGTACAATTCACAGGTAGAACCAACACTCCGGGATATTGACCTTACCGTCTATCCCGGAGAAAAAATTCTCATCATAGGACCATCCGGATCAGGAAAGTCAACACTTGCTAACTGCATCAACGGACTGGTTCCTTTTTCATATGCAGGAGATAGTACCGGTGAATTATATATTGGAGGAAAAAAACCAGAGGATTTGGGCATTTTTGGTCTTTCCAAAACGGTCGGTACGGTATTGCAGGATACCGACGGACAGTTTATCGGTCTGACTGTGGCAGAAGATATCGCTTTTGTCCTGGAAAATGACTGTATGGAAGAAGAAAAGATGCGCAAACGTGTAGATGCCATAGCTGAAATTGTGGATGTGAAGAATTTACTTCATCATGCACCGGGAGAGTTGTCAGGTGGACAGAAGCAACGTGTGTCCATGGCAGGCGTCATGATTGATGACGTGGATATTCTGCTTTTTGACGAGCCACTTGCCAATTTGGATCCAGCAACGGGAAAGCGTGCTATTGCATTGATTGATTCCATCCAAAAAGAACAGAATAAGACCATCTTAATCATTGAACACCGTTTGGAAGATGCACTGTACAAAGACGTAGATCGTATCGTGGTTGTTGGTGATGGCACGATTGTGGCAGATATGACCCCGGATGAGCTGCTTTCCAGTGATATTTTAAAGCAGCAGGGAATTCGAGAACCACTTTATGTGACAGCGCTGAAGCATGCAGGCTGTGAGATTGCTGCAAAAGATCGCCCGGCGCATGTGGAGACGATGGATTTTGCACCATATCAGGCAAAAGTACAGGATTGGTTTGCAAGTGCAGCACATCCTTTGAAAGAAAAAAGAAAAGAGCAGGTGCTCGCAGTAGAGCATCTGAGTTTTGCATATGATGATAAGCATCCTATTTTGCATGATATTAATTTTTCAGTGCAAAAAGGAGAAATGCTTAGTATCGTTGGTAAAAATGGTGCTGGAAAAACGACGCTTTCCAACTTGATTTGTGGATTCTATGAGCCGAGTGAGGGACGGATTTTACTGGATGGGCAGGATATTTCGCCACTTTCCATTAAGGAGCGTGGAGAGCGCATTGGGCTTGTGATGCAAAATCCAAACCAGATGATTTCTAAGGCTATGATTTATGAAGAAGTAGCGTTAGGTTTGACGGTTCGTGGTGTTCCGGAAGAAGAAATTAAAGAACGTGTGTATGAGACGTTAAAGATTTGCGGATTATATCCATTCCGTAACTGGCCGATTTCTGCACTCAGTTTTGGACAGAAAAAACGTGTTTCCATTGCGTCTATTCTTGTCATGAATCCGGAAATTATGATTTTAGATGAACCGACAGCGGGACAGGACTATCATCATTATACGGAGATTATGGAATTTTTGAAACGTGTCAATGAAGAGTATGGTACGACAATTATCATGATTACACATGATATGCACCTGATGTTAGAATATACAGATCGTGCGATTGTTATTGCAGACGGTCATATGATTTCAGATGATACACCGGCAAACATTTTAACGAATCGTGAGATTTCAGACCGCGCATATCTGAAGCAGACATCACTTTATGATATGGCGGAAAAATGCGGCATTTTGGCACCTTCTGAGTTTGTTGAATGTTTTATCAACTACGAAAGGACGGTGCGCTAATGGCAAAATTACTTAGCTATGAAGAAAAAGGCACATGGATGGAACAACTTTGCGGTGTGACAAAGATGATCTTTTTCCTTGCCTGGACGATTACCTGTATGCTGACCTATGATACCAGAGTGCTTGCAACCATGCTTGTGATTAGCCTGATTCTATTTAAACTTTCCAAGACCAGCTGGAAACAGATTGGCTCTGTCTTTAAAGTGATTATGGTATTTATGCTGATTAACGTTTTTGCTATTTTTATTTTTGCACCATATCAGGGCGCACAGATTTATGGCACGGAGCATATCCTTTATGACTTTGGTGGCAGATGGGTGATTACCAAGGAGCAACTTTTTTATGAACTGAATGTGGTAATCAAGTATTTTACAATTGTACCGTCAGTTTTTATGTTTATCATTACGACAAATCCATCAGAACTTGCGGCATCTTTAAATCAACTTGGTATAAGTTATAATATTGGATATGCAATCTCACTTGCCCTCCGTTATATTCCGGATGTGCAGGACGATTACCATAAGATTAAAAACGCGCAGGAAGCACGTGGTATTGAGATGTCAGGGAAAGCGAAACTGATGGATCGTATCAAGAGTGTGACAGCGATTATTTTCCCATTGGTATTTACGAGTATGGATCGTATTGATACGGTTAGTAATGCCATGGAGTTGCGCGGCTATGGAAAACACAAAAAACGTACCTGGTATATGGGACGTAAACTTGCAAAAGCAGACTATGCGGTCATGATCGTAACCCTGGTCTTTATGGTCATAGCACTTGTGGTTACATATCATGATGGAAACAGATTTTATAATCCATTTATTTAAGACAAGGTAGGGAAGGCCTATGAAAAAAAGAGGCAAGATCATATTAGGGATTTTGGCAGCACTTATCGTGGTCGCCGGTGGGGCATTTTATACTTGGGCGCAGCAACCAAGTTCCCGCTTACTTTTATCCTCCATTTATTTTATGGAAGTCACACTGAAAAATCCGGGCTATCTTTTGCACGATATTGACATTATGGAAATGTGCCGTGACTATGGAAATGGGGATACCGAACTGAATGGTAAAGTAGGGCTTTCCGGTATGCAGCAGGTAAAATCCTCCATTTATTTTGATGTGGATGCCAAGCGGTCTTTTGCACAAAAGCGTATTTCTGCCAATATGGATATGGACCTTTTGTGGATCGATATTGGCGAGTTGGATTTTTACGCGGAGGATCAGACGGTCTATATGGAAGCACCGCTTTTGGGGGATGACATAGGGTATGCCTTCCCGACAGGGCAGGATCTCTTTTTGAAAATGCCGGATCTGACCTCCGATATCGATAAAACATGGTTCAAGGATCATATGCAGGAGATTGCAGACCTGACCAAGCAGATTTCCATCGATCAGACGGGTAAGACCATCGAAGATGAAGATGGCACGGTCAGTGAGGAGTTTGTGATCACCATTCCGCAGGGATGTGGACAGTTTATCTGGGATCTTTTAGGCATGGATGCCCCGGATTATGACGTGGTCTGTTCCATGTATCTGACCAAGCATAACCATTTGCGCAGGCTTTCTGTGGACATGTCGGATGTCTTAGATGGTGCATCTATGGTCGTTGACGGTGAGGATGTCGGCACTGCCTATATGTATTATGAACTGCCGGATGACGAGCGCGTAGAAATGAAGATGGTGCGCAATCCAAAATATTCCCATTGGATCGACGCGGAAATGACCTACTATGCCAATACCGGCAAACAGTATAAGATGACAGCCAATATCACATGGCAGGAGGCAGAGGACGGATTTAGTCTGAAGGCTACCAACATGGTCATGAGCTGTGACAATGATACTCTGGCAAAAGGCTATTTTAAAGGGCAGATGCGAAAGGTGACCGAAGGACTGCCGGATCTTTTTGGCGATCAGGCGGACTATATTCACAATCTGGAAGCCCTCGACTGGAAAGAGGTACGAGACGATACCGAAGGCTTTGTCAATGATGTGTTAGGCAAAACATCTTTCTCGGTATTTATGGATGATGACAAATAAAGAATGAAAAAAAGACAGATGACTTGGTGCAAAGATAAGCGCCTGTACATCTGTCTTTTTATTAGTCTATTAGCATTTTTCCGGTTCCGGATAATCTACGCCGAAAGTCTCGACGGTCACTTTTTTCATTTTCTGCTCCTCTAAAGGACGATCAGAGTAATCGGTTGCGGTCTCGGCAATCTTGTTGACAACATCCATGCCCTCGATGATCTGACCAAAGGCAGCGTACTCGCCGTCTAAGTGTGGGCTGGTCTGGTGCATGATAAAGAACTGGCTGCCAGCGGAATCCGGGATCATGGTGCGTGCCATGGAAAGGACACCTGGTGTATGCTTGAGGTCATTCTGGAAACCATTGTGAGAAAATTCTCCGGCGATGGAATAGCCAGGACCGCCGGTACCTGTGCCGGTTGGATCGCCGCCCTGTAACATAAAGCCGCGGATCACACGATGGAAGATAATACCATCATAGTAGCCCTTGTTTACTAAGGAGATAAAGTTGTTGACTGTGTTTGGTGCAACATCAGGATATAATTCTGCTTTCATGATGTCGCCATTTTCCATTTCTATGGTTACGATAGGATTCTGTGCCATATGAAATACCTCTTCTTTCTAAAAATTGTCGCTGCCGATAGCAACAACGAAATATGCAATATATTATAGGGCATATGAGGGATGGAGTAAAGGAAAAATAATATTGGCTTTTGTCAGACTTTTGAAATAATTCAAAAAGGTCTTGCCAAAAAGAAAAAGACTTGTTAATATCAATCTCACCATCTTATGAGATGGCATCTTTTTTCGACGGCGTATCGCCGGCTTATTCCGTTTAGGGTATGCTTTATGTCCTTTTATGCAAAAATGAGAGGATGAAAGAATATGCAGGATATTATTAAAGAATATGGACCAGCTATGATCACCGTGGTTGTGATCGGAGCAATGTTGATCTTGGTTTCGACTCTGATCGGTAAGGATCAAAACAGTATTGTTGGAGGGGCTTTTTCCCAGTTACTGACGTATTTCTTCACGAAAAATGCGCTGTAGGGGGGAGGACATGAGTGAACGGATGATCGCATTGGATAAAAGTGGAGATTTTTTCGGACCGCTGTATCCCTATATTATCGATGATGATGTGACGGATGTGGACTATAACGGCAGAGAGGTCTGGATCACAGACAGTGATAATTGTCGTCATGTATGCAAGGATCTGATCTTAAGTCAGGATTTTGTGGATCAGTTTACCGGACGCGTGGCAAATGGTGTGAGCAAGGCATTCAACCGGCAAAATCCGGTCTTGGAGGCAGAGACGGCAAGTCTGCGCATCACCATTGTACATGAGTCGGTGTGCCTGACCGGGCGTAGCATCTGCATCCGCAAGTCCTTGCCTTATGTGCGGCTACATGCCAGACAGATGGTCGCAGAAGGCTATTGCAAGGAGGAAGTCTTAGACCTGCTTTTGTCCTGTGTGGCAGAACACAAAAACATCGTAGTGGTAGGTGAACCGGGAGCGGGAAAAACGGAACTCTGTAAATTTCTATCCGGTTATATCCCGGAGGACGAGCGCGTGATTACGATCGAGGATACAACGGAATGGCATTATCCCAGTATGCACCCCGGGCATGATTGTCTGGAGTTGCGGATCAACCGACAGATGGACTACACGCAGGCAATCAAGGCTTGTCTGCGCCTGAATCCCAAGTGGATCATGCTCTCGGAAACCAGGTCGAAGGAAGTGGTTTATCTGATGGAATGTCTGAGTACAGGGGTACATGGCATGACGACCCTGCACACATCGGATGTGAGGAAGATACCGGATCGTATGTTAAATATGGCGGGCAATGAGCGGGATGCCGGACGCATGGAAAATGATATTTATTCCTTTATTGATGTCGGAATTCTGGTTCGCAGGCGCGGCTGGGAAGATAGCATGGGTCGTTATCAGATCAGCAGATTTATTGATCAGGTCTGCTTTTTTTCCAGAGAGGATGGAAAAAATCAGGTGCGGATTGTTGTAGAAGACGGAAAGGTGATTTCCGATGCATGGGGAGAGAGGAAGGGAACGTATTATGAAGCGAAAGTTGCTATGGGATGAATTGTATAAATATGGCTATGTTTTTTCTTGGAAAAAAAGTCTGGGGATGTATGGTGCTGTGGTGGCATTTGCCATTTTGTTGGGGCGGTATTTTCACCTGGATGGAATCTATCTTGTCCTTTTGTGCGGCTGGTGTGCCTTTCTGTTTCCCTTTTTTCTGCGCAATCTCTATCGCAACCGCTATGGGCAGTTGCAGTTTGTGGAAGCAAATACCTATATGGAGCAGTTTTTGTACTCTTTCCAAAAATCGGGAAAAGTCCTGGTGACCTTAAAGGATGTAGAAAAACTCTTTGCAAAGGGCAGAATGCATACCTGTATCGCAGATGCAATCGCCTATATTGAAAAGACCTATGGGGAAAATCAGGTGGAGGCTAAGGCACTTTCAACTATTGAACAAGAATATCCCCTGCAGCAGATGGCGACCATGCACCGTTTTGCCTTGCAGGTAGAACAAAACGGGGGAGAATATGGGGATGCTATCTTACTGATGTTGGATGCCAGACGCATGTGGGCAGACCGGGAATATGAACTTTTAAAGGAGAAAAAAAGAAAGCGGACGCAGATCTTGGTCTCTGTCCTTGTATCCTTGCTCTTGTGTTCTGCCTTTGTCTATGTGGCAAATGGCATTTCTATGGCAATCTCTGATTATGCCCTGGTCAAGGTCACAACCCTGGCCACCTTATTGATCGATCTATGGATCTTTTATGTGGCGGATAAGAAACTGGTAAGTGGCAGTATGGATAAGGTCTGTGATGAGAAGGAAATACTCCGTCAGTATGAAAAAGTCAAACGAAGCGATCAGGCAGGTAAAAGAGAACTTGGCTATGGCATTGCAAAAAGAAAGGTGATGCGCGCACTGCAAAAGGTCTTTCCACAATGGCTACTGGAAGTGTCTTTGCTCTTGCAGAGTGAAAATGTGCAGGTGGCGATCATGGAATCCTATGAGGAAGCGCCCTTGTTCTTAAAGCCGGAACTGCGTCAACTGATACAGGATCTGCAGCAGAAACCGACAGACATGGAACCATATCTAGCATTTTTGCAGACCTATGACTTGCCGGAAGTACAGTCCTCTATGAAGATGCTTTATTCGCTGTCGGAGGGCACCGGGGGCAATGCGTCCAGTCAGATCAGTGATATTATCCGTAGAAATCAACTACTTTTCGATCAGGCGCAGAAGATGAAAAACGAGGATGCCCTGGGTGGACTCTATGCCTTATTTTTAGCACCGCAGTTGACCGGGGGAGCAAAGATGTTAGTGGATATGGTCATGCTTTTTTATGTCATGATGACAAGCAGCGTATTGCAGATGTAGGAAAGGGGAGGTTTATGGAAGTCATTATAAAATCATTTATCGGTATTTTCTGCCTCATGCTTTTGACGGTTACGGGGGTCGGCATTACAGCGACATCGGTATCTGCGCGAAATGCAAATGTCTTTCTGACTGCTAGTGCCGAAAGGATTGAGGCAGCACATTTTGCAAAAGATGTGATCGAGACTTGTCAGGAGGATGCAAAGGAAATGGGCTATGACCTTAATGTGGACGTCTATCGGCCTGGGGAGAGCAAGCAGGCAGCCTACGGAAGTATGGTGTTGACCTATGACTATGGGATTTCCTTTTTTGGCTTGGAAAATACCAGACGGATAGCAGTGGATTTATGGTAAAGGAGGAAGCATATGCAGGAAATTATGCGGGATTATGGGATGGCACTTTTTTACAGTGTCATCGGCGGCAGTATTTGCGGACTCTTTCTTTTGGCAATACAGGCGTTTTGTATGTAGAGAGAGGAGAAGTATGATGAAAGAGATTATGGATACTTATGGGGAAATGTTGCTGGCGGTCGTTACGACCGTCATGTTGGGGATCTTGTTCTGGCAACAGGTAAAAAGTCCTTTTGTCATGGGGCTGGCACTAGCGCTGGAACAGATGTTCTGATAAGGGGAGAATATGACAGAAATTATAAGAAACTATGGCAGGACTTTGCTTGTCATGTCGGTTGCAGGTGCTTTGCTGACCTTATTCTTTTGCCTGTCATTTGCGGGAAATAAGGGATTGACGCAGACATTGGGAATGCAGATGAAAGAGCAGATGGGGCAGGAGAATTTTGGGATGCAGGCTTCGGATCGTGCTGTGCAGAGTGCAAAAGAAACGTCGGTGCCGACAGTGACTACGCAGACGCTTTTTGTCGGGCAAGTCTATCCGGCAAAGGACATGATTGTAGCAAGGGATGCAAAAGGAAAGGAGGCATCTCTTGTCATCTTTTGGATCGAGGATACCGATAACAGGGGAGTTGTAAAAGCGCAGGAGGATGCAGCGGGAAAAGAAACGTATTGTTTTGGGCATAGTGGCATCTATCGGGCAAAAGTCATGCTTTGGGATGCTCATGGGGCAAGTCAGAAGGGTTGGATTTATCTGCGTGTGGAAGAAGGAGGACAAGGATGAAATATATCGTGTATGGTATCGTTTCTGCGGCGATCCTGTTTCTTTCCGTGCTCATGTTTTTGACCATCGAAGGAAGAACAGACCATGAAAAGTCTTTGGAGGAGGCTGTCGGACTGGCATTGGATCAAACTATGGAAGAGCAGTGGGAGCAGGCAGAAATTCTGACAGATGATAAAGTATGGGCTGATGCTTTTTGCCAGAAACTAAAAGACAAAATGCAAGGGCTTGGAATCACAGGGGATTGTAAGGTGGAGATCTACGGCGTGGATAGCAAAAATGGTCTGCTATCTGTGGGAGTGACCGAGATATATCGACATCCCAATGGAAAAGAGGGAACCTGTCGCGTGACAAAGACTGTTGTGTGGGACCAAAAGGTGGAAAAAGAAGATCGTGAGGTGCGTTTTTATGTGGATGACAGACTATGGCAGGCATATCAAGTAGAGGATGGTGCAGACTTTATCCTGCCGCAGACCCCAACGGTCGAGGGACGAAAGTTTTTAGGCTGGTCTAGACAGGCAGACCGGTGGAGCGGAGAAGGGTTCCCTTCACAGGTAAAAGAAACGCAGACCTATTATGCGTGTTTTGAGTAAATAAAATTCATAAAAGAATGGGGAGGAGTTATGAGAAGAAGAGTGCGAGAAAAACAGGGAAAACGTAAACAAGGGAAAAGAATCTGTGCTATGTTCTTGCTGGTGCTAACGGTTATATCCAGTTGTGGGGATGTTCTACCGGCTCGGGCGGAGAGTAAGGAGATGGAAGACGCAGCAAGCAAGGAACCGTACGCGGACATAGAACTGCAAACCTCAGAAAGCGAGGCACCACATGCAGATATAGAGCCGCAAGCAGCTACCGTAGAGGAAAGCACGGCAGAATACAGTATATCAGAACAGGGTGTTATGGTCGCAACCTATGGCGGTGGATGGTTCTATGACTACTGGATGTGTTCTTCTTGGACGGACTTTGTCTTGGGTGCATGGTTAAATGGGGCGACAAAATTTGTCCTCCTGGAGGATATTCCAATGACAGAACGCTGGCTGATCACAGACGGTGCCTGCTTTACCATCAACGGCAACGGACACCAGATGGTCAATTACCTGTCACAGCCGGGGCCTATGATCACGGTGCAGAATGGCGCCACCCTGATCACAGAGGGCAATCTGACGCTTAATGGAAACAACCACAGAAATAATGGTGCAGCAGCGGAGGGTGGTTCTTCTGCCGTGGATTGTATCAATGCAACCTGGTATGGCAGTGATACGACTATCTGCAATAACTGGAATTATGGCTATATTGGGGTAGACCATCTGGGCGGCGGCACCGGCTTTAATATCGTATCTGAGAATGGCTCTGGCTTTCCGGCAATCGGTGTCTTTAACAACTGTCGGGCGTATAACTGTGATGGCGCAGCATTTTTTGCAAGGAATACGGATGGCAGAGGGGCAACGCTGATCTGCGATAATTGTCAGGCTTATGACTCATCATGGGGATTTATGGTCACGGATGGCGGAATGTATCTGACAGACTGTTCTGCAGATGCGCCACGGTATGATGGTAGCAAATGGCTCTATGGCGGTGCGGGCATCGCTTATATGGGGCAGGCGAGTGGCAGTGCCAAAGGATGCTGTATGCAGGGGGCCAATTGCGGACTTTGGCTTAATGCTGCCAACCGCATCGAGATCCGTCAGTGTCAGATCAGAAACAGTCCGTCCGGTGTTCTGGCTACGGCAAATGAGGCAAAATCTACCTATCTTCTGGATGCCTGCGAACTTTATGGCAATACACATGGGCTGGTGCATGGCTTTTTCAATCGTCCGACTGGGGAGATAGAAAAAAGCAGTCTATACAAGAATACGACCGCCGTCTGCAATAGCGGAAATCTTTCCCTGACTACCTGTGCCATCTATGATAACGGGACGGGGATCGATAATGTGGATGGGGCATACTGCACGCAAAAAGACGGCAGGATAGAGAGAAACATCTCGTATGATATTTTGCAAAAAGGGGAATATCTTTTATCCGGAGAAACTACCATCTGCGGCAAGGGAATATGGCTGGCACAGGACAGGATCCTAAGACTGTCCGGTGCCTTAGCAGACAGTCTTTCAAAGATCCCATTGACGCTGGAAGAAGAAAGACCGGATCCGGGACGACTTGTTTTATCCTGCGATTATGATACGACCCAGAACATAGTGGATCAGATGAAAGAAAAATTTGCTCTGGTAAATACGCATACAAGTACATGGAAGGCGGGGCAGGGGCAATACCGATCTGCCATCCTGCGGACGGGCACAGGTAGCAATGCGCCTGCCGGACAGGTTATTGTATCCGAAGCATACACGGTGGCTTTTGCAGGAAATCTGGACAATCCTCATGTGACGTTTTCACTGCCGGAGCAGAAGATCCTGTACTGGAAAGAAGCACAGACCATAAGTGCACCTGCCTTAGTGGTCTATTATGATGGGAGAGCCTTTGCTTCTCTGGAGCAGACCGGGTGGAGTCAGACTACCAAGACAGCAGAGGAATTTTGGCAGATCGGACAGGATAAGACCTTTCCTGCGGAGGCATGCACGCAGGATTATTGTTTCTACGCAAACTATGATGTGATAGTGGATGTTCTCATATGTGGAAACGGTCAGACTGTCGGGGAGGATTATCGGATCAGCAGTTGTAAAAAGATTTTCTCTTTACCGGAAAATACGTTTGCGCGCATAGAAGAAAGTAAGGTATGGGATGAAAATTTTGCCGAGGAAGTCTTGGAAAGAAAGACCTATGCCCACATGGGCTGGGCAACGCGAGAGGATGCCATTTATAAGGATGCGGATGTGCTTGCTGTCGGCAGTGCAGTAGACTTAAATGCTTGGGGCATGCAGGTTTTGGAAAGTGGGACAGAAAAAGTAGATGCTAATGGCAGATTAGAACCCCTGATCTTTTACAGTATCTGGGACAGACCGCCGGAGATTTTTGCTAAAAACCGTTACTGGTCAAAGGAACAGGTAAAGGAAGGCATGGTGACAAAACAGGAAGTTTTAAGAAGCGCAAAGGCGAGTGATGCCGAGGATGGAGAAAATCTGGCGCTGGATGTGGAACTGCCAGATGCGGTGACTCTGCTTTCTTTGGGGGAGAAAGGTTATGTGACGGCGCGCTACCGGGCAGTGGATGGTGCCGGGAATGCGACAGAGCGTCTGGTCAAGATCGGCATCACTGAAAGCGGTATTTATCAGGGCCAGTATCAGGATAACAATGCCCTTGTCCTAAGAGGGATCAATCAGACTTATTATAATAAGAAGACAGAAGAAGCAGGCGGGCTGATGGAGGAGTCACTTTGGTATGCCGATCCTGCCTGTAAAGAAAAGATCTTGCAGACTTTTTCCAATCTGGAGAACGAAAGGGCGGTTTTCACCTATGATCTGTCGTCTGTAAAGTGAAAATCAGAGGAATATCCTTTGGATTGCTTGATTTCTAAAAGAAAAATTATATAATAAAATGAAATAACGAGATATTATTATATTAAGAAAAAGGAGTGATGTTTTTTTGGATACCGTCTCGATACTTCAGTTAGTGATCTTGGTTGTTCTCTTATTTTTATCCGCGTTCTTTTCTTCTGCGGAAACAGCGCTGACAACCGTCAATAAGATCAAAATGAAATCTATGGCAGAAGAGGGCGATAAGAGGGCACAATGCGTGCTCAAGGTAACAGATGATTCGGCAAAGATGCTGTCGGCGATCCTGATCGGCAATAATGTCGTCAACTTGTCAGCATCATCACTGGCAACGACACTTGCCATACGCTTGTTGGGCAGTGTGGGCGCGGGGGTAGCAACAGGGCTTTTGACCCTGCTGATTCTGATCTTTGGTGAAATCTCGCCGAAGACACTAGCAACACTCAACGCGACCAAGATATCTTTGTCTTACGCAAAGATCATCTGGGGCTTAATGGTGATTTTGACACCGGTAATCTTCTTGGTCAACAAGTTATCTTTGGTATTTTTACGTCTGTTGCGCGTAGATCCAAACCAGAATGAGGGAGCCATTACCGAGGAAGAATTGCGCATCATGGTAGATGCCAGCCATGAGAGTGGCGAGATCGAAGGAGAAGAACGAGAATATATCCATAACATCTTTGATTTTACGGATGCCACCGCCAAGGAGATCATGATACCCCGTATTGATATGACTATGGTCAATGTGAACTGGTCTTATGATAAATTAGTGGAGACTTTTAAAGAGGATATGTTTACGCGTCTGCCGGTCTATGAGGGAGACACGGACAATATCATCGGTCTGATCAATATGAAGGATATGATCTTGGCATCGCGCGGAGAGGATTTTTCTATCCGGGACTATCTGCGAAAAGTGTATTTTACTTATGAACAGAAGAATACCTCGGAATTGTTCGAGGAGATGCGAAGGGAACGCCTAAGCCTTGCTATCGTGCTGGATGAATACGGCGCAGTGGCAGGACTTGTGACGCTGGAAGACCTCTTGGAAGAACTGGTGGGAGAGATCCGTGACGAATTTGACGGAAATGAAGAGGACGATCTCATCCAGATTAGCGACAGGGAGTATGATGTCCTTGGTTCTATGAATCTGGAAGATCTATGTGACGAATTGCATCTTGCCTTTACTTCAGAAGATTATGACACCATCGGTGGATATCTAACCGGGCTTTTCGATCACTTTCCGCAAAAAGGAGAAGTCTATGTGACCGGGGATGGCGTGATGCTTCGGGTAGAGGGCGTGGATAAAAAGCGTATCACCAAAGTGCATATCAAACTGCCAAAGTCGGACGAGGAAAAAGCAGAAGAAGCATAGAAAATATAAAGTGAGAAAAGCAATGCCAGAACCGGATAAAAACAGGTTCTGGCATTTCTTGTTACTTCCCGATATAGTCATCGGTGACGATCAATGTCTCGTAACCATCATTTTGCAGATCTCTTTGCAGGGCAACGGCTTCGTCCAGTGTATCGACAGGTCCGACCCAGATGGCGATCAGTCCCCCTATGCGTTTCCAGACTGTGGCATATCCTTGCCCCCTTAATTGTTCCATCAGGTAGACTGCATTCTCCGGATAGCGGAAAAGACCAACTTGCACATAATACCACATACGAGGCAGGGGTTTTTCTTCCGGCATGGGCCGTGGTTCACAGGGCGCATTGGCAAGCTGTCGGCGCATATCAGCCACAGGATCGGGAACGTTTGCTTCCGGTGAAAGCGGCTGTATTTTTTCCACCGATGCAGAGCTTGCCTCCATAGGGGAATTTTGCGCATCTGCGCTCATTTGATCTGTTTTGTCGGAAGGCGTTTGAGGAGCACCAAAAGCAGTCTGAGGCATAGGTGGAGTCTGCCCAGTCGAAGACGTCGGGGTATGTGTCGTCCGCAGTGGCAGAGCAGCCATCACACCATCTGCGATAGCGCGGGCAATGGTATCAAAGTTCTCGTCGAAAAGTCGGTTGTCCTCTCTGGAATTGATAAAGCCAACCTCTAAGAGAACTGCCGGCATGGAAGTCCGTCGGAGCACAACGAGTTCCTTGCGGGATTCGATGCCCAGATTTTTAAAACCGATTTCCTCCAAGTTCTCATTGACATTTTTGGCAACGCGGAGTGCCAGTGGATTTTTATCATATACAAGGGCTTGCACACCCTGATAGAGATCTGGAGTTTCTGCAAAATTACGATGGAAGGATAGAAACAGATCCCCACCCGCAGAGTTCGCGATCTGCGCTTTGTCGTAAGGTGAATCGTAACGATCGTCTGTGCGTGTGTAGATGATCTGATATCCTGCGTTTTGTAATTCCTGACCTACTGCCAGGGCTAATCTCAAGTTGTCATCTTTTTCTTTTCTGTTTTCATAGACGGCACCGGGGTCGAAACCGCCATGGCCCGGATCTATAATGATGGTCTTTGACATGAGAAAACCTTTGCATATGTTTTTAATAGCCTATGCGAATGCAAATAAAATGTGAACCATTCTATACAAAAAAACTTAGTTTTGGTATGATAAAAAATACGAAGAAAATGCAAGATAGAAGGAAGTTCTTAAAATGTGTAAAGAAAGCAAAAATATTATAAAACGTTTGACATGTGCCGGTCTTAGTCTGATCTTTTGTCTGGGGCTTTTTAGTGCATGTGGCAGCAAGACGACACAGCAGATGGAAGAAAAGAAAGCGGCAGGCATTACTGCCATGCAGTCGGCAGACTACAAGACGGCGGTAGAATCCTTTGATGCGGCATTGCAGTTATCCGGCGCCAAAGTAGATGCAAATGTCGTGGATATCTGTTTTTATAAGGCGGCAGCAGAGTATGCGCAGGGTAATCTCAAAGAAGCCGTAGCTGTCTATGACTCGATCGTAGATTATGATGAAACGGATTACCGTCCCTGCTTTTTACGAGGCAGTGTTTATCTGAACGAGGGCGAGAAGGAAAAGGGGATCAAAGACTATGAAGAAGCGGTCAAGCGTGCCGGCAACAATTACGAATTATATATTTTGATCAGCCAGAATCTGAAAGCCTCAGAGTTGGAGGATGAGGGCAATAATTTCTTGGATGAGGCACTGGCTCTGGAAGGAAAAAGTGGCGACGACTATCTGGGAAAGGGACGGATTTATCTGGAACAGGGCGACTATAAGCAGGCAATCGAATATTTGCAGACGGCAGTAGAGAAGAAGGCGGCAGACGCAAAGGTCTATCTGGCAGAGACTTATGAGGCATCCGGGGACAGCGACAGCGCATCCAAACTTTTAGCAGAGTATGTCAAGGAGGAAAAGCCTTCGGCAGAGGCACTGGCACTTCTTGGCAATATGGAGATCAAGGCGGGCAATTATGACAAGGCATTGGAGTATTATCAGGAAGGCATAAAAAAAGAAGATGATACGGCGATGCAGGACCTGCTAAAGGGTCAGATCGTAGCATTGGAGTACACAGGCGATTTTAACAGTGCCAAGGAGAAGATGACAGAATATCTGGCAAAATATCCGACAGATCAGGCAGCCTTAAGAGAGCAGACTTTTCTACAAACTAGATAAAATTCGTCAAAATGACGAAAATACTATATATAGTGAAATGATATTGACCCATGCACCATATTTTGATAAAATTTGTACATAAATGGCGTTTGAACGAGAAACATGTCGCTTACATGTATGGAGTTTGGAGAACCAAGGGATTTTGAAAGGTGGATTAGGAAATGTTTGAAGTTGTGAAAAGGGATGGACAAGTAACAGAGTTCAACTTGGGGAAGATCAATGATGCGATCGCCAAGGCATTTGATGCGACACAGATGTCTTATAATGATGATATCATTGGTTTATTGGCTTTGCGCGTATCTGCGCATTTTCAGGATAAGATCAAGGACGGAAAGGTATCGGTAGAGGCGATTCAGGACAGTGTTGAGACCGTTTTGGAACAGACCGGTTATACCGAAGTTGCCAAGGCATATATCCTGTATCGTAAGCAGCGTGAAAAGATGCGTAATATGAAGTCTACGATCTTAGACTACAAGGACGTTATCAATAGTTATGTAAAGGTGGAAGACTGGCGTGTAAAGGAAAACTCTACCGTTACGTATTCTGTAGGAGGCCTGATCTTAAGCAACTCCGGCGCTGTGACAGCAAACTACTGGCTTTCCGAGATCTATGATGATGAGATTGCAGAGGCACACCGCAAGGCGGATATCCATATCCATGATCTGTCTATGCTGACTGGTTATTGTGCAGGCTGGTCTTTGAAGCAGTTGATCCAGGAAGGGCTGGGCGGTATTTCCGGCAAGATCACATCTGCTCCTGCAGCACATTTATCCGTGCTTTGCAATCAGATGGTAAACTTCCTTGGTATCATGCAGAACGAATGGGCAGGAGCACAGGCTTTTTCTTCTTTTGATACCTATCTGGCACCATTTGTAAAGGTCGACAATCTGACCTACCGCGAAGTGAAAAAATGTATAGAAGCATTTATTTATGGAGTAAATACACCGAGCCGTTGGGGAACACAGGCACCATTCTCTAACATTACTCTGGACTGGACCGTTCCGGCTGACCTTGCAGAATTACCTGCTATCGTCGGCGGCAAGGAAATGGACTTTAAGTATAAGGACTGCAAGAAGGAAATGGATATGGTCAACCGTGCATTTCTTGAGATCATGATCGAGGGCGATGCCAACGGTCGTGGATTCCAGTATCCGATCCCTACTTATTCTATTACCAGAGATTTTGACTGGTCCGACACTGAGAACAACAGACTGCTCTTTGAAATGACCGCAAAATATGGTACACCATATTTTTCAAATTATATCAACAGTGACATGGAGCCGAGCGATGTGCGTTCTATGTGCTGTAGACTGCGTCTGGACTTGAGAGAACTCCGCAAGAAATCCGGCGGATTCTTTGGCTCCGGCGAGAGTACCGGATCTGTTGGCGTTGTTACGATCAACATGCCACGTATCGCATATCTGGCAAAGGATGAGGCAGATTTTTATGCAAGACTGGATCATATGATGGATATTGCCGCAAGATCTTTAAAGATCAAGCGTGGTGTCATCACCAAACTTTTAAACGAGGGCCTTTATCCATATACCAAGCGTTATCTGGGCACTTTTGACAATCATTTCTCAACGATCGGTCTGATCGGTATGAACGAAGTGGGACTCAATGCCAAGTGGCTGGGCATGGATCTGACACATGAGGAGACACAGCAGTTTACCAAGGATGTCCTCAACCATATGCGTGAGCGTCTGTCTGATTATCAGGAAGAATATGGTGATCTTTACAATCTGGAAGCAACACCGGCAGAGTCCACGACATATCGTCTGGCAAAGCATGATGTCGCACAGTTCCCGGATATAAAGACGGCAGGCAAGGAAGGAGATACACCTTTCTATACCAACAGTTCACACTTGCCGGTAGAATACACATCTGACATTTTTGACGCTTTGGATATCCAGGATGACTTGCAGACCCTTTACACCTCAGGAACCGTATTCCATGCATTTCTAGGAGAAAAGTTAGACACATGGGAGTCCGCGGCAAAACTGGTTCGCACCATTGCGGAAAACTACAAGTTGCCTTATTATACCTTGTCTCCGACTTATTCTGTATGTAAGGAGCATGGTTATATCGCTGGCGAGCATTTCATCTGCCCGCATTGTGGAGCCAAGGCAGAAGTATATTCCCGTATCACAGGCTACTATCGTCCGGTACAGAACTGGAACGAGGGTAAGACTCAGGAATACAAGAATAGAAAATTATACGACATCAAGAAGTCTGTTTTGAAAAAGCCGGCAAAGAGTCTGGTGACGATCACGGAAGATGATGTCAAGATCCAGCCTTTGCATAGTGTGAAATATCTCTTTACCACAAAGACTTGTCCAAACTGTGCTATGGCAAAGGAGATCTTAAAGGATCAGGAATATGTTGTGATCGACGCAGAGGAAAATGTGGAACTGACACAGCAGTATGGTGTCATGCAGGCACCGACGCTTGTTGTGGTAGACGGAGAACATACCAAGAAATATGTGAACGCATCCAATATTCAAAAGTTTGTGGATGAGACACTGGTACAGCAATAACATTTTGAGGGGCGAAGGCTAATCCTTTCGTCCCTTCTTTTTAAAAAAGACCAAAGGGGACAATCCTTGTGGCAAAAGGAACGTCCCTGTGAACAGGAGTAAAAGATGGGAATTTTAATCAAAAACGGACATATTTTAAATCCGCCGACAGGAACGGATGAGATCATGGATCTTTATGTGGAAGGAGATCGCGTGACAAAGATGCAAAAAGATCTGGTGGCTGGTACGGACGATCAGGTGATCGATGCCAGCGGCTGCTATGTTTTTCCGGGCTTTATTGATCTGCATGTGCATCTGCGCGACCCGGGACTTACTGCAAAAGAAGATATTGAGACCGGATCGCGGGCGGCGGCACATGGGGGATATACCACGATCGTTGCTATGCCAAATACCAAGCCGGTTGCAGATTGCCCGGAAGTCATCCACTATGTGCATGATAAGGCGGCAGAGGTCGGTCTGACCCATGTATTGCAGGTCGGCTCTGTGACAAAAGGCATGGAGGGCAAGGAATTATCAGACTTATCCGGCATGATACAAGCCGGTATTCCTGCGATCTCCGAGGACGGCAAGAGCGTTATGGACTCAGGCCTTTACCGGGAAGCCATGAAGATCGTAGCAAAGGCAGACATTCCGGTACTGGCACATTGCGAGGACATCAATCTGGTGCAGGGCGGTGTCATCAACCAGGGAAATAAGTCCAAGGAACTTGGTGTATCCGGTATTTCCAATGCCGTAGAAAATGTGATCGTAGCCCGTGATATCATGCTGGCAGAGGAGACTGGTGCAAGACTCCATCTTTGTCACTGCTCTACCAAGGAATCGGTAGAATTGGTGCGTGATGCCAAGAAAAAAGGTATCAAGGTCAGCGGTGAAGTATGTCCGCATCATTTTACACTGACGGAAGATGATATCGTGGAAGGGGATGCCAATTATAAGATGAACCCACCACTGCGTACCAAGGCGGACGTGGATGCCTTAAAGGCAGGTCTGCGTGACGGTATTATGGAAGTCATTTCTACCGACCATGCACCGCATACGGCAGAAGAAAAGGCAAAAGATCTAAAGAGCGCACCGTTTGGCATCGTAGGTATGGAGACGGCTGCGGCACTGACCCATACAGAACTGGTACAGGGTGGTTATCTCAGCCCTATGGGGATGGCAGAGAAAATGAGTACAAACCCGGCGCGTATCCTTGGCATTGACAAGGGAGATATCAGTGTAGGACACCTTGCAGATATCACGATATTTGATCCAAGGGACACTTACGAGATCCATGCAGTAGAATTTGCCAGCAAGGGAAAGAATATGCCGTTTGAGGGAAGAAAAGTGACCGGTCGTGTGGTTGGCACGATTTTGGATGGACGTATTGTTTATCAGAGATAACTAGGGTATCATAGGAAAAGAATAAAAAGAGTGAGGATAGAGATATGATTAACAAGTTAAATGAAAAAATCAAAAAGACGGGCGCACCGATCGTTGTTGGCTTAGACCCTATGCTTTCTTATCTGCCAATGCATCTGTTGGATGCAGCCGTGGCAGATAAAGGCGAGTCTTTAGAGGCAGTGGCAGATGCCATTTTTGCATACAACAAGGCAATCGTAGATGCAACCTATGATCTGATCCCGGCGGTAAAGCCACAGATCGCTATGTATGAACAGTTCGGACTGCCGGGGCTTGCAGCCTTTAAAAAGACTGTAGATTACTGTCACGAAAAGGATCTGGTCGTGATCGGTGATGTCAAACGTGGAGATATTGGTTCCACATCCGCAGCCTATGCGACAGGGCATTTGGGAAAAGTTACCGTAGGAAGTAAGATGCTGACACCATTTGATGAGGATTTTGCGACCGTCAATCCATATCTGGGCAGCGATGGCATTGAACCATTTGTCAAAGTCTGCAAAGAGGAGAAAAAGGGAATCTTTGTACTGGTCAAGACCTCCAATCCATCCAGTGGAGAATTTCAGGATCGCGTGATCACGGATGATGAGGGCAAGCAGAGACCTCTATATGAATTTGTTGGACAGATGGTTGATAAATGGGGCAGCGATTGTATGGGTGACGACTACAGTTATGTAGGTGCTGTTGTGGGAGCCACTTATCCGGAAATGGGAAAGGTATTGCGTGAATTGATGCCAAAGTCTTATATCTTGGTTCCGGGATATGGCGCACAGGGCGGCAAGGGTGCAGATTTGGTACATTTCTTTGACAAGGATGGTCTGGGTGCTATCGTCAATTCTTCCCGTGGTATCATTGCAGCCTACAAGCAGGAACAGTATCAGGCAAAGGGCATTACTGAAGAGAATTTTGCAGACGCAAGTCGTATGGCAGTTGAAGCCATGATTGCAGATATTAAGTCAGCATTAAATTAACAAGGAGTACGTGTTATGGCAAAGATTCAGGAAATGGCAACCGTATTAGAACAGACCATATTGGCAGAAGGTGTCTATAGTATGTGGCTGGCGACCAATGTTGCAAAGGAAGCGGCAGCGGGACAGTTTGTATCCCTTTATTGTAGGGAAGGAAGCCGCCTCTTACCAAGACCAATCAGCATTTGTCAGATTGATACCGATCGAAACGCCATTCGTCTGGTCTACCGGCTGGCAGGAAAAGGAACAAAAGAATTTTCAAAGTTGCAGACAGACGAGCAGGTCAGGATTCTGGGGCCTTTGGGAAATGGCTTTCCACTGGAAGGAAAGCATCCAATCGTGATCGGTGGCGGTATTGGCGTGCCTCCAATGTTGGAATTGTCAAAGAAGTTAAAACAGGACGCAATGATTATCCTGGGCTATCGGGACGACCAGTTGTTTTTAAAAGAGCAATTTGAAGCATACGGACAGGTGGAGATCGCGACGGATGATGGCTCGGTAGGGCTGCACGGTACGGTCGTGGATGTCTTACGGCAAAAGAATGTGATCGGGGATGTCATTTATGCATGCGGTCCAAAGCCTATGCTTGCTGCCGTCAAGAAGTTTGCGGAAGAAAAGGGTATCAAATGTTATATTTCTATGGAAGAGCGGATGGCTTGCGGTATTGGTGCATGTCTGGGCTGTGTCTGCCAGACCAAGGAAGTAGATGAACACTCACATGTGCACAATGCTAGAGTCTGCAAAGATGGTCCGGTATTTTTGGCTGAGGAGGTGGAACTCTAATGAATACACAGGTAAATTTAGCGGGTGTGACCTTAAAAAATCCGGTCATGGTGGCATCCGGAACTTTTGGATCCGGAGCCGAATACAGCGAATTTGTGGATCTAAACCGTCTGGGTGCGGTCGTGACAAAGGGCGTGGCAAATGTGCCGTGGCAGGGGAATGAGACACCGCGCGTGGCTGAGGTTCGCAGTGGTATGCTCAATGCTATCGGACTGCAAAATCCGGGCATTGATGTTTTCTGCCAGAGAGATCTACCTTTTTTAGAGGACTATGATACTAGGGTGATCGTCAATGTTTGTGGAAAGACTACGGCAGATTATCTGGAGGTCGTGGAGCGCCTGGGACAGGAAAAGCGTGTGGATATGCTGGAGATCAATATCTCCTGCCCGAATGTCAAAGAAGGCGGTATAGCTTTTGGACAGGATCCAAAGGCTGTAGAGGCGATAACCAAAGAAGTGAAAAAGCATGCCAAACAGCCGGTGATCATGAAACTCAGTCCGAATGTGACGGATATTACGGAGATGGCACGGGCTGCAGAAGCGGGCGGGGCAGATGTCCTTTCTTTGATCAACACCTTAACCGGGATGAAGATCGATATCAATCGGCAGACCTTTGCCCTGGCAAATAAGACAGGAGGTATGTCCGGTCCGGCAGTGCATCCGATCGCGGTACGCATGGTCTATCAGGTGGCACAGGCAGTCAAACTTCCAATTATTGGCATGGGCGGTATTGAAAATGCTGAGGATGCTATTGAGATGATCTTAGCAGGAGCAACAGCGGTATCGGTGGGAACAGCCAATTTCTACAACCCATTGACAACCATTGAAATCGTGGATGGCATCGAAGATTATATGAAACATATGCATGTGGAGAACGTGCAGGATCTAATCGGAGCGGTACACTAAGGAGCAGATATGGATCGTTTTTTTAATACAAAGGTGGCAATGCAGTCTGCGCGTATCCTCAGTTTTGCCCTGCTCATTATTCATGCGTGGTTTATTTTCTATTTTCATGCTCTGGGTGTCGTGGAAATGCGAAACCTGAATTTTTTGAGTGTATTGGTCTATGTGATCAGTTTTGGGATCATACAAAAGGAAAAGATAGATTGGTTTATCAGTATCGTAGGGATCGAGGTCATGGTACATATGATCTTTGCAGTGTATTTTGTGGGAACGGATTGTGGACTACAGATCACCTTGCTGGGTATGCCGATCGTCTTTTTCTATGCGGATTACTTTTCACTGAAACTGCGTGGGCGCGGTGCACATGGAACCATTTACAGTGTGATATATCTGATAAGTTATATCTACATTGAATTTATCAACAGATATCACAAATCGGTCTATGTTTTGCCTGAATGGGTAAACTTTTACACAAGGCTATCGATTTTGATCTTAACATTTGTTATTCCGATCATCTTAGCCTATGTCATGACGCGCTATTCTTATTCTATGGAAAAGAATCTGCGTCAACTGGCACAGACCGATGCCGTGACCGGACTTTTGGATCGCTATGGCATGCAGGATGTTGTGCGTGCGGCGATCAAGGACGAGAATGCCGGAGAGTGCTGGATTGCTGTTTTGGAATTAGATAATTATGAATGGATCCGCCAGACTTACGGACATGTAGCGGCAGATCAGGCACTGATCGAAATAGCAAATTGCATGCAGAGTCAGATGCCGGATTGCACCTGTGCCAGATGGGATAGCAATGAATTTGCCATTGGAGGCAGAAATGCTTTTGATATCAAGAAAAAAATGGATGGACTGCTGGAGGAGATCCGCAGGATTCAGATTTTGGATCTGATGGAGGCTTGTAGGCCGGAAGTGTCCGGAGGCTTGGCCATCTATGAAATCGGCATGGAAATGAAAGAGTGGTTTGAACAGGCAGAACAAAAGTTGCATCTTGCCCAATACAATGGTGGAAATCAGGTGATTGAATAATGGAAGAACAGAAGATATGTGTGCGCGAGGCAACGGTTATGGACGCAGAAGCCTTGTGCGAAATCTATGCTTATTATGTGAGAAATACGGCAATCACTTTTGAGACAGAGGTACCATCGGTAGCGGAATTTACCGACCGCATCTGTGCGATCCAGGAGTGGTATCCTTACTTTGTTGCCGAGTGTGATGGTCAGATTTTAGGTTATACCTATGCACATCGATACCATGAGCGGGCTGCCTACGGGTGGGATGTGGAAGCAACCATCTATATCCGGCAGGATAAAAAGCGTGGCGGTCTGGGGAGGATTTTGTATGAGGCGCTGGAAGATGCATTAAAAAAGCAAGGTGTGGTTAATGTCTATGTCCTTGTGGCGGAGCCGGAAAAGGAAGATCAGTATCTGACCTTTGACAGTTTGAAATTCCATCAGAAAATGGGATATAGCATTGCTGGAACGCAGCATTATAGTGGTTATAAGTTTGGAACATGGTATCATATGACAACACTGGAAAAGTTTTTAGGCGAGCATAATACCCGGATGGATGCAATCAAACCTTATACGGCAGTTAGGTAAAAAGTGTCCTCTCTTGCAAAAAAGAATCCCGGTTTTGTCTATTGTCAAGAATTTATCAAATTGTATTGTAAAACCTCAGAATTGCGTTAAAATGTAGAAAAAGACAGTTCGGAAGAATTGGGCATTTTAACAAAATTAGGAGGTTTTTATTATGGCAAACAGATTTGTGTTGAACGAGACATCTTATCATGGCGCTGGTGCGATCCAGGAGATTGCGACAGAATCTTTAGGAAGGGGATTTAAGAAAGCATTCGTATGCTCAGATCCTGATCTGGTAAAGTTCGGCGTGACAAAGAAAGTATTGGATGTACTGGATGGAGCAAAGGTTCCTTATGAGTTGTACTCAAATATCAAGCCAAATCCAACTGTAGAAAATGTTAAGACTGGTGTGGAAGCATTTAAGGCATCCGGTGCAGATTATATCGTTGCTATCGGTGGCGGATCTTCTATGGATACTGCAAAAGCAATCGGTATCATCATCAAGAACCCGGATTTCGCAGATGTTGTCAGCCTTGAGGGCGTTGCTCCGACCAAGAATAAATGCGTACCTATATTTGCCGTACCTACAACAGCAGGAACCGCAGCAGAGGTCACGATCAACTATGTTATCACAGATGCAGAGAAGAATCGTAAGATGGTATGCGTAGACCCTAAGGATATTCCGGTCGTTGCTTTCGTAGATCCTGAAATGATGGCTAGTATGCCAAAGGGACTTACCGCAGCAACCGGTATGGATGCACTTACACATGCGATCGAAGGATACATTACTGCAGGTGCATGGGAATTGTCTGATATGTTCCATTTAAAGGCAATCGAGATCATTTCCAGATCCCTTCGTGCAGCAGTAGAAAACACACCGGAAGGCAGAGCAGACATGGCTTTGGGACAGTATGTTGCCGGTATGGGATTTTCTAATGTAGGACTTGGTATCGTACACTCTATGGCACATCCTTTAGGAGCCCTTTATGATACACCTCATGGTGTTGCAAATGCCATTATCCTGCCAACAGGTATGGAGTACAATGCACCGGTTTCCGGTGAGAAATACCGCGAGATCGCTCGCGCTATGGGCGTTGAAGGCGTCGATGATATGACACAGGAAGAATACAGAAAGGCTGCTATCGATGCTGTCAAGAAACTGTCCGCTGATGTTGGCATCCCGGCAGATCTGAAGGACATCGTCAAGAGAGAAGATATCCCATTTCTGGCACAGTCAGCATATGATGATGCTTGCAGACCTGGTAACCCAAGAGAGACAAGCGTAGAGGAGATCACAAAACTTTACGAGTCACTTTTGTAAGAGGTGGATGCTACATTATAATAGGATATGGAATAGAAATAGGGCGTGCAATTTGCACGCCCTATTTTTTATAAAGTATTTTATAGATTAATGCCCAGAATACTATCGGCGGAAACTTTGTACAGATGGCATAATGAATGCATAGTTTGTGATGTGCCGAAAAAGTAAAGAGGTATATGTAAAATATTCGGATCAAGAGCGTGTGAAAAAATGAAAGCAGGTTGACGATTCTTATTATTGGGTTGATGATGTGAATTCGGTTTATTATAATCAATTTGTAAGCACCAATGAGGTGGTGCCGGATTGGAATTCGGCAGAACATATCTGATCGTTATTGATACGGCAGATGGGGTGAAAGGATACTGAGTATGCAAAAAAAGAAAATAAAACATCTATCTATCATCATTATAATTGCTTTCGCGGTGCTTTTGGTCGGAGGTGTTTTCTGTGGCAGATATTACACCAGCCAAAAGAAAGAAGCCGAAAAAATAGAGAAGGAAAAGGAAGCACAGGCAGACAAAGAAAAAGCAAAAGCAGCGGGAAAGAGTGCAGAACAAGACGATACAAAAGAACAAGCGACAACGGAAAAAGAGCAGACAGTGGAAGAACCGGCAGATACAGATTTTGTGAAAATTACAGATTATATTCCGGATATCGTCATAGACCTCAAGTATGCGACAGCAGATAATTTTACCGGAACCGTCATCTATGATTTTAAGGATGCCTTTTTGCGCTACGGAACTGTAAAAAAACTTGCAGTAGCGCAGGAAAAATTCAAATCTATGGGATATTACATAAAAATCTGGGATGCATATCGCCCATTTGCGGCACAGGAAAAGTTATGGCAGGTATGTCCAAATCCACGCTATGTTGCCAACCCGGCGAATGGTATGAAAGCACATAATCTGGGTGGAACGATTGATATGACACTTGTTACGTTTGCGGGAAATGAAGTGGAAATGCCGACGGCATTTGATGATTTTTCGCTTCGGGCAGATCGCGATTACAGTGATGTATCGGAAACGGCGGCAGAAAACGCCAGAATGATGGAAAGAGTGATGACGGAATGCGGTTTTTACGGTTACGCAGGAGAATGGTGGGACTATTCTGATACAACAGCTTACGAAGCCTATGATTTCGAACCATAATTTCACAATTCTAAACTTTTCCTTAGAAAAATCTCTTATATTTATCTGGCATAGATTTACCGGTCCGTTATCAGAAATATACAGAAAAGAAAGGATCACTAGTAGGAAGAATGATATGAGAAAAGGTACTGCGAGATCAATTTTAATGCTTGGAATTTTTTACTTTGTATTTCTCGGTGCAGAGTATTATTTTGATAATATGATGGCCTTTGTGACAGATGCAGATGGCGTGGTCTTAGCACAGAGTTATGTTTTAGGTAGTAGTGTGCTGGGTTTTCTGCTGTATGCACTAATGGAAAAAATGTTACCAGCAAAGATAAAGCGGCTGTTTTGGAGCGTGAGCAGTGCAGCTGTGATTCTGATGTTCTTTTTTATCAAGATTCATAGCGGATATGGACACACATTGCGCGCCGGTTTGTTTTTATTCTTGCTGCTTGGGTATTTTGGAAGTGGTGTGCATTATTTGGTGGCGCAGACTTTTGCGGCAGAAATTGAGACGGAAAAATCACATTTGGCGCGAACGGTAGGCTGTGCCTATGCATTTGGGATTTTATTGCAGTTTATCAATAACAATTGTATTTCATCAGTAGCAGTACAGGTGATTTTCTTATGTCTGGCTTTTGCTGTTATGGAAGGTTTATTTATGGTAAAAGCACAGCAGATCGAAGCGCAAGGGGAAACGCATTCGGTCATAGAAGTTGATGGTGCTGCACGAAAGACGGGTATGCTGTTGATTTTTATTGTTGCTCTCATGACATTTATTTTTGCAACATTAGATAACGCAGTGACATTGGTACATGCTGGTGGAGGTGCGGATATCGGACAATGGCCGAGACTTTTACTTGCGTGCAGTGGTTTGCTTGCAGGATTTTTATATGATATCAAAAAAGGTGCTTACCAGAACATCATCATGTATTGCGTGATGATGCTTTCAACGATTTGCGTGGTTGTGATCACGTGCGGTGGTCCATTTCTATTGGGACTTGTTGTATTTTATCTGTCAGCCGGCTTCTTTTCCATCTATTTTGCCAGCAGTTTTATGCGTCTTTCGTATGCAATGAAAGAGGGAAAACTGTGGGCTGGACTGGGGCGTGCTGTCAACAATCTGTGCGTGGTGGGAACGGCTTCAATGTCACTGACACTGTTACATTCGCCAAGTTATGTCACCATTGTAATTGCGCTTGTGCTATTTGCCATTACAAGTGTTTTGATTTTTGTGTACCAGAGAGCAGGAGATCAAATGCGATGGAAACAGGAAAATGCAATTTTATCGCAGGAAGCACAAAAAACAGAAAAGATATTAGAAACACATAAGAAAAACGAAGAGGAATGGCTTGCGCTTTTTGCACAGGAGTTTTCCTTAACACCACGTGAAGTGGAAGTGCTTGCGTGTATGCTTCATTCTGAAGATAATGTGACAGAGATGGCGACGCAGCTTGCTATTTCACGAGCAGCATTATACCGTCATATTTCAAATATGAATGAGAAAACAAATACCAAGGCAAGAATTGGTTTGCTCCAATTTTATTATGCCTGGATGCAGGAAAAATAAAGGATTTTGACGATTTGAGACATATGTCAACTCCCATATTACGACCGCATATGCTAGAATTTTACCCATCATTAAGTAGTAAATACGATGTTGGAGGGTGAGCGTATGCGACGACGTAATGTGGGAGTTTTTTGTTGTTTACTCTGCCTTGTACTGGCATGTTCTACCATGCTGTTTGGATGTGGCAAAGCCAAACAGGAAGAACCAAAGAGTGCGACAGAAAAGAAAACAGAAAAGACGGTTGAGCCGGAAGAAACAGGAGATGATGTAGCAGCAATTTTAAAAAATGCGAAGTATGTGGCTGTGATTCATGTAAAAATTAATCCTGAATTTAACATTTATCTTGACAAAGATGAAAATGTCGTGGCATTGGAATGCCTGAATGCAGATGCAAAGGACGCATATGGCAAGAAATCATTTGCCGGGAAAACACTAGACGAGACGTTACAGACCGTGGTTTCTATTGCAGCAGAAGAAGGCTACATGAAAGAAGACCAGACGGTAGCACTCACCATCACAGAATGTACGACCGATTTGAATGCTACCGAGTTACAAACCAAAATGGATAGCGTCGTAACGGAAGCGGCAAAGGAACAGGACATCACAAAAAGAGGCGGGATTGATCAAACAAGTATGTTCAAACTGTAACGGCACCGGAGATTGTCCGGATTGTGATGGCGGTCGTATGACGTGTCCTGCCTGTGGCGGTGATGGTATTGAGGAGTGTGGTAACTGCTTTGGTACCGGACTGGATCATGGAAATACATGTACTTTTTGCGGTGGCGCAAAGACACACACCTGTACGCATTGCGGTGGTGTTGGAACAGCAATGGATTGTCCTGTGTGCGGTGGCAGTTTTAAGTGCGTTGTCTGTGGTGGCAGTGGTACACTTTAAAGTGGGATGTATGTAAGAAGATAACAGTACATAGATAAAAAGCGACAAAAGGAGGAAGACAATATGAGAAAAACAAAAGGAAGGATGCGTGGAATCTTATCACTGATCTTAGCGATGCTCTTGACGGTAACGATGATTCCGGCACAAAAAGTATTGGCGGAAGATGGTACGTCAGGAAGTACGGAAGGAAATACGGGGAATCTGACATTTCAATATGAAGATACGGCACTGGGATTTGGTTATGTAGAGTGGAAGGACAATGCAGGAGATTGGCATACACAGCAAAAGAATGACATAGTAACAGCGACTGCGGTAAGAATAAAGTATGACCATGGTGGACAATTAGAACCTGGGGCAGGTCTGTATCTGGATGGAAAAAATATCTTGGAAGATAAGACAAACAAAACAGATTTGGAATCAGAAACAGGACTTACCTTGGCAACAGATAAGAATTATGCATTTCAACATATTGCTTTTATCGCAGCAGGTGGTTCCGGCAGCGGAGAACAGCCATCACAGCCGCCAGCATCACAGGGGATTGAACTTATCTTAGAAGGCAATGCAAGAGATACATTTGATAAAATGATTGCAGCAGGAGATGCTGCCAACAATATTTATGTGAAGGTGAATGAAGAAGCGTCTTATCAGAAAATCAGTGATTTGACAAAGGATAGTACAGGCAGCACACCTCTGGTTACCGTATCTCAGGATGGACGTTATCAGTTTGCAAATACTGTAACAAAGGTTTCTCTCTATGTAAAATATGATGCGAACTATATGGTACAGTTTATGCCAAATGTAGCGGGTATGGGCTTTAGCGAAAATGCACCGCTTGTTTTGGATGGCTCTAGTTCACAGCATATCCAGATTGATAAAAAGGTAAACACGATTACATGGGCGTATGACGATGTGCGCTATGGTAAAGATGCCTATTTGGAGCATGGAACAGCGGAAATCATTGCAGTAGATGGAACACCAGTTGAAAAACTTCCAAAGGATCCGGATAATTTTGCAGCAAATGCAGGAAATAAAGATGGTGGACATTTTGCAGCAGCCCCTGGTGCTAAAATCACCATTAAGCTGACACCGGATTATGGTTATCAGTTATCGGGTGTGCAGTTAAATGGCGGCGCTACGTTAGAGGCGCAAAAGGAGGTATCTACCTTCACATTTACCATGCCGGATACGAGCATTCATTTCAAAGGTATTTTTACAAAATCAGAAGATGCCGTAGTAACGACTGGAAATACAGTAAAAAATGCAGCAATTGCAAATGGTGCCAATGCTGCAAACAGCGGAAATTTGGAATTGAAGGTTTCAGATAACACAGATTACAACACAGCAGCAGCTACAGCTCTTGTTTCTGATGCTGTAGCAGCAGAGGCGGTAGATCTTTCTTTGAACCAGGTAGTCAGCAAAGGAAATGGCACCAATTGGGAAACAGGAATCACGGAATTTGAAAAACCGATTACATTATCTTTGGCATTGAAGGATTATGATGCCAATTATGATTATACGGTAGTGAGAAACCACAATGGAAAATTGACAGCACTTGATACAACAGCAATCAACGGAACAGTTTCTTTTGCAACCAATCAGTTCTCTACCTATGTGATTGTAAAGAAAGAAAAGAGTAAGACACCGGTTTATAGTACACAGGCTAATGCCGGCGCAGGTGCACCACAGACGACATTTTCACAGACGACAAAGGAACTGTTAGATGCCATTGGTCTGACCGCAGCAGAAAAGAAAGCGATTGCAAATGGTGCAAATGCAAATGTCTTGTTAAATGTAAATGTTAAAACACTGACAGAGAAAGAAGCAAAATTAATCGAAAGTGTCATTGGCAAGAATAAGATGGCAGAAACATATGATATCAATCTTTTGCTTCAGATTGCAGGCTTAGCGGATCGGAATATCACAGATCCAAGCAGTGCAATCGGTATTACCATCACAATTCCGGATAAATTTATTAACACAGATACCAGTGTGAAGAGAGTTTATCACATGGTTCGTATTCATGATGGAAAAGCAACGGTAATTGACGGAACGTTTGATGCGAATACAAAACAATTTACATTTGCAACGGATGGATTTTCCACCTATGCATTGGTATATGAAGATGTGGCTGCAACTACAACAACCCCAGCAACGACATCGCCAAAGACAAACGATACTTCATTACCTATCGCATGGCTTCTACTTTTAGGTGCCGGTCTTTGCGGATGCATGGCAGTAACGCTCGTAAAAAAGAAAACGAAATAAACAGTACATATGGTTGTAACAATATAGAACGGAAGAAGAGGAAGGTTGTTTGGGTAATTGAATAGTGATTAAAGAATGGCACTCTCGGGTAGATATACTCGAGAGTGTTTTTTGAGGCAATAGGGGAGAACGTATTGGAAATGTTGAATTGTGCGCCCAGCCAATTAATCTAACAGGTGGAAATCCGGTCTGCTTAAGGTTTAGCCAATCAACAGTAGTGAGTCTTGAGTTGATTGGAGTAGATGATAAAGAGTGTTTCATCACAGATATATTAGATAAGTTTATTTTCATAATATGCATAGTAATAAAATATACTGTGAGTTATCTAAAGCGAGGAGACTTATTATAATTAAATTACAAATTATAATCTGCAAAGATACAACTTTAGAAAGGGGACATGATATCTTGCTTTATCTACAAGAACTAAGAAAAATGAATGTAGATGAGCAAGAAACACAAAAATATGGAAAGGATTAGATTCAACAAAGACTGGACATTTAAAAATGATATAACGGGGGGAGATGAAATAAAAGTGACGCTTCCTCATGACGCAATGCAGACAGAGAAACGCCTTCAAAACATGAAGAACGGTGCAGCGGCGGGATTCTTTCCCGGTGGAAGGTATGTATATCTCAAAAATTTTTATGCACCACATGAGTGGGATGGTAAATGTATTTTGATTGAGTTCGAGGGAATCTATCAGAATTCCTCTGTCTATGTGAATGGAAAGTACATTGGGGGCTGGATATACGGCTATACGGGATTCGTTCTTGAACTGTCAGAACAATTGAACTATGGCGAAGATAACGAGATAAGAGTCATAGCGGATAATACCAGGACGCCTAACAGCCGTTGGTATACAGGAAGTGGAATTTACAGAAATGTAAATTTATATGTGGGCAATAAGAACCATATTGCAGTTGATGGGATTCAAGTTACTACAAAGAGTATTGACCCTGCTGTAATTTGTGTTAAGACAGAGATTGAAGCTACGGAAGACTGTGATGTGACAATCAAGGTTTATGATGGTGATACACTTGTGGCGAGCAGTGTAGGATTAAATGCAAAACTTACGATCAAGGATGCAAAGTTATGGAGTGATGAATCGCCACATCTGTATAGAGTAGAGTGCAATCTTGTGAATAATGTAGGAGAGGTGATTGATAGGCAAGAGATTAAGACCGGTATTCGACTTTTGGCATGGAGTGCAGAGCACGGACTTAAAATAAATAATAAGTATGTAAAGCTTCGCGGTGGTTGTATTCACCATGATAATGGAATACTTGGAAGTAGAGCCATTGATTATGCAGAAGAGAGGAAGGTTAAAATTCTAAAAGATGCGGGGTTCAATGCCATCCGTTCGGCTCATAATCCTGCCAGCAAAGCTTTGCTTTCAGCTTGTGATAAGTATGGAATGTATGTGATGGATGAAGCTTTTGATCAATGGCAGTTTATGAAGGTAGAATATGATTATTCAATCTATTTTGATGAGCAGCATGAAGCTGACCTTCGCGCTATGATTAGAAAGGATATAAGTCACCCATCTGTAATTATGTATTCTATTGGAAATGAGATTGGAGACACAGGAAAACAAAGTGGTGTAGAAATTAGCCGCGAATTGGTTAGAATATGTCATGAAGAGGATAACACGCGACCTGTTGTGAATTGCATCAATCCGGTTGTATCCAGTATGGGGGGCTCTAAGTCAAAGTGTACATCTCTGGATGAGGTGAATCCTTATGAAGAGACGAAAAATTCTCAGGCAGCAGCAAGTTTGCTAGCGAATATTATTGTCACAGTGGTTCCATTTATTAAAAAGATAATGGGTAAACCGGAAAAAGTCGAGAAACTTCTTAGGCCATGTTTTGATGAACTGGATATTGTAGGACTTAATTATGCTGAGGATTGTTATGAACCACATCACAAACACGACCCGATGAGGATTATGGTGGGGTCGGAGACATATCCTCATTCCATGGCAAAGCGCTGGCCGCTAATTGAAAAAAATTCTTATCTGATAGGAGATTTCATGTGGACCGCTATAGATTATCTGGGCGAGGCAGGAGTAGGTGTGCCGATTTATGGCACTACACGGGGAGGATTTAATAGACCATATCCTTGCGTCAGCGCCGGATGTGGCGTTATAAACCTCCTTGGAGAGATGGAGACGGAAGGATATGCTGCAAATATAGCATGGGTATTGTATAAGAAACCTTACATAGCGGTTCGTCCAGTTAATCATTCGGGAGAAAAACATTTTTTTGGAATGTGGAGAGATACAGACGCTGTATCAAGCTGGAGTTTTAAAGGATGTGAAGGTCGAAAGGCTGAAATTGAGGTATATAGCATTGGAAAGTACATAGAACTGTTTCAAGATGGAGTATCGATAGGAAGAAAAGAATTGGTTGACACAAAAGCCTGCTTTGAGACAGTTTATAAGCAGGGAGAATTAAAAGCAGTAAGTTACGATGAATTGGGGAATGTAATTGCGGAAGAGACAATTAAGACAGCTGGCAAGGAGGATGTAATCAGAGTGATTCCTGAAAAGACGGAACTGTATGCAGATGGAGAGGATGTCACTTTTGTATTGGTCAAACTTACTGATCATAATGGTATCGTAAAACTGTTGGAAGATAGAAAGGTAATTGTTGATGTTACAGGTCCTGCCGAGATTATTGCAATTGGAAGCAGAGAACCGATTACTGAGGAACGATATACGGGAAATTGTTTTACTACATCCAATGGAACACTGGGATTTTATGTTCGCTCAACAGGAGAAGAAGGTGAAGCTATTATCTCAGTATCTGCTGAGGGGCTAGATGCAGTAGAAATAAGAAAAATTCAATGTTGTACGAAAAGAGGCTAGAGTTCATGAAAGGTAAATATATTTTTGGCTTGATCTACATATATTTACCGCTACTCACCCGGAATGGTTCGTAGCAGATGGAATCCATCCGAATGCGCTTGGAGCAGATAGGATGGCGGAACGTATAGCGGACTTAATGCGGATTGTGTGCTTTGCGGTAAGCACTAGGTGTCATGCCATAGTGTTCTTTGAAGACGCGGCTAAGATGAGAACTTACAGAGAAACCGCATAGTTCTGAAATGTATTCCAGAGAGAAATCACTGTTTTCTAGATACTGGCAGACGATGGCAAGACGTATTTCTATAAGAACGGTATTAAATGTTTTTCCGGTAGCTTCTTTTACAATTTTGCAGACATATTGCTTGGTGTAATGGACATATTCAGCTGTGGAATTCAAAGATGCAAATTGATAATTTTGTTTTAAATAATCGATGATTCTCTGATATTGGAGATCATTCTGACTTACCCGGATAGATGATTCTATCTGGGTATTTTCGTCTCTAAGCACATAGGTGAAAATAAGCGATAAACAGTTTTTCATAATATTATTTGCATATTTATTTTGATTGATATATTCAGCAAAGCAGTTAAGTGCTAAATCTTTAATGATTTCGTTGGCATTTGTTCGGATAATCAAATAGTTCATTTGATTATTTTCATTGAGACTATCCATAAGAAATGTGGTTAGACGTTTGTCGTCATGAAAGATATCTGAGTACTGTGCCGTGACAAAACTGCGTTTTAGGTTAAAACATATACAAATACTTTCAGGGACAGACGTAATCATATACTGAACATGAGGTGGTATGAAAATAAAGTCACCCTGAAATAAGGCAAACTGTGAATTTTTGATCGTAACCTCCGCCTTGCCTTCAATGATATAGAATAAAGAGTAGTATTCGCAGGAGTGAGGTGCTCCGCCGGGAAAATTGAACTGTTTTGCCATAGCGTAATCGTATCCGGGTAGAATATTGAGCTTTTCTGGAACAGTGCCAATATCCGTAATGTACTTTGGCAGATTGAGTTCTGGAGTAATAGCTATCGGAAAGTAAAATCGTGAAAGATTATGATTTCTAATGGCATAGCTGTTGAAGTATTCGATATAAGTATGATACTCTACGAAGTCTTTATTATTATCCGAATAGTCCAGAAATGCCATCTCCAGATTACTTAAGTTTTGCAAAATATGATAAATCTGATCAGTACCTTTTATTTCCATGGATAAACTCCTCTTTGAAAATGAAAACATTTGAAATGCTGAAAATACAGTAAAACATGACAATGGCATGTGGAAACTGTTAGTATAGAAATTATATTACGTTAATTTGAAAATTTCAATATGAGTTTCATCACAGATAAAAGTGGGAAGTTTTTTTTATGGGAGTGAAATATGTATGAATCGGTGAGATGTTATATTTTGAAATCAGAAGGTATGATTAAACTCGCAAAGGAAAAAGTTTTAAGGGCAATGCTATTAAAACGCTGAATTTAGGAGGAGAAAATATGGAGACAACGCAATTAAATATTGCAGATGAGAAATTTTCAAAAAAGAAGACATTGGGATTTGCATTGTTAAGATTAGGAAATATCTTAGCGGGACTTATGATAGGAGAGGTTACGTATTTCGCTACCAATAGTCTTGGCATTGCAGCAGCAGCGATTTCGATTGGAGTGGCTATTAAGACAGCAATTGATGCGCTTACGGATCTTGTGATGGGAACAATCGTTGACTCTACACATACAAGATGGGGAAAGGCAAGGCCATGGATACTTGCGTCAATCCCGATGTGGATTACACTTATACTCGTTTTTCTGGCACCAAGAGCGTTGATGAGCGATATGGGGTTGGTAGTTTATATTACGGTGTTTGCAACATTGCATAGTGCAATCTTTTCTACCATGACCAACATTGCATACGAAACAAATATTAAACGAAGTATCGTAAAAGAGGAAAACAGAATTAAGACACTCACGATTATAGGGGTTGTATTTGCTATTGGCTCACTTGGGCTTCAAGTGGCACTTCCGGCAATTATCGATGTATTCCACGGATCACAGCAGGGATTTGTAATTCTTGTTTTGATTGTGGGAGTATTTGGAATCGTAACATCTTTAATTTCGTTTATGATATGCAAAGAATATACAGAGGAAGAACTCGCTTCTTTTGGTGGATATGATGCGAAGGAAGCAATAGAGAAAGTGCCTATTGGAACCTTTTTAAAAAGTGTGCTTAAGAATAAATATCTTATGATGTACACAGTAATTAATTTCTTATACATGCTTGTTATGATGAGTTCGTTTACAACGGGTCAGTATTATTTCCAGTATGTATATGGAGACTTGAGTGTGTTTTCTATCGTAATGGCTGTGTCTGTGGTAGAGATGCCGGTATTTTTCTTTATACCAAAGCTATGCAAGAAATTTGGTACTGCAAAAGTGATACAGATGTCCATTGTATTTGCGATGATTGGGGTGGTACTTCGTCTAATTATGCCATCATTACTTCCGATACAGATGATAGGATACTTATTTGTGAGTCTCCCTAATATTCTGGTTGCATGTGTTGGCTCACAGATAAATTATGAATGTATGGAATACGGACGGTATAAGACTGGTGTTATAGCAGAGGCAATGTATTCTTCATTTGTAAGTTTTGCACAAAAGATGGCTACCTCATTGAGCTCAGTAATCATCGGACTTATTTTGTCACTGACAAGTTTTGATTATTTGACGAAGGGTGTTGTAGACAATGGTTTTGATGATTGGGCAGAACTTGCAGCGCTTGGAGAAGCGGGATTTAATAAATATATTGAGGGTGGAGTGGACACTGTAAACTCTGCCATGGCGGGAATTAATTTTGCATTCAACTGGATGCCACTTATCTTTCTGGGAATATGTGTAATTTTATTTGCATTCTTTAACCTTGAAAAAGATTTAAAGAAACTTAGAGTAGAGAATGGATTGAATGAGGATGGAAGTCAAAAGAGGTAAGAGTATAAAATTCGAGGATAAATAGGCACGAGAAAAGTGGATAATGACTTGATGAGTCGTGTATGTGCTGGCAGAGAAAACTTTATGAAGCAGGAATCATGGGCAACGAAAAAAGCAATGATTTTGAAGGATGCAGAGGCATTTAAGGTATACAGACAGGTATATGAGTTATTGACGAATGAACTTGGAATGGAGAATATATGATTCAGGCAATAAATCTAAAAATCGCATATATGAAAAATCCGATAGGGATTGATGAAAAGAATCCAGTATTGACATGGAAATGTCGAGATGCGATAAAGCAAAGTGCATATGAGATTGAATACAATGTGCAAAGTTTTGGAGCGGAATGCAGAGAAACAAAGATTATTAGAGCAAATACAGATATCATGGAGTTTCGATTTGAGGATAATTTTAAAAGTAGAGATATCGTAAGTTGTCGCATTCGCCTTACGAACGAGAATGGTATCCAGGGGGAGTGGAGCGAGTACGCAACATTTGAAATGGGTTTACTGGAAAAATCTGATTGGAAAGCAACGTTTATCATGGGAGATTATGACCATGAGAAAAATCCGAAAATGAGATATCCAGTAGATTACTTTAGAAAGAAATTTACGCTTTCCGGTAAAGTAAAGCACGCTCGATTGTACATGACTGCATGTGGCTTATATGAAACCTATCTGAATGGAGAGAAGGTTGGTGATCAGGTTTTTGCACCGGGGGCGACAGCTTTTCAGAAAAGGGCTCACTATCAGGTGTATGACGTGACGGAAATGTTCTCACAAAAGACAAATTCTTGGACAATAGAACTTGCAGATGGGTTTTATGCAAGTAAGACAGGGGTATTTGGAAAGGCAAAGACTTATGGGCATGAACCAAAAGTAATGGGGCAGTTGGAAATTGTATATGAAGATGGCACTGTGGAAGATGTATGCACGGATGAAAAATTTGAATGGTCGAATGATGGCCCAATCAGATTAGCGGATATGAAAGATGGTGAAATTGTAGATTATTCATGTACGCCATCCTACAGTGGGAACGCAAGAACGACCCAATATGATGGAATACTTTGTGCATCTAATAATGTTCCGGTAAGAGAGCAGGAGAGGTTTGCAAATCCGACAATCATAAAATGTCCGGATGGTCATACTGTTCTGGATTTTCATCAGAATATAGCTGGATATGTGGAAACGACATTATGTGGAGCAAATGGTAAAAAGTGCCAGATGGTATTTGGTGAGAAGTTGGATGAAAATGGAAACTTTACTTATAAAAACATCTCTTGGGAAGGTGAGTATGATACGTGCCATTTTCAGACAGTAGACATAATCTGTGATAGTAATAAACATGTATATAAATCTAAATTTACAGTAATGGGATTTAGATACGTATTGTTGCTTGAATGGCCGGAAGAGATAAAACCGGAAAACTTTACTGCAATTGCAGTATACAGTGATATGGATACTTCATTTGAATTTGCATCATCTGATAATATGCTCAATCAAATTGTAAAAAATACATTCTGGAGTGTAAAGGGAAATTTTCTTGATGTACCAACTGATTGCCCTACCAGAGAACGTGCCGGATGGACTGGAGACGCACAGTTATTTTTTAATACGGGAAATTATATGATGGATCAAAGAAGCTTTTTTCATAAATGGATTCAGGATGTAGTTGATTCACAGAAAGAAAATGGACTTATTTATAATATTAATCCATCAAACCCAAACAATCCTCAGATTTTGGAGTGGCTGTCTGTGGAAGGCGGTGCTGGATGGGGGGATGCTCTTATAATGATTCCATATTATTATTGGAAACGATATGGAGATGACTCTCTTATGAAAAAATTTTGGGAGCCAATGAAAAAGTGTTTTGAATTTTATAAGGGAAGAATGGGAAAGAGAAATCTTCTTTCATTGCTGTATCCACCAAGGACTAAATTTGACAAATATCTGTGTGCTTGTGGAAGAGATTTTGGCGAATGGACAGAACCAGAGGACTGCGCTCCGTCACAATATAAGATGATGATACCCATGGTGGAAGAGGCGACGGCATATCTTTCATATGATGCAGCTCTTATGAGTGAGATGGCAATGTATATGAAAGAGAATGATCTTGCGGATGAATATAAAAAGATTGCAGAAAAAACAAAAGAATCCTACAACTATTATTTTGTAAAAGATGGAAAGATTGAGACGAATAGAATGTGCAAGTTTGTACGTCCATGTGGATTAAAACTTGTTGATGATAAGGTTAGAAGCGTATTACTCAGTAAAATCGTAAAATTAAATCGTGAGCGTGACTATAAGATTGGTACCGGATTTTTGACGACACCATTTGTATTTGAGTGCTTATCTGAGGCAGGTGAATCTGACGATGCGTATCGCATGCTTGTAAATCCGGAATTGGGATGGGTACAACAGATTAATAATGGAGCAACTACAGTTTGGGAGAATTGGACAGATGATGCATCACTGAATCATTATTCTAAGGGAGCTTGTTGCCAATGGATATTTGATACTGTATGTGGTATAAAACTCAGTGAACAGAAAAATCATTTTATAATTAAACCGCATTTAGTGAGTGATCTAGATGAGATTGAAATGTCATATGATTCTGTTTATGGTAAAGTGGTGAGTGGTTGGAAGCGAGTGGATGGTTCTGTTAGATATCATATTGTTATTCCTGCGAATACTGAGGCAGAGGTTACCTTACCGGGTGAGGAGACAAGAGTTTTATGCGCTGGAAAATATGACTTGTAGGAAGTAGGGAATTTATTCAACCACTTATTCTGTAATGGCTTGATCAAAAAGAAATACCAAAGCAACTGATAATACAAGTACAAGTAAAGGCACAATCAAAAACGTTCCAAATACCCACAACCATACATGATGATTTGATAGAATGCTCCCACAGGCAGAAGCGCTTGTGGGGGCGTTTTTTTGCCTGTGATGATGTCTGGTTTTTTATATCTGGGGAAGGTGCTGCTAATGCCAATACACATTGAAACCCATGAGGTTTTATGGTAGAATGGGAACGAAATTTGGAATCCTTCCTGCTCTACGGAGGGAAGGCAGTTTGATGTATAGTAATGTAATGACAATAACGGCGCAAGGCCGCATAAACAGGAGGTTTTAAGATACAATGGAACAATACAAGAAGGAATTCATTGAGTTTATGGTAGAGAGTGATGTTTTAAAATTTGGCGATTTCACACTAAAGAGTGGTCGTAAATCTCCATTTTTTATGAATGCCGGTGCGTATGTTAGTGGCTCACAGCTGATGCGACTGGGTGAGTATTATGCCCGCGCAATCCACGATGCATATGGCGAGGATTTCGATGTCTTATTCGGACCGGCATACAAGGGTATTCCGCTGGCAGTTATCACGGCAGAAGCCTTTTATCGTTTATATGGAAAAGAAGTAAAATATTGTTCCAATCGTAAAGAAGCAAAAGATCATGGGGCAGATATGGGATCTCTTTTAGGGTACAAGATCAAAGATGGTGATCGGGTTGTCATGATCGAGGATGTGACCACTTCCGGAAAGTCTATGGAAGAGACTGTGCCGATCGTTCGCGCCCAGGGTGATGTCACGATCGTTGGTCTCATGGTAAGTCTGAATCGTCAGGAGATTGGACTTTCCGGCGATCATAGCAAGTCGGCCTTGGATGAAGTGGCAGAGACTTACGGCTTTGCGACCAATGCAATTGTTTCTATGTCAGAAGTGGTAGACCACTTATATAATCATGAGCATCAGGGTAAAATAGTCATTGACGATTCTATGAAAGCGGCTATCGACGCATACTATGACCAGTATGGCGTTCGATAGAGACGGTTATTTTATGAACAAGACAAATAAGATCCGGTATGTGATCCCTTTTATCCTTTATATGGGACTATTGATATATTTTCTGTTTTTTGCTGAGGCATTTCGGGAAAATGCAGTGGACGAGTATCGTTACAATCTGATTCCTTTTCGGGAGATCATGCGCTACATCCAATATCACAAGACAATCGGGACCGGGCGGGTATTTTTGAACCTGCTAGGCAATATCATAGGATTTGCTCCTTTTGGTTTTTTCCTGCCCTGTATCAGTAGACGACCGATTGATTTCTGGGCGGCAACACTTTTTTCCATGGAGTTTTCCATTATGGTAGAAGTGATCCAGTTGTTTAGTCGCGTGGGCTGCTGCGATGTGGATGATGTGATCCTCAATACCTTGGGCGGCATGCTGGGCTTTCTTTGTTACCGGATCTGGAGGAAGTATAGACATGAATCGTAGAAATAGAAGATACAGCGGGCAGAAGAAACCTTTGTCTACACCATCCATAGGCGCGGCACTGGGAGCGGCAGCATCGCTTTTGATCCTGGTACTGGCGCTCTTTATTGCAGCAAATACAGATGGCAGCAGTGCCAATATCATTGGCGGCATCTCGGTGCTTGCCATGATTCTGGCGATCGCGACCTGTGTGGCAGGAGCGCATATGGTGCGGAATGATAATTTTGAAAAAATATCCCGCATCCTGGGAGTGGTCGTTCCGGCGATAGCGACGGCATGCTGGGTGATTTTATATTGTATCGGTATTCTGACCGGATAAAAGACAGGTGGGTAGAAAATGAGACAATTAGAGCGACAGGAAGAATATGAAGAACGATATGCCCTGGTCAGTGAGCGGGTAGACCAGTTAAAGGAAGATGCGGAGGTGCCGGAGCCCTTTGGTTCTTATTTTAAAGAAGTGGCGGCATTTCTTGGTCTGGTAAAAAAGACATATGTCTGTGTGGCAGAGGGCACCTATGAGAGCCTTTCCTTAGTGGGACGGCAAAAGATGCACACGGACTTGTATGGCAGATTGGAGCCGGCGGTCTATGAGACTTCTTATTTAAATCCGACATATGCCGAGGAGACGATGGGAGCAGAATTGGGTGGTATGCTCAGCATGCTTTATGCAGATCTCTTATCCACGATACCGGATGCTTTTGAGGAAAGATTAGACCTGCTTTGCATCTGGTGTGAACTTTTTGTAGAACTCCATGGTTGTTTTGTGGAAGAAATGCAAGAGATGGGAACAGAGATAGCGGCATTTTCTGAGGAATCCTTAAAATGGATTGCCAGGAATGTCAAGGAGGCGATCTACTGGTTCTATCATGATTATGCGGAGGTTTTTGTGCCGGATACCATCCAGCCAATGATCGATCCGTTCTATGATTTCTTTACAAAATGGATCGAGAGAGCAGACCTATCCAGTAATGCCTATCTCTATCGCATCGGTGCGCCGGTCGGTAAGAACGAGTTGTTGATGGCAGACTATCTGCGCAAGATGCCGCAAGATCAGATCGATGCAATGGCACACACCTTTACGGAGGGCTATCGCAAGGGATTTGAGATGGCAGGCAAGGATATCCATGCGAAAAAGACGGTCAAGATCGAGGCACCGCTTGGCATGGAACGCATGGTAAAGGCTGCCATGGCACAGTTTAAAGATATGGGATTAAAGACGACCATCCTGCGTGAGGCAACGATTTCGCTTTACGGCAGGGGCGGTGGCAAACGTGGGTATTATAGCGTATCGCCAAACCGTCAGTTTGACTATGATCACAAGGATGACAAAGCATACTATTTTGATAAATCCTTTGTAGAGCGCCGCTTGGAAGTGATGCGCGACACCTTTGAAAAGGAAAAAGACAAGGCACTGACCTTTGGTGGTCCGGCGGTGGTGGAAGTCTTTGGTGAAGAACCATTTGTCCCGGTCAACAAGGAGGCAAATGCCAAGTATTCCGACAAGCAGAATTCCTTGAATGTATATCATGCTGTGGAATCCGGTAAGATCACAAACGCTTATATTCCGGGAGAATCCTACAGTTTTACCATCATTGCCTACCCATTGCCGGCGATCGGCGATAGATTTGAGGATATCTTTGCTAAGACCGTTGAACTCAACACCTTGGACTATGAAAAATATCAGACTATCCAGCAGCATATCATTGACACACTGGATCAGGGGCAGAGCGTACATGTGACCGGACGCGGAGACAACCACACAGATATCCGGGTGCAGTTGCATCCGCTGGCGGATCCTGCAAAAGAGACGATCTTTGAAAACTGTGTTGCCGATGTCAATATCCCGGTGGGTGAAGTCTTTACATCTCCGGTCTTGGAAGGCACCAATGGTATCCTGCATGTGACACAGGTCTATCTGGGAGAACTCTGTTACAAAGAACTGGAGATCGTCTTTACAGATGGCAAGATCACAGCCTATGACTGTGCCAATTTTGAGACGGAAGCAGAGAATAAAAAATACATTCAGGACAATGTTCTCTATCACCATAAGACCCTGCCATTGGGTGAGTTTGCGATCGGCACCAATACAACGGCTTACCGCATGGCAAGAGATTATGACATTGCGGATAAATTGCCGATCCTGATTGCGGAAAAGACAGGCCCGCATTTTGCTGTGGGTGACACCTGTTATTCCCATGCGGAAGATGTGCCGATGTATAACCCGGACGGCAAGGAAGTCGTAGCGAGAGACAATAGTGTATCCTTACTCCGCAAGGACCAACAGACCGCAGATCAGGCATATTTTAACTGCCATACCGATATTACCATCCCTTATGATGAGTTGGGTGATATTGTGGTGGAATGTGCAGACGGCAGAGCAATCACGATTCTTTCACAGGGCAGATTTGTCCTGCCGGGAACCGAGGTATTAAACGACGAATTGGATCGATAAGAAGAGACTTACATTTTAAGGAGGAAAAGAAAATGGCTAAAGTAGGAATTGTAATGGGCAGCGACTCTGATATGCCGATCATGGCAAAGGCAGCAGAGGTCTTGGAACAACTGGGGATCGATTATGAAATGACGATCATTTCCGCACACAGAGAGCCGGATGTGTTCTTTGAATATGCAAAAGGGGCAGAGGCAAGAGGCTTTAAGGTCATCATTGCAGGTGCCGGAAAGGCAGCACATCTTCCGGGCATGTGCGCAGCACTTTTCCCAATGCCGGTCATTGGTATCCCGATGAAGACATCTGACCTTGGCGGTGTGGATTCTCTGTATTCTATCGTGCAGATGCCAAGCGGTATTCCGGTTGCGACCGTTGCTATCAATGGTGGGGCAAATGCGGGCATTTTGGCTGCTAAGATCTTAGCGACCAGCGATGATGAGATCTTAGAGAGATTAAAGAAATACAGCGAGGATCTCAAAGATCAGGTCGTAGAGAAAGATGCGCGCTTACAGGAAGTGGGCTACAAGGCTTATATGGAAAAATAATAAGAGACAAGGGACTAGGATATATTAGGATGACTAATATATCCTAGTAGTTTTTATTACTAGAATTTCTAAGACACAGGTTTTATAATGGAAACAGAGATACTCATAACAGCACAAAAGGAGTAGTGAAAAGCATGGATTACAAAAAAGCAGGTGTAGATATTGAGGCAGGTTACGAATCTGTCAAATTGATGAAAAAATATGTGCAGGAGACCATGAGACCGGAAGTTTTGGGCGGTCTTGGCGGATTTTCCGGTGCATTTGATCTTTCGTCCATCAAGGATATGGAGGAACCGGTTCTTCTGTCCGGTACGGATGGATGTGGTACAAAGGTAAAACTGGCATTTCTTATGGACAAGCATGATACCATCGGTATTGATGCGGTTGCCATGTGTGTCAATGATGTGGCATGTGCAGGTGGCGAACCACTTTTCTTCTTAGATTACATTGCTTGTGGCAAGAATTATCCGGAAAAGATCGCAACCATTGTCAGCGGCGTAGCCGAAGGCTGTAAGCAGTCAGGCTGTGCCTTGGTCGGCGGCGAGACAGCAGAGCATCCGGGACTTATGCCGGAAGATGAGTATGATCTGGCAGGTTTTGCCGTTGGTGTCGTAGACAAGAAGGACATCATCACCGGCGAGAACTTAAAGGATGGCGATGTACTGATCGGCATGGCATCTACCGGTGTACATTCCAACGGATTTTCTCTGGTGCGCAAGATCTTTGACATGACAAAAGAGTCTTTGGATACTTACTATGACGAACTTGGCACAACGCTTGGTCAAGCATTGCTTGCACCTACCAGAATTTATGTCAAGGCATTAAAGGCGGTTAAGGATGCAGGTGTGACAGTCAAGGCATGCAGCCATATCACAGGCGGCGGCTTCTATGAGAATATCCCGCGTATGCTTCCGGAAGGCAAGCGTGCCGTTGTAGAGAAGAATTCCTATGAAGTGCCGGCAATCTTTAAGTTAATGGCAGAAAAAGGAAATGTGGATGAACACATGATGTATAATACATACAATATGGGGCTTGGCATGATTGTTGCAGTGGATCCGGCAGATGTTGATAAGACCATGGAAGCAATGCGTTCTGCCGGGGATACGCCATATGTTGTTGGTAAGATCATTGATGGTGAAAAGGGTGTAGATCTATGTTAAAAATAGCAGTTTGTGTGTCCGGTGGTGGCACCAATCTTCAGGCGATCATTGATGCAATAGGAGCAGGGCGGATTCACGATACCGAGATTTCCTTGGTCATTAGCAACAATCCAAATGCCTACGCCCTGGAACGTGCAAAAAAGGCTGGCATTGAGGGTATCTGTATCTCACCGAAATCTTATGAGAACAGAGATGCCTTTAATGCGGCATTTTTGGAAAAACTGGATGCTGCCCGGGTGGATCTGGTCGTACTAGCCGGATTTTTGGTCGTGATCCCGGAGATCATGATAAAAAAATATCGCAATCGTATCATCAATATCCATCCGTCGCTCATCCCATCCTTTTGCGGAACCGGATACTATGGGCTGAAAGTGCATGAGGGTGTGCTTGCCAGAGGTGTCAAGGTGACGGGAGCAACCGTACATTTTGTGGATGAAGGAACGGATACGGGACCGATCATTTTACAAAAGGCAGTAGCCGTGCAGCAGGATGATACGCCGGAAGTCTTACAGCGTCGCGTGATGGAAGAGGCGGAATGGCAGATTATGCCGCAGGCGATCGATTTGATCGCAAGAGGCAAGGTTAGCGTGGTAGATGGAAAAGTTAGAATTGCGTAAGTAAGGAGAATGGCATGAAAGTATTAGTTGTAGGCAGTGGTGGTCGTGAGCACGCGATCTGTATGAGCGTGGCAAAAAGCAGGAGAGTAGACAAGATTTACTGTGCACCGGGCAATGCCGGGATTGGTCAGATTGCAGAATGTGTACCGATCGGTGCTATGGAATTTGATAAATTAGTTGCATTTGCTAAGGAAAACGCCATAGATTTTACCATCATTGGTATGGACGATCCATTGGTTGGTGGTATCGTGGATGCTTTTGAGGCAGAGGGCTTAAAGGTCTTTGGACCGAGAAAAAATGCGGCAATTCTGGAAGGAAGCAAGGCATTTTCCAAGGATCTTATGAAAAAATACAATATCCCTACGGCAGCCTATGAGCGATTTGATGACGCAGAGGCAGCAATTGCATATTTACAGACAGCCAAGATGCCGATCGTGTTAAAGGCAGACGGTCTTGCACTGGGCAAGGGCGTATTGATCTGCAATACCTTGAAAGAAGCCATCGAAGGGGTACATACCATCATGATGGATAAGAAGTTTGGGGATGCCGGCAATACTATGGTCATTGAGGAGTTCATGACCGGACGTGAGGTTTCTGTGCTTTCTTTTGTGGATGGCAAGACCATCCAGATCATGAGCAGCGCACAGGATCATAAGCGTGCCGGGGATGGAGATACAGGCTTAAATACGGGAGGTATGGGAACCTTTTCCCCAAGTCCTTTCTACACCAAGGAAGTGGATGAATTTTGTAAGAAATATGTATATCAGGCGACAGTGGATGCTATGGCAGCTGAGGACAGAGAGTTTAAGGGAGTTATTTTCTTTGGCTTGATGCTTACCGAGGACGGACCAAAGGTTTTGGAATACAATGCCAGATTTGGTGATCCGGAGGCACAGGTTGTACTGCCGCGCATGAAGAATGATATCATTGATGTCATGGAAGCATGTGTAGATGGCACTTTAGATCAGTTGACATTAGAGTTTGAGGATAATGCAGCAGTCTGCGTGGTACTTGCATCGGACGGTTATCCGGTTTCCTACCAGAAGGGATTTCCGATCACAGGATTTGACAAGTTTGACAATGAGCAATATTTCTGCTTCCATGCAGGCACAGCCTTAAATGATGCAGGACAGATCGTGACGAACGGCGGACGTGTACTTGGCGTTACTGCAAAGGGCAAGGATTTAAAGGACGCCAGAGCCAAAGCTTATGCGGCAACGGACTGGATCTCTTTTGAAAACAAATATATGCGCCACGATATCGGTAAGGCGATTGACGAGGTATAGAAAGTAAAAAGGTTTGTGAACCCCATATATGGGTTCACAAACCTTTTTTCATGTCTGAGCAGAAAGCCAAGACTAGCGAAACTGGTTGCTGTCTGCTTCATAATAATAATCAATGGCTGCCAGTCGCTTTTCAAGATCAGCCTGATCGACATCCTCTGCCGCACAAAATTCTGCAAGGGATGGATAGCGGTCTCTTAAATTCATGTTGACGACACTGAGCAGCATCATGGGATCTAGTGGTAAATTCATTTTCATACTCCTTTATAAACATAAAAAATGCATATTTGTTTATTCTATCAAACAGGGACGCTTTCTTAGACATATATATTATATGTAAGAATGTAAAATTTGCAAATGAAAATGAATTTACTACAAAATTATTTAGAATACTGCGCAAGCGGTTTCTTCAGGAGTGGATATAGGATGGTGGAAAGGATCACACCAAAGAGTCCCTGCACGATGTTGAACGGAACACCGCTGGCTGAGGATGCAAGACCTGCGGCAAGGCTTGTGCTGGAAAAACCATCGCCGGTTGCGAGTGCCATCAAAAAGATCTCAAATACAAAGTATCCAAATACCATGAAAGTTTCGCCAACGAGACCACTGATCGCGGTAAAGGCTGCTTGCTTGCCCCCGGAAACTTCGGAAAGTTTCTTGGTAAAAGCACGGTAAACCAGGCTGGCAAATACAGCGGTAAGCATCTTGATGATAAAGGTTGCCGGAGCATAGGAGAAGTATCCTCCAAATAGGTCAGAGAACATAGAACCGATACCGGCTGCAAGTCCGCCATAAAGTGGTCCAAGTAAAAAACCTGACAAAAGGACAATAGAATCACCCGGATGGATATAACCCATGGTAGGTGTCGGCACCTTGATAATCATGGTAGCAACACAGGTCAGTGCTGCAAATAAAGCTGCAAAAATCAATTTTTTCGTTTTCATATTTTTCCCTCTTCTTTCTCTTATCTTGTCAAAAGTCTTGCTTTTGGACGAGTAACTGAGTATCATTATATGCATAATTGGTTATGTGAAAATAACCATTTTAAACAAATTCGACCATACCAGATTAAAAAATACCGAAAAACCTAGAGAAATACTGGGAAAGCACTTTTACGAAAAAAGAAAAACAGAGGAATATGCATGCTTACCTACACTTTTGAGGAACGGGGCGAAAAACCCTACTATCAATATTTATATGAATTATTAAAAGAAGACATTGAGGAAGGCAGATTAAAAGAGGGGGAGCACCTGCCATCCAAGCGGTCTTTTGCCAAGCAGTTGGGACTATCCGTGATGACCATTGCCAGTGCCTATGAGCAGTTGTTGGTAGAGGGCTATATCTATGCTGTGGAGAAAAGGGGCTATTATGTGTCGGCGGTGCAGCCCTATATGACGGAGCCTTTACAAGAGGACCCTGCGGCAGAAATCTTTACGGAGGAGAAAAATGTCAGCCGAGAGGAAACAAAGGAAAATTGGCGGATGGATTTTGCATCCAACCACGTAGAGCGGGAGCGCTTTCCCATGAGTACATGGTCGCACCTGATGCGCGCTGTATTAAGCGATCAATCGAAAGACGTCCTTTTGCCATCGCTACCGCAAGGTGTCTATGAATTGCGGCAGGCGATCGCGGATCATTTGTATCATTTTCGTGGCATGCGTATTTTGCCGGAACAGATTGTGATCGGTGCCGGAACCGAGTATTTGTATCATCTGCTCATCCAACTTCTGGGGAGAGACCATGTCTATGGCATTGAAAATCCGGGCTATCAGAAACTGGCAAAGATCTATGCGCATAATGGTGTGGACTATCGCTATGTGGATCTGGATGCACATGGACTTTCCATGGAATCTCTTAGAAAGCAAAAGGTGGAGATTATTCATACATCGCCGACCCACCATTTCCCGACAGGTATTGTCATGCCAATCAGCAGGCGGCAGAAATTGCTTGCCTGGGCAGCCGAAAAAGAGGGACGATACATCATTGAGGACGATTATGATTGCGAGTTTCGTTTTGGCGGTCTGCCCATTCCGACCTTGCAGAGCATTGATGGAGCGGGGCGCGTGATCTATCTGAATACTTTTTCCAAGAGCCTGACACCCTCCATTCGTATCAGTTATATGGTCCTGCCCCGGACGTTGGTTGGAAAATTTCAGGAGAATTTAGGTTTTTATGCCTGTACAGTGTCAAATTTTGAACAGTACACGCTGGCAGCCTTTTTGCAACAGGGATATTTTGAAAAGCATATCAACCGTATGCGTAATTTTTACAAGAACCATCGAAACCAGGTCATTGCCAAACTAAGGGAAAGCCGTCTGTGGCAGATGGCGTCCATCTATGAGGAGGATGCCGGATTGCATTTTCTTTTACATATTGATACGCAAAAAGAGGACAGCGTCATCAAGGAAGAGTTGAAAAAAAGAGGTATCCGCCTGCTGGGCATGAGTGATTATACCTATGATGGGGGGCAGGTGGTCCCCCATACTTTTATCATCAATTATACGGCGATCGACCCGCAAGATCTGCCAGAGGTCTTGGAAGAAATATATCAGGTTTGTGTAAACTAACTATTGTCTTGTAGAAAAAACATGATTTTGCTCGAAAGCGATTGAAAAATAATCCGAGCGTGTTAGAATGATGGATGGAGAATAAGAAATAAATTTGTATGAAAGGAAACAGTTATGTTTGGATTTGGACAGTTAATTGACATTTTAAAAGAAAACCCAAAGAAGATCGTTTTCACAGAAGGAACCGATCCTCGTATTCTTGAGGCATCCTCAAGACTTCTTGCATCTAATTTCTTAGCACCGATTTTGATCGGTAAGCCGGAAGAAGTAGAAGCAGCAGCAGAAAAGAGCGGATTCAATATCCGTGGCGCAGAGATCATCGATCCTGCAAATTACGACAGAATGGACGAGATGATCGAGATGTTCTGCGAACTCAGAAAGAAAAAGGGTGTTACACCGGAGCAGGCAAGAGGCATTCTTTCACAGGCAAACTACTTTGGTACCATGCTTGTAAAGATGGGCGTTGCTGATTCATTGCTTGGTGGTGCAACTTATTCTACAGCAGATACTGTTAGACCTGCTTTGCAGTTGATCAAGACAAAGCCGGGCAACTCTATTGTATCTTCATGCTTTATCATGGTTCGTCCGGCTGCTACCGGTGAGAATGAAGTACTTGCTATGGCAGATTGCGCAATCAATATTCATCCTACAGAAGATGAATTGGTAGAGATCGCCGGAGAGACAGCAGAATGTGCTAGAATCTTTGGTATTGACCCACAGGTTGCATTCCTTAGCTATTCAACACTTGGCTCCGGTAAGGGCGAGGATGTTGACAAGATGCGCAATGCAGCAGCAAAGACAAAGGCAAAATATCCGAACCTTCCGATCGAGGGAGAGATTCAGTTTGATGCAGCCGTTTCACCACGTGTTGCTCGTACAAAATGTAAGGATTCCGAGGTCGCAGGTCATGCAAATACCTTTATCTTTCCGGATATCAATGCAGGTAATATTGGCTACAAGATTGCACAGAGACTTGGTAACTTCGAGGCATATGGTCCAATCTTATTAGGATTAAATGCTCCGGTAAACGATTTGTCTCGTGGATGTAATGCAGCAGAAGTTTATTCTATGGCTATCATTACAGCTGCACTTGCATAAATCATATCACAAGTAATACAAAAGGCGTTCTGCTTATGCAGAGCGCCTTTTTTGGGAGTTTAGACTTATAGGACAAAATGTGTTGATAAAAACCGCTGTAACCCTTGTAAATACTGGGGCTACAGCGGTTTAATCTTTTTCTAAACAACTTTGAAAAGAAGTGATTTATAATTCACATGCTGCGTCGTAAGCGGATTTGATTGCATGCTCAATGTTGCTTGGACGTTCGCCGGCACAGTCACCAACATAGTGGATTGGCAATGTGCAATTGTTTAATTCTACGGCATTCTTCTTTGCGCCAACAGCCATAACAACGAAATCAGAAGCAACTTCTGCTTTTTCTGTCTTTTCGTCAACTGTCTTTTCAACGATAACAGATTTTTCTGTGATCTCCATCAATTTTGCAGAAGTGAGAACTTCTACTTCATGGCTGTTTAATTCTTCCATCAATGTAGGAAGAACAGTGTTGCTTTCTTCTTTTGCAATCTGATCCATCATCTCAACAATTGTAACCTTGCATCCGCGGGAAGCCAGATATTCAGCTGTTTCTACACCGACAAGTCCACCACCGATGACAGATACGTTACCGAATACGATTTCCTTCTTTGCAAGAACATCCCATGCACTGACAACTGTTGGAAGGTCTTTTCCTGGAACAGGAATAATCGCATTCGTTGCACCTGTTGCAACAATTACTTCATCGAAGGAAGCATAATCTTTTTCACCAAATTCCTGACCAAGACGGAACGTAACATCTAATTCCGGTAAAACGTTGCAGTAGTAGTTGATACTACGCATCATTTCCTCTTTTCTTGGTGGAACGCTTGCAATCAGTAACTGTCCACCAATCTGTAATGACTTTTCAAAAATAGTAACCTGATGACCGCGTAAAGCAGCAACACGGGCAGCTTCTAAGCCTGCAATTCCGGCGCCTACGATAGCAACACGTTTTGCAGTAGCAGCAGGAGTAATCTGACGGCTTGCTTCATAACCATTTTCCGCATTTAAAACACAGCTTAAGAACGCACGGTTTTGAATGTTGTCGGTACAACCCTTGTTACACATCATACATGTTCTGACACAACCTGCATGATTGTCTGCACATTTATTTGCAAAATCAGGATCAGCAAGCAAAGAACGACCAAGTGCGATAATATCAGCAGAACCGCTGGTAAGTACAGCTTCAGCAGCTTCCGGTGTCACAATACGTCCTACAACGGATACCGGAATAGAAACGATTTCCTTGATCTTCTTAGAGTAAGAAACCATAAAGCCGTATGGCTGTGTTCCCATAGCAGGAATGGTATCACCCATGTTTCCTGTGTGGTTTGCCTGTGCTACGTGAAGGGTATCTACGCCGGCTGCTTCCAATTCTTTTGCAAAAATGCAAGCTTCTTCAAATGGAAGCCCACCTTTACCACGGAATGCATTTTCGCCGAGTGGAGTTACAATAGGAAGTTTATAATCAATAACCATATCTGGAACAACGGTCTTTAAACGTTTTACGAGTGTTAATGCAAAACGTGTACGGTTTGCAAGATCTCCGCCATATGCATCTGTTCTGTGATTTAAAATTGGAGAGCAGAGAGAACCAACCAGACGGTCTCCATGTACTTCAATACAGTCAACGCCGGCTTCCTGTGCTAAAATAGCGCAGTTTTCCATGTGCTTGATAATCTCTTCGAGTTCTTCTGCAGTGACTTCGTTTACAAAATGCTGCATATCATGATGCAATTTTGCTCTTGCTTCCTGCATTTTTCCCTGATGGAACAAATCATTTAATGCGGCAACGTTGTAATCCGGATGGAATAACTGGATTCCAAGCTTTGCGCCGTTTTCATGACAAGCATCTGCAAGTCTTTTGAATCCTTCTGCCTGTGCAGGAGAATAAAGCTTTGGTGTAGGAGAGAATGTTGCAAGAGGAGCAACGTCTCCGATTACAATATAACCAACACCACCCTTAGCGAGGCGTTCGTAAAAACGGAAACTCTGTTCACCGATGGAACCGTCTTTTTCCTCATATCCGGTGGTAAGCGGAGGGAACATCAAGCGGTTCTTAAAGGTTGTTTTTCCAACTGTGATAGGTTCTAATAGTTTCATAAGTCATACTTCCTTTCAAGTCTGTTTATTTATTCTAATGCCTGCAAGAATGAGAGTATATATTGGTTCAGTTCTTTTCTTGCAGAAGCACTGGCAAAGTTATGGTTTGCACCTTCAATGGTCTGATAGGTGCATTTTCCGGAATAAAGTGTTTCATATTTGTGGCAGGTGGCATCGTCTACTAAATCATCAGCGGTACCACGAACGATAAGGACAGGTCCGTCATATCCGGCAGCGGAAGAAAACGGCTCATACTGGTATAAATCATGATTAAAGGATGTTGCAAAGCAAAGTCCTTCAATATCAGCACTTGTGATGCCTTTTGCCTCCATAGCCTCGGCGCGTTCCTTACATCCAAACCACATACCGGCGCCCGGACACATGAGAATCAATGCGTAAGGGTTTACTCTTGGAGCAGCAGTAGCGGCTGCATAGCCGCCCATGCTCTGACCGGAAAGAATTACTTTTTCCGGATCAGCAAAATCCTGCTGTTTTGTCCAATTCATGATATCTTCGATATCTTCGAGAATGCCGGTAAATGTCATATCTTCAAATTCTCCATCACTCTCCCCGTTTCCGAATAAATCGAATCGTACGCTGGCAAAACCATGCTTTGCAAGAAATCTTGCCGTTTGCGTATAACTGTTTTTATAGCCGCTCTTATTTCCAGTAAAGCCATGTACATTTACAATGGCAGGAAAACGTGAACCCTCATCCGGGATATCTACAATGCCGCGTAAAACGTGACCGGAACGATTGGTAAGTTCGACTTGTTTGATCAATGTGATTTACCTCTTTTCTAAAATTATTCAGCGTTTGCAGCGTTTCTCTTATCTGCTAACTGCTGTAACATTTCTTCTGTTTTTTCTTTGGTTAATGGATATACAAACTTTAATACAAGTACAGCTAATAAGTAACCAACAACATATAAGCCGGTATAGGTTTTCCAGAGATGTCCAGCGAAAGCGTCACTCTGTACTTCCAGATTTACGTTAAATCCAGCGATGGCAAGTGCGAAACTGCTCATACTTCCAGATACTGCATTTGCAAGTTTACGGAAGAAAGTGTAAGCAGAGTAAACGATACCTTCGTTACGCTTTCCAGTCTGGAGTTCCTGATAATCAATGGCATCATTTACGAGTGCCCAGATCAATACCTGGAAACCACTGACACCGAGATAGCAGATACCGTTGATGATGATAAAGAGCAAAGGATTCTTCATTGGGAAGAAGAATAAGATGGCAAATACAACGACAGAGAAAGTAGCACTGTACATAATCCATTCTTTTTTACCAAATTTCTTTGCAACAAACTTGATACCAACGAAAGCGATGAGTGACCAAAGGACACTTAACATACCAGAAATTGCCATGATAGCAACGTTTCCGAAGTAGTCACGGAATAAGTAGGTGTTCAGTCCGTTCACCATACCTGCTCCAACGATACCGATAAAGCTTGATAACATAACACCAAGCAAAGCTCTGTTTTTGGTGATATCTTTTAATACCTGTAAGTAATTGAGTTTTTCTTTTTCTTCTTTTATAGGTTCTGTAATGACACGTTCTTTACACCAGTTTGCTGTAATCATTAAGCAGATGAAACCGATGATGGCGCAGATAGCAGCCATAATCAGGAAATGACTAGGTACTGGCTGGTTATCCTTGTAAAGGAATAATGGACCAGCAATAACGATAACTGTCATAAAAATGGTTCCGCCAAGACTTCTGTAGCGGGAAAGGTCTGTACGCTGGTTTACGTCATCTGTCATTACACTGGAAAGACTTCCGAATGGAACGTTGACGCAAGTGTACATAATTTCATATACAACATAAGTGATAAACATATATGCAAGACGGGCACCATATGCGAAGTTACTTACATTGACGAATCCTAACACACAAAGAACAGCGGTTGGGAATGCAAAAAGTTTAATCCAAGGAATAAATTTACCTTTACCTTTGTTTTTGTGGCTATCAACCAATGCACCGATGAGTGGATCGTTGATGGCATCCCATAATTTGGTCACTAACATTAAGATACCAACGTGTACTGGATTTACTTTTAATACCAATGTGTAAAAAATTGCTAGATACATAGCACGGAATTGTTCCGTACAGCAACACCCTAAATCCCCCAGAGTGTAGCCGATTTTGTCCTTCATAGAAAAAGGTCTTGTTTCTTTCATAATAAAATACCTCTCGTTTTATAGTGTTTTGGTAGCTACAGTATTATTATAGAAACAAAAAAAGAGGTCACATATACAAAAATTGCTTGCAAACTACGAAAAATTGATATATCGTTAAAATTGACAAAATGAACAAAAAATATAGGAAAGGAATGTGCAAAGTGAACATATGAAGAGACAGGGTTATGAAATGGAGTATGTAAAAATTGTGGAGAGCGGTCAGAGAAGCTTTGGACAAAACAACCGTCATACCATTATTTTTGTGGTCGGTGGCGTCTCTTATTTACAAGCAGAAAAAAAGAATGAAGTCTGTACGATGGAGGATCTGATTTTTATCAAACCGGGAAATCGTATCAAATTGGAATATCGAAAAAATAAATATCCGCTGGAACTTTATGTTCTTTATATTGGTTCGGATCTGCTGCAATCACTTTCAGATGAGCATACCGATTTAAATGCCGCGTTTGATGTCGTGCCATTTCAGGTAAAAATGGTACATGCAGAGAGTGAAGGGGCAATGCTGATCAAGAATATTTCAAAGAAACTGTATGCAATGGCAACAGAAGAACAAAAATTTGCACATGCTTTGTATGAGAAGAGTCTGTTGTCCATGCTGCTCATCTTAGCATTGCGCTCGTCTGTACAGGAGGACAGGCAGCATAAAGCGAATAAGAAAAAACACGTGGTGATGGATGATATTTTTATCTATATTAAGGAGCATTTGACAGAGGATATTACCTTGGAACGTCTGGAAAATGAATTCTATGTCAGCCGGTATCATATCGTGCGAGAATTTAAAAAAATGACCGGAGAGACACCACATGCGTATATTGTAAAGGCAAGACTTGACCTTTGCAGACGTTATATTGAGCAAGGGAAAAGCATTCGCGAAGTGTATGAATTGGGTGGATTTGGTGGGTACAACCATTTCTTCCGGGCATTTAAGAAAGAATATGGCGTGACACCGATGCAATATTATAAGAATTTACAGATTGATCGAAGTGTAGATGAAAAATCACGCATTTCCTAATGCTGTCATATAGTAAAGAGACGATGACTGCAGGAGAAAAAAATGGATGTGACAACATCAGGGAAAATAGGATTTGCATCTTCAGGAGAACTCGCAATTGAATTATATGATAGTAGTAACAGAGGACCGGTGCGTGGGGCGCAGATGAGTATTTACCGGGCGTCAGATGGCGAGAAAATAGCAAGTTATGTTTCGGATGAGGCAGGGCAGGTCCCGGATATACGCCTGGAAACACCGCCGTTAGAATACAGCTTGGAATCGCAGGCAATGGGGATGCCTTATGGACAATATAATATCGTGGTAGAAGCTGCAGGGTATGAAACACTAGAACTTACTGATGCGGAGGTATTGCCGCAGGAATTGTCATTGCAGCCGGTTCCCTTGATTCCCGTGGGAAGTACGACAGGAAAAATAGAAGAAATTGTGGTGCCCGGCAATACGCTTTATGTACCGGAAACACCGAAAATCCCGGAGACAGAGGTAAAACCGGTCACAGAAACCGGGGAGATTGTATTAAGCCGAGTTGTGATCCCGGAGTATGTTATTGTGCATGATGGCGCACCGTCCGATGCAAAAGCGAAGAATTATTATGTGACATATCCGGATTATATCAAGAATGTGGCATCCAGTGAAATCTATGCGACCTGGCCGGATGCGGCGATTCGTGCAAATGTACTTGCCATTATGTCATTTACGTTAAATCGTGTTTACACAGAATGGTACCGTGGAAAAGGGTATGATTTTACCATTACGTCATCAACGGCATACGATCAAAAATGGTCTTATGGACGTACCATCTTTGAATCGATTTCACAAGTGGTCGATGAAATGTATACCAACTATCTGGCACGGCCAAATGTCAAGCAACCGATTTTGACGCAGTATTGTGATGGGAAAAATGTACGATGCCCAAAATGGCTCAGCCAGTGGGGCTCGAAGGATTTGGCGGATCAGGGACTTCGTACCATAGAAATCCTTCGTTATTATTATGGCAGTAATATGTATATTAGCACGGCAGAAGAAATCAGTGGCATACCGACATCCTGGGCAGGAGAACTGTCCGTGGGTTCACAAGGAAAAAAGGTGAGTCAGCTGCAGGAACATCTGAATGTGATTGCAGGGGATTATCCGGCGATTCCGCGTGTGGCTGTGGATGGTATTTATGGACCTTTGACAGCGGAAGCGGTGCGTACCTTCCAATCTATTTTTGGACTGCCGGCGACAGGTGTGGTAGACTATCGTACATGGTATAAAATTTCTCAGGTCTATGTGGGAGTTACCGGCATCGCAGAATTGTAGAACGGAATGTGATGAAAGCACATTTTGGCACTGAGAATGGTCGCTTGCGACAAGTTACAAATAGAGGAAAAGAGGAAAGAAAACATGGCAAAATGGCTCATGTATAGTAAGCGGGCAGATTTTACCGCAATGGGCAAAAAATACCAGATCGATCCGGTAGTGGCGCGCATACTCGTCAATCGTGATTTGACGGAGGATGCAGCCATTACTGCATTTTTGCATCCCAATGAAAAAGACCTTGGAGATGGAAAAAACTTAAAGGATATGGATGTGGCGATCACCCTTTTGCAAAAGGCGATAAAAGAGAAAAAAAAGATCCGTATCATTGGTGATTACGATATTGATGGGATCCAAGCAACCTATATTCTGCACCAGGGACTGCTACGCCTGGGAGCGATCGTAGACTATGCCATACCCGACCGTATCGAGGATGGGTATGGCGTCAATATCCGTCTGATGGAAAAGTGCGTGGCTGATGGGATCGGTCTGGTCATCACCTGCGATAATGGGATTGCGGCGGCGGATGCCATCGTCTATGCCAAGGAGGCGGGCATAGAGGTGATCGTGACGGACCATCATGAGGTGCCTTACGAAATGGTCGAAGGCATAAAAGTCTATCAGTTGCCGCCGGCGGATGCCGTGGTCGATCCCAAGCGGGAGGACTGCAAGTATCCGTGTAAAAAGTTGTGTGGGGCGGTCGTGGCATGGAAAGTGATCTGGGTCTTATATGAAGCGGCAGGCATTGCGCGCCATGAAGCCATGCGCTTTATTGAAAATGCGGCTTTTGCAACGATCGGGGATGTCATGGAACTGGTCGAAGAAAATAGAACGATCGTAGCCCTTGGCCTAGACCGGCTGCGCCATACCAGAAATCTGGGAATGCAGACTTTGATCGCACGCTGTGATCTTGCGCCGGAAGACATCAGCGCCTATCATGTTGGCTTTGTCTTAGGCCCCTGTTTAAATGCCAGCGGCAGGCTGGATTCTGCCACAAAGGCATTGGAACTTTTGGAGGCTGAGGATATAGAAAGTGCAGCCGGATTGGCGGAAACATTGCGTCAGTTGAATGAAGAAAGAAAGGTTATGACCGAACAGGGCGTTGCGCAGGCGATCGCACAGATCGAGCAGGCGGCAGATGCACCGGTCTTAGTCGTCTATCTGCCACAGGTGCATGAGAGTGTCGCAGGCATCATAGCCGGACGCATCCGGGAACGCTATGAGTGCCCGACTTTTATTCTGGTGGATGCGGCAGACGGAAATGGGGCAAAAGGCAGTGGCAGGTCTGTCGAAGGTTTTTCCATGTACGATGAGATGTGCAAGTGCAAGGAACTTTTTAGCAAATTTGGTGGACATCCTATGGCGGCAGGTCTGTCCCTCCCGGTCGAAAATATAGATGCCTTTCGGACAGCCATCAATGCCAATACGCAGATGACAAAAGAGGAAATGCAGACGATTATTCACATTGATGTGCCTATGCCTTTTTCTTACATCAGTGAGGAACTGATCGGGCAACTGGAAAGATTAGAGCCTTTTGGCAATGGCAATCCCAAGCCGGTCTTCGCACAAAAAAATGTCCGCATCCTACGGAAAATGCCTATCGGAAAGCAAAAGCAATTCCTGCGTCTGACCCTGCAGGGGGAGGATGGCAGCCGCATGGAAGGACTTTATTTTGGGGAGCGGACGGTATTAGAGGAGATCGAAGGCGAGTGGGGCTGCATTACCATCACATATTATCCGCAGGTCAATGACTTCCGTGGCAGAAGAAGCCTACAGATCGTCATATCAAATGTCTGCTAGATGTTGCATAATACTACAAAAAAATGTAGAATACATAGTATACATTTGTGTAAGAAAATGTATGAATGGAGGTATGCGCAGGCATGTTTCATAGCAAAGAAGTGAAGCAACAGTTACAGCAGGCTGAGACGCTTGGGCGACAGGTGGAGGCATATGAGATGCTGCTTCAGACCGCAGAGTCGGATGTGACGGAAGCACAGATGGATGTGGATCAGTTGCAGATGAGTGCGGCAAAGATGGATCGGAGTCTGACTAAGGTCGTGGGCTATGCCAAGGATACACGGGATGATCAGCAGGTCATGGAAGATGGCATACAGGAATGTGTTGAGGTCTTACGACAGGATAGTCTGCAATTGGGACAGATTCTGGAAAAGAGTGCCAAGCATACTGATTTTTTATGCCAACAGGAGATGGCATTGACTGACCTGATGGAGCAGAGCAAGCATTATACCGGGCTTGCCAAATCGGTTTCGGAAGGTTCCAATAAAGAGACATCCGAGATCAAGCGTCTGATGGAGCAGATGTCAGGATTGGAAAAGTTTACCGGGACGATCAGTGCACTTGCCTTACAGGCAGCGATCGATGCGGGGAGACTGGGCGACGAGGGCGCAGATTTTATCCGCAGCGCAGAGCAGATCCGGTCTTTGGCAGAAGTCTTTGGAGGACAGTTGTCTGATGCTTTAGAACTGACGGAAAACCTTCAAGATGAGATCGCAGAGATGAGCAGTCAGATCCATCAGTTTATTTCTTTGCTCAAGGACAACAATCGTGCATTGAGCAAGATGGCAACGGATGTGGGTCGTTATAATGCGGGACAGACTGATACAGAGTTACCGGAAGCATCTATGGCAGGTCTGATCGAGACTTTGCAAGAGTATCAGGGACGTGTGACGGATGATGTCAGCAGGCAGGAGTGCATTTTGGAAGAGATGGAAAAGATCGGCACTTGCTACATGGAACAAGCCGACAGTACGATGCATTTGGAGCAGACGGTCGCACACATGAAGCAGACCTTTTCCGATGCTGGCGGGTCAGAGTTACAAAAATAAAGGTAGCAATACCATTTACATATATGAGACAAATAATAAGGGGGATAATAAAATGGCAGAGCAGACATATCAATTTGCATCAGCAGATGGAGTAACACAGATTCACGGAGTCAAGTGGACACCGGATCAGGAGCCGGTTGCCGTGCTTCAGATTGTACACGGCATGGTAGAATATATCGAGCGTTACCGTCCATTTGCAGAGTTTTTGAACAGTAAGGGGTTCGTGGTAGTAGGACATGATCATATCGGACATGGCGAATCCGTTTCTTCACCGGAAGAATGGGGCATCATGCATGCAAAGCATCCGAGTGACATTATGGTAGAGGATATCTACAGCAACTACCAACTGACCAAAGCAGAATATCCGACACTTCCATATTTTATCATGGGACACAGCATGGGATCTTATATGACAAGAAAATGCCTGTGCGTTAAGGCTGAGGAAATGTATGAATTGGACGGAGCCATCATTATGGGAACCGGTACAGAGAGTGACGGAACGATCAATGCCGGACTTGCCGTGATCAATCTGTTAGCCTTCTTCCGTTCAGATAAGCATCGCAGTACCTTTGTCAGAGATATGACCTATGGTGCGCCTTACAAGCAGTATGACTGCACAGGTGCCACACCGGAGAAGAGTTGGCTGACAAAGGATGTTGATATCGTTAGAAAATATTATCAGGATCCAAAGTGTACCTATACATTTTCCTTAGGTGCATACCGTGGACTGGTAGAGTCTACCAAGTATGACAATGATCCAAACAACATCGCAAAGATGAAAAAGGATCTGCCGATTTTCTTTGTTTCCGGTGACAGTGATCCGGTTGGAAATATGGGCAAGGGTGTTGAGGCTGCCAGAGATAAGTTTCTTGCAGCAGGCATGCAGGATGTTTCCTTGAAGTTATACAAGGATGATCGCCATGAGATCTTAAATGAGACAGACCGTCAGGCAGTATATGAGGATCTGTATGCGTGGATGCAAAAGAAGATGGGAGCATAGCCCGTCTGAAGAGATAAAATAGAAGATCCCTGTAGGAGACGTGTTGGCGTTTCTTGCAGGGATTTTTGTGTGTCAGGAAAATTCGGGCTGGAATATGTGAGATAATAGGGCGACCACGGGCTGGCTATGTGAAAATGTCGCGCAATTTCTGCATCTCTAAAAAGAGGCATTTGTTTTTTCTATTAAAACTGTCTTTGCAAGGTTAGACAGCCGTCAGGGATAATGTTCGTCTGATGACAGATATGAATGCAAAACGCATTAGAGGTTCTTAGAACTTGTTAGCAAGTAGACAACTCGGGTACAGGGATGTACCCGAGAGGCGCAACCGCACACGGATGTTCGTTTGCGCCGGTTGTCATCGGTTGCTTGCGACTTAGTGATCAAGTTCTTAGAACCTCTTATAAGTGGAGCCCTGAATATCTGTCACAGACGGACACATCCCGCCGACTGTCGAAGCCGTGCAAAAGACAGTTTCCGATCAAACAAATAGCCTCTTTAAGAGATGCTAGAAATTGGCTCCTAATATTTTCATATAGCCAGCCTGTGGTCGCCCCAGCATCTGCGCACATCCCCAGCCCGAACTGTCGCCTACACCTTCTTGCTAAGAAATGCCCAAAACTTCTTGAAGGGGGCAAGGTCGCCTTGAATCTCTTCGACCTTAAGACGGTTGGACTCGTTAAAGCCTACCAAGATATCATGGTTGGCTTCTGCCAGATAGTCCATGATACCATCAATGTCGGATTTGATATTTTTCGGACAATGAATGTACTGTCGTTTGGCGGCAGTAATATGCAAGGTATAGGAAATAGAAAAGTGGTGCCACAAAAACTTGTGCAGGGTAGAGTATTTGTAGATCCAGAGGATCTGATTGATCGGTACGATCGCCACACCATAATTGGACGTCTCAATAAAATAATGCTCCGTGATGAACATATCTTCTGTTGCGAGCTGTGGCAGGGTTGCCAGTTCTTCCTCGGCTTCTGCTAAGATCTCGCGGGGCTTGCCATAACAACGGAGTCTTTGCACGGGCACGGAGAGTACCGGAAAGGCAATGTAGATGGCATAACGTATAATACTGATAAAAGCATAAAGCCCGCTCAAAATATAGACCAGTTTAAAAAGGGTCGTCGGCAGATCCGTGGCATCCGGCTGCGAGATCATGTAAGGAGAGATCGTGGATGCCATACCATCCTGCGACCATGCTAAGTCTTCCGACAGATAGAGCAGCAATTTGTTCATAGCATTGGAGTTGTATAAGATCTTACCGCAGATCTTAATCTTGTCAATGGTCGGAAGTCCCTGCTGGGAGTCATCCGGGTTCAAGAGGACCATGATGCAGTCATCACCCATGACCGTATAGTAATAATAGCCCACCGTGCTATCCAGCCAGCGTTTGGTATAACCGGTAAAGTAGAGGTCTTTGAGTGTGATCTCGATGTAGCGGTTGTTGTCTTCGTAGAGTTTTTCGATATCGTCCTCACCACTGGCACTCGCCGGACGCATGAGATTGCTGACCGGATAGAAAAAGGCAAGCAGCGCCAAGATGGCTAAAAAGATGATTGGCGATACAATTCTATGCTGATAGAAAGAGCGGATGCTCCTGCTGATATAATGTTCAAAATTTTCTTTCATATGATTTCGCATACTCCAATATCTTATTTCTCTCAGTATAAGGTTTGTACCGGATTTTTTCAAGGCGGACAAAGACCACTTTTCGTTTGCATTTATGGATAAATGTGTTAGTATTACTTATGGTTAAAAAGGTTTACTGGACAAGTCTGCCTTTTTATAGGAAAGAGGTAATATGGCAGCGTACGAAAGTTTTGCAGAGGTCTATGATCTTTTTATGGATAATGTGCCTTATGATGCATGGAAAGACAACTTATTGGGCATCTTGGCGCGGTATAAAATTACAGAGGGGCTGGTAGCGGAACTGGGCTGCGGCACCGGCAAGATGACAAGACGGCTGGCAGAATCCGGCTATGACATGATCGGCATTGACAACTCCTATGAAATGCTTGGCATTGCCATGGAGCATCCCACAGAGGGTATCCTTTATCTGTGTCAGGATATGCGTGCTTTTGAGTTGTATGGTACGGTCGCTGCAGTGGTCAGTGTATGTGACTCCATGAACTATATCGTGGAATATGCAGATCTGGTAGAGGTCATCAGCCTAGTCAATAATTATTTGGATCCGGGAGGCATATTTGTCTTTGATCTGAATACGCCGTATAAGTATCGTAGTCAACTGGCAGACAATACTTTTGCCGAGAACCGTGAGCAGGGCAGTTTTATCTGGGAGAATACTTTTGATGAGACGACCGGGATCAACGAATACGACCTGACGCTCTATATTCAGGATGAGGAAGATCCGGATTACTTTATGCGATTTGAAGAGGTGCATTATCAGCGCGCCTATGAGATAGAAGAGATAAAAAAAGCATTGCGTGAGGGAGGAATGAATCTGCTTGAGATCTTAGACGCAGATACCATGACGACTGTTTCGGAGGAGACCGAGCGCATCTATGTCATCGCACAAGAAGTGGGAAAGAAGAAAGGATAAAAGATGAGTACATATAAAGATTATATTGTCAGAGCAACCGCGGCAGATGACGCTATTCGCGCATTTGCCATTACATCAAAGGATCTGGTGGAATTTGCCAGATCCAGCCACAATACCAGCCCGGTCGTTACCGCGGCACTGGGGCGTATGCTTTCGGCGGCTGCCATGATGGGCATTATGATGAAGGGGGACGACGATATGTTGACCCTGCAGATTCAGGGCAACGGACCGATGAAGGGAATCACGGTCACAGCGGATGCCAAGGGACATGTCAAGGGCTTTGCCAATGTACCGGATGTCATGTTGCCACCCAATAAGGACGGCAAATTGGATGTCGGTGGAGCCATTGATCTTGGTATCATGCGCGTGATCAAGGATATGGGTTTAAAAGAGCCTTATGTGGGCACTGTGCCATTGCAGACGGGGAAGATTGCAGAAGATCTGACTTATTATTTTGCGACCAGTGAACAGGTGCCGTCTTCGGTCGGACTTGGCGTTCTGATGAATAAAGACAATACTGTGGCACAGGCAGGTGGCTTTATCATCCAACTCATGCCATTTACTTCCGATGAGATTATTGAAAAATTAGAGAATAATATCAAAAATCTGCCATCAGTGACAACCATGTTATCTGAGGGCAAGACGCCGGAGCAGATCTTGGAGACCGTTCTGGCAGGCTTTGACGTGACCTTCCATGAGACGGTGGATGCGGGCTTTGTCTGTGATTGTTCCGCAGAACGTGTGGAGAGGAGCCTGTGCAGTCTTGGGGACGAGGATGTGGCAGACATCATTGCGGATGGCAAGCCAATCGAGGTCAAATGTCAGTTCTGCAATAAGGCATACAATTATACCGTGGACGAATTGATCGAGATGCGTAAGCACAAATAAGATAAGAGAGAAGAGTATGAAAGACGGATTTATCAAGGTGGCTTGCATCACGCCAAAGGTGTGTGTCGCAGATGTCACTTATAATGTAAAACAGATACAAGAGGCGATGGAAAAAAGTGCCGAGGCGGGGGCTATGATCGTGGTATTCCCGGAACTTTGCATTACGGGCTATTCCTGCCATGACCTCTTTTATCAGCGCACTTTGCTGACGCAGGCAAGGGCAGGGCTCTTGGTGTTGGCAGAAAAGACAGCAGATTTGCCGGGAATTTTCTTTGTCGGACTGCCGTGGGAGCATCAGGGTAAATTATACAATGTTGCCGCAGCACTTTGCGGTGGAAAGGTGCTGGGACTTGTGCCAAAGACCTACCTGCCAAATTATGCAGAGTTTTACGAGGCAAGACAGTTTACACCGGGTATGCAGGAGATCGTAAAAGTTTGTCTGGAAGGGCAGGAGACTGACATTCCTCTGGGGACAGATCAAGTCTTTCGCTGTAAAGAGATACCGGAACTTGTTATAGCCTCCGAGATCTGCGAAGACCTGTGGACACCGTGCCCGCCGTCCGGCAGGCATTGTCTGCACGGAGCGACCCTGATCGCCAATCTGTCCGCCAGTGATGAAGTGACAGGCAAAAATGCATACCGCAAAGATCTGGTGGCAATGACATCGGCACGCCTATATTGTGCTTATCTCTATGCCAGCGCAGGCGAAGGTGAATCCACGCAGGATGTCGTTTATTCCGGGCATAGCCTGATCGCGGAAAACGGCAGCATCTTAGCAGAGAGTGACCTCTTTGCGACCGGTATGCTTATAAGCGAAGTAGATGTCTATGCGGTCGCTGCAAAACGTCATATGATGTCTACCTATGAGATGGCAGATGTTGCCTATTGTGAGACTTCTTTTTCCCTGCCTTTGCAGGAGACAGAACTGACACGTTTTGTAGACAAGGCACCATTTGTGCCATCAGATGAGGCAAGCCTGCGCAGACGCTGTGAGGAGATCTTGGACATCCAGTCTATGGGCTTAAAGAAGCGACTGGCACACACAGGTGCAAAAACAGCGGTGATTGGCATTTCCGGTGGTCTGGATTCGACCCTGGCACTTTTGATCACCGTGCGTGCTTTTGATATGCTGGGACTAGATCGCAAGGGCGTGATCGCTGTGACCATGCCGGGATTTGGAACAACAGACCGCACTTACCAGAATGCGGTTTCTATGATAAAAAGTCTGGGAGCGACCTTCCGTGAGATTTCGATCCGGGATGCGGTGCTCCAGCATTTTGCAGATATCGGACAGGATGCCGAGTGTCATGATGTGACTTATGAAAACGGACAGGCGAGGGAACGCACCCAGATCCTTATGGATATTGCAAATAAAGAGGGAGGCATGGTCATCGGAACCGGTGATATGTCGGAACTGGCGCTGGGCTGGGCGACCTACAATGGCGATCATATGTCTATGTATGGGGTCAATGTATCCGTACCAAAGACTTTGGTGCGATATCTGGTTTCCTACTATGCGACCTATCTTGCCGATGAAGCATTGGCAGATGTGCTACGCGATGTCTTGGATACCCCGGTATCGCCGGAACTCCTGCCGCCAAAGGATGGCGTGATCGCGCAAAAGACAGAAGAACTGGTAGGTCCATATGAGTTGCATGATTTCTTCTTGTATCATCTGATGCGTTATGGCAGTGAGCCGAAAAAGATCTATCGTCTGGCAAAATATGCTTTTGCAGAGGATTATGACGAAGCTACGATCCTAAAGTGGTTGCATATATTTTATCGCAGATTTTTTGCGCAGCAGTTCAAACGCTCGTGCCTGCCGGACGGACCAAAGGTTGGTACGGTCAGTCTGTCACCGCGAGGAGATCTCAGAATGCCTTCAGATGCATGTGCCGAACTATGGTTAGAGCAGATCGCATCTTTATATAAATGAGCATAGAGTAAGAGAAAGGTAGTTATTATGTTAAAGTTATTTTCAAAAAAGGGTGAAGAAGCGGATGCACCATCGACTGTGGAAACAAGCACAGAAGAGACAAAGAACGTGGACAAAAAAAAGATCGCCATCATCGGCGGCAGTGTCTTAGGGGCACTTTTGATCGTATTTGTGGGATTTGGTATCTTTTTCCAGAGCCATTTCTTCTTCCGTAGCACGGTCAATGGCGTAAAGGCTTCCGCAGCAAGCCAAGCCACCATGAAAAACCGTCTGCAGGATGCGACAAAGGGATACAAACTTACCGTGGTCGACAGCGAGGGAGACAAGGAAACGCTTTCTGCGGATGAACTGGGGCTCAAGATTGATATCAAAGATAAGAAGATCAAGGCACTCTTAAAGAAACAGAATGGTTTCCTATGGGTATATCGTCTGTTCGTACCGGCAGAGTATATGGATGATGCATTGGTTTTCTGTGATACTGATACTCTGGAAAAGAATGTGGCAAAACTTTCCTGTGTGACCAATGAAGATGCCAAGGCGACCGAAAATGCAAAGGTCTCTTACAAGGATGGATCTTTTGTTGTCACAAAAGAAGTTTACGGCACGGAGATCGAGGTTGAAAAATTAAACAAAGAGGTAGAAAAGGCAGCCTTATCTTTGCAAAAAACCTTGGATCTGACCAAGGATAAATGCTACAAGCAACCAAAATACACCGAGGACAGCAAGGAAGTCAAGAAACTGATCAAGACGCTTAACGGCTATCTGGACACTAAGATCACTTATCAGATCGGCAGTGCGACAGAGTCTGTGCCAAAGGATACGATCGGCACATGGCTTTCCGGTGACGACGATATGCAGCCGGCATTTGATACCGAAAAAATGAAGGAATTCGTCTCTACGATGAGCAAAAAATACGATACTTACGGACAGCCGAAACAACTGGCAACACAGTATGGTGTGACTGTTACCGTACCGGGTGGAAACTACGGATGGCGTATCGACAAGGATGGCGAAGTGGCACAGTTGACCGAAGATCTCAAGGGAGGCAAGGATGTCAGCCGTGATTTCGTTTATCAATACACGGCAGCCAGCCATGACGGCAACGATTATGGCAACAGTTATGTGGAGATCAACCGTACGGCACAGCATGTATATCTGGTCGTAAACGGATCTGTTGTTATGGATACTCCTTGTGTTACCGGAAATCCGAACAACGGTCATGTGACTCCTTGTGGTGCTTTCCGTATTACGTACTGTGAGAGAAATGCTATTCTTAAGGGAGCAAACTATAGAACACCGGTATCTTACTGGATGCCGTTTAACGGCGATATCGGTCTGCATGATGCAACCTGGCAGAAGTCCTTTGGTGGACAGCGTTACCGTGAGGGTTATGGTTCTCATGGCTGTGTCAACCTGCCACTTTCGGCTGCCGGTACCATCTTTAGTTATGTGCAGGCAGGCTTCCCGGTACTCATGTATGATCTGGCAGGTACCGAGACTGTGGATTCTCTGACCCAGCAACAGGCAGATACTTGCAAGAATGCCATCAATGCAATCGGCAGTGTGACAGCGGACAGCGGGGCAGCCATTTTCGCAGCACGCAGTGCATATGATGCCTTAACGGACTCAGGCAAGGCTTGTGTAGATAACTATCAGGTATTGGTAAATGCGGAAAGTGCCTATGCAAATATCTGGGCTGGTATTGCACAGCAGGCAGATGCGGATGCACAAAATCAGGCAAATACAGTCATCGTATTGATAGATCAGATTGGCACACCGGTGACAGCAAACAGTAAGGCAGCCATTGATGCGGCACAGAGTGCCTACAACGGATTGTCGGATGCCGCAAAGGCAAAAGTCAGCAACAAGGCAGTTTTAGATGCGGCAGTAGCAGCATATAACGCATTATAGAAAGGACAGAGTCGGATGAGTGGATGGGAAACATATGTTAGAAAAGTGGAACCTTATGTTCCGGGTGAACAGCCAAAGCGTAAGGTGATCAAACTAAATACAAATGAAAATCCTTATCCACCAAGTCCTCGGGTGCAAAAGGTCTTAGATGGATTTGATGCGGGAGAACTCCGGCTATACCCGGATCCTGAAGCCGCAGATCTGATCGAGGCGATCGCTTTAGAAAAAGGACTTGCCAAAGAGCAGATTTTTGTCGGTGTCGGATCGGATGATGTCCTTGCCATGAGTTTTCTGACTTTCTTTGGCAGTGACAAGCCTATCCTCTTTCCGGATATTACCTATTCTTTTTATGATGTCTGGGCAGACATTTTCCGTATTCCTTATACACAGATCCCTTTGCAGGAGGATTTTCGTATCTGCATTGAGGACTATAAGAGAGAAAATGGCGGGATCGTAATCCCGAATCCAAATGCGCCGACCGGGATCGCAGAGTCTTTAGATGCCATCGAGGAGATCTTAAAGGCAAATCCGGACGCTGTCGTGATCATTGACGAGGCATATGTGGATTTTGGAACAAAAAGTGCGCTGGCATTGTTGCCAAAATATGAAAATCTTTTGGTCGTACAGACATTTTCCAAATCCAGATCCCTGGCAGGAAGCCGTATCGGCTATGCCATGGGCAGCCCCAAATTGATCTCTTATCTGAACGATTGTAAGTATTCCTTCAACTCTTATACCATGGATCGACTGACCATACAGATTGGCAAGGCATCCATGGAGGATGCACCTTATTTTAAGGAGCAGGTCGACCGTATCGTTGAGACCAGAGAATGGGCAAAAGAACAGTTGCAGCGTCTGGGATTTACTTTCCCAGATTCCAAAGCCAACTTTATTTTTGCAAGCCATGCAAAGATGGCGGCGGCAGATATTTTTACGGCTTTAAAGGAAAAGGATATCTATGTGCGCTATTTTAACAAGCCGCGCATTGACAATTTCCTGCGCATTACCATCGGCACCAAAGAGGAGATGGAGCGTCTGTTTGTGGCATTAGAAGAAATCTTGCAGCAGGCATAAAAGAAGAGAGAAAGGCAGGCAATCATTTATGGATTGGTTGAATATGATAATAAATGTCATTGCTATTTTTGCAGGTCTTGGACTTTATCTGGTTGTTATGCATACTAAGTGGGGACGTGAGCATGAAGGCTATCAGTATGCCATTATGTTGGCAGCAATCCTAGTGGCATGTCTGGTTGGCGGATTGCTCCGCTATATCTTGGGATAAAGACTTTTGGCATGAAAGGATGACGCAAGTCATAGAATGACAAAAAAGGAGAGATGAGCATGGCAGAGACTTCAAACTGTGAAATGTGCAATAATTTTGTCTATGATGACGAAGATGAATGTTATGTGTGTGATATGGATCTGGATGAGGATGATATGGTTCGTTTTTTGATGGGAAACACGGCATCCTGTCCTTACTATCAGTCAAATGACGAGTATCTGATCGTGCGTCATCAGATGTAATTTATGGACGTGATCAGCGATAAGATAGATGCGTCGCTGCAGCTGGCATTGCAACTTCCTACAGAAGAGTTGGAAAAATCCGGCAGTCTGTCGGCAGGCTATGAAAAAGAAAGCCGGTCATGGGAGTTGATTCTGCGTCTGGCAGGATCGGTGCAGAATTTGCAGCAGGCTTTTCCACAGGCAAGTTTTCAGGAATTGAGCGGTGGTTATGTCACGGCACTTGTCCCGGAGGACGCGATCGAGGCGCTGGCGGCGCAGGATAGCGTGATTTACATAGAACAACCAAAACGGATCGTAACAGGAGTGGCACAGGGCGTGCGTGCATCCTGTATCTGGCCGTTACAACAAGAGATGACCTCGGTAGGACTTTTGTCCGGCCGGGGTATTTTTGTCGCCATTATCGATTCGGGCATTGATTATTTTCACCCGGATTTTTGCAATGCGGATGGAAGTAGCCGGATCGCATGGCTTTTGGCGGACGGAATAGAATATAGCAAGGCACAGATTGATCAGGCGCTGGCTACCGGGGATCGTGCGGCGGCACTTTCCTTGGTGCCTGTGACGGATACTTCCGGGCATGGTACCCATGTGGCAGGGATCGCGGCGGGAAACGGCAGGGCATCCGGGGGAAGGAACCGGGGGGTGGCGTATGAAAGTCCACTGATCGTTGTAAAATTGGAAACAACCAGATCCGGCGGATTTCCCCTGACTACACAACTGATGGAAGCGGTGGAATATGTCAAGCAAAAAGCCATAGAAGCAAGGAAACCGGTGGCGATCAATATCAGTTTTGGAAATAATTACGGATCCCATACGGGAACATCACTTCTGGAGACTTATCTTTCCCAAGTGGCAAACCAGTGGAAGATGGCGATCGCAATCGGCACCGGAAACGAGGGACAGGAGGCAAGACACAGGCAAGGGAAACTATTGGTAGCAGGTCAGGAGGTACAGATCGAACTGGCAGTGGATGTCTATGAGACCGGCTTCAATCTGCAATTCTGGAAACTATATCAGGATGTTGTGGATCTGGTGCTTTTCGCACCGGATAAAAGTCAGGTCTTTCGCTTTGAGGACCAAGGGCATAAGACAGAACAGGGCCAGATCGCATCCTATGTCTGGCAGAATACAAGGATCTATGTCTTTTTTGACGCGCCAAGTCCCTACCAGATCTATCAGGAGATCTATTTTGATTTTTTGCCAAGGACAGATTATGTGGATGACGGAGTCTGGACGATCGGGCTCTTGCCCCGCAGGATCAAGGATGGCTCTTATGCTCTTTGGCTGCCGGCCGGGGGGAGTCTGAATGAGAATACCGGCTTTTTACAGGCGAGTGAAGAAACGACCCTGACGGTGCCGTCGACTGCCGACAAGATCATTTCGGTGGGGGCATATGACAGCAGGAGAAACCAGTATGCTGCCTTTTCGGGACGGGGCTTTGTCTGGACGACCGGGGAGATCAAGCCGGATCTGGTGGCACCGGGTGTAAATATCACATCCTGCGCGCCGGGCGGCGGTTATGTGACGAGAAGCGGCACTTCCATGGCAACGCCTTTTGTGACTGGTTCGGCTGCCCTGATCATGCAGTGGGGAATCTTAGAGGGCAATGATCCATATGCCTATGGGGAAAAACTGAAGGCATATCTTTTGCGTGGGGCGGCGCCGCTTCCGGGAGAGCCTATGCCGTCGGAGCGGACAGGATGGGGAAAGTTATGTTTAAGGGACAGTCTGGATAAGTAAGGATGGTTTTTTCACTGTAACCGCGTTATAATAGACATAGTATTTACGTGATAACGTGGGGGAATTTTATGCAGAGTTTTATGGATAAGATCAAAAGTTTTTTCGATGTGCGCACCAAGGGCATGCGGCTGGTCCTATTTAATGTGATGACGGTTGTCGCTGTCTTTGGTGGCCTATTTTCCATTATCATGGCGATGGCATCGTTACTGCCGGTACAGCCGGTGCCGATCTTTATTGTGGCGATCCTGATCACAGGATTTCCTTTTTATCTGGCAAATTATAAGGGGTGCTTGGGTGTGGCTTCCAACTTTTTGGTTATTGTCATCTGTTTCTTTTTGTTTCCGAGCATCTTTTTCTCCCAGGGGGGCATTGAGAGCGGTATGGCGAGTTGGTTCGCGCTGGGGATCTTATTTATTTTCCTGCTTTTGGACGGCTTGAATTTTGTGCTCATGCTGTCTTTGGATGCCATCGTTATCATCGGATGCTATTGGATTTCCTATAAATATCCGCAACTGGTGCATGGACAGATGCTGCGGGCAAGTTTCTTTTTGGACGTGGTGCAGAGTATCTTTGTCACGACGGTGGCGGTAGGGCTGATCGTCAAGGTGCAGGCATGGATGCAAAAACAGCAGGGGAGTATCGTAGAAGAAAAAAATAAACTTTTGGTGGAAGTGACGCAAAAGGCAAAACGTGCGCAAAGGGAGGCGGAGATCGCCAATCATTCCAAGAGTAATTTCCTTGCCAATATGTCACATGAGATCCGGACACCGATCAATACGGTCTTGGGCATGGATGAAATGATCCTGCGTGAGACCAAGGAAGATAATACCAGAAGCCTGGCACAGGATATTCGGACTTCAACGGAATCCCTGCTTGAGATCGTCAATGAGATCTTGGACTTTTCCAGGATCGAATCCGGTAAGATGGAACTGATGGCAGATGATTACGAACTGTGTGACGTGATACATGATACCGTGACGGTATTCGGTCTGCGTGCTAAGGAAAAGGACTTGTATCTGCATATCCATGTGGATGAGAAACTGCCTGCCATGTATCGGGGAGATTCCCTGCGCCTGCGCCAGATCATCAATAACATCATGAGCAATGCCATCAAATACACCAGAGAGGGTGGTATCAACTTTTCTGTGACCGGGTATCAGGAAGAGGATTCGGAAGTCTTACATTTCGAGATCAAAGATACCGGAGCAGGCATCCGGGAGGAAGACCTGCATCGGCTTTTTGAGGCATTTGAACGTATTGATGAAAAGATCAACCGCAATATTGAGGGTACGGGACTTGGTATGGCAATCACGGCAAATCTTCTACATATGATGGACTCTAACCTACAGGTCAGGAGTGTCTATGGGCAGGGTTCTACCTTTTATTTTGATCTAAAACAGCGTGTAAAAGACTGGACTCCGATCGGACATTTTCAGGTCAAGGATAAAAAGAGCGCAGACAACAGCAAAGAGCAGCAATTTACGTTTCTGGCACCCAGTGTGCATATCCTCCTTGTAGATGACAATGCCATGAACCGCAAGGTCTTTTGCAAGTTGCTCAAGCATACACAGATCCAGATCGACGAGGCGGACAATGGTTTTACCTGTCTGGAAATGGTCAAAAAACGTCATTACGACATCATCTTTTTGGATCATATGATGCCGGAACTGGATGGTGTCGAGACTTTTTCTTATATGCAGAGCATGCAGGAGAACCGTTGCAAGGATACGCCGGTCATCGTACTGACGGCAAATGCCATCATCGGTGCTAAGGAGCAGTATATGCAGATAGGTTTTACAGACTATCTCTCCAAACCGATCGATTCCCATCGTCTGGAGAATCTGATCGTAGAACAATTGACTCTCCACAATATCCATGTGGAGCCTATAGAACTTTCCGGCAATAGTTCGGAAGTCTACGGTGAAAAAAATCACGAAGCCTTACAGGAACTGCCACAGGTGGAGGGCTTTGACTGGGAATACGGACTCTTGCATTTCCCGAATGCGCAGATGTTGTGGGAATCCGTGGAAGATTTTTATAATGGCTGTGAGAGTGCTGTTGCGGAACTGGATCTTTTGTATCAGGATATTTCCGGTCCTAAGGGGATGGATGCCTATCGGATCAAGGTGCACGCCCTAAAGAGCAATCTGGCATTGATCGGAGCCATGCAGGCATCCGCACTTGCTAAGATCCTAGAATATGCGTCAAGAGACGGAAAGGAAGAACGTCTGCGGTATCTGCACGGAGTTCTGATGGAAGAAGTCGGGGCTTGCAGGCGAAATCTTTCGGCACATATGCAGCAAGCGAAAAAGAAACAGGATATGACGGATCAGGCATGGATCCTAGGCATGCTTTCCATGATGCGGGCAGATGTGGAAAATCTGGATTATGATGGTATGGATCAGATCGTGCAGATGCTGGATGCTTATGCTTATGAAGACAAGTTACAGATCGGGATCAACCGACTGGTGGATAGTGTCCGAAATCTGGATCTGGATACAAGCATGTCAATCTGCGATCAGATGAAAGATATGCTGGAAAAGGGATAGGCTGCTACTTGACATGTGGGGCGCATGAGTATAACATGAGATAGGATTTTGTGTTTGGTGCAGGACACTAGACATTATAAAATAAAAGATAAGAGGTCAAGCGATGAAAAAGGTTGAAGACTACATAAGAAGTATTCCGGATTTTCCGGAGAAAGGCATTATCTTCCGTGATGTTACAAGTATTTTGCAGGAAGCAGATGGATTACATCTGGCAATTGATGAGATGATCAAGTTGTTGGATGGCGTGGATTTTGATGTGATCGCAGGGGCAGAGTCCAGAGGATTTATCTTTGGTGTGCCGATCGCATATGCGCTGAACAAGCCATTTGTACCGGTTCGTAAGGCTGGCAAACTGCCATGCGCTACCGTATCCAAGACATATGATCTGGAGTATGGTTCTGCAACGATCGAGATGCACAAGGATTCTATCAAGCCGGGACAAAAGGTGGTATTGGTAGATGATCTGATCGCAACCGGTGGAACGATCGAGGCTGCTGCTCAACTGGTAGAAGAACTTGGCGGTGAGGTTGTCAAGATCGTATTCTTGATGGAACTTGCAGGACTTCACGGCAGAGATAAGTTGGCTAAGTATGATGTCGCATCTGTTGTGACCTATGAAGGTAAATAAAAGACGGCTTTTGAAATGACAAGAGGCATGCTGTGTGCATGCCTCTTTTGCGTTCTGTTTCCGTTTTATTTCGCCTGCAAATTTTCAATCAGAGGGATGACCTTGGAAAGATCGCCAGCCCAGTCATAGAGCAGTGGCTCAATGTCCGGTGTCGGCATGGTAAGATCCGGAATCATGACGGTGATACATCCGGCATCATGTGCCGAACGGATTCCGTTAGGCGAATCTTCCAGTGCAAGGCAGTGCGCCGGATCTGCACCCAGTTCCTTGCAGACATGCAGATAGACATCCGGGTGGGGCTTGCCCTGTTTTACCATGGAAGCACTGATTATGGTATCAAAAGCGTTTTCCAGTCCGACTGTTTTTAAACGATCTAATGCGCGATCCAACTTGGTGGCAGTGGCAACAGCAGTTCGGATCTTATGGTCTTTGAGATAGGCCAGCAGTTGATCTGATCCAGGTTTTGCCTCGATTCCTTCTTTTTCCATGAGATCTAAAACCAATTTTGTATTGTATTGATGCACGGTCTCAAAGGAGAAATTCTCCCCGTAGCGGCTGCCCCAGAGTTTTTGTGCATCCGCGTGATTGAGGCTTCGTTGCATCAGGGCATCTTCTCTGGTAAAATCAGGATAACCGCATGCGGCAAAAGCGAGTGGCCAGGTGCGGTTGTAAAATTTTTCGGTGTCTGTAATGGTTCCATCCATATCAAAGATTACAGCATCTAATTTCATGAAGATCTCCTTTTTCTCGTAGCGTAAATGCTTTCGTTCGCGGAACAGTATAGCACAGGAGACGGATGAGGACAAATAGTATGAAGTATTTCGGAATTTCCTTTTTAGATAAATTTCATTGCAGCAAGGGGGTATGCCCCAAGACCTGTTGCAAGAGTTGGCAGATTTTGGTGGATGCAAAGACGATGGAACAGATAGATCAGGAGCCGGCAGATCGCAGAAAAGCCTTGTTGCGAAATATCAAAGGACAAAAGGCAGGTAGTCCCCAAATAAGAAAGCGGCTGGGAACCTGTCCCTATCATACCAAAGAGGGATTGTGCGGCTTGCAGAAGGAAGGCAGGACGGACCTGATGCCGCGTGTATGCAGGGAGTATCCGAGACGCACGATCTCCTATGGAGCGTTTGCAGAGATTGCCCTGGAACTTGCCTGCCCGGAGGCGGCGCGCCTCTTTTTGGAGGAAAAGGAAGTGCTTGCTATGCTTCCTTGGAAAAAAGAAGAAAGGGAAATCCTCTGGAAGATAGGCAATGAGGATCCTCCTTTTTTGGAATTTTTACAGAATCTGCGTCAGACCATGGTGGATGAGGCGCAGACGCAGGAGCGTTTTGATGCGGCACTTTTATACCGGCAATACCGGTGCTTTGATTCCATGCACGAGTATCTGATGCGTGATAAGCGTGCAGAGGCAAATGCCGTGTTAGATGTCTATAGGAATCAGTGGCAGGAAAGCAAGCGGGTAGGAGAACGGGCGAATTTGGATGCAGATGTACCAAGACGAATGCTATTTTTCCCTATGGATCTGGTGGATAAGGTCATCGCACACCAGTTGGATCTGCCGAATCTGGCGGTCAGCAATAGAGAATTGAAAAGAGATATCCTCCTTTATTATCGTTTATGCAATGGTAAAACGGCAGGGGAAGCCGGAGAATTTTTGGAAAAGATCTGGCAGAAAATGGAAGAAGAAATGCCGGGCACTTATGACAAATACCGCAAGTATTACATATACTATCTCTATGAGATGCTCCTATGCGCCTATGAGGACTATCATCTGCTCAAGACCATCCTCTTGGGTAATATGTATCTGGAATTATATATGGTCATGGATGCGATCGCCTGGCTGGATTGTAAGAAGCATAAAGTGACCTACAATCTGGATCTGCAGGCAAGAACCCTATCTTCTTTGGAGCGGCGAATGCGGCACAATACGGGGGTGACGGACGGGATCCTTAGCAGGGTGCGAAAGGATTTTTTGTAAAAATCCTTCAAAAAAATTCTTGACAGAGTAAGAGCATTGGAGTATAAATAACATATATTTGAGAAACCGTTGAACAAGAGAAGTACTTTCTTGGAACATTCGCAGAGAGTCATCGTTGGTGGAAGATGGCAATGTGAAGAGTTAGGAATGGACTTGTGAGGGCATGCCTGAAATGATCTTTTCGGAGTAGGGGATGACGGGAACCAGACTCGTTACTAAGCTGGCACGTATGATGGTATGTGGAATGAGAGGGTTGTATAGCAGCCAATTTGAGTGGTACCGCGATAATGATTTTATTACCGCCTCAGAGTTTTTCTGGGGCGGTTTTTTATTATCCTATTTACCAGTCCAAATTCCGAATCCGATTCATACATCATTCAAAGAATGGCAAATGTCTTTGAAAAAGTATTGAATTCTAGGAGGAAAAGAAAATGAAGAAAAGAATTGTAGCAGGAATGATGGTAGCAATGATGGCAGTCGGAGCAGTAGGTTGTGGAAGTACAAGCGGTGATGACAAGAAGTCATCCGACACAGAGTACACGATTGGTATTGCCCAGTTTGCGGAGCATGGCTCTTTGGATAATTGCCGTGAAGGCTTTTTGGAGGGGCTGAAAGAAGAAGGTATTGTCGAGGGTGAGAACCTGACAGTCCTTTATGATAATGCCCAGACTGATACTGGTACAGCAAGCACGATCGCAGACAACTATGTTTCCAAAAAGGTCGATATGATCTGTGCCATTGCAACACCTTGTGCTATGAGCGCATACAATTCTGCAATGAATACAGATATCCCGGTTGTTTATACGGCGATCTCAGATCCGGTCGTAGCACAACTTGCAGATGATGACGGAAATTCCGTAGGAAATATTACAGGAACATCCGATGCACTTCCGGTCAAGGAACAGTTAGAGATGATCCGCGAATTGATGCCGGATGCAAAGAAGATCGGTATTATCTACACCACAAGCGAGACAAATTCAGTCAGCACCATTGAAACATACAAGGAATATGCACCGGATTACGGATTTGAGATTGTAGAGACCGGCATCAACACCATCGCTGATGTGGATATGGCAGCAGCAAACATGGTAAGCAAGGTAGACTGCATTACCAACCTGACAGACAACACCGTAGTCAGCGGATTACAGACCGTACTTGAGCATGCAAATCAGGCAAACATTCCGGTATTCGGTTCCGAAGTAGAGCAGGTAAAGAATGGATGTCTTGCAGCAGCAGGTATCGACTACAAGAAACTGGGTATTCAGACCGGAAAGATGGCAGCCAAGATCTTAAAGGGTCAGGCAAAGGCTTCTGAAATGCCATTTGAAAAGATCACAGATCCGAGTTACTATGCAAACACAGAAGTGGCAGATAAGTTAGGTATTGACTTACCAAATACATTTACCGAAAAAGCAGAAGTATTTGATACAATCACAGTAAGCGAGGAATAAAATGACTTTAGTTATCAGTGTTTTTGAACAAGGTATGATCTACGCGATCATGGCACTTGGTATGTATATCACATACAAGATCCTGGATTTCCCGGATATGACAGTAGATGGAAGTTTCCCTTTGGGGGCTTCCGTGTCTGCTGTTTTGATTTCACAGGGCATGAATCCATATCTGACCCTTCTTCTGAGTTTTGCGGCAGGACTTGTGGCAGGAACGATCACAGGACTCATTCATGTAAAATTAAGGGTGCGCGATATTTTAGCCAGCATCATCATGATGACGGCGCTTTATTCGGTCAACCTTCGTATTGCGGGAAAGGCAAATCTGCCGATCTACAATTACGACAATATTTATAACAACAGTCTGACCAATCGTTTGCTTGGTGGTGCCCTGTCACCTTATAAGAATTTGATCATCATTGCGATCATTGTCGTGATCGTAAAGTGCGTGCTGGATTGGTATTTGAAGACAAAATCCGGTTATCTTTTAAAGGCAGTTGGGGACAACGAAACACTGGTGACTTCGATGGGAATTGACAAGGGCAAGATTAAGATCTTAGGACTTGCCATTGCAAACGGTCTGGTTTCCCTCAGTGGTTCCATGTTCGCCCAGCAGCAGCGCTTTTTTGATGCATCCATGGGTGTTGGAACCGCAGTCATTGGTCTGGCATCGGTCATCATTGGAACAGCGCTTTTCGGACAGATCAGCGTTTTTGGATTTTCTATCAGCGTAATCTTGGGATCCATCCTTTATAAGGGCTGTGTGGCAGCGGCCATCCGTATCGGACTGCAATCTACGGACTTAAAACTGGTAACGGCAGTCTTATTCCTTTTGATCCTAGTACTTTCCTCAAGGATCGAGAAATATCAGGGAAGAAAGCGTAGAAAGGAGCGGGCATGATCGAATTAAAGCATATCCACAAATATTATAATGCAGGCTCCGTCAACGAGATGTGCCTGTTTGACGATTTCAATCTGACGATCCAGGATGGAGAATTTGTTTCCATCGTCGGCAGTAACGGTTCGGGAAAGACTTCCCTTTTAAATATCATCTGCGGAAGTATCGGCGTGGATCAGGGGCAGATCCTGATCGGTGGCGAGGATATCACAAGACAGAAAGACTATCTGCGTCATCGTAATATCGGGCGTGTCTATCAAGATCCTTCCAAGGGCACATGCGGGCATATGACTATCTTGGAAAATATGGCACTTGCGGATAACAAGGGCAAGCCATACAATCTGGGTATGAGTGTCAAAAAGAGCCGGGAAGAATATTACCGGGAATTGCTGCTTCCGTTGGGACTTGGGCTGGAAGATAAGATGCATACGCAGGTCGGTTCCCTTTCGGGCGGACAGAGACAGGCGGTGGCACTTTTGATGGCAACTATGACACCGATCGAAATGCTGATCTTAGATGAGCATACGGCGGCACTGGATCCCAAGACGGCAGAGATCATTATGGAACTGACCGGCAAGATCGTAGCAGAAAAGCATCTGACCACCATGATGGTCACCCACAATCTCCGCTATGCGGTGGAATATGGCGACCGGCTTTTGATGATGCATCAGGGGCAGGCAATCCTTGATAAGTCCGGACAGGAGAAAAAGAATCTTGCGGTAGAAGATATCATGGGCGTATTTAATGAGATCAGTGTGGAGTGCGGTAACTAATGGTAGAAGAATTAGCAGTCAATGCAGTAGAAAAGAAATTGGATATGCAGGCATCTATTTTAGTGGGGAACTATGAATATTACTATGCCTGCGGAAAATTAAAAGGTCTGATGGATCTTGCGGTGGACGAGGAGACAGCACCTCTTGTCATGAAAGAAATCGTGGACGAAGCCTTAGCGTCTTATGCACCGGATGAAGAGACTGAGCCAGTCAAGGCTTATCTGAAAACCTTGCTCCTGCGCTACCGTCCGGCAGATGAGTACGATGCCCAGATGGCAGACCTCTTTCGCTGGGGCAGGGATGGCCATTAGGGACGTTCCTTTTGCCACAAGGAGCGTCCCTTTGGCATCTATTGCGTAGACTAGATCATAGGGAGTACTCCCCCAACTCACGCCGTAATCTTTCCAGGTGACTTCAATCTGGTCACCTTTTCACCCAACCTGTTTGCCTGGTTTTCAGGATAAGTATCAAAGTAAGATTTATGTTGATCTGCGCGCTTCTTTTCAAAGTATGGGATTTTCGCCCAGATCATAGATGGCGCGCCGACAGTTAGCAGATACAGCGGTCCCCAGATGAGCGACTGGATCGTGTGCCCGTATTCATGCACCGCAAACATTTGAGAAAATTCTTCCTCACTATAATTTTCCCTTTCATGTGCATAATAGAAAAATGGATCATCAGAAACAAAAATGAATAAACCAAGTGATAAACTCGCTTTTAACTTCCATGTAGTACAGATTGCTCCATGGAAATTTTTATGCGGGCAGTCACGGTTTTTTAGAAAAATAACAAAGCCAGCCAAGGTTTGTGGAGAGCCCCAAGTCAGTTGCAATATCGTATATAAAATCTTTTTCATTTTCCCCTCGCTAAAGTCATCCTATTTGATTTTTACAATCATAAGAGTAACATTTTCTGTTCGCATGTTCAAATGCATATTTCCCTTCATATTTACACACGCTATCCTATAGAAAAATAACGAAAACATGGGAATGAGCCAAAAGGGACACTCCTTATGGCAAAAGGAACGTCCCTGTGGCGAGGAGGATGGTATGCAAATACAAATGGGAGCGGACAGTCTCTGTCTGCCGAAGCCGGTCTATATCATGCAGACGGCATCGGTTGTTGGAAAATTGGAAGGAGAGGGACCGCTGGGGGATTGCTTTGACATGATCTGTACGGATGACCGCTTTGGCGCGGATTCCTGGGAGCGTGCGGAAAGTGAGATGCAAAAGGAGTCTCTGACGCTGGCACTGGGCAAGGCAGGGATGGACGGAGAGCAGTTGCGCTATCTTTTTGCGGGAGATCTTTTGGGGCAGACCATTGCATCTTCTTTTGGCTTGATGGAGTTTCAAAGACCGTTTTTCGGCTTGTATGGTGCCTGCTCAACGGTGGGAGAAGCCTTATCTCTGGCAGCCATGAGCGTTGCGGCAGACTATGCAGACCTTGTGGCTGCGGTCACTTCCTCACACTTTGGTGGGGCAGAGCGGCAATTCCGTTTCCCTATTGAATATGCCAACCAAAGACCGCTTTGTTCGACATGGACGGTCACAGGCAGCGGTGCCTATATTTTGGGAACGGTCAAATCCGGGGCAAAGATCACAGGCATCACGACGGGAAAGATCATGGATCTGGGCATCCGGGATGCACAGAATATGGGAGCTGCTATGGCACCTGCGGCATCTGCCCTTATTTTAAATCACATGAAAGATTTTGAGCGGAGTCCCAAAGATTATGATGCCATCATCACGGGTGATCTGGGAAGTGTGGGAAGCGAGATCCTGGCAGAACTTTGCAGTATCGGTGGATGCGACATCACAGACAATCACTATGACTGTGGCATGGAGATTTTTGATGCAGACGAGCAGCACACATGCGCAGGAGGCTCCGGTTGCGGCTGTTCGGCGGTCACATTGGCATCTTATTATCTGCCCCGCGTCATATCCGGCAAATGGAAACGGATCTTATTTATCCCGACTGGAGCACTCTTATCCCCGGTCAGTTTCAATGAGGGCAACAGTGTGCCGGGCATTGCCCACGGCGTTGTGATCGAACATGAGGAGGTGGAATGATGGACTATGTAAAAGCGTTTGTCATTGGCGGTCTGATCTGTGCTCTGGTACAGATCTTAATGGAAAAAACAAAAATGTTGCCGGGGCGTATCATGGTACTTCTGGTCTGCACCGGTGCCTTGCTGGGAGCCATCGGCATTTATGAACCTTTTGTGGAATTTGCAGGCGCAGGCGCATCGGTGCCCCTTTTGGGCTTTGGCAATGTCTTATGGAAAGGCGTCAAAGAAGCCGTGGAAGAACAGGGATTCTTAGGAACTTTTGCCGGCGGGCTCAAGGCTGGGGCAGTGGGAATTTCGGCGGCACTCATCTTTGGTTATCTGGGAGCCCTGATCTTCCCACTCAAGCGAAAAAGATAAAACGCGTAGGAATAGGTATAAAAACAGAAAATCCAGGCCATACTATAAATGCCTTGCAAGGAACGAGGTAAATTGTGTAAAGGAGAATATCGCGATGAAAAAAGGAAAACTTCTGCTGGTATTGGCACTTTCGGTATTGGCACTTGCTACTTTTGTAGGTTGCGGAACCAACAAGAAGGCAACCGACAATAATAAGAACGAAACGCAGAATGTCAATGACGCGACCGGAGGCAACAAGAAGGACACAAGTGATGACACAAAAACCGAGGACAATGGTGGCGGCATCATTGATGATGTTGTCGATGGTGTGGGAGACGGCGTTAAGGATGTGACCGACGGCGTATCCGATGGTGTCAAAGATGTGACCAATGGTGTGGAAAATGCTACAGACAATATGACAGACAACAATAAAACAACCACACAGAACAAGGCAAATGCCAATTAAATAAATATGTAGAACAAGTTAGAAAAGGTACCAGTTCCAGAAAAATTTGGAATGGGTGCCTTTTTTAGTTGGTAGAAATTATAAAAAAATTCAACTATTAAAACTTTTTTGAAAATCTGCTTGTATATGACTTAGAGATAATGTGATTGAAAGGAGACTTTGTTCAGGCGAATTGTTTGGGCAGTATATATAGAGATGGCATACATTGAAAAAAGCACGATGGGGCAAAGTCTTGCCGAAACGAAAAAAAGAGATATAATAAGGGTATGGCTACGAAGAAAAGACACAGACTTACGAAGAAACAAAAGAAAAAACTGATCTTAGAGGTCATCATCTTATTTTTGGCGACCGTGGGAGCATTGACCATTATACTGGGGATCGGGCGCAAGGTCGTTTCGGTATTTTCGGGAAAAGATGCCAACAAGGTTGTGACCGAACAGCCGGATCTGGATGTGGAACTTTTGTCCATCAATGATTATTCCCGCCCGGGACTTGCCATGAATGAGGTCAAAGGTATTGTCATCCATTACACGGCAAATCCGGGATCGACCGCCATACAGAACCGCAATTATTTTGAGGGACTCAAGGAAAGTCATGAAACGATGGCGAGTAGTCATTTTATCATTGGTTTGGATGGCGAGATCGTCCAGTGCATTCCGACGAATGAGATCAGTTATGCTTCCAATGACAGGAATAACGATACAATCTCCATAGAATGTTGTCACCCGGATACAAGCGGACAGTTCAACCAGCAGACCTATGATTCGCTGGTTGAACTTACGGCATATCTGATGGGTAAGTTTAACCTGACAACGAATGATGTCATACGTCATTATGATGTGACTGGAAAAAAATGTCCGCTCTATTTTGTGGATCACGAGGATGCATGGCAGCAGTTCCTTGCGGATGTTAATACTTATATTGATACTCATGGCACGGTACAGGAGGAATAGTAGATGCAGCAAGACCAGTACAATCGCATGGCAGATGCTCTGCGGAGCCATCCCGAGGTTTTAGGGTGGATCCTTGGTGCCAATCGTCTGATCACCGGACTTACCATGGTAGCCTATCCGGCATTGCTTTTGTATTTGCTTTTTACAGCAAAATATGAGATGCTATATCACACTGTTTTGGTGCCGGGAGTGGCATTTGTGGTCGTCAGTTTATTTCGGCGTGTCTACAATGCACCGCGTCCTTACGAAAAAATGGACATCAGACCACTGATACCAAAAGATACCCATGGCAGGAGTTTTCCAAGCCGCCATGTATTTTCAATCTTTATCATTGGCATGTGCTTTACGCAGGTTTCGCCCATTCTGGCAGGGCTGATCTTTCTTGCCGGTATTTTTCTGGCGATCGTCCGCGTGATCGGCGGCGTACATTTTATCGGGGATGTCATTGCCGGGGCACTTTTGGGGATCTTTATCGGGATACTTGGATTTTACTTTATTTTTTGAGACTAATCGGATACGGGAGAGTAAACTATGAAAAGAAACATACGAAAAGTGATTTCTGTTGTACTGGGATTGATGGGGACACTTCTTGCCATTTATGTGGGAGGCTATTGGCTTTTTATCCGTCCGGTCCGTTTTTTGTATGTCGGATTTTTGGCAGGAACCCTGACAAAGAAATCACTGTTGATCTGCATTATTAAGATATTCTTGGCATCCACGGCAGGCGGAGGCATCTGGTGTATCTTTGATATTATTGCCGGACATTTCCGGGATGAATGATCTATGTTCAAACAAAAACAAGGGGCATGTGTCAATGACACACGCCCCTTGTTTTATGTTTTATTTATTCGTCTACACTGTAGTTTGGTGCTTCTTTTGTGATATGGATGTCATGTGGATGACTTTCCTTCAAGGAAGCAGCAGAGATCTTGACGAACTTTGCACGTTCCTGTAATTCCGGAATGGTAGGACATCCATTGTATCCCATACCGGAGCGGATACCACCGACTAACTGGAAGATCATGTCTTCCAAAGATCCCTTGTAAGCAACACGTCCTTCGACACCTTCCGGTACTAACTTCTTAGCACCTTCCTGGAAGTAACGATCCTTGCTTCCGTTTTCCATAGCAGCAATAGAACCCATGCCACGGTAAACCTTGTATTTTCTTCCCTGAAATAATTCAAAAGTACCAGGTGCTTCGTCGCATCCTGCAAACATGCTGCCCATCATACATACGTTACCACCGGCAGCCAGTGCCTTTGTGATATCGCCGGAGTACTTGATACCGCCGTCTGCGATAACAGGGATGCCATATTCCTTGGCAACAGCGTAGCAGTCCATGATAGCAGTGATCTGTGGAACACCAATACCGGCTACGATACGGGTTGTACAGATAGATCCAGGTCCGATACCGACTTTGACAGCATCTGCGCCAGCCTCGATCAGGGCTCTTGCAGCATCACCGGTTGCAATGTTGCCGGCAATGACCTGAAGATCAGGATAAGCAGCCTTTACTTTCTTGACTGCCTCGATAATATTCTTGGAGTGACCATGTGCGGAATCCATAACGATAACGTCAACATGTGCATTGACCAGTGCGTCTACACGTTCCATCATGTTGGCAGTGATACCAACACCGGCACCGCAGAGCAGACGGCCTTGATCATCCTTTGCAGACAATGGGTACTTGATCTGCTTTTCAATATCTTTGATCGTGATGAGACCACGAAGATTGAAATCATCATCTACGATCGGTAATTTTTCCTTACGTGCCTTGGCAAGGATTGCCTTTGCCTCTTCTAAGGTGATGCCAACCTTGGCTGTGATCAGTCCGTCCTCCTTGGAAGTCATGGACTCTTTGATCTTCTTGGAAAAATCTGTTTCAAACTTGAGATCACGGTTTGTGATGATACCGACTAACTTGGTTCCTTCGGTGATTGGCACACCGGAAATGCGGAACTTTGCCATCAGATCGTCAGCATCTTTTAATGTATGTTCAGGAGAAAGATAAAATGGATCGGTAATGACGCCGTTCTCAGAACGCTTTACCTTGTCCACTTCTTCTGCCTGTGCTTCGATTGACATGTTTTTGTGAATGATACCGATACCGCCCTGACGAGCCATGGCAATCGCCATCTTGGATTCGGTAACCGTATCCATTGCTGCACTCATCATAGGAATGTTTAACTTGATTTTCTTGGTCAGATTGGTAGTCAGATCAATCATATTAGGGGTAACCTCAGAATACTGAGGGACTAATAATACATCGTCAAAAGTAATGCCTTCGCCAATAATTGTACCCATTGTGTGTTTTCCTCTCTTTCTTTTCACTTGTATTTCTTGCTTTCAGTAGGTGCGGAAAGACGACCGATCCCTACTTTAATATGATATTTTAACAAAATAGCAGAGGATAGGCAAGTAGAACAAAAGGTTTATTTTTCGTACAAAGTGTGCTATGCTCAATCCAAATGATTTTTTAAGAAAGGAAACTACATATTACTATGGAATACCGACCGTGTATTGACATACACAATGGCAAGGTGAAACAGATCGTAGGAGCCTCTTTGCAGGATGAGGGCGATCAGGCAAACGAAAATTTTGTATCCAAGCGGGATGCAGACTTTTTCGCAGACTTTTACGCAAAGGATGGTCTGAAGGGCGGGCATGTCATCATGCTCAACAAGACAGATAGTCCCTACTATGAGGAGACAAAGCAACAGGCACTTTTGGCGCTACATACTTATCCGGGAGGCATGCAGATCGGCGGAGGCATTACAGCGGACAATGCCGCTTACTTTTTAGCGGAGGGAGCCAGTCATGTGATCGTGACTTCTTATGTCTTTTCCGATGGCAAAGTCAATTACCAGAACTTAGGCAGATTGGTGGAGGCGGTTGGCAAAGAGCATATCGTCTTAGATCTTTCCGCCCGCAGGGCAGACGATGATTATTTTATTGTGACAGACCGCTGGCAGCATTTTACAAAGGAAAAGATCACGACAGAGTTACTGGATCGACTTTCTTCCTATTGTGATGAGTTCTTGATCCATGCGGCGGATGTCGAGGGCAAGTGCCAGGGGATTGAGGAAGATCTGGTCCGTCTTTTGGGAGACTGGGGCAAGATCCCGATCACTTATGCAGGAGGTATTTCCGATTATCAGGACATTACACACATCAAGGAGATCGGTGACGGCAGGATCAATATCACGATCGGATCGGCACTGGATCTTTTTGGCGGCAATCTCAATTATGAGACCGTATTAAAATATGTGCAGGATGTATAGAAAAGAGGTAGCGATGAAATTTACAAAAATGCATGGATGTGGCAATGACTATGTGTATGTAGATTGCACAAAGGAAGTCATTCCCAATATTTCAGAAACCGCCATTCGGGTGAGTGACCGCCATTTTGGGATAGGGTCGGATGGCTTGATCCTGATCAAAGCGTCCGATGTGGCAGACTTTGAAATGGATATGTATAATGCAGACGGATCCCGCGGAAAAATGTGTGGAAACGGCATCCGCTGTGTGGCAAAATATGTCTATGACCATGGTCTGACAGACAAGACAACGATCACGGTCAACACCCTTTCCGGTATCAAGACATTGCAACTTACGGTAGAAGATGGCAAGGTCAGTAAGGTGCGTGTCGATATGGGAGAGCCGGAACTCATTCCGGCGCAGGTGCCGGTCAAAGCATCCGTCCTTGGCTTGGCGGACGATCGAAGGAAAGCGATCGTGGCAGAGCCATTAGAGATCAAGGGCAGATCTTATGATATTACCTGCGTATCTATGGGAAATCCGCACTGCATCACCTTTATCGAGGAGGATGTCAGAGATTTTCCACTGGAGGAAGTGGGACCGGTCTTTGAAAAACATGAACTATTTCCGGAACGGGTCAATACTGAATTTATCAATGTGATCGACAAGGATCATTTGCGTATGCGCGTGTGGGAACGCGGTTCCGGCGAAACACTTGCCTGTGGTACAGGAGCCTGTGCTGTGGCAGTGGCGTCCTATCTTAACGGGTTTACAGGACGGGGTGTAGATATCGAACTTCTGGGCGGTCATCTGGAGATCGTCTATGACGAAAAGACCAACCATGTCTTTATGACAGGTCCGGCAACCGAGGTCTTTTCTGGGGAGATCGATTTATAGGAGTATAGAACTTGACAGCAAAAAGAACTTGTGAATGGGCATAAAAGGAGAATGAAGATGTACAAGATCAATACGAATTATCAAAAATTACCAGGAAGTTATTTGTTCAGCAATATTGCAAAGAAGGTCAGTGCCTTTACAGAGGCACATCCGGATGCAGACATTATCCGTCTGGGCATCGGGGATGTGACCCAGCCAATCGCGCCGGCAATGATCGAGGCAATGCATAAGGCGGTGGACGAGATGGGAGATGCCAAGACTTTCCACGGCTATGCACCGGACTTGGGCTATGCTTTCCTGCGTGATGCTATCGTGGCACATGACTATCAGGCAAGAGGCTGTGATATTTCTGCGGATGAGATCTTTGTATCTGACGGAGCCAAAAGTGATTCCGGTAATATTCAGGAGATTTTTGCACAGGATAACCGTATTGCGGTATGTGATCCGGTCTATCCGGTCTATGTAGATTCCAATGTTATGGCTGGAAGAACCGGTCAGTACGATGCGGCAACACAGATGTGGAGCAATGTGATCTATATGCCATGTACGGCAGAGAATAATTTCGTGCCGGAATTTCCAAAGGAGAACCCGGACATCATTTATCTGTGTTTGCCAAACAATCCGACAGGAACTACACTGACAAAAGATCAGTTGCAGGAATGGGTAGATTATGCAAACCGTATCGGTGCTATCATTATTTATGATGCTGCCTATGAAGCATATATTTCCGAAAGCAATGTGGCACACACTATCTATGAGTGTCGGGGGGCAAAGACTTGTGCAATCGAGATCCGCAGTTTTTCAAAAAATGCAGGATTTACCGGCGTCCGTCTTGGCTTTACGGTCGTACCAAAGGAATTGGTATGTGATGGCGTTTCTTTGAATGGCATGTGGGCGAGACGCCACGGAACTAAGTTCAACGGAGCACCTTACATCATCCAGCGTGCAGGCGAGGCTGTGTATTCTGAGGCAGGACAGGCACAGATCAAAGAACAGGTCGGCTATTACATGAACAATGCCAAGACCATCTACACCGGACTCAAGGATGCCGGTTATGAAGTCTATGGCGGCATCAATGCACCTTACATCTGGCTTAAGACACCGGATCATATGACATCCTGGGATTTCTTTGACTTCCTATTAGAAAAGGCAAATGTGGTAGGAACACCGGGAAGCGGGTTTGGACCAAGTGGAGAGGGGTACTTTAGACTGACAGCATTTGGCAGTTATGAAAACTCTGTGCGCGCACTGGAACGTATCAAAAATCTATGAAAACATTAATTTTAAAAAATCTTGTGGTTTATATAGAAAAAGAAAAATTCACACCGCAGAATTATGCAAGGCAAATGGCGTATTTGAAAGAAAATACGCCATTTTTTCAAAAGGTAATCTTTTTGGAACCGGGAAATGTGGCGGACTTATTCGGACTTGAGGATATGGCGGCAACTATCTGCCTGACGACTTCGCCGGATATGGCAAAACAAATACAGGGACTGGGAATCGCTGTGCTTGGTTTTCAGGCAGAGGAAGATGAAATGATGCTGGCAAACTATGTGGTGCTAAGTCTGGAACAGGTGACCTATCGGGACTTTGTACGTGTTTTTGAAAGACATCATGGGATCCCATGGCATATTCTTGAAACAAAGCGATGCCGGGTCCGTGAATTTGGAATGGATGATTTAGACGCACTTTATGCATTGTATGCACAACCACATGTGACAGATTTTATTGAACCGCTGTATGCTTATGCGCAGGAAAGAGAATATGAAAAGAACTACATAGAGCGCATCTATGGTTTTTATGGATTTGGCATGTGGCTGGTTTTTGAAAAAGAAACAGGGCAGCTGATTGGTCGTGCCGGGCTTGAATACCGTGAACCGTGCGAAGAAGGTGAGGTGGAAATGGGATATCTGATTGCACCTTCACATTGGCGCAAAGGGTATGCGACTGAGGTGTGTCAGGCGATTCTTACCTATGCAAAAGAGGAGCTAGGCATGGAAAAAATTGTCAGTCATGTACATTTGAAAAATGATGTATCGCGCCATTTGTTAGAAAAATTAGGCTTTTCTGGAGAACAGAAGGAAGACGAATGGATCTATTCTTATAGTTTGTAAAGGAATCCCACGAGATTTGTTGCTTTTTTGGAGGTTTTTAACTATAATCAAAGGTAAAATTTGTGCTACTTTTTGGTTTTGCTCGTGGAGAGTATCAGAAACAGAAAGGGGAGAGGACGAATGGCAGATTTCACTGTAGAACAATTAGAACAGATGGAGCAGAGTATCGACCAGGAACGCAAGGGTATCATTGCCACTGCGGATTTTGTCGAGCCGGAAGAACTGCATCGTGAATTGATAGAGCGCATCCGTAAGTATCACCCGAACACGGACATTACCATGATCGAAAAGGCATATCACATTGCCCATACAGCTCATGAGGGGCAGTGTCGTAAATCGGGCGAACCTTATATCATCCATCCACTTTGCGTTGCCATCATTTTGGCAGATCTGGAAATGGATAAGGAGACGATCGTTGCCGGACTTTTACATGATGTGGTAGAAGATACCGTCATGACGATCGAGGAGATCTCAGCAGAGTTTTCTGATGAAGTGGCACTTTTGGTAGATGGAGTCACCAAGTTGGGACAGTTGTCCTATGATGCGGACAAGGTAGAAGTGCAGGCAGAAAATCTCCGCAAGATGTTTCTGGCCATGGCAAAGGATATCCGTGTTATTTTGATCAAACTGGCGGACCGCCTGCACAATATGCGTACGCTTAAATACATGACACCGGAGAAGCAGAAGGAAAAGGCGAGAGAGACCATGGAGATCTATGCTCCTTTGGCACAGCGTCTTGGTATTTCCAAGATCAAGATCGAACTGGATGACTTGTCGCTCAAATATCTGGAACCGGAAGCCTACTATGATCTGGTGGAAAAGGTGGCACTGCGCAAGCAGGAGCGGGAGGCTTATATTGACGGTCTGGTTGCCGAGGTGTCACAGCACATGAAGGGTGCCGGTATCGAGGCGGATATTGAGGGACGTGCCAAACATTTCTTTAGTATTTACCGCAAGATGGTCAACCAGCACAAGACGATCGATCAGATCTATGATCTTTTTGCCATCCGTATTATCGTTGAGACGGTCAAGGATTGTTATGCGGCACTTGGAGTTATCCATGAGATGTATACGCCGATTCCGGGACGCTTCAAGGATTATATTGCCATGCCAAAGCCCAATATGTACCAGTCTTTGCATACGACTCTGATCGGACCGACCGGTACACCGTTTGAGATCCAGATCCGTACCTATGACATGCACAGGACTTCTGAATATGGTATTGCTGCGCATTGGAAATATAAGGAGAGCGGCGAGGGAGCCACGATCAATAAAGAAGAAGAAAAGTTAAGTTGGCTGCGCCAGATTTTAGAGTGGCAGCGAGATATGTCGGACAACAAGGAGTTTATGAGCCTTCTGAAAAGCGACCTCAATCTCTTTTCTGATACCGTATTCTGCTTTACGCCATCCGGTGATGTCAAGAACCTGCCAAACGGTTCCACACCGATCGACTTTGCCTATAGCATCCATTCGGCTGTCGGTAACAAGATGGTGGGTGCCAAGGTCAATGGTAAACTCGTGCCGATCGATTATGTGATCCAGAATGGAGATCGTATTGAGGTGCTGACTTCCCAGAATTCCAGAGGACCGAGCCGGGATTGGTTAAATGTCGTCAAGAGTACTCAGGCAAAGAACAAGATCAATCAGTGGTTCCGAAATGAGTTCAAGGAAGAAAATATCATCAAGGGCAAGGAACTCATGATGGCTTCTGCCAAGGCAAAAGGCATCAATTATTCCGATATCAACCGACCGGAATATCAGGAGAAGATCATCCGCAAGTATGGATTTCACTGCTGGGATGACTGCCTTGCAGCCGTTGGACATGGCGGCTTGAAGGAAGGTCAGCTTGTCAACCGTATGTATGAGGCATACAAGAAGGAGCATCCGATACTGATCACAGATGAAGATATTTTAGCAGAGAATAATCAGCCCGAGGACAATACACCTGCGACAAAGGAAAAGCAAAAGGAGCACAAGTCCAAAAGTGGTATTACCGTCAAAGGGCTCTATGATGTTTCCGTGCGCTTCTCTAAGTGCTGCACGCCGGTGCCGGGGGATGAGATCGTTGGCTTCGTGACGCGTGGACGAGGTGTTTCCATCCATCGTACCGATTGTATCAATGTACTCAATCTGCCGGATAGCGAGCGGGCGCGACTGATCGAAGCAGAGTGGCAGCCGGATGCCATAGAACAGCGTTCCGGCGAACTTTATCAGACAGAGATCCATATTTATGGAAACAACAGAACCGGACTTTTGGTAGATGTTTCCAAAGTCTTTACCGAGCGTGATATAGATATCAAGTCTATCTTTTCCAAGACCAGCAAGCAGGGCATTGCGACAATCGTGGTCAATTTTGGAACCAAGAGCAAGAACGAATTGCGTAGTCTGATCGAAAAGTTAAAGCAGATCGATTCCGTGATTGATGTGGAAAGGACGACAGGATGAAAATCGAACATTTAGTTGTTGGCCCGGTGCAGACCAACACATATCTGGTTATCAATGAGACCAATAAAGAAGCCATCATCATAGATCCGGGCGCGGAAGGAGATCGCATTGCGGCAAAGATCGATGGATTGGGCCTGACACCGGTTGCTATCCTTTTGACCCACGGACATTTTGACCATGCCGGAGCGGCTGCAGAACTGGCAGAAAAGTACGGCCTTTTGGTCTATGCTCATGAAAAGGAGGCAGAGACTTTAACCGACAGCCGCATCAACCTGTCCGGTCCTATGGCAGGTGGGGCGGCGACTTATCATGCAGATGTTTTTTTAAAGGACGAGCAGGAGATTGACCTTGCAGGATTTCATATCCGGGTACTGTTTACACCGGGACATACACCGGGGGGGTGTTGTTATTATTTTCCGAGAGAGGACTTGCTTTTCTCCGGAGATTCTCTTTTCTGTGGATCGATCGGACGCACAGATTTTCCGGGAGGCAGTGCGAGAACATTGGTAGAGGCAGTGCGAAACAAACTCATGTGTCTGCCGGAGCAAACGCATGTCTATCCGGGACATGATGTGGATACGACCATTGAGCAGGAGCGGATGTATAATCCTTTCCTCTAAGAAAGTGAACATAGCAATGATTACAGTAAAATTAAATGAAGCAAATTTTGAATACGATATTTACTCTTTGATCAAAGCCTTCTATCCACAAGAAGAAATTCTTGTGAATATGAATCCAGAGGCAGATTCGGAGCAGATATCGTTTTCTTTTGTGGTGGAGTATGCAAAGGATGTGCTGACCATCACATGGAACATAAAAGAAACAGAGAATATAAGAAGTTGTCCGGTGCATTACGAGGATCGCAAGGATACCAAGAACCGACTGAAACGTTTATTATATGAAATCTTACATGAGATTTCCGGCAGGGAACTTCCATGGGGAACGCTGACCGGTATTCGTCCGACAAAGATACCGCTGCGCATGTTAGAACAGGGAGCAGATGAGCAACAGATCCGCCGTTATATGAAAGAGACCTATCTTATTTCGGAGGAAAAAGAGAACTTATGTACACAGATTGCACAGACGGAACATCGTCTGCTTGCACCAATCGATTATGAGAATGGTTATAGTGTGTACATTGGAATTCCGTTTTGTCCAAGTACGTGTCTGTATTGTTCGTTTACCTCATATCCCATTGGTGTCTGGAAAAATCGTGTAGACGAATATTTAGAGGCACTTTTTAAAGAAATTGATTTTGTGGCTGAGCGGATGCAGGGAAAAATACTGGATACGATTTATATTGGTGGTGGAACGCCGACAAGTCTTAGTGCAGAACAATTGGATCGCCTTTTTGCAAAGATTGAAAACACACTGGATTTGTCGCATTTGTTGGAATACACGGTAGAAGCGGGCAGACCGGATAGTATTACGCGTGAAAAATTAGAAACGATTCATCGCCATGGAATTGAAAGAATTTCTATCAACCCACAGACAATGAACCAGAAGACATTGGATTTGATCGGAAGACATCATACTGTAGAGGAAGTGATTGCGAGTTATCATCTGGCAAGAGAAGTTGGCATTCCAACGATTAATATGGACTTGATCGTAGGGCTTCCGGGAGAACATATGGAAGACGTACAGCACACAATGTCTGTCATCCGGGAACTGGATCCGGATAATCTGACGGTACATTCTCTTGCAATCAAACGGTCGGCAAGATTAAATCTGGAGTGGGAAAAATATCAGGATATGCATATGGAAAACTCCGAAAAACATATGGAACTCGCACATCAGACAGCGGCAGAATTGTCGATGCAGCCATATTATCTCTATCGACAGAAGAATATGACGGGAAATCTTGAAAACATTGGCTTTGCCAAAGAAGGAAAAGCAGGGCTTTATAATATTCTGATTATGGAGGAGAAACAGGCAATTCTTGCACTTGGCGCAGGTGCAGCATGCAAATACGTTTCAGATCATGGGCAGACCGTAACACGTTCGGAAAATGTAAAAGACGTAGGCCTGTATATCGAGAGGATCGACGAGATGATCGAGCGGAAGCGGAAGGCGCTGCTGTAACCTTATGTGGCGTTTCCTAGTTGCGCCTCATGAAAAAACAGATTATAATAAAGTGTAAATGTTTAATAGTTGGAGGAAGTAAAATGGCTTTAAGTAAGAAACCGGTCAATGGCATGAAAGATATCCTGCCAAGAGAGATGGAAATCCGCGATTATGTGACAAATGTAATCAAGACAACGTATCGTGAGTTTGGATTTACACCGATTGAGACACCATGTATGGAAAATATCGCCAATCTGAGCAACAAGCAGGGAGGCGAGAATGAGAAATTAATCTTTAAGGTGTTAAAAAGAGGTGAGAAACTGCATCTGGACACTGCGAAAGAAGAAAATGATATCGTGGATTTTGGTATGCGCTATGATCTTACTGTGCCACTTTGCAGATTCTATTCAAATAATGCTAACGATCTGCCAAGCCCATTTAAGGCATTGCAGATTGGTAATGTGTGGAGAGCAGATCGACCACAGCGAGGCAGATATCGTCAGTTTACCCAGTGTGATATTGATATCTTAGGCGAGCCATCGAATATGGCAGAGATCGAGTTGATTCTTGCTACGACAACAACACTCGGAAGACTTGGATTCTCCGGATTTGAAATCCGTATCAATGAGCGCCGTATCTTAAAAGCAATGGCAGCATACAGTGGATTTGAAGAGAAGGATTACGATAGTATTTTTATTACCCTGGATAAGATGGACAAGATTGGCATCGAAGGAGTATCCGCAGAGCTTTTGGAAAATGGTTATGCAAAGGAGAACGTGGATAAATATCTTGGCCTGTTTGATGCATTGGCAGATAAGAAAAAGGTATCTGAGGGCGTAAGCTTCTTACAGGAGACACTTGGTACTTATCTGGATGAAGAAATATCAACCAATTTACAGGAGATCGCGCAGACGGTTGAGGCAGCAAAAGCGGCAGATTTTGCGCTTGTATTTGATCCGACCTTAGTGCGTGGTATGAGTTATTATACAGGAACAATTTTTGAAATTGCCATTCCTGAATTTGGTGGATCTTGTGGCGGCGGTGGCCGTTATGATGAGATGATCGGTAAGTTTACCGGTCAGAATGTACCTGCCTGTGGATTCTCGATTGGATTTGAACGTATCATTCTGCTTTTGATGGAGCAGGGATATGAAATCCCGGAGAGGCCAAAGAAAGTGGCTTATCTGGTGGAAAAGAAATACCCGGCAGAGAAGTTGATCGCGGTATTGCAGCAGGCGAAAGAAGCCAGAGAAAACGGGCAGCAGGTACAGGTTGTTCGTATGAATAAGAATAAAAAATTCCAGAAAGAACAATTACAAAAAGAAGGCTACGAAGAATTCGTAGAATTTTTCAATAGAGATTAAGCAGGAGGAAAGAAAGACATGGCAGAGTCTATGCAGGGACTTCATAGAAGTCACCGATGTACAGAAGTAAATAACACCATGATTGGCGAAGAAGTAACGCTGATGGGATGGGTGCAGAAAAGAAGAAATTTAGGAAGTTTGATTTTTGTTGATTTAAGAGATCGCAGTGGTATGATGCAGGTTGTATTTGATGAGCCTGTGATTGGAAGCGAAGGATTTGCTAAGGCTGGCACATTACGCAGCGAATATGTGGTCGCTATTGTTGGTAAGGTGCAGAAGAGATCTGCTGCCGTGAATGAGAATTTAAAGACAGGTGATATCGAAGTGTTTGCAACGGAGTTGCGCGTGCTTTCTGAGGCACAGACACCACCTTTCCCAATTGAATCCGGCATTCAGACCAAGGAAGAATTACGTTTAAAATATCGTTATCTGGATTTGCGCAGACCGGATCTGCAGCAGAATCTGATGATGCGTAGTAAGGTTATGGGTGTTATCCGTGCCTTTTTACAGGATGAGGGATTCCTTGAGATTGAGACACCAATTTTACAGAAGTCAACACCGGAAGGTGCAAGAGATTATCTTGTACCATCACGTGTGCATCCGGGAAGTTTTTATGCACTTCCGCAGTCTCCGCAGCTTTTTAAGCAGTTGCTGATGTGCTCCGGTTATGATCGTTATTTCCAGATCGCAAAATGTTTCCGCGATGAGGATTTACGTGCAGATCGTCAGCCGGAATTCACACAGGTCGATATGGAAATGTCCTTTGTTGACATGGAGGATGTTTTAGATGTCAACGAACGTTTAATTGCACGTGTATTTAAGGATACACTTGGTGTGGAAGTTCCCCTGCCTTTGAAACGCATGACATGGCAGGAAGCAATGGACCGCTTTGGTTCTGATAAGCCGGATGTCCGTTTTGGCATGGAACTTGTAGATGTATCCGAAGTGGTAAAAGGCTGTGGTTTTGGCGTATTTACCGGTGCTTTGGAAAATGGTGGAAGTGTCCGTGGTATCAATGTCAAAGGACAGGGCGCAATGTCTCGCAAGAAGATCGACAAGTTAGTAGACCATGCCAAGGGTTGTGGTGCTAAGGGTCTGGCATATCTCTCCATCAACGAAGACGGCACTTACAAGTCATCCTTTGCCAAGTTTATGACAGAAGAAGAACTGACCTCTTTGGTATCTGCTATGGATGGTCAGCCAGGAGATCTGCTTTTATTTGCAGCAGACCGAAATAAGATCGTATGGGAAGTGTTAGGCTCTTTACGTTTGCAGTTAGGAAAAGAATTTAACTTGTATGATCCAAATGAATTTGCATTCCTTTGGGTGGTAGATTTTCCACAGTTTGAGTGGTCAGATGATCAGAACCGTTATGTGGCAATGCATCATCCATTTACTATGCCATATGAAGAAGATCTTGATAAATTGACAACAGATCCGGGTGCTGTCCGTGCCAAGGCATACGATATCGTATTAAATGGTTGTGAACTTGGTGGTGGTAGTATTCGTATCTACCAGAGCGATGTACAGGAAAAAATGTTCAATGCACTTGGCTTTACCAATGAAGAAGCACATGAAAGATTTGGTTTCTTACTGGATGCTTTTTCTTATGGTGTACCGCCACATGCAGGACTGGCATTTGGCTTGGATCGTATGATCATGTTGATGATGCATGCGGATTCTATCCGTGATGTGATCGCCTTCCCGAAGGTCAAGGATGCATCCTGTCTGATGACAGAGGCTCCGACACCGGTTGATAAGGTTCAGTTGGATGAGTTAGGACTTGAGTTAGAGAAAGTAGAAGAGTAGTGCTCATAACAGCACTTGCCTACTAAGTTCGAAGCGCACTAGCGTGCCTTCTCACTAAGGGGCAAGTACGTATCGCACGTAAGATACTGACCGCGTCTGACGACTTGCCAGTATCTAAGTGCTCATAACAGGGGGTATCAAACATGGCTAAGGGACAAAAGAAAGAAAAAAAAGCAATCGCACTGACATCGGAACAGACCGCAAAATCCAATAAATTAGGAGTAATGATCTACGGACTGTCTTTACTGGCCTGGCTTGTCATCATGATGATCACCCATTCGGTCACGGTCGCCGGTGTGGTAGTTATGGCAGTCTGCTATGCATTGGCAGTATTTTGGGGACTGACCAAGGGAACGGGAGAAAACACACATATCAAGATGGCGTTTATGTATCTGCTGCCAACCATTGTTGTTAGTCTGACGTCAAACGTGGAGATCTACCCGGTCGTATTTATTACGGTATATGCCTTGATCGTTTATCAAAATGTGCGTCTGGTAGCCTATGGCACAGGTGCTACGGTTATTATCAATCTGCTGGATATCGGCTTGAGTTCCATGCGGGGACAGATGGCAGCCGATGATGCAACGATCGAACTGATTTCGACCCTTTTGTTTGGCTTCTTTAGTATGTATACGGTATATCGTATTTACTATGCGACCAAGGAAAATATGGATCAGATCCAAAAGCAGACCAATGAAGCCATTGAGGTGGCAAATCAGGTAGGGCAGATCTCACAGGATATTTTGGATAATTTTCATGTGATCACGGATGGCATGCAGGACATCACGGAGCAGGCCAATGAAAATAAGGGAGCGCTTAGCGATATTTCTTCTGCGTCCACCGTCAATAGTAAGGAAATGGATCACCAGTCCGAACTGACCCAGAATATTTATGCGATCGTGCAGGAAACACAGGCAAGCGCAGAACGTGTCCAGCAAAACGCTGAAGAAGTGTACGAAAAGGTCAGTGAAGGTGCTGTTCTTTCAGAGGATATGCGCACGCAGGCGCAGGCAGTATCGGGAGATATCGAGGCAACCAATCAGATCATTACCGATTTGGTGGCACAGATCCAGGGGGTTTCCAGCATCACGGATGCCATTCTTTCCATTTCCAGCCAGACCAATCTCTTAGCCCTCAATGCATCGATTGAGGCGGCTAGAGCAGGCGAGGCAGGAAAAGGATTTGCTGTGGTAGCGGATGAGATCCGTACGCTGGCAGAGCAGACTAAGAAATCTACGGAAGAGATTACGCAGATCATGAGCCAGTTGATCGCGGTTGCCAATCAGTCCGTGGAAAAGATGAATCATTGTGTAGAGGGGATCCAGACACAGAATACCAAGATCGCCGATGTTAGCAGCAGTTTTGAACAGACCAAGAACAATGTTGGTAAGTTAAAGATTATGGTGGACGGCATTATTGACGGCGTGAATGAGGTGTCCAGCAACACGGCACAGATCGTTGACAGCGTAGTCAGTGTGACGGACAATACCAATCGTGTTTCAGAACTGTCCGGTCATGGTGTGGATGGTGCTGTCATGATTTATGATACCATCCAGGAGTTCTCTGATACGATCGGCAGACTGCATGGAAAAGTAGAAAAATTGCAGGATACGATCGCAAGTGAGCAGTAATACATCAGTTATATAAAATAAGTCCCGGAGGCCTTAAGGCATCCGGGACTTTTCTTTTGTCTCAAAACGATATTAGCGGACTAAGATATCTGTGATCTCACCGATATACATGGTGTGCATATCACCATCCGCATACCATTTGTCTGCGATGGTCGGATCAATGAACTGATCGGCTGTCATGCGGGTCGCAGATAATTTCTTGCAGAGGATGACGAATTTGGCTTCGTCTAAAAATGGAGTGTCTGTCATGTGGTTGATATGCAGACGTGCTCCGGCAATCTTATCCTCATCGCGACCGGAGATCTTGCCCAGATAATTCAGTGTGCTGTGCATATGATCATCCTCAAAAAAGTTGACGGAAAAGGTATCGCTGACATCGATCAGGGTCTTGGTGTAACGGGAATCACGGATATAGATGGTGGCTACGTTTTTGCCCCACATGACACCGACACCGCCCCAACTAACGGTCATGGCATTGGCTTTGCCGTCTGCCTCTGCGGTCACGGCTGCCCATTCTTTACCGATCTTTTGAAAAGGATTGAACTCTAAGAGATTCATAGGATATGGTTGGAATGTATGCATAGTAAACTCCCTTCGTATCTTTCTCGTTTTTATCATTATATTATTTTTGAAAAAGGCTTTCAAGAACCATTGCCGGAGGGGCATGGAAAAATATACAAAAAAGTGGATAAAAAGTGCAGGATTATTATAGGCTGTATTCTTGACAAGCCTTGTAAAGAGGAAGATAATAAGACAAACAGAGAAATTTTGCAGGATTTCATCTGCGATTATGCAATATATGGAGGAAGAAATCATGGAAATTAGATTCGAAGAACGTAAGCAGTTAAAGGAAAAACCAGACCAGAAGCACCTGGGATTTGGTAAGTACATGACAGACTATATGTTTATCATGGATTGGGACAAGGATCAGGGATGGCATGATGCCAGAATCGTACCACAGGGACCAATCGAACTGGATCCGGCATGTGTGACACTTCACTATGCTCAGGAGACATTTGAAGGCTTGAAAGCGTACCGTACCGCTGAGGGCAAGATCCAGCTCTTCCGTCCGGAAATGAACGCAAGACGTATGATCAACTCCAATGCAAGACTTTGTATGCCGGCATTCCCGGAGGATATGTTCGTAGAAGCAGTCAGAGCCCTGGTAAAGCAGGAAGCAGACTGGGTTCCGTCAGAGCCGGACACTTCTCTTTATATCCGTCCATTTATGTTTGCTACAGAAGCAGCACTTGGCGTGCATATGGCTTCTTCTTATAAATTTATGATTATTTGCTGCCCGGTAGGTGCTTATTACGCAACCGGTCTGGATCCGGTCAAGATCTTGGTTGAGGATGAACTGGTACGAGCAGTAAAGGGTGGTACCGGATTTACCAAATGCGGCGGTAACTATGCAGGATCTATCCTTGGACAGGTCAAGGCTGAGAAGATGGGTTATGCGCAGGTACTCTGGCTTGATGGTGAGCATCGTAAATATGTAGAAGAAGTTGGTACTATGAATATCATGTTCAAGATCGCCGGCGAGATCTACACCGCACCGATCGAGGGAACCGTACTTCCGGGTGTTACCAGGGATTCCATGATCCACTTGCTTCGTGACTGGGGATACAAGGTCAACGAGACACGTCTTTCTGTAGACGATCTGATGAAGGCTGGTCATGACGGTACTTTGGAAGAAGTATTCGGTACCGGTACTGCAGCCGTTATCTCTCCGGTTGGTGAACTTCGTTACAAAGATGATGTTGTTGTCATCAACGATTCTAAGACAGGCGAGTTGACACAGAAGTTATATGATACTTTGACAGGCATCCAGTGGGGCAAGATCGCTGATCCTTACGGATGGACACAGGTCGTAGAATAAAATCGCAGAAATAGGATAGTGAAAGGCTCGGTTAGACAGTGATCTGATCGGGTCTTTTTCTTTTTCGCATCTTTGGAGGAAGACTGTATATAATTGGCTTGACTAGGGTAAGGATAATACGATAATATTTAATTGGATGACTAGGATTTGAAGGAGAAGAAGAGGAGTATTTATGTTTGATAAGGTTTATGCTTATGTGAAAAAATGGGTAGCGGATGTTTGTCATGTTCTGGAATTGATCGCGGCGATCTTTGTTTTTATTGCGGTTGTGATCGCTCTTATTTCACTGATCCCGCATGTGGGTGAATTGTGGGAAAACCGTTCGACGACAGGAGCTATGCTGGAGTTTTTAGAACAGGTATTTCTGGTCGTGATCGGTGTGGAGTTTTTGAAAATGTTATGCCGACCGACCGCGGACAATGTCTTGGAGACGATCATCTTTTTGGTGGCACGTCATATGATCGTTGTCACAACAACGACCCCGCTGGATGATCTGATCTCGACCATTAGTATTGTTTTGTTATGCTTTGTGCGTAGATATTTAAAGGAGCATCGGATGAAGGACAAGATGCGGGAAGAAGATTGGCGCAGATTAGAGGAGTCAGATGAATCAGGAACTGCTGAATGAATTAAGACAGATCAGTGATGAGGAGCAGTGCTACCTTAAGGGGCAGGTCGATGTGGATCGCGGGCTCTATATGGAGCCGGAGACCCATATGGTCGATTACAAACGGCTGATCGAGAGCGGCAAGACCATAGAGATCCGTACCCATACCCGTTTTGTGCATTTTCCGGCGCACACCCACAATTATGTGGAACTCATTTATATGTGTTCCGGGCAGACGACCCATATTGTCAATGGCGACCGGATCGAACTAAAGACAGGAGAACTGCTTTTCTTAAATCAGAATGCCAAGCAGGAAATCTATCCGGCGGGCGAGGATGATATTGCCGTCAACTTTATCATCTTACCGGCATTTTTTGACTATGCACTTTCTATGATGGGCGAGGAGGACAACCTGATCCGAAAATTCGTCCTGGAATGTTTAAAGAGCAAGGATGCGGATGTTTCCTATCTGCACTTTCAGGTGTCCGGGGTATTGCCGATCCAGAACCTCATGGAGAATCTGATCTGGACCATACACAACAAACAGCCCAACAAGCGGAGCATCAATCAGGCGACGATGGGATTACTTCTGCTACAACTGATGAATTACACAGACCTGGTCAGTGTCGGTAAAGATAATAAAAATCAGGAACTTTTGATGTCGGTATATCGTTATATCGAGGAACATTACAAGGACGGCGAATTGTCTGAACTGGCGCAGATGCTCCATTATGATGTGTATTGGTTGAGTCGTGCCATCCATTCCTTTACCGGGGCGACCTACACAGAATTATTGCAACAGAAACGCATGCGACAGGCGGCATATCTGCTGGAAACTTCCGGGCTTACCGTGGCGGATATCGCGGTGGCAGTAGGTTATGAAAATGTTTCCTATTTTCATCGGCTTTTTCAAAAGACCTATGGGATTTCACCGCGCAAATATCGCACTGCCAAGCATACGGACAAAGAAGAAAAGAATTTAGGATAGAGCATGGAAATCAAAGAATTATTGACAGAGATCACGCAAACAGAAGATGTAAGAGCCCGCTTAAGCAATCTGCGCAGTCAGATCAAAGAGGATAAAAAGGCGGTAGAGAACTATGTAGATGCGGCCTTTATCGGGCGATTAGAAGACCTGCTTTCCCATGTGGATGCCAAGACCAGAAAGAACGCAACACTCTTGCTGGGAGATCTTTCTGACCGGGTACAGGCGCTGGATCTGGCAGGTCAGGTCACACAGGCACTCTGGGCGGCTTATGAAAGGGAAGATACCAAGTTTGTTCTGGCTTCTTATATCAAGGGACTTTCGGCTTATGATTGTGGAGAGATCTTAGAAAGCCTGCAGGCAGAAAGAAAGCGGCTGGGCGCAGAGGAGATCCGTGAGGAAGACAAAAAGCACATGCGTCTTTTGATAGAGCAGATGGATCTTTTACTGGAGGCATACGGACAAAAGGAAACTTATCGCTATCAGGGCATCCATAAGAAACATGCCCTGATCCTTACAACTGATCCTTATATGAAGGAGGCACTCCTGGCACAGGTGCAGGATCTGGGTTATACGGATGCGAGGCTGGTAGGGCGTGGGGTACGCCTGCTCACAGATTCTTTGGATAAATTGAGTCAGATCCGCATTTACCGGGAAATGCTCTTTGGCATCCGTTTTCGCAGTCAGACCCTAGCGGCAGAAGAAAATCTGGCGCAGGCGATCGCACTTTCCGAACTCCTGCCTCTTTTGGAGGAGGTCTACGGCAAAAAGGAAAAATATCCTTTTGCCCTGCGGATGCAGATGGATGCTGACAGCAAAAAGACCAAACAACTTGCCTATGCCATAGAGGAAGGCAGTCAGGGAAGACTGACCAACCGTCCAAAGGATGCGGTCATCGAACTTTTGCCGAGACAAAAGAAAGATGGGACTTATGTGGTCTATGCCAGAGTCTTAGGACAGGAGGACAAGCGTTTTACCTATCGAAAACAAACTTTGCCGACTTCCATGGCACCAGTCGTGGCGGCAGAGATGGTGGAGTTGATCCGCCCATATCTAAAAGAAGAAGCACATGTGATCGATCCTTTCTGCGGTCTGGGCACACTTTTGATCGAACGTATGCAGGCAGGCAGGACGCGCGACGTCTATGGCATTGACAGTTTTGGGGAAGCCGTTTTGTATGGCAGACAAGATGCTGAGGCTGCAAAAAAGAATATTTATTTTATCAATAGAGATTATTTTGATTTTACTTCATCGTATCTGATGGAGGAAGTGATCACGGAGTTCCCGCGCATGGAGAACAAGGAGCGGGAAGAAGTCGATCAATTTTATCGTAGATTTTTTGACAAGACCAGTGAGATCACGGCAGATCAGGCGATGGTTTTTGCCCTTTCGACCGAGGAAGGGATCTTGAAAAAACAATTACGTCTGCATGAGGAGTTTCAACTGGTACGCCAGATCCCGATGCGTGGACGTGAGCAGATCTACATTTTGAAAAAAAGAGGGTAGAGTATGTATACAAATCATGAGGGACAGGAACAGGACTTACAAAAGAGGGATATTATGGATTGTCTGGATCAGGAACAGATGCAGGCAATGCAGGATCAGTTTTGTCAGACACAAGGGTGCTATTGCGTGTGTGTCAGCAGGAATATGCGCCGCCTGACATCTTTTTCCGGGACAAAGGAAGAACAGGTCTTTATCGATCGTGTCTTTCCGGTGGCAACACAACGCAATCTGATCGCCAGTTTTTCAGATGTAGGGGGTGAAGATGTGATCGCGGTGGAGTCTGGTATGCCATGTGTGCAGTTGCGGGGGATTGCCATTCGTGATTCGAAGGGCAGGTTTAACGGAGCCTGGGTTTTGCTTGCCATCGATGAGGAACTGGAGACCGAGGCAGACCAGGTGCCACAGATCATGCGCAAAACGACGACAAAAGCATTTGATGCGGCGGTGGCTCTTTTGGATGTGCTGACAAAAAACTATTTTTCCAGCAAGATCCATCTGGCAGCACAGGCAGAGGAAATCGCCCAGTTAGAGGCCAATGAAAAACATATGGGGTATCTCTTGCAAAAGACAGAAGTGTTGACTGAGATCTTAAAGATGATGGAGTCGGATGTTACCTTTGCGCAGATCATGGAAGATATACTGGAACGTGTGGGAACCTACATGCATTTATCCAATGGATGTCTCTTGAAATTGCAGGCAGATGAAGAATATGTAGAAATGATCTGTGAATGGGCAGATAAGCCGGAGCATGAGTGTATGCGGACTTACGGCAGCCTGCCGCTGGCAGAAGTCCCCTTTATGACGGGACGACCATACACGATTTCTTCGGAGACTATCATGCCAAAACCATTTTTAGACTATTTCACCAAGTACGGGATCCGCTGTGGTGTATTTCTGCCTTTGAATGTCAACGGTAAGTGCGGTATGTATTTGTGCTTTACCATGATGGAGGAAGATCGCAAATGGAGTGTGGAAGACCTGCGCTTTTTAAATGATGTCAAGCGCATTACACAGACCATCTTGGTTAAACGTATCACCAAGAATTCACTGGCAAGTTCTTACGCGGCATTGGATGCCATCCTAGAAAATGCCGGTTGTGGCATCAGCGTCAATGACTTACAGACCGGACAGATCCTCTATGCCAATGATGCCTTTAAAGAGATGAACATGACTGAGGAAGACCGGAGCGAATTGGAAAAAGTGCTGACCATTTCTCCGGATGGCATGGAAGGCATTCATGAGTACCATGTGGCAGGCAGTGACAAGTGGTTGGAGATCACATTTTCAAAAATTGGCTGGGTGGATGGAAAAGAGGTGCGTTTGGCAACAATCTATGATATTTCCAAGACCAAACGCTATCAGGAACGCATTGAGCATCAGGCAAATGAAGATTATCTGACAGGTCTTTACAACCGGATGCGTTTTGAGGAAGACCTGACAAAGGAGATCCATGCGACCGTGCGCAGTGGTGGAGAGAGTGCCGTCCTTTATATTGATCTGGATGATTTTAATCATATCAATGACGGACTGGGTCACCACGTGGGCGACCTGCTCTTACAGAATGTGGCGGATGCCTTGGCAAGTATGGATGGTGTGGCAGGACATTGTTATCGACTGGGTGGGGATGAGTTTGCCATTATCGTGACCAACCGCCATATGGAGCAGAGAGAGACCATGATCCGTAATATTCGCAATCTTTTTTCCCGACCATGGCTTTTACATGGGATGGAATATTACTGTACCATGAGTATGGGGGTTGTGCGCATCCCAAAGGATGGGATTGATCTGTCCTTGCTTTTGCAGAGAGCCGATATTGCTTTGCACTGGGCAAAGAGTCAGGGAAAGAATCGTGTTGAATATTACAACAACAACCAGTACACCAGTTCTGTGGAACGTCTGGACATGGAGAAATGTATGCGTGAGGCGGTAGAGCAGGGCTGTAAGGAGTTTGAAGTCTACTACCAACCCCTCATTGACATCAGCAAGCCGGAGCGTCCGTGCTGCGGGGCAGAGGCTCTGGTACGTTGGAATTCACCGACACTTGGTTTTGTCATGCCATCGGAGTTTATCGCCCTGGCAGAGTATCTGGGACTGATCAATGAGATCGGCTATCATGTCCTGATCGAAGCCTGTAAACGCTGCAAATACTGGAATGATTTTGGACATCCGGAATACAAGGTCAATGTAAATCTGTCTGTGATCCAGTTGCTGCAGAATGACATCATTGACAGGATCCGCAAAGCCGTGGAAGAGACTGGAGTACAGCCGTCCAATCTGACACTGGAAGTCACAGAAGGACTTGCGATCAACGATATGAGCCGTATGCAGCAGATCTTAGGACAGATCAAGGAGATGGGGATTCGAGTGGCTTTGGATGATTTTGGCACAGGCTATTCTTCCTTAAATCACATTCGCAGTATGCCGATTGATGTGATCAAGATCGACAAGTGTTTTGTGGAGGATGTGGGAGAGGATGTCTTTTCTGAAGCCTTTGTCAAATCCGTTTCCCAACTGGCAGACGCTTTGCATATGCATGTCTGCGTTGAGGGTGTCGAGGACAAGGACCAGTGCGATGCTTTAAAGGATATGAATGTGGATCTGATACAGGGCTATCTGTTCGACAAGCCGCTTTGTGCAGATGATTTTGAACAGAAATATTTGTATTGAAAAAAAGGAATCCTGAAAAGGATTCCTTTTTTGATGCAGGAGATGGGACTTGAACCCACACGATATTGCTACCACAGGCACCTGAAGCCTGCGCGTCTGCCAATTCCGCCACTCCTGCGCGCAAATAGTATTCTATCTGTTTTTACACATGAAGTCAAGGATAAATTGTAAACTTTTTACTGTAAAATCTGATTTATTCGATCACAAGGCTTCCAATCATGTAGCCGTTGGAGGTCAGAGGCATGGTATTTCCAAGTTTGATGACCTCACCGGTAGATGGATCCTGCACCAAAAGGTAAAGGCTGTAAGTACCTTTTTCATAATCCCGCAGGGCAAGTAACTGCTTTAAGGTGGTCGTATCCTGCGGATTCCAACTGCGATTATCCGTATCCAGTGGAAGGGTGATCATTTCTTCCGTATCCTGATTGCGCATGAGCAGGCGCACATCATATGGCATGTAAGAAACGGAAAAACCGACATTTTCTATGGAAAGCGCAAGACTTCCGCTTTCGTTTTTCCAAGTGTTAAAAGATAGGGCTGCATCCCGCAGAACATAGCGGTAACCCAGATGTGTCGTCATATAATCATAAAGGGTAAGACCACTATAGGCATCAGAACTGCTATAGGTCTGGTTTTTCCAAGATTCCAGTGTAGTGTCTGTCTGTTCGGCGTTTAAATAGGAAATGCGGCGTGATAGGAGCATCTGGATGGCGGTGGATGCGTCTGTCAGGGATGGATCTGCCGCGACAGAGCCGCCGCATGGGGCAAAGGATGCAATCGCTGTCGTGGCTTCTGCCTCTGCATTGGACATGGCGGGTGTCAGGCTATCGTTAAAAAGTCCCAGGCGGTAGAAAAGGGTCTTGTCGGAAGTGAAAAGGGTCGGCGGTACACTGGTCTGCCCGATTGCCTGCAAATATTGCTCGGCATCATGCAATCCCAGATAGAGTGACTTGTCGGTTAGGGAAGCATAGTAGTCGGTCAGGTCGGCAAGGGTGGCATCCGTCAGGCTTGGTGATGAGAGTGTCTGACCTTGTGCACCGACAAATACCCCTTGTAACTGGTAGATGTGTGAGGCATAGTCATTGATGATGTCGGACACCTGTTCCATATGGCGATAGACGGTGTTCAGGTCAGACGGCTCGCTGGTGGCATTGTCGCCGGTCGTATCATAGCAGAAACGAAGGATCATTTGCTTGTCGGTCGCTGCCCAGGTGCTCAAGATGGAACGGATGTCAGCCAGTCCATGATCGGATATGGCACCAGTGGCATAATTTTTCAGATTAATGCGGACAAGACAAAGGCGTGTGGAATTATCCAGAGCCAGAGCGTAGTCCACAGTGGACGGATCAAAAGATGTCTCATCGGAGATCTCATACTCATAGGTGTGATACCAGCCGGTATAAGGATTTGCCAGAGCCTCGTTGCTCTCGGCATAGTCTACCGGAGTAAAAGTGGCAGTGACATTGCGGCGCAATAAAAAAACAGTGCCGATGACACTGAGCGCTATTAAAAATAAGATCAGACCACACAAAAAGCGCAGACCGCGATGCTTTTTCCTTGTTCTTCCAGCCATAAGATGCTCCTTTACTTTGCTACAAGGAGTATATCATATTTATAGAAAGAATCATAAAAAATTGCCTAAAATTTGTTGTATTTGATGGAGCGTGGGAATGGGATATGGTACAATATCTCTAAAAGGATAATAGTAGGGGGCTTTATCATGGGGACAAGATTGGAAAATAGAAAGAAAACATTCAAATTCATAGTGGCACTCTTGTCGGCTACAGCGACTTTGATCTGGGCTTTATTTTTTGTGTGGATGCTATGTAAGAACTCGATATCGTCGGATGTCATGGAGTTGACGGAGGGCTGGCAGGTCAGTGTGAATGGTCAGCAGTTAGCGCAGGAGGAGGCACTGGCAGATTACAAGTTTTCGCACCTGCAAGTGGGGGACGAGGTAGTTCTGAAAGGAAGTTTTCCCGAGGATATGCCCTTACACCAGACCATGACTTTTCTGTGTTATCTGTCTACAATTGATGTGGAGATCAATGGCAGACAGATTTATCATTATGGGCAGGAGTATGCCAAGAAGAACTGGCTGGTAGGCAGTGGCTATCATTTTGTAGATCTGCCGGAAGATGCTTCCGGCAAAGATGTTGTCATTACTTTGAGTGCGCGGGAACCGGATGCCTTTACCAACATTACCAATCCGACGATAACGGCGACCAGTGAAGTCTATCGGGAATTTGCAAGACAGCATCTGCTCAGTAGTTTTGTGGGGATCTTTCTGATTCTCTTAGGAGCGTTCATGACCATTGTTAGTGCGGTTGCGGTCTGCTATAGCAAGGTTTACGTGCGTCTTTTATATATCGGGATCTTTAGTTTTTTGATGGGCATTTGGTCTATGTGCAATATGAAGGTGTTTGAAATCTTCAAGGTTGATCTGGCTTCCAACACGACGGTAGAGTATCTGACCCTGTATCTGGCACCGATCAGTTTTATTTTAATGATCGCACAAATGCGTAAGCATGAGGCCGAATGGAAACAGCAGTTGGCATACGCATCTGCTACTTTGATGGGCATCTTCTTTGCGGTTTCGACCATCCTGCATTTTATGAATATTGAGCATTATCCGAGATTTTTGGGATATTTCCACCTCTTTGGTGGGATTTCCCTATTCCTGGTGGTTCTGACCGAATATGATAAGGAAAGAAAACATGACCGTTCAGAAAAGGCATTACATATCGGAGTGGTTATCCTGTGCGTGAGTGTGGCGATCGATCTGGTTCGCTTTAACCTACAGAAATATGTCATGCAGGACAATGAACTCCTGACCATCAGTATCATTCCTGTGGGGACCTTGCTCTTTATCGATATGCTGGTCGTAAGTTATATCTTCTATGTCTATGGAATCCTGGTACATGAGGCAGAGCAGGAGTGGTTGGCAGACCGGGCATATCACGATGAACTCTGTGGCACTTACAACAGGACTAAGTGCAATGAGCGGTTTGACGAACTGGATGCAGGAAATACAGAGTATGCACTCATTAACATGGATCTAAACGGTTTAAAGATCATCAACGATTCTCTGGGGCATGTGCAGGGAGATCTGCTTTTGCAGGAATTTGCAGCTATCTTGCAGGAAGCTTTTTCTGGTATAGGTGAGGTCTTTCGAATGGGCGGTGACGAGTTTTTGGTATTGATTTGCGAGAAACAGTTTCCACAGATCGACCAGTGTTTGAATAAAATGGTGCGTTTGGAGAAGCGGAGATCCAGCGAACTGACCTTTCATATCGAGGCAGCTTATGGTGTGGCAAAAAGCAGTGAGTGTCCCAAGGAAGGCATACAAAAGGTATATATGCTGGCAGATAAGCGTATGTATGATATGAAGACTAAGCAAAAGATCAATCAGAGATTGCGTTAGTTGTTGGTCTTTTTCAAGTACATGAAGAGGATTTATAGACAGTTTCCGCAAGCCGTGTTATATTACCAATATGAGATTGTTATTTTTTTGACAAAAGTAGCAGGCTAACCACACAAGTATTGAAAAAGGGAGGAACCATACCAAATGTATGCTGACGAAAATGTAATTAAGATCAAACATGATGTACTTTATGAAGTAGCCAAATTAGCATTTGCAGATGAATTGGAAGAGAAGAGAGACGGCATTGCGCAGTCTTTGATTCCGGGACCAACACCGCAGTTCCGTTGCTGTATTTATAAAGAAAGAGAGATTATCCGCCAGAGAGTCCGTCTGGCAGAGGGGAAGGCCTCGGGTATGCATGATGATGGCAATATCGTCCAGGTCATCAGTTCTGCCTGTGAAGACTGCCCGATTTCCAGTTATGTTGTAACCGACAACTGTCAGAACTGTATCGGAAAGGCATGTATCAATGCATGTAACTTTGGCGCGATCGAGATGGGACGCCATCGTTCCCATATTGATGCTTCCAAGTGTAAAGAATGTGGTAAATGTGCTCAGGCTTGTCCTTACCATGCGATTGCAGCCTTAAAGCGTCCGTGCAAATTCTCTTGCCCGGTCGATGCCATCAGTTATGACGAGAACGGTATTTCCGTGATTAATGAAGAAAAGTGTATCCGTTGTGGACTTTGTATTCACAGATGTCCGTTTGGTGCGATTGGTTCCAAGACCTTTATCGTGGATGTTATCAAGGCGATCAAGTCTGAACATCCGGTATATGCATTGGTCGCACCGGCGACCGAGGGACAGTTCGGCGAGCATATCACTATGAATAGTTGGAAGAAAGCCATGAAAGCAGTCGGCTTTACCGATCTTGTGGAAGTAGGACTTGGCGGTGATATGACAGCAGCCTACGAAGCAGAAGAATGGGCAGAAGCATACAAGAATGGCAAGAAGATGACCACTTCCTGCTGTCCTGCATTTGTCAATATGGTAAAGAAGCATTACCCGGAACTGATCGAAAATGTATCAACGACTGTTTCACCGATGTGTGCCGTATCCCGTATGTTAAAGGCAAAAGAACCGGATGCGATCACCGTATTTATCGGACCTTGTATCTCCAAGAAATCCGAGGTCAAGGAGCATGCCATTGAGGGCAATGCAGACTATGCACTGACCTACAGTGAGATCCGTGCCATCATGCGTGCAAGAAATGTTGAACTGGAAGACGATGACAACTCTTATCAGGAGTCATCCATCTATGGCAAGCGTTTTGCAAATTCCGGTGGTGTTACCGAGGCTGTTTTACAGAGCCTGAAGGAAAGCGATGATGAGATCGCAGCGACCGTCAACAAGTGTAACGGTGCCGCAGAGTGTAAGAAGGCACTTCTTCTGATGAAAGTCGGCAGATTGCCGGAAGACTTTATCGAGGGTATGATCTGTGAGGGCGGCTGTGTCGGCGGACCGAGTGCTTTCCGTCCACAGGCTTCTTTCAAGAAGAGCCGTGAGAACATCTTGTCCGAAGCGGATGAGCGTGGTATCCATGAAAATCTGGATCATTACGATATGGATGCATTCTCCATGCATGCAAAGAGATAAAAGAAAACGAATACATAAAGACAACCGGAGCATCAAAACTCCGGTTGTTTTTCGTTTAGCCAGTCGACAAGAGCACAGAGACCTTCTTCGGAAAAATCTGCTGTCTGGCGTGTCATCCTTTCCTCGTTCGTCTTGGCAAAGGCGAAGGGCCCTGACCAGATGGTGGCTTGCAACTTGACTTCTTTTTCCTCCTCAGTATCCGGAATGGGAATTTCTATCTTTTCTACGCGGTAGCGCATATTGCCGTCGCTGCCGGTAAAGGGAGACTTTTTATAAAAATTGAGTGCTAATAAAGAATGACGATCGATCATGAAAAAATCCTTTCTTTGTATTATTTTCTTTCCTGCTTTCTATTATAATATATAGTAAGAAAAAGAAGCAAAAAAATTGCTTTTTTTTCGGACGATTATGCTATACTATATTCTTATCAAAAGCACTTGTCAGCATCTAAGTGCTCATAATAGCACTTGGGGAAGTGCTCATCACAGGAGGTTTTTATATGAGGGGATTTTTTAGAAAATGGGGAGCAGTGGCTCTGGCACTGGTCTTGTCGCTATCGGTATTAGCCGGTATGGATGGATCAAGCGTGCAGGCGGTAGAAGATCATGCAGAGGATTGGATGGCAGACATCGATGGGGAAACGATGCTGAGTTCGATTTCCATTCCGGGCACGCATGACAGCGCAACACAGTATGTAGGAATGCGTTACATCTTTCAGTGTCAGGACACCAGTATCGCACAACAGTTGGCTGATGGTTACCGCTATTTTGATATGCGTCTGGTCTTAGACGGCAAGGATGACGAGCAGACCCTGATCCTGAAGCACAATTTTGCAAAGTGCAAAGAGGACGGCGGTCTTTTTGCAAAAGCACTCAAACTGTCCAATGTCTTATCGGATGTTTATGCTTTTTTACAGGAAAATCCATCCGAGACGGTCATCCTTTGTATGAAGGCGGAAAACAGCAAGGATGATGTGGCGCAGGTACAGAAACTCTTGTACGAACAGATTGATCAGAACTCTCAAATGTGGTATCTCGCCAACGAGATTCCGACTTTGGATCAGGTGCGAGGCAAGATTGTTCTGGCAACACGTTTTGAGGATGCCATGGAACTGGGCGAGCAAAAGAGCGGACTGCATTTTTACTGGGAAGATCAGGGAGACCGGGAGATCGTGGATGTGCCGTATGCGCTCTCTGCCATTAGTGATAGTGCCTCTTTGTGGGTGCAGGACCGCTATAATTACGACACGTCCGACAAAGTGGATGCCATTGTGGACGATCTGGAAAATTGTCAGGCTGCGGATGATACTTTTTCCATCAACTTTACATCGACCAGTGGCAGTGGTAAGGTAGGACATCCAAAGAAATACGCTGCTGCCATCAATGATTATCTCTTGGACTACGACTGGCATACAGAGACATGTTATGGTATTGTAGTGGTAGACTTTGCAACAAAGGATTTGGCAAAATGTATTTATAAGACCAATACCTTTATAAAATAAGATAGGATAGAGGGTGAAGTTTATGCCACAGGGCAGACCCATGCCGGGAGAGATCTACCGGCATTTTAAAAATAAAACATATCAGATCCTTGCCGTGGCAAGGCATTCGGAGACCAGAGAATTATATGTCGTCTATCAGGCTTTATATGGGGATTATCAGACCTATGTCCGACCATACAATATGTTCATCAGTCCGGTCGACCATGACAAGTACCCGGATGTGAGTCAGGAATACCGTTTTGCTTATGTGGCATCTCCGGCAGAGACCATCTGCCAGCCAAAAGATGTGGCATTTAAGGACGAAAATTCAGAAATTCTGATGCGGGGGCAGAAAGTATTGGCACAGGCAGTGGCAGTACAGCCGGAAAAGCCTGTGGCGAAAGAACCGGTAATGGACGCAGAGTTACAGGAAGTCAATCCGCATTTTCTGGATTTTCTGGATGCGGATACTTATAGCAGAAAATACGATATTGTGACCGAGATGGAGGATGAACTGGACGATCATCTGATCAATCAGATGGCGGCATCCATAGATGAGATCATTGAGGATGGGCGGCTGGAAGACCGTATCCTGCAACTGGAAGCCTGCCTTAGAACAAAGGCGCGGTATGAATTGAACCGCGCCAGATAAACTATTGGTAGAGAGCCATATTTACATTATGATAACGGCGGTCCATGGTGACATCTTGACCGAACCAATCCGGCGGGAGAAAGGCGTTGGCTTCCTCGATGGAGGCAAATTCCACCTCCGCCATGATGAGCGGCTCCATATCGCCATGAAAGACATCAAGTTCGATGGTGTGTGGGGCAAGCGGGATAAAATACCGGGTCTTGCTGATGATCTTACCATCGGCTTTGGTGCGCAGATGTTCATAGGCTTCTTTGGTAAGCGGAAATTCACTTTCTTCCCTTGCCATCATCCCCTTGGACTTATAGGTAAGAATATAGCCATCATCCTTCCTGCGGATGCGAAGCACGGGATTTTCATTTAAATAGGCCTGTTCGATCTGACTACAAGGATATGAGGTCAGATTTTTTGGCAGATCTTTGATCAAAAATTTACGTTCGATTTCCATGCGATTCTCCTTTGATGCTTTTTCTAATATTATAGCGCAGACAGGAATCCATGGAAAGAAGGAAGAAAACAAAAGAAAGAAATGAGGAAAAGATATGAGTAAAGTGGCAATTTGTATGGCAGACGGCTGTGAAGAAATCGAAGGACTTACCGTGGTAGACGTATTGCGTCGTGGCGGAATGGATATTGATACCGTATCCATTTCCGGAGATCCTTATGTGACCGGATCACACAATATCGCCTTTTGTGCAGATAAGTTGATCTCAGAGTTGAACTGGGCAGATTATGATGGAATCGTTTTGCCGGGCGGGATTCCGGGAACACCGAATCTGGCAGCGAGTCCGGCAGTGACAGATGCCATCAAATTATTTGATACTGAAGGAAAACTGATCGCAGCAATCTGTGCTGCACCGAGCATTTTGGGACAGATCGGACTTTTGGAGGGTAGGGATGCTACTTCATATCCTGGATTTGCAGAAAAGATGCCGGGCTGTAATTACAAGACGGATGCCGTTGTGCGGGATGACAATATCATCACCAGCCGAGGCATGGGAACAGCGATCGAATTTGCCCTTGCTATCGTAGAATATTTTTCAGACCATGAGACAGCGGTTACTCTTGGCGAAAAGTTTATCTACCACTATGGTGCATAAGAGATACTAATAATTTCCAACTATATTTTCCCGTATTATGTTCATACTAGCATTAGATAAATCTTCTACAAAAGGCATCAGACAAGATTTGGTGTCAGAAGATTTGTCTTAAAATAAATCTGGAGGTAATGAACATGAGCGGATCTTCAAACTCAAATTCTAACAGAATGGCAGTTCCTGAAGCAAAGGATGCCATGAATCGTTTTAAGCAGGAGGTTGCTAGCGAGATTGGCGTGCCGCTTAAGGATGGTTACAACGGTGAGTTGACATCAAAGCAGGCAGGTTCTATCGGTGGTGAAATGGTCAAGAAGATGATCATGAAGCAGGAACAGGAAATGAGCAAGTAAATTTGCCCAGACCTTAGAGCGCAGCCTCGGGACTATCCCGGGGCTGCTTTTTTCTTTTCCTTTATAAAAAAATGTGAGGGATACATACATGAAAGAGTTGACAAAGTCTGCCATTGCAGATACTTTTATGGAATTGTTACAGGAGCACACGATCGACCATATCACGGTCAAAGACCTGGCAGAAAAATGCGGCATTAACCGGCAGACATTTTACTATCATTTTGCCGATATTTATGACCTGATGGAGTGGACGCTGGATAATGAATTAAGAAAGTTCTTAGAGCGTTATGACAAGACGGATGCGGACTGGAAAGAGCAGCTGCAGCAGTTGTTTGTCTTTTTCCGTTTTCGCGGACAGCAGGTCCTACATGCTTACGACTCACAGAACCGTCTTTATTATGAGCAGTTTATCTACCGGCAGATGCTGCCAGCCATCCACAAACTGATCCTGACCTATGAGGAGGCAGAAACATTGGCGGAGGGCAAGACGGAATTTGTCGAACATGTCTATACGCGCATGATTGTCAATTTCTTTTTAGACTGGCTGGATGAGGGCATGCCAGATGAGGAAACGGTGCGCCTGAGTGATTATGTCCGTTTTATGGAGGGAAGTTTACAAAGTACCCTGGTCACCTTCCAGGACAAAAATGCATAAAATTACTACAAATGTGCTTCGGTGTCAAAATTTTAGACATCGGGGCATTTTGTCTGTTTTATGAGAGAACAACCAGCGTTATAGTAATAAAAAATTTAAAGAAATGGTGGGTGCCTCGTATGAACAGATCAAGTAAATTAGTTCAGTTTGGACTGAAAAAAGCATTCGGATATATTGAAAAAGATCCGGAAAAAAATCTTGTCAAATTACTCGATATTGTCGATCAGTTTGCAGGCGATGATCCGAATATGATGGGAAAGCAAAGAGCGGCATTTCGTCAGGTCATTGATGATCCAGACAATAACATGAATCAGTTGATGATGCGCGTATTAAAGGATACCGATACCGAGGTCGTCAAAGCCATGTTTGAGAATTTCTTCCTCAATGCCAACTTTATCGGCTGGCAGACCCAAGAGGAAATGCGTAAGAAATATAAGTGCAATATCCCATGGGCGATCCTTTTGGATCCGACTTCTGCCTGCAACTTAAAATGTACCGGTTGTTGGGCGGCAGAGTATGGCAACAAACTGAACCTGACTTTTGATGAGATTGACTCCATCATTATGCAGGGTAAGGAACTGGGCGTATATCTTTATATCTATACCGGTGGCGAACCGCTTGTGCGCAAGAAAGATCTGATCGCACTTTGCAGAAAGCACCATGATTGTCAGTTCTTGACCTTTACCAACGGTACCCTGATCGATGAGGAATTTGCAGATCAGATGCTGGATGTCAAGAATCTGGTACCAGCGATCTCTGTAGAAGGATTTGAGGAGGCGACGGATGGCAGACGTGGAAACGGTACTTATGAAAAGGCTGTCCGTGCAATGGGATTATTGAAAGAAAGAAAACTGCCGTTTGGTATCAGTTGCTGCTATACCAGCCAGAACTTAGATTCCATTGCCAGTGATGCATTCTTTGATCAGATGATCGACTGGGGTGCATACTTTGCATGGTATTTCCACTATATGCCGGTCGGAAATGATGCAGCGCCGGAACTTATGCCGACACCTGAGCAGAGGGAGTATATGTACCACAAGATCCGGGAAGTGCGCGTAACAAAACCACTTTTTGCCATGGACTTCCAGAATGATGGAGAATATGTGGGCGGTTGTATTGCCGGAGGCAGACGATATCTACATATCAATGCCAACGGAGATTGTGATCCTTGCGTATTTATCCATTATTCCAATACCAATATCCGCCAAAATACCCTGCTTGAGGTATTACAGTCACCGATCTTTATGGCTTATCATGATGGTCAGCCGTTCAACGACAACCATCTGCGTCCATGCCCGATGTTGGAAAACCCTGAGGCATTGCAAAAGATGGTAGAAGCCACAGGAGCACATTCTACAGACTTGCAGTCGCCGGAGACGGTAGAGCATCTGTGTGCTAAATGCGAGAACTATGCAAAGAACTGGACACCGACCGCAGAACGTCTGTGGAAAGACAGTTCCCGTAACCCGGCAAATCAAACTCAAGCATAATTTTTGACAGGAAGAAATAAATGGGGCTTTTTCGAGGTCTGTATGCCTTGAAAAGCCCCTGTTTTTCATTGGTTTTCCTTATTGCTATTTAAAAAATGGTGTGATATAATAACCCAATGACTGCACAAGGGCTGAATGTCCTTTTTATAATAGAAGTTCTATTATAGGTGATTAGTACATGAGTTACAATCTTAAGGAGGAAATGAATTAAATGAGTGTACAGGTTGAAACATTAGAGAAGAATATGGCAAAACTCACAGTTGAGATTGAGGCTGAGCGTTTAGAGAAGGCACTTGACGCTGCATACAACAAGCAGAAGAAGAGCATCTCTATGCCGGGATTCCGTAAGGGCAAGGTTCCGAGAGCCATGGTTGAGAAGATGTATGGCGTAGAAGTATTCTACGAAGATGCGGCCAACATCCTTTTACAGGAAACTTATCCGGAAGCATACGATGAGAGTGGTCTTGATATCGTTTCACAGCCAACCATCGACGTTGTTCAGTTAGAAAAGGGCAAGCCATTTATCTATACAGCAGAAGTTGCTGTTAAGCCGGAAGTTACACTTGGCAAGTATAAGGGCGTTACCGTTACCAAGATCGACACAAGCGTTTCTGATGAAGAAGTAGACGCAGAGGTCGAGACACAGAGAAACAACAACGCAAGAACTGTTTCTGTCGAGCGTCCGATCGAGAATGGCGATACCGCAGTGATCGATTTTGAAGGTTTTGTAGATGATGTAGCATTTGAAGGCGGAAAGGGCGAGAACTACGACTTAGAGATCGGATCTCATTCTTTCATTGATACTTTTGAAGATCAGTTAGTAGGCAAGGTTGCCGGGGATGACGTAGAAGTAAACGTTACTTTCCCAGAGCAGTATCAGGCAGAAGAACTTGCCGGCAAGCCAGCAGTATTCAAGGTTAAGATCCATGAAGTAAAGGCTAAGGAATTACCGGAACTTGATGATGAATTTGCACAGGATGTATCTGAATTTGATACACTTGCTGATTACAAGGAAGATGTCAAGAAGAAACTGACAGAGCGCAAGGAAGCAGATGCACACCGCACCAAGGAAGATGAAGCAATCGAAAAGATCATCGATGATTCTAAGATGGACATCCCGGAAGCAATGATCGACAATCAGGTCAACAGCATGATCAATGATTTCGCAAATAACATGATGCAGCAGGGACTTTCTATGGAGCAGTACATGCAGTTTACCGGCATGACCATGGATAAGTTCAAGGAGCAGGTTCGCCCGGATGCTGTTAAGAGAATCCAGTCTTCACTCGTATTAGAGCAGATCGCTAAGGATGAAAACCTTGAAGTTACCGATGCTGATGTAGATGCTGAGATCGAAAAGATGGCAGCAGCATATGGCATGGAAGTTGACAAGGTTAAGGAATACGTCCAGGATGCTGAGAGAGATTCTATGAAGAAGGATATCGCTATCCAGAAGGCAGCAGACTTCATCATGGAGAATGTCAAGGAAAGAGCAAAGAGAACCACAAAGAAGACAGCCGCTGACGAAGAGAAAGAGCCAGCAAAGAAGACTACCGCAAAAAAGACAACAGCGAAGAAGACAACTAAGAAGGCTGACGAGACAAAAGACGCTGAGTAATCAGACGTAATAAGGTCAGGAAAGAGAGGTTCATAATATGGCAACGATACCTTATGTCATTGAGCAGAATAGTAGAGGAGAACGTTCCTACGATATCTATTCCAGATTGCTGAAAGATAGAATTATCTTTCTTGGGGAGGAAGTAAACGAGACAACTGCAAGTCTTGTAGTTGCACAGTTATTGTTCTTGGAGTCAGAAGACCCGAGCAAGGACATCCACCTTTATATCAATTCCCCGGGCGGAATGGTGACTGCGGGCATGGCCATCTATGACACCATGCAGTATATCAAGTGTGATGTATCTACGATTTGTATTGGTATGGCGGCAAGTATGGGAGCATTCCTCTTAGCCGGTGGTGCCAAGGGCAAACGTTTTGCACTTCCAAACGCGGAAGTCATGATTCACCAGCCATCCGGTGGTGCCAAGGGTCAGGCAACAGAGATCCAGATCGCTGCAGAGAACATCTTAAAGACAAAGAAAAAGTTGAACCAGATGTTAGCAGACAACACAGGAAAGCCATATGAAGTTGTGGCAGCAGACACAGAAAGAGATCATTGGATGAGCGCAGATGAAGCCTTGGATTACGGCTTGATCGATGGAATCATCACAAAGAAAGAGTAATGCATAAGAGGGTACCCCATATGGGATACCCTCAATGTGCATATCATGAGGAAATGAGAGAAGTAAAATGGCAGGAAGAATGAATGACGATAAGATGGTCAGATGTTCTTTTTGTGGTAAAACACAAAATCAGGTACACAAGTTGATCGCAGGTCCCAATGGGGCGTTTATCTGCGATGAATGTGTAGACATCTGTACAGAGATCATAGAAGAAGATTTAATGGAAAAGGGACTGATGCCGGAGTATGACGAGCCGGATCCGGAAGGAAAACATGCAGACTCTAAAAGAAAGGCAAATGAGGAATTTGAAATCAATCTTTTGACTCCACAGGAACTCAAGGCCTTTCTAGATGACTATGTCATTGGTCAGGATGAGGCAAAAAAGGTATTGTCTGTCGCTGTGTATAATCACTATAAGCGTATTACGTCCGGACAGGACATTGATGTGGAATTGCAAAAGAGCAATGTCCTCATGTTGGGACCGACCGGTAGTGGAAAGACACTGTTAGCACAGACACTTGCCCGTGTTCTGGGTGTACCGTTTGCCATCGCAGATGCTACGACCCTGACAGAAGCAGGTTATGTAGGTGAAGATGTAGAGAATATCCTGCTCAAGTTGATTCAGGCAGCAGATTTTGATATCCAGGCAGCTGAGATGGGCATCGTCTATATTGATGAGATCGACAAGATCACCAAAAAATCCGAGAATGTTTCTATTACCAGAGACGTTTCCGGCGAGGGTGTACAGCAGGCACTCCTTAAATTGATCGAGGGAACAATTGCCAGCGTGCCGCCAAAGGGTGGGCGTAAGCATCCGCAGCAGGAGTTGATCTCTATCGACACAAAGAATATCCTCTTTATCTGCGGAGGGGCTTTTGAAGGTCTGGACAAGATTATTTCTGAGCGATTGGATAGCAATGTCATTGGTTTCCAGTCAGAGGTCAAAGAACGCAACAAGGATGATCTGACGACCCTTTTAAAGCAGGTGTTGCCACAGGATTTCATCAAGTTTGGTCTGATTCCTGAGTTTATCGGACGTGTGCCGATCAATGTTTCCTTGCAGGAACTGACGGAGGAAGATATGGTGCGTGTTCTGACCGAGCCGAAGAACAGTCTGGTCAAGCAGTATCAGGCACTTTTTAAAATGGATGATGTGGATTTGTCATTCGATCATGATGCTCTGGTGGAGGTTGCCAGAAAATCCATTGAGCGTAAGACAGGGGCGAGAGGACTGCGTGCGATTTTAGAAAATGTTATGATGGACTCCATGTACGAAGTACCATCCGATAAGACGATTACAAGCGTGCATGTTACCAAAGAAATGGTAGATGAAAATCTTCTCTTAGAGGACAAAAGCGGAAACATCACAGTTATCGGGGAAGAGCAGGAGAAGAGTGCATAATGGTCATTAAGAATGTGGAACTGGAAACGGTCTGTGGCGTGACGAGTACGCTCCCGGACAACCAACTGCCAGAAGTGGCATTTGCGGGTAAATCCAATGTCGGCAAATCGTCATTGATTAATGCGTTGATGATGCGTAAGTCATTGGCGCGGACATCGGCACAGCCGGGCAAGACACAGACGATCAATTTTTATAATATCAATAAAGAAATCTATCTGGTAGATCTGCCGGGCTATGGCTATGCCAAAGCTTCCGAAAAAGAACGGGAGGCATGGGGGCAGATGATTGAGCGTTATCTGAACACTTCAGAAAAACTGCGTGCGGTCTTTCTGCTTGTAGATATCCGTCATGCGCCGTCTGCCAATGACAAGCAGATGTTTGAATGGATGGCATATGTAGGATATGATCCAATCGTCATTGCGACCAAACTGGACAAGATCAAGCGAAGCCAGATTGATAAACAGATCAAGATCATTCGTCAGGGATTGGGCGCGGACAAAAAGACCATTATCGTTCCATTTTCTGCGGAGACAAAACAGGGAAGAGATATAATCTGGGATTTTATGGATCAGGTGATTGAGAATGAAAAAGAGGCATAAAGGATTATTTGTAAGTACGCTGCTTGCCACCATTTTTGTGGTGGCATTCGGCTGTACTTTTTTTATTTATCAGAAACAGGAAAAAAATGCTAAGGCAGAGGATCTGACCGTGGTCACATCCTTTTACCCTATGTATATCGCAGCCTTAAACGTCTGTGATGGTGTGGATGGCATCCATTTGGAAAATCTGAGCGAGCCGCAGACCGGCTGCCTGCACGATTACCAACTGACACCGGAAGACATGAAACTTTTGCAGACGGCGGATGTCTTTATCGTCAACGGCGGTGGTATCGAGAACTTTCTTACCGATGTGGCGAAGGCATGTCCGAATCTGACCATCATCAATGCGAGCCAGGGACTGGATCTGATCGAGGATAATGCTCATGCATGGATGAGTCCGGCATTACATGAAAAACAGGTAGAAAACATCGCGGAGGGTCTGGCGGCAGCGGATGCAGACCATAGCAAGGCATATACAAAAAATGCCAAGGTATATCAGAAGAAATTACAGGCGTTGGAAAAGCAGGAAGAAGAAATGATCCAATATACCGAGGGGCGGTCTGTCGTGCTTTTTCAGGAAGCTTATGAATATCTGGCAAGGGATCTGGGATTGGAAGTATCCTATGTCCTGGATCTGGACGAGGAACGTCAGGTCAGTGCCGGTGAGGTGTCAGATGTCATGTCTGCCATAGCAGGAGACCGTATCCGGGTTGTTTTTGCAGATGATGTCTATGGCAAAGAGATGGGCGATATGGTAGAAGCGGAGACCACAGCCAATACCGTTTATGTGGAAACACTGGTCAGGGGAGACTATGACAAGGATAGTTATGTAGAGCACATGCAGGAAAATCTGGATGCCATACAGACGGCTTTTGCTGCGAGATAGGAGATAGTATTTATGCATAAGATCAAAAAACCATGTGGTTTTCATTGTATCAAGATGAAAGATATCGGCGTGTCCTTTGGCGATCAGGTCGTGTTGGAGCATATCAATCTGCATATCCACTGTGGCAGCCTGACGGCGCTCATCGGACGAAACGGTGCAGGAAAGTCTACCCTGCTCAAGGCTATCCTAGGAGACATTCCTCATACGGGAACCATTACTTTTTCCGATACCGAAAATGGGAAAATGAAAAAAATGAAGATCGGTTATGTGCCGCAGTCATTGAACTTAGAGCCCAATACGCCCATGAATGTATATGACCTGATCACGAGTTTCCGCTATGATTATCCGGTCTTTTTGAAGAACAAGAAGTTATATCAGGAGATCAAGGAAGCCCTGGCGGAGTTTGAGGCAGACCATCTGATCGACCAGCCGATTGGCAAACTTTCCGGTGGAGAATTGCAGCGCGTCTTGTTATCGCTTGCGGTCATGGATGAACCAAACCTTTTGCTTTTGGACGAGCCGGTGTCCGGTATTGACAAAAACGGTATGGATCTTTTTTATGAAAAGATGGATTATCTGCGCAAAAATTACGATATGGCGATCATTATTATCTCGCATGATCTGGACTATGTGGCAAAGTATGCTGATAAGGTCGTCCTGATCGATAAGACCGTCACGGCGGACGGCAATCCCAAGGAAGTCTACGAAAGCCAGGCATTCCACCGCGTCTTTGGTGATGCGACTTATGCCTACGGCAACAATGTAGGACATGTGCGCAAGGTGGAAGTGAAAGAAGCCCCATATGAGGCGGGGTATAAAGGGAAGAGGGAGGAAGCATGATGACAGGTTATTTTACAGAATTATTTCAATATGATTTTATGCGTCGTGCTTTTCTTGCTATCCTGATCATCACGCCGCTTTTGGGCATCTTAGGAACTATGATCGTCCACAAGAAGATGGCATATTTTTCAGATGCGCTGGGACACTCCGCCCTGACCGGTATTGCGATAGGTGTGGTCTGCGGTATCAGTGACACCAATCTGTCTATGGTGTTGTTTGCCATTGTATTTGCCTTTCTGTTAAATCAGATCAACCGTAAAAATTTAGCGGCGACCGATACTATCATTTCTGTTTTTGCCAGCTGCAGTACGGCAATCGGTCTGGCAATCCTATCCAAAGGGGGCAATTTTAGCAAGTATTCTGCTATTTTGGTGGGAGATATCCTGAGTATTTCCGCGCGGGAGATCATCTACCTGATACTGATTTTTGCGGTGACTCTGGTATTCTGGTGCTTTGCCATCAACAAGTTGAATGCCATCAGCATCCATGCATCCTTGGCAAAGAGCCGCAATATTTCCGTGCGTCTAGTGGAGGATATCTTTGCCATTATCATTGCACTCATTGTGACCCTGTCGATCAAGTGGATCGGTATTTTGCTCATCAATGCCCTTTTGATCCTGCCAGCGGCATCCAGCCGGAATATATCGGAAAATATGCAGGAATATCACCTTTATGCCGTGATCTTTAGTCTCTTTTCCGGGATCGTGGGATTGGTTATTTCTTATTTTACCAATGTGGCGACCGGACCTATGATTGTGATTGTGGCATCCGTGATCTATTTTGCAACCTATTTTTATGGGAAGAATAAGTAAGTGAGGGACGTTCCTTTTGCCCCAAGGAGTGTCCTAAATGGCTTTAGACCTGTCAGTCTGACAGGTCTTTTTCTTTTGCAAAAAATGCATAGAGCCAGAAAAACTGGAAACAATAGTTAGAAAAGGAAGGGAATGATGGCAAGATGGGATATGACGGAAGCAATGAGACCCTCTATATCAAATTAGACCGGTCTGCCCTGCGGTATGAGGCAGATTTCTATGTGAAGGATCTGGGTGGGATAGAATGCAGTAACAGTGACATATTAGCGAGGGTAAAGGCGCATGCCGTTTACCATTTTAAGCATCCGGGCAATATGCCTATATCCATTACCAAGGTGGTCGAGGAGATCCACAGCCTTTACCCCAAACTAACCGTGGTCAGTCTGGGGGAAATGGATGTTATCATGGAGTATCGGAGCAAGGAGCCAGAATCGCTTACGCAAGTGGCAAAAACAGTACTCCTTTGTCTGCTGCTCTTTGTCGGCGCAGCCTTTGCTATCATGGCATTTCATAACGATATCAGTATCACAGCACTCTTTGACCGTTTTTATTTGCAGGTGATGGGAAGCCAAAAGCCTGCGGTCAGTCCGCTGGAGATCGCTTATTCGATCGGACTTGCGGTGGGAATCTTATTCTTTTATAACCATTTTGGCAAGAGAAAACTGACCCACGACCCGACACCGATCCAGGTGGAAATGCGTAAGTATGAGAAGGATGTAGATACAGCGATCATAGATAATGGGGCAAGGAGAGGAGAGAATCTGGATGTTTCTTAAAAGGACGGTCATCATTGTCGCGGGGCTGATCTTTGGAGGCGCAACGGCAGCCGGTGTGATTGCCCTGCTCACGACCTTGGGCTTTGTCTCGCGTATGATCGCAAGGCTGCAACTGGCGAAAGATACTATGCATTGGGAGAATGTCATTATATTGGGAAGTCTGAGCGGCTGCCTTTTATCGGTCTTTGAACCAAGCCCTGTGTTTTTCTCCTTTTGCCAGGGGATAGCCGGGAGTACTTTTGCAAAAGGGCTGGGGCTGTTTGCATTGGTTCTGGTCGGCATATGTGCCGGTATTTATGTGGGGTGTCAGGCAATGGCGCTGGCGGAGATCTTAAATATGTTTCCCATACTCTTTCGCAGGGTAAAACTGCAGATGGGGCTGTCTTTTGCTATTCTTGCCATTGCTTTGGGAAAACTGGCTGGCAGCCTCTGGTATTTTGTTTTTTCGTATGCAAGTTTATAAAAATGAGGTGATAAAAGAATGAAACAGGAAGAAAAAGAGCAAATAAATGAGACTTATAATGCCTATGTGGAGAGTGTGACACCAAAGGCAAATCTTTGGCTGCGCATGGCAAAAGCCTTTTTGGTTGGCGGACTGATCTGCCTATTGGGGCAGTGCATCGTCAACATAGGGAAAAAATATGGCATGGACGGTCAGACGGCGGCAAGTTATTGCAGTCTGACCCTTGTATTTCTAAGTGCTCTTTTGACAGGCACGGGAGTCTACCCGGTCATTGCCAGTTTTGGCGGCGCGGGAGCGCTGGTTCCCATCACAGGCTTTGCTAACAGTGTAGCGGCTACTGCCCATGGTTTTAAGGTTGAAGGACATGTCTTTGGTGTTGGAGCAAGGATCTTTCAGATCGCTGGACCGGTGATCCTGTATGGGATTTTTTCGTCCTGGATTCTTGGCTTGATCTACTGGTTTATGACAACACTTGGTATGTGATTGATAAAATACCATAAATTGTAGTTATAAATTATCAAAAACCACTAGATATTGTGTTAAACTTCCTGTATAATGAAAAACGTGCCAAGATGAAAAATATGTGCAAAGATTGTATCTAAATAAAAACTTGCATTTTTTTCAAAATCTTGTTATAAAATTAACGAGAGTTAGAAGCGTCTAACTTGAGTTGCGATTAACAAATTGTTTACTAGAATAGGAGGCAAACACAATGGTAGAAATGAAGGAATGGGACGGATTTGATGGACGACTTTGGAAGGAAGAAATCAATGTCCGCCAGTTCATCCAGGATAACTACACACCGTACGAAGGCAATGAGGACTTCTTGACAGGTCCGACGGAGTCGACCAATCGTTTATGGGATGCACTTCAGAAATTGCAAAAAGAAGAACGTGCCAAGGGCGGCGTGCTTGATATGGAGACCAAGGTGGTTTCCGGTCTGACCGCTTATGGTCCGGGATACATTGATGAAGACCTCAAAGATCTGGAAAAGGTCGTTGGTCTTCAGACAGATAAGCCACTCAAACGTGCTTTTATGCCATATGGTGGTATCAAAATGGCGGTGCAGGCATGTGAGACTTATGGTTATGAAGTAGATCCTTTGTTAAAGGAAATTTTTACCAAGTATCACAAGACACATAATACCGCTGTGTTTGATGCATACACACCGGAAATGTTAAAGGCTCGTCACAATAAGATCATGACCGGTCTGCCGGATACTTATGGACGCGGACGTATCGTCGGCGATTATCGTAGAGTGGCACTTTACGGTATTGACTTTTTGATCGAGCAGAAAAAGGAAGATAAGGCAAAATGCGGCAGCGGCAGCATGAAGGGCGAAGTCATCCGTCTGCGCGAGGAGATCGCAGAGCAGATCCGTGCGCTGGAGGGTATGAAAGAGATGGCAGCCATTTACGGCTATGACATTTCCAGACCGGCAACGGATGCAAAAGAGGCGATCCAGTGGCTCTACTTTGGCTATCTGGCAGCCATTAAGACTCAGAATGGCGCAGCTATGTCCGTAGGACGTGTCTCTACCTTCCTTGATATTTATTTCCAGAGAGACTTAGATAAGGGCATCATCACAGAGGAAGAAGTACAGGAACTGGTCGATCACTTTACCATGAAATTGCGTATGGTCAAGTTTGCAAGAATCCCATCTTACAACCAGTTGTTCTCCGGGGATCCTGTATGGGCAACGCTGGATGTGGCAGGAACGGGCGTAGACGGCAGATCTATGGTGACAAAGACAGACTATCGTTTCCTGCATACCTTAGAGAACATGGGACCGGCACCGGAGCCAAACCTGACGGTATTGTATTCTTCCAGACTGCCGGAGAACTTCAAGAAATACGCATCCAAGATCTCTATTGCGACAAGTTCTGTCCAGTATGAAAATGATGATGCCATGAAGCCGGAATGGGGCGATGATTATGCCATCTGCTGCTGTGTTTCTGCAACACGTACCGGTAAAGAAATGCAGTTCTTTGGTGCCAGAGCAAACCTCGCAAAATGTCTGCTCTATGCCATCAATGGCGGTGTGGATGAAAAGACCGGCGATCAGGTCGGACCAAAATATCGTCCGATCACATCCGAGTATCTGGATTATGATGAGGTCATGGAACGCTATGACGACATGATGGAATGGCTGGCAGACCTCTATGTCAATACACTGAACCTGATCCAGTACATGCATGATAAATATTACTATGAGTCAGCCGAACTGGCACTCATGGATACAAACTTAGAACGTACTTTTGCAACCGGTATTGCAGGATTTTCACATGTAATTGATTCTTTGTCTGCAATCAAGTATGCTAAGGTCAAGGTCATTCGTGATGAAAATGGTCTGGCAAAAGAGTATGAGATCGAGGGCGATTTCCCAAGATACGGTAATGATGACGACAGAGCCGATGAGATCGGTGTATGGCTCTTAAAGACCTTTATGGATAAGATCAAGAGACATCATACCTACCGCAGAAGTATCCCGACCACATCCATTCTTACCATCACATCCAATGTGGTCTATGGTAAGGCAACCGGATCTATGCCGGATGGACGTAAGGCGGGCGAGCCACTTTCTCCGGGAGCAAATCCAAGTTACGGAGCAGAGCAGAATGGTCTGCTGGCATCTTTGAACTCTCTGACAAAACTTCCATATGAGTGGGCACTGGACGGTATTTCCAATACCCAGACCATCAATCCGGGAGCACTTGGCAATGCAGAGGAGGAGCGTGTGGACAATCTGGTACAGGTTATGGATGGCTACTTTGATCAGGGAGCACATCATCTGAATGTCAATGTCTTTGGCAAGGAAAAACTGATTGATGCCATGGAACATCCGGAGAAGGAAGAGTATGCAAACTTCACGATCCGTGTATCCGGTTATGCAGTCAAGTTTATCGACCTGACCAAGGAACAGCAGATGGATGTGATCGCAAGAACCTGCCACGATCATATGTAAAAGATCATAGGCTAAGGACAATGACCGCGGGATCTTACCGATCTCGCGGTTTTCTTTATAAGATAGAAAAGGAAAAGAGGAAAGGCATATGGAGGAAGTCTTAGGAAATGTTCATTCGGTGGAAAGTTTTGGCTCGGCAGACGGTCCGGGTGTGCGCTATATTGTCTTTTTGAAAGGTTGTCAGATGCGGTGTAAATATTGCCACAATCCAGATACCTGGGCGAGCCCTTGTGGCAGCATGGATCAGCCAAAGCCCGGCGATCATTGGCAAAGTCCAAAGGAAGTCCTTGCCAAGGCAAAACGTTATAAGGCATATTGGAAAAAGAATGGCGGGATTACGGTCAGTGGGGGAGAGGCACTCTTACAGATTGATTTTGTCTATCAACTTTTTGCACTGGCAAAAAAAGAGGGCATTCATACTTGTTTAGACACCTCCGGCAATCCTTTTACAAAAGAGGAACCTTTTTTCTCAAAATTCCGGAAATTATTGGAAGTGACAGATCTTTTTATGCTGGATATCAAGGAAATGGATGCAGACAAGCACAGGCAGCTGACGGGACAGGACAATGCGAATATTTTAGAGATGGCAAGATATTTATCCGATCAGGGAAAGGCAATGTGGATACGCCATGTCCTGGTGCCGGGAATTACCGATGACGAAAAGGATCTTTTGGCACTCCGCGACTTTGTGGGATCCTTACAGACGGTCGAACGTTTGGAGATCCTGCCTTACCATACACTTGGCGTTTTTAAATGGAAGGAACTGGGACTTTCCTATGGTCTGGAAGGAATCGAACCGCCGACAGCGGAAGAGGTCAGACGGGCAAAAGACATTCTGGGGATAGCCTAGGTCTTAATATAAGTTTAACAATCCAAGGGTATCCTAAGAGGAAAGTGGGGAGAGAAGGCAAAGCAGGCTCATGGAAAAAGATTTTGAAAAGTACGAATACGTCAATGTAACGATAAATAAAAAACTGGCGGGCGTCTGCCGGGAGTCTTATGAAGCCTTTGGCTGGGAAGTCTTAGAGGACAAAAGAAGTGGCAGCGGACAGACCTTGCACATGCAAAGACCACGCCAGATCAAAGACCGCAATAAACTCATGACGGAGCAGCGAAAGATGGAAGATGCCCTGATCGCGATCGAGGAGTATGAAGGGAAAAAGACCATTGCAGCCATCATGCTGAGTATCGTGACCGGGCTGGTCGGTGCTGGTTTTATCATTGCATCGATCATTGCCCTATCCTATCGGCATATGGTATTTTTTACCATAACGGAGATCACCGGCATTATCATCTGTGCCCTGGCTCTTTTGGTCAATAATCGCGTGTCAGATCGGCACAGAAATGATTATGCGACCGAGATCGCACATTTATATGAGGATGTTTATGAGGCATGCCGGCAGGCAGATGAGATACGAAAATAGTGAGGGAAATAAGAATGATTACCATACTTGTTGTAGAAGATGATACAAAATTAAATTTTATCGTCAGCAAAAAACTGGCCGAGGAAGGCTATGACGTAAGAAGGGCAGGCAATCCCATCGAAGCCTTTGATATCATGGAAAAAGTAAAGATCGACCTCATTATTTCAGATATCATGATGCCGGAAATGGATGGTTATGAATTTGCAAAAGAGGTCAGATCCTATGATGCAAAAATGCCCATCCTCTTTATGACGGCAAAGGATGACATCGCCTCCAAGAAAAAGGGCTATGACATTGGTATTGACGATTATATGGTAAAACCGATCGATCTGGTGGAACTTGTCATGCGTATCGAGGCACTCCTGCGCAGAGCCGATATTGCGACGGAAAAACGATTGCAGGCAGGAAATCTGGTCTTAAATGAGGATGAAACGCTGGCTTATTATGAGGGAGAAGAACTGCCATTGACCGTCAAGGAATTTCAGATTCTCTTTAAGATGCTTTCTTATCCCAAGAAGACTTTTACCAGAATGCAGCTGATGGATGAATTTTGGGGCTTTGACAGTGAGAGTAATCCGCGGACGGTGGATGTCTCCATTACCAAACTGCGTGACAAGATCTCCGGCGTGAAGGAAGTGGAGATCCTAACGGTGCGTGGGCTGGGCTATAAGGCGGTGATACATAATGAAGATTAGTTATGAGGAGCCAAAGGATGTCCGCATCAATGCGACAAGACCAGTGTGGCGTGAGTTCCTTTTGATTTTTCTGGTGCAGGCGATCTGTGTGATGGCTGGCATCAAATTATACGAAAATGAGACTCTGGCAACGCTGGGCAACTGGGGGATCTATACGGCACTGATCTTAAACACCATCTTTTTGGCTGTGGTGTCCATCCTTTGTACCAAGATCAATCAACGTATGACTTTTTCGCGCCCCATCATGGAATTGCGTAATGCTGCAAGACGTGTGGCAAGAGGTGACTTTACCGTGCGCGTACTGCCACAGAGAAGTGACGGTAAACATGATGAGATGGAAGTTTTGATCGAAGATTTCAACACCATGGTTGCGGAACTGGCAGCAAATGAGACCTTAAAAAGTGACTTTATCGCCAATGTTTCCCATGAGATCAAGACACCGATCGCTGTCATAAAAAATTATGCGCAGATGTTGGAGACTGATAGTTTATCGGAGGAAGAACGCGCAGAATACGTCCATACGATCGCAGAATCCGCAGAACGACTGTCACATCTGGTGGGAAATATTTTGCGTCTCAATAAGATGGAGAGTCAGGCGATCGTGGAAAAGGACCGCTATTGTTTGGATCAGCAGTTGGCAGAGTGCATCATTGCCCTAGATGAGCCCTTTGATGAAAAAAATCTGGATGTGGATATCGATCTGGATGAGGGCGTTTTCATCACAAGTGATGAGAGTCTTTTATCCATCGTCTGGAATAATCTTTTGAATAATGCGATCAAATATACCCCGGAGGGCGGGCGGATCTCTATCTGCATGAAAAAGAGCGGGACAGACGGTGCCGTTGTGACGGTCGCGGATAACGGATGCGGTATGAGCGAGGAGGTTGTCCGGCATATGTTTGACAAGTTCTATCAGGGCGATACGTCGCATGCCTCCAATGGAAACGGACTGGGACTTGCCATGGTCAAACGTGTCATGGAACTTCTGGATGCAAAGATCTCGGTCGAGAGCAGTCCCGGAAACGGAAGCACATTCCGAGTGGAACTTTAAGGTTGCAAATACCCCTGTCTGATGTTATTCTTTTTACTATGATGTACAAAGAAGGTACAAAATGAGAGGTGGGGTATTATGACAAAAGAAATTAAGACAGAGGCGAGACTGACCTTTTTTGAGGCGACCAGTATCATCGTCGGACATGGCGTGGGATCCGGCATTTTGTCGGTTCCTTTTTTGGCGTCCAGAAATGACTGGAAGGATATGCTCTGGATCGTTGCAGTGGCATATCTGATCAATCTGATCATGCATTATATGATCGCAGAACTTTCCTATAATAATGGGGGCGCGCAGTTTATCAAATGTTTTGAAAATGAACTGTTTGTTGGACGGTTCAAAAAGTTTGCTACCTGGGTGGCATTCGGACTTTTGGGATTGTCTGTTGTCCTCAATGTCAGTGGTTTTATTGCAGGAGCAGCAGCCGTATTTCATGGCTGGTTCGGTCTGCCTAACTGGGCGGGCATGATCCTCTATTACATACTGGCTGCCAGCGTGATCTACTTTGGCATGAAACTGGTCGGTATCTGTGAAAAGATCTCCGTCGGTTCCATGGTGGCGGTTATCGGTATTTTGTTCGTGGCAACGCTGGCTTCCGAGATCAGCCCACTGCCGACCAAGTTTATCGCAACGACCAATCTGGTCGCACTTTACAGTATGATCTCCTTCTCCCTGTCAGCCGTGATGTCGGTGCCACAGGTGGTAAAAGGATTGCAGGGCGATATCAAACGGATCCGTGGAGCTATTGCGGCAGGAACAGGGATCAATACAGGCTTGATTCTTTTGATCACCTTTATGACATTGCTGGGGGCTGGAGCGGATATTTCAGAAAACGGAGCACTGGTGGATCTGTCTGCACATCTGGGCGGCTGGGTCAGCATCATCGGTTATATCTTCTCCCTTTTGGCTTTGTCTACGTCTTTCTGGGCAAATACCTTGAATCTGCGTGACATCGTGCATGAGCAGACCAAGTGGAATGTCAAGGTCTCATGGCTGGTATCCAGTGTGCCATGTCTATTGATCGCACTGGTGGGCGTATCCAGTTTTGTAGGCTTTACCCGCCTGGCAAGTGTGGTACAGGTATTGACAGGCGTGGGCATCATCATTTCCTATAACCGCTCCAGAAAAAGGGAAAAGAATGCGCCAATCTGCGGCGTCTGGGGGACTTTGCCGTTCCAGATCCTGGTTGTAGTCAGCACACTCTTTGCGACCATTGGAGCATTGGCAAAAGTGTACTAAAATCCGGCATCAGATTTGTAAATAATTTTGACACTGCCCGGAATTCATGCTATTATTTTCTCGGACAAAAAATGCATATTTATACAGAATAGATGAAGGAGATCGACATGGCTAAAACACCTTTTGTAACAAAAGAAAAAGTAGAAGAGATCGCGAAAAGCATTCCGACCCCGTTTCATTTGTATGATGAAAAGGGACTGCGTGCCAATGCGCAGGCAGTAAAAGAGGCTTTTGCATGGAATCCGGGATTTCGTGAATATTTTGCAGTGAAAGCTAATCCGAATCCTTTTTTGATCAAGATCTTGCAGGAGTATGGATGTGGGACAGATTGTTCTTCCCTGACAGAACTCATGCTCAGCAAAGAATTGGGATTTTCCGGGGAAGAGATCATGTTTTCTTCCAATGATACACCGGCAGAGGAGTTTGTCTATGCCGATGAGATTGGTGCGACCATCAATCTGGATGATTTTACCCATATCCAGTTTTTGGAGGATACCATCGGTCATATCCCAGAGACGATCAGTCTGCGTTACAATCCGGGCGGTGTCTATGAGATTTCTAATGGGATCATGGACAATCCGGGGGATGCAAAGTATGGTATGACAAAAGAGCAGCTTTTCGAGGGATACCAGATCCTGCGTGACAAAGGGGCAAAGCGTTTTGGTCTGCATGCTTTTTTGGTAAGCAATACCGTGACAAATGATTATTATCCGGCTTTAGCAAAGACCCTTTTTGAACTTGTAGTCGAGTTGAAAGCAAAGACCGGTATAGAGATTTCCTTTATCAATCTTTCCGGTGGTGTGGGTATTGCCTATAGACCGGATCAGACGCCGAATGATATCCGCGTGATCGGTCAGGGCGTGCATGAGGTTTATGATGAGATCTTAGTACCGGCTGGACTTTCCGATGTTGCTATTTATACAGAGATGGGAAGATTTATGATGGGTCCTTACGGCGCACTGGTGACAAAGGCGATCCACGAGAAGCACACCTACAAGGAGTATATCGGTGTGGATGCCTGTGCTGTCAATCTGATGCGTCCGGCAATGTATGGAGCCTATCATCACATCACGGTCTTGGGCAAGGAAGATGCATCGTGTGACCACAAGTATGATGTGACCGGTTCTTTGTGTGAGAATAACGATAAGTTTGCGGTTGACCGCATGCTGCCGCAGATCGACATGGGGGATTATCTCTTTATCCATGATACCGGAGCACATGGCTTTGCTATGGGTTACAATTACAATGGCAAGTTGAAGTCTGCTGAGGTGCTTTTGAAAGAGGATGGTTCTTACCAGTTGATCCGTCGTGCGGAGACACCAAAGGACTATTTTGCAACCTTTGACTGCTTTGATATTATCAAGGGACTTGTATAAAAAGTCTGAAAAACATGAAAAAAAGATTGACATTTTTATGATGTTGATATAAACTATTATTCGTTGATGGCGCATAGCCATAGTATCAACGAGCCGGTGTGGCGGAATTGGCAGACGCACAAGACTCAAAATCTTGCGGGGGCAACTTCGTGTGGGTTCAAGTCCCACCGCCGGCATTGAAGAAGGCATCAAATTTCTGGAAGGAGATTTGGTGTTTTTTTGGTACTCATTGCATTTTTTAGACATATCGTATAATATAAAGGATATTTAAAAGATAGGAAAGTAGGTGAGCATATGCAGTTTCGCAAGATTGATGACAACAAGATCCATTGCATAATTTCGCAGGAAGAGATGAGTCAAAAGGGTATTCAGATCGAGGATTTCTTAGATCATCGAGACAAGACAGAGGCGTTCTTGCGTGAGATTCTTGCAGAGGCTAAATATGAACTGAACCTTGATGAGGATATGGGACGCTATTTTAGTGTCCAGATGGCGGTTATGCCAGAAGGGGATGTTTCGCTTGTCATTAGTGGCGAAGATCATGGTAGTACCGAGGAGACGCTGACAGAGTTCGGTAAGCGTTTGCAGGATTTCAAGGAGATCATGGAAGAAGCCAAACGAAAGTTGGATGCGAAAAAGGAAAAACTGCAAAAAGAAGCAGATGCGCTCGAAGGTGCGGAGGCACCGGAAGACGAGTTGACAGTAGAGGAAGAAAAAACAACAGAGACCAGCCGGAAGGGGCAGAAATCACAAGAGGCAAAAAGGGAGAGGACGGTCTTAAATACACCAATCTGGGTTGCTTTTTCCAGCCTAGATGACTGTATTAGTGCCTGTCATCATTTACAGTCACAAAAAGGGCTCTCCAGTGCTGCATACAAATATAAGGATACATATTATCTGCGTTTTCAGTTTTCGGAGGAAGAACATCAGGTGGCAGGCGTGATTCTGGTGGTGTCAGAGTATGGCAAGGAGATCCTGACGGATGATCATGGTGGAGCCGTGATCGCTGAGCATGGAAACATACTCTGCAAGGAAAATGCTATCGAGACATTGGCTCGTTTATAATGCGTGATAAAAGGTGGAGAAATGGCGAAAACGCCGCCATTTTCTCTATCTTTTTTATTGACATGTAGTTATCATATATGATAATATAAAAGAGGTTGGTGATGAAATGAAAAAGAGATACGACGATGGTATAGTGCCACAGATGAATCAGGATATTCGGGCAGATTTTGCCAGACAGATCCGTGCAATCCGACAGAGTCAGCATTTGACGCAGCAGGTTTTAGCAGACCGTGTCGGCACGAAGAAATCCAATATTTCCCGGATGGAGAGCGGCAGATACAATCCTTCTTTGGATTTTATGGTACGGGTGGCTGCCAGCATGGGAAAGCAGGTTACGATCACAATAGAGGATGAGTAGAGGATACGGCTATGAGAAAGAAAGCACCGAAATTAGACAAACATGTAGACAAGGATGTTATTTTGTGTAGCACGACCAATCGGCGTGTGAGCAATCATACGACAGATGTTTTATTGCAGGATGCGATTCCTTTTACCAAGAACTGGAAGCGGATCCCTTTTTACAAACGTGAGGAATATCGAGGCGCGGACCAGATCTGTGTCTTTTCAATCAACCGCAATCTATACGGCAGGGCGAGACGCAGTATTTCGCAGTTGGATCGTATGGATCGCAACCGTTTGCTTTTAAATGTGATATAAGGCTTGTTGGGATAGGAGCAGATTATGTTACCACTTGCATTTTGCGAGAGAATGGAAAAAATGATGGGACAGGCAGAGTATGAAGCCTTTTTGGAAAACTATGAAGAGGATAAATACCGGGGCTTGCGTTTTAATATAGGAAAGGGAAAAGAGGAAGATTTTCTGGCATTAGCAGAGGATGCGTTTTCTATGGAAAAGATTCCGTGGGCGGAGCATGGATTTTACTATGGTGCAGAGGCTGCACCTGGCAAGCATGCTTACCATGAGGCGGGGGTCTATTATATGCAGGAGCCGAGTGCTATGGCGCCGGCGGCTTATCTGCAGGCAAGCCCGGGCGAACGCGTGCTGGATCTTTGTGCAGCACCTGGCGGTAAGACAACACAGATCGCTGCACAGCTGCGAGGGGAAGGACTGCTCGTGACCAATGAGATTCATCCGGCAAGAGCCAGGATATTATCCGAGAATGTGGAGCGCATGGGCGTGAGAAATGCCCTTGTTACCAATGCGGCTCCGGCAGATTTGCGCAGGCATTTTGGTATGTTTTTTCATCGGATCATGGTGGATGCGCCTTGCTCCGGTGAGGGGATGTTTCGCAAGCAGGAGACGGCGGCAGATGAGTGGTCTTTGGAAAATGTGAGGATCTGCGCAGCACGGCAGGATGAGATCTTGGAGGAAGCATACGCCATGTTGTTGCCGGGTGGGCGGATGGTCTATTCGACCTGTACTTTTGCACCGGATGAAAATGAGGGCAGTATCAGCCGTTTCTTAGCGATACATAGCGACATGCATCTGGTGGATGTGCCAAAGTATGATGGCATGTGTCCGGGGCGGGCAGACTGGTACGAAGATTTCGCTGTCCATGAGAGCGCATTTGCACCGGATCCTGAGGAAGGACTTCCGGTGGCTGAGCATCTGGAACGCACGATCCGTCTTTGGCCGCATCGTTTGCATGGCGAAGGTCATTTTGTGGCAGTGATAGAAAAAGACGGGGTGCGCCCGCTGATCGATTATAGATTAGAAAAGACGGTTACCTACAAAGAGCAAAAAGAATTGCAGAAATTTGCAAAGGATTGTTTATCAGAGGAGTGGATAGAACGACTTGCGCAGGGGCAGTATCTTACTTTTGGTGAGCAGTTATATCTTGTGCCAAAGAATATGCCTGTCTTAAAAGGCTTGAAAGTCCTGCGTCCGGGACTGCATTTGGGAACATTGAAAAAAAACCGTTTTGAACCATCACATGCCTGGGCACACGCATTAAATAGGGAAGATGTCAGGCGCGTGACGGATCTTTCGGCAGAAGACGATACGGTCTATGCTTATCTGCGGGGAGAGACATTTGCGGCAACAGGCGAGCCAGGCTGGCATTTGATCACGGTGGATGGCTATGCGCTTGGCTGGGGCAAACTGACAGGGGCAACCATGAAGAACCATTATCCGAAAGGATTGCGAATTACATATCAGAGATGAAAATAAAAAAATATAAAAAAGTACTTGACGAAATACCTTGGTGAGATTATACTATCAGTAGTTAGCAAGAACTAACCGAGAAAAATAAAAAACAGCAGGATATCGCACAGAATCCATTTGAAAACGTATGCCAACTTTTTCTCCTCTCGTGCGGACTGCTTTTTTTATGACATATGAGTTAGAAAAAACTAACTACATAATCCGACGAAACAGAGCACATACTAAGCATATGAAAGAGATGGAACAATATCTGATCTGTCACTGTTCTCCGACACTGGCATCGATCAAGACGGCAAATTTATTTTCCTGTTCCTTTGAGAGACAGGAGGACTTCGCGGAATGTATCGCCTACTGGAATAAGCAGATGCATCCTAAGGGGATTGCAGTCACGGTTTTACAGCAGAAGCCGAATTGGGCATTGGTTTATGTGTATCGTATGGCACAATTACAAAAGGATTTACAAAAACCGGGCGTTGCCTGTTTCTTGGAACAATACGGATATGTTGACCTGTGTGTGAAAAAAGCACTGGAACATTTGCAAAAGCGGATCGCAGCCAGTGATGGATTTCCACATGAGATCGGTATTTTTCTGGATTATCCCTTGGCTGACGTGATCGGATTTATCGAAAATCAGGGATGTAATTGTAAGTGCAGTGGCTGTTGGAAGGTATATCAGAATGAAGAAGATGCCTTGGAGACATTTGCCCGCTACAAAAAATGCACCCGGATCTACACAGAATTGTGGATGCAGGGGCGCAGCATCAATAAACTGACAGTTTCAGCGTAAAGGGGCAGTTAGGCACGAGATCAGAATGGAGGATATGAGATGAGCAAAGTAGCAGTCGTATATTGGAGTGGCTCTGGCAATACAGAGGAAATGGCAAAAGCAGTTGTAAAGGGTGCGCAGGACAAGGGCGCAGATGCAGAATTGATCTATTGCAGTGATTTTTCGGCAGGAAAAGTAGCCGATTATGACGCGATTGCTTTTGGTTGTCCTGCAATGGGCGCAGAAGTTTTGGAAGAAAGTGAATTCCAGCCAATGTTTGATGAAGTAAGTGCCGCACTTGGCGGAAAAAAGATCGCTTTGTTTGGTTCCTATGGCTGGGGCACAGGCGAATGGATGGAAAACTGGGAAAATGACTGCAAGGGCGCAGGTGCAAGTCTTGCTTGCGACAGCGTGATCTGCAATAACACCCCGGATGATGAAGGACTCATGCAGTGCGAGACACTCGGTGCGGCACTGGCATAGTAGATGCCTAAAGAAGGCAGATTTAATTGGTCATAAATGGATAGTTCCCGCTATTCATTTATATATAGTTCTTCCATAGGTAATGGAAGACTCCCTTTTCTTAATACTTATGTGTAAATAATCCTTCCGGAGTGTGGCCGGGAGGATTATTGCGTTGTGTCTAACTGCAAATAGCATGGACTGAGAAGCGTTAGAACCCAGTAATCACACGGGTTTGTGACTCAAGCAGATCAGTGACGGCTTGCAAAAGAGGATCCATTGGAACTACAAGAATATCGTCGGATTCAATTCCATGAAGGATGTATTGTAAAATATAATGTATGCAAAGAAAAACAAGAACTATGTGAAATATTTAACATGGTTCTTGTTTTTTTTTACCCAGTATGCTACATTTTCCTTTGAGCGGTATTCATGGTATGAAACTGCATCAGATGATAGTGTGTTATCACAAGTGATGTGAGAAACAAAGGTAGCCGGTGGCACCAAAGCGAGAAACATCAAAACGACGATGTCGTTTTAAAGGAAGGTGATGACATGAAAATTGGAATTATTGGTTCCGGTCGTGTGGGCTATTCCATGGGAAAGTACATGCAGGATCACGGAATCAGGGTGACGGGATTTTTTGACCGGCATCCGGATCGCGCACTTGATGCGGCACAATTTACAGGTACGGACAGCTTCGATAGGATCGAAGACCTGGTAGCGGCAAGCGATACCCTTTTTCTTACCACATCAGATGGTGAGATCGCAAATGTATGGGATTGCATTCGACATCTGTCCATTCAAGGAAAAATCATTTGTCATTTTAGTGGCTCATTATCATCCGATCAATTTCAAGGGATCGAAAAGACGGGGGCTTATGGTCTTTCGATTCATCCAATGTTAGCGTTCAGCGACAAATATACATCCTACAAACAATTACAAAATGCATTTTTTACCTTAGAAGGCCATGTGCAGGCACTTGTCGTCATGGAGCCTTTATTGCAAAAAATGGGAAACCCTGTGCAGAGGATCGCACCGGAGAAAAAGGCATTGTACCATGCGGCGGCAGCAACACTGAGCAATCAGGTTGTAACGGTTCTTGCCAGCGGTTATGAAATGCTGGAAGCGTGCGGCTTTGACGCAGAAAAGGCACGTCTGGCATCAGCGGCACTGGTGCGGGGCAATGTGGAAAATGTCATATCTTCCGGCTGTATGCAGGCTTTGACAGGACCCATAGAGCGCGGAGATCTTATCACGGTAGGAAAACACTTACAGGTCATACCTGCGCAGATGAGAGATATGTATATTGTGCTGGCGAAAGAACAGGTCAGGCTCGCAAAAAAGAAAAATCCGCATAGGGATTATACAGACATGGAGCGTCTGCTGGCGGATGAAAAAGAGAAGGAGACAAAACAATGAAGAATACGGTTGTAACATTTAAGGAAGCAAAGGCAAAGGGCGAAAAACTCACCATGCTCACTGCCTATGATTATTCCACAGCGAAGTTGGTCGATGGCGCAGGCATCAATTCCATCTTGGTGGGTGATTCTCTGGGAAATGTAGTGTTGGGCTATCCTGACACGATCTCAGTGACCATGGAAGATATGATCCACCACTGTGCAGCAGTCAGCCGCGGTATCAAAGATACACTTTTGATCTGTGACATGCCATTTATGTCTTATCAGGCAAGTGTCTACGATGCAGTCGTCAATGCGGGACGCCTCATGAAAGAAGGACGTGCGCATGCCGTGAAACTGGAGGGCGGTGTAGAGATGGAGGAGACCATCCGTGCCATCGTAAATGCGTCCATCCCGGTCTGCGCCCATATTGGTCTGACACCGCAGTCCATCAATGCTTTTGGTGGTTTTAAGGTACAGGGAAAAGGCGAGGCAGCCGCGCAAAAACTTTTGGATGATGCCAGAGCCGTAGAGCGTGCAGGTGCATTTGCAGTCGTTTTGGAGTGTGTTCCGGCAGCATTGGCAAAGCGTGTGACAGAGGAAATCTCCATCCCAACGATCGGTATCGGTGCAGGCGCAGACTGTGACGGTCAGGTGCTGGTATATCAGGATATGCTGGGCATGTTTACGGACTTTAAGCCGAAGTTTGTCAAGCATTTTGCAAATGTGGGACAGATCATGACAGAGGCTTTCAAGGCTTATGATGCCGAGGTCAAGGCAGGAAGTTTCCCGGCAGCAGAACACACCTACAAGATCGATGATAGTATTATAGAAAAATTATATTAAACATAAGGAAGGAAAGAAAAATGGAAATTTGTTATACCGTAGCGGATGTTAGAAAACAAGTAAAAGCATGGAAAAAAGAGGGATTGACGATCGGTTTTGTACCGACTATGGGCTATTTGCATGAGGGACACAAAAGCCTGATGGAAGCAGCCCGCAAGGAAAACGATAAGGTCGTTGTCAGTATTTTTGTCAATCCGATGCAGTTTGGACCGACAGAGGATCTGGAATCTTATCCGAGGGATCTAAAAAAGGATGCGGCGCTTTGTCAGGATGTTGGCGTTGATCTGATCTTTCACCCGGAACCGGAAGAAATGTATCCGGAAGGATTCTGCTCCTATGTGGATATGAATGGACTGACCACCGAACTCTGTGGCAAGAGCCGCCCGATCCACTTCCGTGGCGTGCAGACTGTTGTTTTAAAACTCTTTCATATTGTCTGCCCGGATAATGCATATTTCGGACAAAAGGATGCACAGCAGTTGGCAGTCATCAAGCGCATGGTCAAGGATCTGAGCGTGGATATCACCATTCACGGCTGCCCGATCATCCGCGAGCAGGACGGGCTGGCAAAAAGTTCCAGAAACACCTATTTAAACGAGGAAGAAAGACAGGCAGCCCTGATCTTATCAAAGAGTCTTGCCCTTGGTAAACAGATGATCGCAGAGGGTGAAAAGGATGCGGCTGTTATTAAAAAGGCGATCGCAGACAAGATCGAAACAGAACCTTTGGCAAAGATCGATTATGTCGATGTCGTTGATTTTGCTACGATCATACCGATCGATCAGATCGCAGGAGAGACACTGGTTGCCATTGCGGTCTATATCGGAAAGACCAGACTGATCGATAATTTTATTGTTGAGGCATAAGAAAGGCAAAAAAATGGAAATCACAATGTTAAAAGGAAAGATCCATCGTGCTACCGTGACCCAGGCAGAATTGAATTATGTAGGGAGCATTACGGTCGACACCGAACTTTTGGAAGCGGCAGGCATTATGGAATACGAGTATGTGCAGATCGTCGATGTGGAGAACGGAAATCGTTTTGAGACCTACACGATCGCAGGGGAGGCAGGCAGTGGCATGATCTGCCTCAATGGCGCAGCAGCCAGACAGGTCATGGTCGGCGATCATGTCATTATCATGTCTTATGCATCCATGAGCCCGGAGGAGGCAAAGGAACACAAGCCACACGTTGTTTTTGTGGATGGTGCTAATAAGATCCAGCGGATTTCCCGCTATGAAAAGCACGGACTTTTGTCCGATAATCTGTAGCGGGCAGGGCTTTTCTTTCTCGGACAGATGCGGTATAGTAAAGAAAAATATTTGATTAGGTAGGAAATGGATATGTTAGAGGGAAAGTGTATTGTGCTTGGCGTGACGGGAAGCATCGCAGCCTATAAGATCGCAAACCTGGCAAGTATGCTGAAAAAACAGCATGCGGATGTGGAAGTCATCATGACAAAGAATGCAACAAATTTTATCAATCCGATTACATTTGAGACGCTGACAGGAAATAAATGTCTTGTAGATACCTTTGATCGTAATTTTTCTTTTTCGGTGGAGCATATTGCGATTGCAAAAAAAGCAGATCTGTTTCTTGTAGCACCGGCATCTGCCAATGTCATCGCTAAAATGGCGCATGGCATTGCAGATGATATGCTGACGACCACGATCCTAGCCTGTAAATGCCCTAAGATCGTATCCCCGGCGATGAACACCGGTATGTTTGAAAATCAGATTGTACAGGACAATTTAAAGACCTTGAGAAAATATGGCATGCAGGTGATCGAGCCGGCAAATGGCTATCTTGCCTGTGGCGACTCCGGTGCCGGAAAGATGCCGGAACCGGATGTTCTCTTACAGTATATCCTGCGCGCGGTCGCATATGAAAAAGACCTTGCGGGAAAACATCTTTTGGTGACGGCGGGACCGACTAGGGAAGCCATTGATCCGGTACGCTTTATATCCAATCATTCGACCGGAAGAATGGGCTATGCCATCGCTAAAATGGCTATGCTGCGCGGGGCGGACGTGACGCTGATCAGCGGACCGGTAGCATTGGAGCCGCCTATGTTCGTAAAGACCATATCGGTAGAAAGTGCACAGGATATGTATGAAGCCGTCATGGCAGAGGCAGATGATGCGGATATTATCATAAAATCCGCGGCGGTGGCAGATTATGCACCGGCCGATGTCAGTCAGGAAAAGATCAAAAAAACGGAAGGCGACGCCGCAATCCCGCTTGTCCGTACAAAAGATATTTTGGCGGCATTGGGCGAAAAAAAGCGCGAAGATCAGTTTATCTGCGGATTTGCCATGGAGACGGAGCATTTGCTGGAAAATGCCAAAGCAAAGCAGAAGAAGAAAAAGGTCGATATGATCGTTGCCAATAGCATCCGCCAGCGCGGTGCCGGATTCGGCGGTGATACCAATGTGGCAACTCTGATCACAGGAGAGGGCATGCGGTCCCTGCCCCTGATGAGCAAGGAAGCGCTGGCTATGGAGATTTTGGACGAAGCAGCCCGAGGTCTTCATTTACGATAGCAAGTATTTCTCTTACAAAATAGGTGGGAAAGAGCCACCAGGCAGTCTTGGCAGGAATGCCATAGGCGGTAAAGCCAAGTTTTTTGGCAATGCAAAGACTGCGGTAAAGATGAAATTCATTGGAGACAAGGGCGAGATGTGGATCGAGCCCTTGTTTTTTTATGATGACAGAGGAAAACAGGAGATTTTCCTGGGTGGTCCGGGACTGGTCCTCCATAAAAATACGACTTTCCGGGATGCCATGACCAATCAGGTATTGCTGCATACAGGCAGCCTCGGAAATACCTTCATCATCTCCTTTACCGCCGGAAACAATGCATTTGCTGTCGGGGGTAGCGCGCAGGTAGGCGATGGCGGCATCCAGGCGTTCCTCTAACATAAGGCTTGCTTTTGTGCCGTAGACCTTGCAGCCTAAAACGATGAGTGTGCATGGCTGCTGGGAATACGCCTTTATGGCAGATAAGATGCGGCATGCATTGATCAGGACGAGCAGACAGGCGAGGGCAAGCAGAGCCAGTATCAGGATGCAGAGCAGGCGAAGGATACCGGGCTGAGCGAGTGCCATTGCAATTCCTTGCCGGATCTGCCTTGGAAAAATCCCATAAATCATCAGCAGGATGGAAAAGATAAGACCGGTCATATTGCCGGGATTTAAGATTCTTTTTGTAAAAAAGGGCATAAGGAACCAGATACAAAATAGGGTTCCTATAAAAAACAATAAAAGGTGCATATGTTGTGATCTCCTTTTCTGCAAGCATCATAACATATTTGGATTTTGAACGAAAGCAAGGAAAGAAAATAAAAAGATCTATGCGATGAGACAATAATGGTACATGCCGTGTGCTACTCTAAGATCAACAAAAAAGACAGGTTGATCGAAACGAGGAGGTAGCACTATGAAAGGATACACTGTAGGAAGCGGATTTATGGGATATGTAGATGGGGAATACATTTTATTTGCAAGTGAGGCAGATTACTACGAATTTATGGAAGAGGTGGCTTAGATGTGGTATAATACATCAGTTAGATTTTATGAGTGGAGCATGGCGGAAGTGTCATGTTTGCCTAGCGCAATAGAAAAGGAGATGTATGTATTATGAGCAAAAAAATCGATCCACAGATCATCAATGAAAGACTGCGTTCCCTTCGCTGTCTGATGCAGGAAAAGGGAATCATGGTCTATGTTGTTCCGACTTCCGATGATCATATTTCCGAGTATGTCGGAGAACACTATAAGTGTCGTGCTTTTATCACAGGTTTCACAGGATCTGCCGGTACGGCGGTAATCACTTTAGAGGAAGCCGGTGTATGGACAGACGGACGTTATTTTGTTCAGGCTGCTGCACAGGTAGCAGGTAGTGATGTGACCTTATACCGTATAGGAGAGCCGGAAGTGCCGACAGTCATGGAGTTTGTAGAGGAGCATCTGAAAGAGGGCGCTACGATCGGTTTTGATGGTGCCTGCATGGCAGCGGGAGAAGCCAAGGAATTGCGTGAGATCGCTGAGAAAAAGTCCGGTAAGATCGCTATGGATGAGAATCTGATCGATCAGATCTGGGAGGATCGTCCTGCCCTTCCGCAGGAGCCGGTCTTTGTTCTACGTCAGCAGTATGCAGGAGAGTCTACCCCGGATAAATTAGCACGTATCCGTGCAGAATTAAAGAAAAAGGGGGCAGACAGCCACCTGATCGGCAGCCTTTACGATATCGCATGGATCACCAACTTACGTGGCGGTGATATTTCACATGTGCCGGTATTTTTGTCTTTCCTCTTTTTGACGGGACAGGATGCTGTTCTGTATGCCTTCTACGAGAAGTGGCCGGAGGAAGTCAGAGATTATCTGGCAGAATGTGGCTTTACGCTGCGGCCGTATGATGCTGTTTATGATGAGTTGCCACAGCGCGTGCAGGAGGCAGGAGGAAAGGTCCTCTTAAATCCGGGAACCATCAATGCTAAACTCATGAGCCTTGTCAGTCAAGATCAGATCCTTGAGGGACACGATCCATCAGAACTGATGCGCGCCATTAAGAATGAGACAGAGGTGGCAAATACGATCGAAGCCCATATTTATGATGGTCTTGCTGTGACCAAGTTCATCCATTATCTCAAGACCAATGTTGGCAGCGAACCAATGACGGAGATCAGTGCGTCTGATTATCTACAGGAGCGCAGAGAGGAGCAGCCGGGATTCTTGGATCTGAGTTTTGATACCATCAGTGCATATGGTGCCAATGCTGCCATGATGCATTATTCAGCAACACCGGAAGATCATGCAGCCCTTGCACCGGAAGGTATGCTCCTTGTGGATTCCGGCGGACATTATCTGGGGGGGACGACCGATATTACCAGGACCATCGTCTTAGGACCGATCTCCGATGAAATCAAAAAGATGTATACGCTGGTATTAAAGGGACACTTGCGCTTGGCACATGCAAAGTTTCCAAAGGGCGTATCCGGAACCAATCTGGATGCGATCGCCAGAGGTCCGCTCTGGGATTTGGGCTTGGATTACCGCTGTGGAACCGGACATGGCGTAGGGCATATACTGAATGTGCATGAAGGTCCAAATGCATTCCGCTGGCGCACGACCGATATGTTCCCATCCCAGGAGTTGATTCCCGGCATGATCACAACGGATGAACCGGGCTTCTATGAAGAAGGCGGTTATGGTATCCGTATTGAGAACGAACTCCTCTGTGTTGAGGCAGAAAAGACAGAGTATGGTCAGTATTATCAGTTCCAGAACCTGACCTTTGCCCCAATCGATCTGGATGCAGTGCTGCCGGACATGATGACAGATAAAGAAAGAGACTGGCTCAATACTTATCACAGACAGGTTTATGATACCCTGAGTCCATATTTAGATGACAAGGAAAAGGAATGGCTACAGTATGAAACAAGAGCAATCTAATAAGTTATTACTCATAGATGGACACAGTATTTTAAACCGTGCTTTTTTTGGACTGCCGGATCTGACCAATGCAGCAGGACTGCATACCAATGCGGTCTATGGATTTTTAAATATCATGTTCAAGATCATGGACACGGAAAAACCGTCCTATTTGACCGTAGCCTTTGATGAGCATGCACCGACTTTTCGTCACAAGATGTTTGCAGAATACAAGGGTACAAGAAGGCCTATGGCAGATGAACTGCGTCAACAGGTGCCTATGATGAAGCAGATGCTTACTGCAATGGGGATCACGGTGATCTCCAAAGAGGGATTGGAAGCAGATGACCTTCTGGGGACTATAGCGCGTATGGCTGAAGATCAAGGAATGGAAGTTACGATCGTCTCCGGCGACAGGGATCTTCTGCAGTTGGCAACGGACCATACCAAGATCAGTATTCCAAAGACAAAAAAGACGGGCACGGAGATCGAGAACTATTATGCAGCCGATGTGGCAGAGCGTTATCTGGTGACACCGACGGAGTTTATCGATGTCAAGGCTTTGATGGGAGATACTGCAGATAATATCCCGGGCGTACCGGGGATCGGCGAAAAGACAGCGACAGCCATCATTTCCCAGTATCATTCGATCGAGGCAGCACATGAGGAGGCAGATCAGTTACGCCCGCCGCGTGCTGCCAAGAATATCGTAGAATTTTACGATCAGGCGGTCATGTCAAAGGAACTGGCAACCATTGAGGTACACGCAGACATTACCTATGATCTGCAAGCGGCAAGGCTTTCAGATATCTTTACCCCGGAGGCATATGCACTCTGCAAGGAATGGGAGTTCAAGAACCTTTTGGGCAGATTTCAGATTCAGGCACCAAGAAATGTAGCGGAAGATGCCTTCTTACAGGCAGAGGATGCCCGGAGTCTGACTGCTTTTGCAAAGGAATTGGCAAAGGGCAAAGCATCTTATATTGGTCTATATCTGGCATGGAGACAGCGCAGTGCCAAGGAGTGGGAGGAGGCGTCACTTGCCAAGGACGGCGATGGGCAGTTATCGCTTTTTGCAAGTCAGGAGACATTGGAAGATGACTGTCGGGAATACGAGATTTACGGTATGGCACTTTCGGATGGAGAAAAGAGCCTGTGGGCACCGATGACTGATATTTCTTGTATAACGCAGGTCTTAGAACATCTGACGGCGAAGGGAAAGCGTCTGGCATGTATGAATGTCAAGGAAGCCATCAAGATCTGTGTACCGCATTTGCAGGAGCGCTTTTTACATTATGAGAATGTCTATGATGTGGCGGTGGCGGAGTATCTGCTGCAGCCGCTCAAGAATACTTATGTAGCAGAAGATCTGGCGAGCGAGTATCTGGGTATCAGTGTGCCGGGTTATGGGGAGGCTTTTGGCAAGAAGAGTCTGGCGCAGGCATTGGAAGAAATGCCGGAGAAATTTTGCTCTTATGCCTGCTATGAGGCATATATCTGTAGCCGTGTGGCTGGCATGCAGTGGGAAAGACTGAAAGAAAAGCAGATGGATGATCTGTATCGGGATGTCGAATTGCCGCTGATCTTTACACTGGCAGATATGGAACTGGAAGGTATTGCGATCAATGCCAAAGCCCTAGAAGAATATGGCGGACGTCTGATGGGACGTCTGGTGGAACTAGAGCAAAAGATCTACAACGAAGCCGGAGAAGAGTTCAATATTAATTCGCCAAAGCAGTTGGGGCTGATCCTTTTTGAAAAGATGGGGATGCCGGGCGGCAAGAAGACAAAGACTGGCTATTCTACGGCGGCAGATGTTTTAGAGAACCTGGCACCGGACTATCCGATCGTGGCAGATATTCTGGAATACCGCCAACTGGCAAAATTGAAATCGACTTATGCAGAGGGACTTTCAAATTGTATTGCGCCGGACGGAAGGATTCATTCTTCCTTCCAGCAGACGGTTACGGCAACCGGTCGTATCAGCAGTACGGAGCCCAATTTACAGAATATACCGATTCGCATGGAAGAGGGCAAGTTGATACGCAAGGTATTTCATCCAAAGGATGGTTTTGTCTTTGTGGATGCAGACTATTCCCAGATCGAATTGCGTGTCTTATCCCATATGTCCGGGGATCAGAACTTGATCCATGCCTTTTTGCAGGGACAGGATATTCACAGATCTACAGCGTCACTGGTATTCCACACAGCCTTTGAGAATGTTACAGAATTGCAAAGACGCAATGCCAAGGCGGTCAATTTTGGTATCGTATATGGGATCAGTGCCTTTGGATTGAGCCGAGATCTTGGCATCAGCAAGAAGGAGGCTGGCAAGTATATTGATGATTATTTCTTGGCATATCCGCGCATGAAAGAATTTTTGGATGGGCTGGTAGCGGAGGGCAAGGAAGCAGGAGCGGTCAAGACCATGTATGGGCGTATCCGACCGATCCCGGAACTTTCATCCAGCAATTTTATGCAGCGCCAGTTTGGTGAGCGTATCGCCATGAACTCTCCGATCCAGGGAACGGCGGCCGACATCATCAAGATCGCCATGGTGCATGTGCATGATCGTTTACAAAAAGAAGGTTTGGCATCCCGACTTCTCTTACAGGTGCATGATGAACTTTTGATCGAGGCAAAAGAAGAAGAGTTGCCGATGGTAAAAAGGATCTTGCAGGAAGAAATGGAAGGTGCCGCAAAACTGGCAGTGCCGCTGACAATCGATATGCATACAGGATATACATGGTATGATGCAAAATAACTTTGTTTTGCCTATAAAAAATGATACAATGGAGTAGATTATGAAGTTTATAGGGATCACCGGAGGTGTCGGTGCCGGAAAGTCAACGGTACTGGCGTATTTGAGGGAAAATTACAAGTGTCACATTGCCTTAGCAGATGATCTGGCAAAGTCTTTGATGGAGCCGGGGAGCATCTGCTACGGTGCGCTGGTAGATCTGCTAAATCCTTATCAGGTTTTTGATGGATCCGGACGGATAGATAAAGAGAGCATGGCACGCCTTCTTTTTTCACAGGGAGAGGTGCGCACACAGGTCAATGATATTGTCCATCCTGCGGTCAGGGAAAGTGTATTGGAACAGGTCAAAGAGGCGAGAAAACAAGGCAATCTGGACTATTTTTTCTTTGAGGCAGCGCTTCTTTTAGAGGATCATTACGAGGAAGTTTGTGATGAATTGTGGTATATCTATGCTTCAGAAGATGAGCGACGGATGCGTCTGAAACGTGACAGAGGCTACACGGACGAAAAGATAGATCAGATCTTCGCCAGCCAGATGCCGGAGGAAGCCTTTCGGCAGGTATGTGTCCATGTGATCGACAGCAGTGGGAGTATGGAAGAAACGCAGGCACAGGTACGTCAGATCTTAGGATAGGAAAGTGATAGAGGAGAGCAGATTTATGAATGAAAAGAATCCATTGGAAGATATCGTTTTTGGATTGGATATCGGAACGCGAAATGTCGTTGGAACGGTGGGTTATCAGGCAGATGATGGCTTTCATGTGATCGCCCAGTGTGTGAGGGAACATCAGACCAGATCCATGTTGGACGGACAGATCCATGACATCGGGCGCGTGGGAGATACCATCCGTGAGGTCAAAGAGGTCTTGGAAGAAGCAATCGGGACAAGCCTGACACAGGTATGTATCGCGGCGGCTGGCCGTGTCCTGCGTACGGTGACAACACAAGTGACCTACGAATACCCGGAAGAGACGGTTGTTACGGGCGAAGACTTACATACCTTGGATCTGATGGGGATCGATCAGGCACAGCAGGAACTGCTTGCTGAGGGCGATAACAGATACAAGTTCTATTGTGTCGGCTACTCTGTCATGAAGTATTATCTGAATGATGAATTGTTCTCCAGTCTGGAAGGACACAAGGCGAATAAGATCGATGAGATCATCATTGTGACTTTCTTGCCGGAAGATGTTGTGGATGGATTGTATTCTGCGGTAGAGCGTGCAGGGCTTCAGGTAGCAAATCTGACCCTCGAGCCTATTGCTGCTATCAATGTGGCAATCCCGGAGAATTTCAGAATGTTAAATATCGCACTGGTGGATGTGGGCGCCGGTACGTCCGATATCTGTATCACCAGGGACGGAAGCATCATCGCTTATGGCATGATCCCATTTGCAGGTGATGAATTGACGGAAGTGATCGTACAGGCATATCTGGTCGACTTTGCTACCGCAGAGCAGATCAAGTTGGATTCCAGCACTTTGGAGGAAGTGACCTATGAGGACATCATGGGAATCTCCCATACTGTATCTGCCGAAGAAGTATGGAAACTGACTGAGGTCGTGCGTGAGAAAATGACGACAGAAGTAGCCAATAAGATCCGTGAACTGAATGGAGATAAGTCTGTCAGTGCGGCATTTATCGTTGGTGGAGGTGGCAAGATCCATGGCTATACAGATTCCCTTGCCAAGAAACTGGATATCGTACCGGAGCGTGTTGCGCTTCGTGGCGAGGAAGTCATGAAGAATATCATTTTTGAGCAGGAAGACATCAAAAAGGATCCGCTGCTTGTGACGCCGATCGGTATCTGTCTCAACTATTATGAGCAGAAAAACAACTTTATCATGATCCATTTCAATGGAGAAATGATGAAGTTATATGACAATGGACATCTGACGGTCGTAGATGCCGCTATGCAGGCTGGATTTACGACAGAGGAACTATTCCCGCGCCGAGGCCGTGAAATCCATTTTACGGTCAATGGAACGCCTCGTATGGTGCGTGGCGGTGAGGGCGAGTCTGCTGTGGTCAAGATGAATGATGTGAACGTGGGTATGAATACACCGCTTGAGTTTAATTGCTTTATTACCATAGAGCCGTCAACAGCAGGAGAGGAAGCAGTCTGCACGATCGAGGAACTGGACGAGTATGTCGGCAATACCATGGCATTTGAAGTCTGCGGCAAACATGTGATGTGTCCGAAGTTCATGGAGGTCAATGGCTCTTTAGAGCCGGGCTCTTATGAGATCCAAGAGGGCGATGTGATTGAGACCCGCAGTTTTTATACCGTAGGTCAGTTGGCAGAGTTTATGGATGTGGAGATAGATCCGGATCATGAGATTTTAGTCAACAACCGACCGGCTACGCTGGAGACCCTGATCTATGAGAATTTCTCGATCGACTGGACGGTACTTGCTTTTGGTGCAGCACCGGTACAGGCAAAAGAGACCGGAAGTCAGGCGAGCAATATCTTAGATCAGTTAAAACATGCCAGCAAATATGGTTTTGGTTCTGAGGCACAGGCAGATGGCGGCGCGCAGGCAGAAGTACCTGACGAGGCAAAGCAGGCAGGCGCGTGTGCATCCGGCGGGGATAGTTCGGTCAAGGAAACTGCCGCAGAGGAAAAAGCGCCGGAAGAAGCAGGGCTGCATGTGACAGTCAACCATGAACCGGTATATTTGAGTGGCAAGAGCAGTTATATTTTTGTAGACATCTTCAATGTGATTGATTTTGATGTACACGCGGGGGGCGGCAGACCAATTGTAACGACGATCAATGGAGCACCATGCGGATATTCTGACGAACTTCACGAGGGAGATGATATCTTAGTTTATTGGAAAGAGTCATAAGATGGATTTTTTTAGTGTAGCCAGTGGCAGCAGTGGCAACTGCATCTGCCTGGGAAGCGATCAGTGCCATGTGATGATAGATGCCGGGATCAGCGGCAAGCGTATTGAGGAGGGAATGAATACATATGATTACACCACATCGGATATGGATGGGGTGCTGATCACACATGAACATAGTGACCATATACAGGGCTTGGGTGTGGTCGCGCGCAAATACGGACTGCCGATCTATGCGACAAAGGGGACGGCAGATGCCATCCTGCAATCATCATCGGTCGGAAAGATCGATCCGTCTTTATTCCATGTGATCGAGGCGGGAAAGACCTTTTCCATTGGAGATCTGGAAATATATCCTATGTCGATCTCACATGATGCAGCGGATCCGGTTGCCTATCTTGTCTCAGACGGCAGACATCGAGTGGGTGTTGTGACGGATCTGGGCTATTATGATGCCGGTATTGTCTCACATATGGAGGGGTTGGATGCCTTGTTGCTTGAGGCAAATCATGATATCCATATGTTGCAGGTGGGGGCTTATCCTTATCCTTTAAAGCAACGCATCTTGGGTGAGCGGGGACACCTGTCCAATGAGACCAGCGGACAATTATTGGGACAGATCCTTCACGATGGTATGCAGCATATTTTATTGGGACATCTGTCCAAAGAAAATAATTATGACGAACTGGCATATGAGACCGTCCGCTTAGAGATCTCCTTAGGGGATAACCCGTACCGGGGCAATGATTTTCCTATTGAGGTGGCGAAGAGAGACAGACCATCCAGTCGGATCACGCTTTAAAAACAGATTTTATTTGGCAGAAACTGAAATTGATGTTATAGTTTATGCAACTATAATCATAGATCAAAAATAAAAGGAGAATTGACATGGAGAAAAACACACAGAAAACAATTATCACAGTAGTAGGCAAAGATACCGTAGGCATTATTGCAGGGATCTGCACATATTTAGCAGAGAATGGCATCAACGTACTGGATATTTCACAGACCATCGTACAGGATTATTTTAATATGATGATGATCGTGGATTTTGCTGCATGTCAAAAACCTTTTGCAGAGTGCCAGGCAGACCTGCGTGAATTGGGAGAAAAGATTGGTGTTGATGTGAAATGCCAGCGTGAAGAGATTTTTGAGAAAATGCATAGAATCTAAAGGAGAGTATCATGATTAATTTTGGTGAAGTCAACGAGACAAACAAAATGGTAGAACAGGAAAATCTGGATGTGCGTACGATTACCATTGGTATCAGCCTTTTAGATTGTATGGATTCGGATCTGGATCAGTTAAATGCCAATATCTACAATAAGATCACGACCGTAGCAAAGGATCTAGTCAAAGTCGGCAAGGAGATTGAGAACGATTATTGTATCCCAATCGTAAACAAGCGTATTTCTGTTACCCCGATCGCACTGGTAGGTTCCGCAGCATGTAAGAGCCCGGAAGATTATGTGACGATCGCAAAGACGCTGGATCGCGCAGCGAAGACCGTGGGCGTGAACTTTATCGGTGGCTATTCTGCACTGGTATCCAAGGGGATGACACCGGCAGAGGAAAATATGATCCGCTCCATTCCACAGGCATTGGCATGCACGGATTTTGTATGCAGTTCCGTGAATGTGGGATCGACCAAGACCGGTATCAATATGGATGCTGTCCGTCTGATGGGGGAGATGGTAAAAGAAACCGCAGAATACACCAAAGATCAGGATTCTCTTGGATGTGCCAAGTTGGTAGTATTTTGCAATGCACCGGATGACAACCCATTTATGGCAGGTGCTTTCCATGGTGTGACAGAGGCAGATGCCATCATCAATGTCGGTGTCAGTGGACCGGGCGTTGTAAAGACAGCCTTGGAATCTGTGCGTGGAGAGAGTTTTGAAGTCCTTTGCGAGACCATCAAAAAGACAGCCTTTAAGGTGACACGTGTAGGACAGTTGGTCGCACAGGAAGCATCCAAGCGTCTGGGCATTCCATTTGGTATCATTGACCTGTCCTTGGCACCGACACCGGCGATCGGTGACAGTGTAGCAGGGATTTTGGAAGAGATCGGTCTGGAGTATGCAGGAGCACCGGGCACAACAGCTGCACTTGCTCTTTTGAATGATCAGGTCAAGAAGGGCGGTATCATGGCATCCTCTTACGTTGGTGGTTTAAGTGGTGCCTTTATTCCGGTCAGCGAAGATCAGGGTATGATCGATGCGGTTACCGCAGGTGCGCTTTCATTAGAGAAGTTGGAAGCAATGACCTGTGTCTGCTCTGTAGGACTTGATATGATCGCCATTCCGGGCGATACCAAGGCGACGACAATCTCCGGTATCATCGCGGATGAGATGGCGATCGGTATGATCAACCAGAAGACAACCGCTGTTCGTCTGATTCCGGTTATTGGAAAGGGCGTAGGCGAGACCGTAGAGTTTGGCGGACTTTTGGGATACGCACCGATCATGCCGGTCAATCCGTATGGATGTGATGCTTTTGTAAACCGCAAGGGACGCATTCCGGCACCGGTACATAGTTTTAAGAACTAAATATTCAATCAGCAAATGAAAAGACAGGAAACTGGGAGCAGTTTCCTGTCTTTTGGCATTTAAATATAGAAAAATTTCAGAGAGTACTGAGTTGTCTTAGAATAGCAATCAATTTTTTCATGCATGTATTTCAACTATAAGGATCTTTGATGTCCGTAAGGTTTAAAAGATAATCAGTGCTTGTATTATAATATCTGGCTAAGGTACACAATGAGTCCAAAGGGATGGAGCGTTCTCCGTTTTCGTAGCGGGAATAGGCACGCTGGCTTACATGAAGTAGTTTGGCAAGAGTTTCCTGGGTCAGATCATTATCTTCGCGTAAATTTCGTATTCGTTCGTATCGATAATTCATATTTTCCTCCATTACCCAAATTATAAGAAGCGTAATTTTGACTATTTACTTTTAGACCAAATTGGTCTAAACTTAGAAAAAATAGTATTCACAGAAAATTCATAAAAAATTCACTTAGAAAATAGAAGAAAGAGAGACGGAAGATGAAAAAGAAACTTGGAAAACGTGCATTGGCATTTGTGCTTAGTATTATGCTCATGATGACAATGACACCGGTAAAACTGGTATTAGCAGATGATACCGGAATCGATGGTACAGAGGACAAGATTGCACTGACGGTGGATCAGAGTGGTTTAAGTAACTGTGCCATTAGTAAAGTGATCGTAACAGAGGGGGAGGGCACCACGGTAAGAGAGGACACCGATGGTACTTATCAGGTTACCAAGGACACAAAGATTACAGTCGAGGCACAGATCACACCGAATGAAGATTATGAAGTGACTGTAAAATCAGATGATTCCAACTGGAAAGTCACAAAGGCAGAAAACACAATCACCTTTGTAAAGGAAAGCGGCATTGCAGAGGCAACGACTCTGAAATTAGCAGATGCTCTTTCGGTAACACAGAAGCAGGCAGACAGTACAGAGGTAAAGGTAGAGATCACAGGAGACGGAACAGTCCAGTATGGATCTACCGATGTGACAAATGAAAGCAGTATTAGTCTTAGCAGCGATACTAAATTTACTGTCAGCCCAAAGGTTGGTTCCTATGTATCTGCTGTCAGCGTAGGTGGGCAGGCGCTTGCTCTTACAGATGGGAATCTACAGGACAATGGAGCATTTACATTTGACTATACTTATGTGGCTGGAAAAGAAACAGACAATATCCAGGTTACTTTTACAGAGGCAGCCAAGAATGCTTTGACAGACATGAGCCAGTTTGGTGTGGAGGCATCTTCTTATTATAAAGGCGATGGTACTTATTATATTAAGACTGCTTTGCAGATGGCGATGACAGGACAGACTCTGCAAAAAGTTGCTGAGGGTGATACAACAGATAAGTCTAATGATCTCGCCCATACAAAATGGATGTGTAAATACCATATTGTATTTACACCTAAGTATAGGCGAAAAATTATTTATAATCAATTAAAAGAGGATATACGTGATATTCTGAAACAGTTATGTGCATACAAGGGTGTGGAGATTATCGAAGGGCATCTTATGCCTGACCATATTCATATGTTGGTAAGTATTCCACCCAAGATGAGCGTGTCGAGTTTTATGGGATATTTAAAGGGAAAGTCAGCGCTTATGATTTTTGACAGACATGCAAATCTCAAATATAAATTTGGAAACAGACATTTCTGGTCAGAGGGATATTATGTCAGCACAGTAGGATTAAATGAAGCGACAATAAAAAAGTATATTCAAGATCAAGAAAAGTACGATATCATGAAAGATAAATTAAGTGTGAAGGAGTACGAAGACCCTTTTAAGGGTTAAGTCGAAGTAGTACAAACGCCCATTCATGGGCATAAGCAACGCGTCAAGTGCGATAGTGACTTGAACGAAGAGAAAGTCTAGGACGCCTTGAGACGCTGTCGGGTACCAAGGGGTTACACCCAGCGCCCCGAGCCACCCTTTTTAAGGGTGGCGGCGACTACAATAATAAAAGTAAACGAAGAAAAAACTGTTGTGAGCGAATACAGGAATAAGGTATGATGATATATAAGAGAAAATATAGTGAATAACAGCAAGGTGGGCGTAAATGAAACTGGTAGAAATGACAATGCGAATTATCGCACAAACATTGTTTCTCTTATATTGGCATATTGCTTTGGGACAGGTAAAGACGGAATATATATTTAAAAACAGAGAACGTGTGCAAATGATGGGTATTTTCGTTTCTTTGATAGCAGCAGGAATAGTTGCTTGCCTCAATTATTTCTTTCTCTGTAATTCCATGATATATGAACTGTATCTGTATTTATGTGGGGCGGATGTCTTTATTTTGGCGGCAAGCCTTTTCTCAAAATGGAGAGGCTGGCATGGAGATTTTAAGAACAAAACATATTTTACCTATGATGAAAATGCTACTGCCAACATGAAAAAGGGCACACAGATAGATTTATCTTATTTGGATGCGTATCCATCAGAAAAGATGTATCAAATAGAGGATAGATTGTTTGTGGGGCAGATAGATTTTGATAAAGGGCAAAGCGTTGTCATTGAAGCCAATCCTTTAGATACAGATAAACAGATTTATGAGATAGTAGCTGTATTAGATAAAGGAAAAAGAATATCCATATATGAAGCACTTATGTATATTCATTTGATAAACTTGGATGTCGGACTAATATTAGCAGATCAAGATAATATTGTGCTTGGCTATGGGGTGGGTGAATTTGTTGGACTTTCGATAGCCATGATTGCGATTTTGTTTACAGTTCGCTTATTTAAAAAGCAAGAAAAAATGAATATTGCTTCCAAAATTTTTTGTTTTTTTCGTTGACAATTTACATATTGATTTGGATATTAGAAATCTTGAATGTACTAGAATATTTTTTATAGGAAGAATTTTACGAAAACCCAGTGAAGGATGAGGTATAAATTGGGGTATTAGTGAGTAGGGGGATAACCGTGTATTTAGAATTTAAACAAACGGAACAGGAACTGTATTCTGCAAAATTTGATATTTTGGAAAATGGAGACACAAAAGTTGGTCAGGCATCTATTCAAGGTTGGATAGGCGGAATAGATGGAGAATGGAATATTGAATACAGGGATAGACACTTGTTTATAGGTTCAATTGCAGACAAGGAGTTGAAAAAAGCACATCCAGAAGTGTATAGCACATGGCGTCCTGTGGCAGTGAAAGAAAGAGATAGGGAGGGAAAAGTTGTAGGTTATGCGTATCAAGAAATTTTAAATCAGGGACTGCTGAAAAATCTGTTTGGTCATATGAAATCTAGAATGTGGGTTCAGTTAGATGGCATAGCATATGAGATGTTTGGGGTAGATCCTTCCTTTGAGGAAAATGGCAAGATGTGTTTTTACGATCAAAATAACATCTTAGTGGCGATTGGTGAAACACCACACGATGTCTATGATGGTATGTATAATTATGGAATCATTGCGAGCGACGAAAAATATGTGTTACCAGTAATCATTCAGATTACTCAGGCGTATATAGCAGCAGGTTTTAATCCGGGGGAAAAAGTAAAGAAAGGGCATGAAGTTTATTCTGCACTTACAAGGGATAAAGAATTGCTCGCAAAATATGATCCAACTTTTGAACAGCAATATGGTAAAAATAAATGATATGCGGAGGCAAGCCGAAAGGCTTGTCAAAAGGTATTTATGACAAAAGAAGGATAAAATCAGTATGAAGAAAGTTATTATTGTTATAGGTATTACTGCGGTTATCTTGTTGGGAATAGCCATGGTGATGTCGGTCGAAAATCAAGATATAATTATTGATGGAAATAATATCACTTCGTATAATTTTGAACGAGGCATAAAAGATCAGTATTATGATTCACTAAATGATGCGGTCGCAGATATTGTACCGAAATCAAAAGAGGTAATTATGGAAGAAAACGATCAAAACATTACGATTGTTTTTGCCATAGAAAAAGGTACGGTTTCTGGATATGAAATATTACATCGAAAAGATGGTAAATATGAATTCATCGGAGAGCGAAAAACACAATTTGTCTCTGGACTAGATAGAAAAAAATATTCTGACGAGGAAACTTTTAAGGCAGATTTGAGTGTAAGTTTTTTGAGTACATATCGTAATCTGATAAAAATTGGCGAAAAATATGAAGTCATACCGGCATGGGGGATTTCTGAGTTGGCTGATATTTGCAATTATAATGTGGATGGTATTTCAGTTAGTAGTTACCAACAATTTCAGTATGATGATAAGGAATATTATCTATGGTTTATTGCGGATGTGTCCCAAATTGATTCTATGAAAGATGTGACAATAAACAACTAAGGATGAAAATATGATAAATATTAGTTCAAATATAGTAAGAAAAATGCAATCATATAAAGTCGAATTACCTAAAAATCTATTTAAGTTTTTAGGTATGTTGGTAATATCATTAGGTGTTTTTATCTTTGTTGTTAGTTTGCTTACCAAGGAATCGTTGACGTTATGTTTTTCTTTACTAGGCATCATAGGTGGCATGGGTGTCATTTTATTGGTAACACCAAAAATCTGGAAATTATATGTATCACAAGAGGGATTAGAAAAGAAGTTCCTATGGAAAAAGACGAAATATGCGTTTGCAGATATTGATCATGTAGTCATAAAACAAAATCAGGATTTACATATCTATAGTAAGCAGGGACACAAACTTCTTGTAGATAGAATGTGTGTGAATTATGAAAAACTCAAAAAGACATTGCAGGAAATAGGACATATAAAGTGGATAGATGAAAATAATCCGGAAATTGCAGAAGTTTTTCGGGTTCAACCACCTAGATATGAAAAGATAGCATATGCAGTCATCATTTTACCAAATTGTTTTATATTACTATGCTTAGGGCTTTTTACGGGAATTATCGCTATTATAATGGCTTTGTGTCTCTTGAATTATGAACAACAATACATTGATGTTGATGTCAAAAGACAGTGTATAGTGATAAAAAGAAATTTTAAAAAGATAACCTATAGTTTTGAACAATTAGGAAGATTAAAAACAGAACCCAATATATTTTCGCCGGTGGAACAGAATTTTGTATATGTTACTATATATGACATGAATGATAAAAAATTATTTAAGATCAAAACCCAGGATCGTAATTTTATTGCTTTTCAAAAGGTATTTATGACAAACAGGAGAGAGCAATAATAACTAAAAGAGGAGGCAAAGAGAAATGAAAACCAAAATCATTGCGAGTGGGGTGTCGCTGATCGCATTACATAAGGCAGAGAAAGTCTATAAGGCGAATAAAGTGGCTGGCAAGATGAGCCTGCTAGGATTTATCCTGTTTGTTGTATTTGTGATATTTGACATGATTTTTTAGGGGGATTATCTCATGTATTTAGAATTTAAACAAACGGAACAGGAACTGTATTCCGCAAGATTCGATATTGGGGAAAATGGAGATATCAAAGTTGGTCAGGCAACTATTCAAGGATGGATAGGCGGCGCACAGGGAGAGTGGGATGTCGTATATAAAGGTCGTCGTATCTTTATAGAACCTGATGGAGATAGAAGTTTCAAACAGTCGCATCCCAATGCATTTCATCCATGGCGTCCCCAGATGGTAAAAGAAGGAGATAAGCCATGATAAGTATTATTTCAAATATATCCAGTAAAAGTGAACCGCAAATCGATTATCCTTTTTTTGTTGTAAATGGCAAGAAAGCAAAAATTAATAAAGATGAAATTTTAATTGATAAAACAGAACCCTTATCTATTAAAGCGGGATATGTATATGGCGGAGAAAAGTTCGTCCATTTATCGACCACAATAACACCAACACAGGAAAACGAGTATTACCTATATAAAGTTGGTTTGCTTTTAGATGGAAAAGGTAAAATCAAGAAGATAGGAAAAATACGATATCGATTATATAGGATGTATCGATATTTGTTAAATCAATGGTGGGGATTGGGGATAGGTTTAGTAATAATCATACTATTTTTAGTAAGATATTTAATTTTTATTAAGTAGAAATCGAGAAAAGAGAGTGGCATATGGCATTCATATTTTTGAGTATTAGTATTATTATATATTTCAATAGAATTTTCATTGGAAAGAAAATGAAAAGAGAAAAACAAAAATATATAATTTGGATGGATATGCGCAGTATCAGTAAGCTTTTTGATGTATTGTCCGTGATAACCATATGTGCTTGTTTTGTGGTTGATTTTATTTTTCTAGATGATGCTGTAAGAGAATCTATTTGGATATTACTCATTGAAATCATATGGGTGATATGTTTGTTGCTGGCTGCGATGATCTCTGACAGATATTATTGGGGAGAAAAAGAAGGCAGTCTTGTCAACCAACCTTGTTTTGGACAAGAAAAGAGTGTAAATTACGATGCTGTAGAATACTTTACTATTGAAGGCTCAGGAGATGTGAGGCTAAATCTGTGTGATCAGTCAAGTGTTATCCTACCATCCGCTGATCAAGTAATGACTACATACCTACAGAATTATCTGGTAGGAAAACACTTGAAATACAAAGACAGATTGATCCATGGTTCTGTTATGATGCATGAAAGTAGAAGTAGAAAAATTTTAGCGTCAGTAGTGTTTGTTACTGCTATCTTAATATTCCTTGCCGGTATATATTGGGAACCGGACAGCCAGATGTATCTACTGATTATAGGCTTCAGTCTATTTATGTTATTGGGGTCTACCTATGATCTGATAGCCAGATGTTATAATTATGTTCTGTTTGATGGAAAAGAAATTATAAATAGGCGATTTTTACGAAAAAACATTGTAGTGACGACAAAGGATGTTAAGCAATACCGCGTCAGAGAGATTGACAATGCAGAAGTGATCGAACTTATAACGGCTGATAATAGAAAGATCAAAATCAGTATGTTGTGGGATAACGCTTATATGATAGATACTTATATAAAGAAGTATCAGTGGAAAGAAGAATAATTAAAAAAGGAGGAAAAGAGAAATGAAAACAAAAATCATTGTAAGTGTGGCTTCACTGATTGCATTATCCCTGATCAGTGGTATGATCGATCTGCTTACCTATAGGAAAAGTCCAAAGAATTATACCAGATCTCTCAATAAATTTACCATGCGCACATCTATGACAATGTGTTTATATGGAGTAATTGGTGTTGGGATTGCTACGTTAGGCTTTGTGGGGTATTTGTGGCAATATGGGCTTGAAGATGAACTATCTGTATTTGCTGTGATGATGACCATAATTATAGTTTTTTTTGTGATGGGGCTTGCTTGTTTTCTGTATCCTATGCCGGGAGTCTGGGATATTGTTGTTGACGGAGAGGATATCACGGTAATTAAATTCTGGGTATTTCGAAAGTCGTTCAAGATCTCTGATATCGAAAAGTGTGTTATGCTGACCGGCGATATCCGGGTATATTGCAAGGGAAGGAAACGAGCAGCTTTTATGATAGATGCTATGATGAAGGGCGTCAACAATTTCCTGAAAAGGATGGATAAAGAGGGCATCCCGGTGGAAGATAACAGACCGGATGCGAATGCTGAAAAAGAGGACTATCTGGATAAAGACCAAGAGGCGAAGATCACGGATAAGAATTATTTTATCAGTGTAGGTGTGGCAGTGCTTAGTCTGATCTATATGATAATGATAAGGCAGTTTATTTCTGTCTTTTTGATTTCAGCGATCATTCCATTGGTGGCATGGGGCTGGTTGGAGTGTATCCGTTATACACCGCACAAGGCAGAGAAAGTCTATAAGGCGAATAAGGTGGCTGGCAAGATGAACTTGATAGGATTTATCCTGTTCGTTGTATTTGTGGTATTTTATATGTTCTTTTAGGGAAAATATAGATGGGAAGAATAGGCGTTTGCTCCTGTTCTTCTCATTTTTATTTTGTCTTTTAGACCAAAATGGTCTAAAATAATGATAAATATATAATTTAAAAGACGAATCGAAGAAGAAGGGAGAAACAAATGATTATTACAGTATTAACGATCGTTGCATTATGGAAAATGTTTACCAAGGCAGGAGAAGCAGGCTGGAAGTGTCTGATACCAATTTACAATGTTTATATTATGTATCAGATTGCGCGAAATGATGGCTTTGTAAAGATGATCATCTTTGCAGTAGCGGAAGGCTTGTGTTTTGCGCTTGGAGCAGGACTCATGGTGGCAGGTGCGATGGGAAGTCCTGTTGTGATGGTATTTGGTGTGTTAGCGTACATCGCAGGCATTGTAGCATGCGTCCTTTTGCTGATCGTTCAGTTTAGGATGTATGCAGATCTGGCACAGGCATTTGGGCATGAAAAAGGATTCGCATGGGGATTATTGTTACTGACCCCGATCTTTATCTGGATCATTGGACTTGGCAGTGATACATATGGTGGACAGGTTTCTTATGGCAATGCAGGTGGTATGCAGAATATGGGAATGCCGCAGAATGGAATGGCACCGAATGGAATGGCACAAAACGGGATGCCACAGAATGGAATGCAGCAGTCCAACATGCCTCAGCAGAATTTGCAGCAGAATACAGGTGCCTATATGCCACCGCAGTATCAAAATAACGATCAGAAATAAAATAGACGCAAAACGGTTAAAACAAGATGATAGGTGGAGTGATCGTTCTGGTTATTGCACTTGTCGCGAATTGGCTCCATCAATTTAAGCCGGATGAATATGTGTAGGCTATGTTTGATGCTGAGTTCAAGGCAGAGACGGAGGATTATGTCTCACAGGATATTGGTACGAAGGATGAGGTATTAGAGTGGCGCGGAGAAGAATTAGATGAAGTGTTGGACATGATAGCAGAAGAGTATGTTGATTGGCTGGTGGACGGGGCTGATGCATGGCTGGATAATCCGGTATATGAGCAGCCGGAAGACCATATCGTATATGTGACACAGAATGACAATGATGTTTGGGAGATCAGCAATGATTCTGACGAAATTTTAGATTGGTTGATGTAGAAGGGATGAGAAGGCAAGTCGAAAGGCTTGCCTTTTTGCTTTTTTGCGAGAAATAAATTGATTGTATAAATGGTAATGGGCAGTTATAATATAAATGTAGTCGGAGACTTTATGAGAATGACTATATATTACAAGGGGGAGAAAGAGTTATTGAATACAGAATTAAAAAACGCGGTGAAAGCAACAGATGCAAAATCACAGTATGATACATGTGCGAAGCGGCTATTAGGACAAAAGAGCATACTGGCACATATACTGGTAAAGACAGTTGATGAATTTAAAGGCATGGATCCCAAGGATGTGGTTGGCTGCATCGAGGGAACACCACTTATCAGTACTGTACCCGTAGAACCAGGACTTACAAATGCTGTCAGAGAACAACATGGCAAGAGAGTAGTCGGTTTTAACACAGAAAATGAAGAAATCAATGAAGGTCTGGTAAGATTTGACATTGTTTTCTATGTGCGTATGAAAGACGGTCTGTCACAGATCATTATAAATGTGGAAGCACAGAAAGATGAGCCAAGGGGATACAAAATCCTAAATCGGGCAATCTTTTATGTGAGCAGACTGATTTCATCACAAAAAGAGCGTGATTTTGAAAATTCCAGTTATGATGACATCAAGCGCGTATATTCCATCTGGATATGTATGAATATGGCGGAGAATACCATGAGTCATGTGCACCTTACAAAAGAGGATCTGATCGGATCTTATGAATGGAAGGGCAATCTTGATCTGGTGAACATCATCATGCTGGGACTGTCACAGGATCTGCCGGAACACGATGAGACATATGAATTACACCGCCTGCTGGGAGCATTGCTGTCACAGGAACTTACAATAGATGAAAAACTAGATATAATTGGAAATGAATACGATATTCCTATTGAGGAGAACTTCAGGAAGGATGTGAGCGTTATGTGTAACTTGAGTCAGGGCATTGAAGAAAAAGGTATTGCGATAGGACGTGTGGAAGGTGAAGCAGGACTCATTATGAAAATGTATAAGAACGGCTTTACTGTAGAGCAGATTGCTATGGCTACGGATAAAAATGTAGAAGAAGTGAAGGCGATTATTGCAGGAAAGGAATCTGTGCTGGTATAGAGGTCCTTTTATGACAGAGGGAAAGAGTTTTATCTCAGAACAGGATAGATGAAATAAAGTGATGGCGTTGATAATGGAAGAATAGGGAATCCTATTCTTCCTATTTTTTTCACTTCGTAAAATCTTTCCGTGGATATTTATAGTAAGAATCTCCTTTGTATTGATCTTTGAAAGATATAGTTTACATAAGAATGGAAAGAAAAACACTATTAGTGTAAAATAGATTAGGATCAACGCGAATGAGTGATTTCAGTAGAGAGGGAAAGAATTGATGATAAAGAAAAAACGATGTATTTTATTGGCGATATTGCTTGCTATTGCATGTGCGATACTGCTGGCTGGCTTTGCCTATAAAAAGTATAAGGGAACATTGCCGGAAGAAGAAACCTCCGAACAGGCAGCTGATCTCGAGACAGAAGAGGATAAGACTACATCAGACAAAACGGATACCGATAAGGAACAAAAACAGGACGATATGGCATCTGATGTGACGACTGAAGAACCTACCGCCAATTCCCATGTGGTTGTGATCGACCCGGGACACCAGGGCAGAGGTGATTCTTCCACAGAGCCAAATGGACCGGGATCAACCACGATGAAGGCTCGTGTGGCAGGTGGTACACATGGTACGACTACAGGTGTCTATGAGTATCAGTTGACACTTGCTATCTCCCAGCAGTTGCAGACCGAACTTGAAAACCGAGGCTATACAGTCTATATGACACGCACTTCCCATGATGTCAATATCAGCAACATGGAGCGTGCGCAGTACGCGACAAGTGTAGGTGGTGAGATTGCAGTGCGCATCCATGCCAATGGGGTGGATAATGCATCTGTGAGTGGGGCGATGGCATTGGCACCGTCCTCTACCAATCCTTATATTGCATATCTGGCAGACAGCAGTTGGAATCTGAGCAAGTGCGTCTTGGATTCTTATTGTGGAGCAACCGGCATGCGCAATCAAGGTGTCAGCACCAGTGATACCATGACGGGCATCAACTGGAGTACAGTTCCGGTTACGATTTTGGAGATGGGCTACATGACTAATCCGACAGATGATGTCAACATGGAAGATCCAGCCTATCAGGCACGCATGGTGCAGGGAATTGCAGACGGGATAGACGCTTATTTTGGTTTGTGAAAAAATATACAACGTGTTATAATGATTCGCGGATAAAATGTAGTAGAAAGGATGGAAAAGATGGAAAGAATCAAGAGTTTTACCATAAATCACGATATTCTGATGCCGGGATTTTATATTTCCCGCGTCGATGGCGACATTACCACATATGATATGCGGACCAGACGACCAAATATGGGCAATTATATGTCAGATCTGACCATGCATTCTGTGGAGCATATGTTTGCCACATACATTCGAAATTCCGAGATCGCGGATGATGTGATCTATTTTGGACCTATGGGATGTCAGACCGGTTTTTATCTGTTGATCCGCAATGCGGACGATAAGCAGGTCTTTGAGATCACCAAAAAGGTCTTGCAGGAGATCCTTGACCATGAAGGACCGGTATTTGGCGCATCGGCTGTAGAGTGCGGCAATTACCGTAATCTTGACATTGCAGCAGCCAAGGAAGAGTGCAGGATTTATCTGGAAGTTTTGAAAAAGCAGAAAAATATGGAATTTACCTATCCACAATAGGAAAGAAAGGAAATGGAGTAAAGGCAATATGAAAATTGGTATTATCGGAGCAATGCAGATTGAAGTTGACAATTTAAAAGCACATATGGAAAACGTGTCAGAGGAAGTGGTCAGCGGTGTCACCTTTACAAAAGGTACGATCGGTGGGAAAGAAGTGATCGCGGCGGTCTGTGGTGTTGGAAAAGTATTTGCAGCTATCTGTGCAGAGGCAATGATATTGACTTATCATGTGGACTGTGTGATCAACATTGGTGTGGCAGGAACCCTGTGTGATGAACTGGGGGTTATGGATGTTGCCATTGCTAGCCGGGTTGTGCAGCATGACATGAACACATCAGCACTGGGAGATCCGGTGGGACTTTTATCTGGTTTAAATGAAGTATATCTGCCAGCAGATGAAAAGATTTATTCTGTTATTGAAAAATGCGTGGCTGCAAAGGGCATCAATCATAAAGTCGGCACGATAGCAACCGGTGATCTTTTCCTATCCAAGGAAAGTACCAAGCACCATCTGCACGATCGGTTTGGAGCCATTGCGGGCGAGATGGAAGGTGGAAGTATCGGACAAGTATGTTATGTCAACCAGGTGCCATTTGCCATTTTGCGCAGTATTTCGGATGGAAAAGGCGCAGAGATGGACTATGCTACTTTTGCAGAAAAGGCAGCACAGGTCGGCATTGAAGTGATCCTGGACGTGATCGCAGAACTTGCCTAAGAGAAAAAAGTAGCATAGACAGAAATATAATATGGAGGTAACAGCATGAAAGTAGGAATTTTAGGTTATGGTAATCTGGGACGTGGTGTAGAAAGTGCGATCCGTCAGAATGATGACATGGAGTTGACCTGTATTATCACAAGACGTGATCCAAAGTCCATCACACCGGCAACGGAGGGAGTAAAAGTCTATTCTGTAGATGAGATCGAAACTTTAAAAGACGAGATCGATGTACTGGTGCTCTGCGGCGGTTCCGCAACAGATCTGCCAAAGCAGACACCGGAATATGCAAAGTATTTTAATGTGATCGACAGTTTCGATACACATGCAAGAATCCCGGAGCATTTTGCAGCAGTTGATAAAGTGGCAAAAGAAAATGGACATGTGGCATTGATCTCTTGCGGTTGGGATCCGGGCATGTTCTCTTTGATGCGTTTATATGGTGCCAGCGTATTGCCGGAAGGACAGGACTATACTTTCTGGGGCAAGGGCGTCAGCCAGGGACACTCTGATGCGATCCGTCGTGTCGCAGGTGTAAAAAATGGCAAACAGTATACGATTCCGGTCGAGAGTGCTTTAGAGGCAGTTCGTGCAGGCAAGAATCCGGAACTTTCCACACGCGAGAAACACACCAGAGAATGTTTTGTCGTACCGGAAGAAGGGGCAGACCTTGCAAAGATAGAAGAAGAGATCAAGACGATGCCAAACTACTTTGCAGATTATGATACCACGGTACATTTTATCACAGAGGAAGAATTTGCCAGAGACCATGCAGGTATCCCACACGGTGGATTTGTATTCCGCACAGGTGTGACAGGGCTTGAAAAAGAGCATAAGCATGTGATCGAGTATAGCCTGAAATTGGATTCCAATCCGGAATTTACATCCTCTGTTATCCTAGCATTTGCCAGAGCCATCTATCGTCTGTCAGAAGAAGGCGAGAGCGGATGCAAGACCGTATTTGATATTGCTCCGGCATATCTGAGCCAGCTTTCAGCAGAAGAATTACGTGCACATATGCTGTAAAAAGCCAATGCAAAACGCCTGACGGTTTATCCGTCAGGCGTTTTTATTAAAGGAAAAAATATTAAAAAGATGTGAAATTAGCGAAATAATTTAGAAAAGAACGCCGATAGCATCTGCATAAAATTCTCCTTTTTTGCTACCAACTGATCGCAATAATCATAGCGCTCAGTTCTTACCCACTCAGGAGTAGGAGTACGAATTCCAAGTTCTGACAAACTATCAATGTAACCTACAGTAAGCATACCAAACACCTCCGTCGATCTTCCTTCAACTTTCGTTGAACCTCTTTTCTGTTTACATCTATATTGTAGCACAAGAAAGAGAGAAGACTATGGGTTGAAAACTTGAAAAAAAACGATAATATTGTGACGACAGCACAAAAAAGTGCTATACTATAGCAAGAAGTAGGAAAAAGCAGGATAAAAGAGACAAACTTTGGGAGAAAACAGATGGGATTTACAGTGGAAGATATGCTGATCATTGCCAGAGACAAGTATAAAATGGAATTGGTGGCAGGGCGAAATGGCTGGGCAAATTCGATCTCCTGGCTTTTGATGGTAGAAGATACGACCATTATGGAGAATTTTAAAGGAAAGGAATTGGCGGTCACCATGGGGGCAGGTTTTCGCACGGAGCAGGATCTTCTTTCTCTGGTGGAGATTTTGGACAGACATCATGCAGCGGGACTTGTGGTAAATACCGGGTATTACGTAAAGGAAATACCGGCGAGCGTGCGTGCCTATTGCAATGCCCATGATCTGCCTTTGCTACAAGTGCCCTGGGTAATTGAGATGTCTGAGATGATCAAAGATCTGACGGTGCGGATCTTTTTGCAGACGGAGACGGATGAACAGATCTCGTCTGCCTTTATCAAGTCCATCGAACGCCCGCAACGTACCGAAGAATATCGCGAAAAATTATCGGCATCCTTTGATGTAGACGGGAAATTTCAGGTCGTGCTCATCACGACGGAGGGCTTGGACAGCATGGATACGCTGGATCGCAAGAGGATCGGCTACCGTTTGCAGATCTATATGGAGAATGTATCGCACAATGCGCATTTCTTTTACTACAACGGCTATTTTGCTGTCATCATGAATGAGGTCAGTGAAGCCCAGAAAGAGGATATCATTCAGGGATTTCTCATGCGTACGAGACACCGTATGCCGGATAAGACGATTTATTGCGGGGAAGGATCTGCCGTTTTGGATGTGGCAAATGTGCATATTTCTTTTGCCAGAGCGGAGTATGCCCTAAGATCAGCTATGCAAACAAAACAGACTTTTTTACAATTTGACAAACTGGGTGTCGAGCGGATCCTGTATTCGGTATCGGATCAGTTGCTCATGCAGCAGATGGGGAATCAGACATTACAGCCGCTTTTGGACTATGATGTCGGACATCATGCGGATCTTGTGGAGACTCTATTTTGTTATTTGAAAAATAACGGCAGTGTCAAGGCGGTCGCGGAGGAGATGTTCATCCACAAAAATACCATTGTTTACCGCATGAGCAAGATCAAGGAATTGTTGCAGACAGACCTAGAATCCGGCGAGGATCGCATGACATATTATCTGGCATGTCTGATCGTGCAAAATTATTTTGAAAAAAGATGAAATTTTATACGAAATGTAGAAAATATGTACTTGCATTTTCTGTGGCTGCGTTATGATATAGAAAATAGAGTGCAGAGGAGGAAAAATATGCATTATTTAAAAGATGGCGCTGATATTGTGCAGTTGATCAAAAAGACAAAGGAGTGTGCTGGTGAAGTATTGCTGATAACAGGTGAGGGAGACAGATTAAACTTAAAGTCCACCTTATCCCAGTATGTATGCGTGGCAATGGTTGCAAAGCCTGAGATCCTTTTGAGAAGCAGCATTGAATGCTCAGAAGAAGACGCAAAGGTTTTGGCTGACTTTGTAGAAGCATAGACCGACACGGTGCAGAAGATACCGCCCGGGGCAGAAAGGAACTGTCTGGGCGGTATTTTTATGTGCAAATGCATGCTTTTTCATTTAGCGAGAAGTATGCTATAATTCAAAAATATGCTCACACTAGACGAATTTATCAAAGAATTTCATATTACACTAAATGACCAGCAACTGGCGGCGGTGCAAGCCATAGAAGAACCTACCCTGCTTCTGGCGGTTCCAGGATCGGGCAAGACGACAGTCCTTGTGACCCGCATCGGTTATATGGTCTACTGCAAGGAAATTGCACCGGAAGAAATATTGGTCGTTACCTACAACGTTGCCGCAAAGGGCGACATGCAAAGACGCTGTAAAAAGATGTTTGGTGAGGATTTATCTACGCGAGTGGAATTTCGTACTATCAATGGCATATGTGCAAAGGCGATCGCCATGTATAGTCGTATGGTAGGAAAACAGGCATTTGAACTGCTGAGTGATGAGGGAGAAAAGGCGCGGATCCTTGCCGGGATCTATCAGCGGATCGAGCATGATTTTCCGAGCGAGAATGACTTGTCAGATCTGGCAACACGCATCACCTACATCAAGAACCGCATGTTGTCTAAGGAAGAGATCGCGCATCTAAATGCGGAGTGCGACTATGATCTTGCCCGGATTTATGAGGCATATCGGCGGGAAATGCGCACACGCAGTCTCATGGATTTTGACGACCAGATGGTCTATGCTTACACCATGTTTCGCAGTGCTCCGGCACTCTTGGATGCCTTCTGGGATCGTTATTCATATATCATGGTGGATGAAGCCCAGGATACTTCCAAGATCCAGCATGCCATCATAGAATTTCTTGCAGGCAGGGAGCATCATCTCTTTATGGTTGGGGATGAAGATCAGAGTATCTATGGATTTCGTGCCGCCTATCCGGAGGCACTGCTTTCTTTTGAAGAACGCTATCCGGGGGCGCGGATCCTTTTGATGGAGACCAATTATCGGTCGAATGCCGGCATTGTCGCGGCGGCGGATGCCTTTATCCGGCAGAATACACTGCGCCATGAAAAACATATGCGTCCTTGGCACCAGGAGGCAGGCGCGATCCGTACAATCGACATAGTCCGCAGAAAAGGACAGTATGGCTATTTGCTCAAAGTGGCACGGAGTCTGATGGAAAAGGATGCAGAGGGACAAAAAACGACGGCGGTACTTTATCGCGATAATGAGAGTGCACTGCCTCTGATCGATCTTTTGGAAAAGCAGGAGATCCCTTACCGCATCAAGAATGCAGAGATCTCTTTTTTCTCTCACCGCATTGTAAATGACATCAGAAATATCATCCTTTTTGCTGCAGATACGACCAATACGGAACTCTTTTTGCAGATCTACTATAAATTACAGTTCTTTATCAAAAAGGCGGATGCGGAAGCCATCTGCGTCCGGGCAAAAAGAGAGGAGACCAGTGTCTTTGATGCGGCACTTTCTTATTATGGCGAGGGCGATTGGACGGCAGGAAAAGTCAAAGCCATGCGCACCCATATGGCAAATATGATGCGGGAACCGGCAGACAAGGCATTGTTCCGTATTCTAAATCCCATGGGATATCTGGATTATGTCGAGCGTTCCAGATTAAAAAATACAAAGACGGAGATCTTACAGATGCTTGCGCAGGGAGAAAGATCACCTTTGGCATTGGTAGAACGGCTGGATGCATTGGCAGAGATCCTGCGCAATAAAGAAGATGACAGAGGGGCAAAACTGGTCTTATCCACGATACACTCCAGCAAGGGCTTGGAATATGACACAGTCTATCTTCTGGATGTGACGGATGGGCTCTTCCCGGAGACAGTTCTGACATCTTACCGTGGTGCTGACAAAGAGGAGATCGCGGCGTATGAAGAAGAAAGAAGGCTCTTTTATGTGGGGATCACGCGGGCAAAAGAAAATCTGATCCTTTTTCATGCAAAGACGAGATCGACTTTTTTAGAGCAACTTCTGCCGGATCTGCGAGGAAGCGAGACGGAGGCAGAACATATAGCCCAAAGACCAAGCCCAAAGAAAACAAGTCTACAGGCAGATGGACAAAAGGCACTGGCGCGTTTTGCGTCCAGCAGAGAGTCCTACTCCAAGCAGGGGATCATTCTCAACGTGCATCCGGGCGACATCGTGCTCCACAGCAAATATGGCAGGGGCGAGGTTGGAGCCCTCTTGGAAAAAACTGGAAAGATCCGTGTGTCTTTTGATGGCATCAACAAGACTTTTGCTTACCCCGGGGTCTTTTTAAACGGCAACCTGGTCGTGGAGGAGGAAGAACTATAGTATATCAGGAAGTGAAGGATGGTGCTATGGCAGGCTTTAAGTATTTTACAATCCAATAGAGTAGAGAAATCCTTGAAAAATGTGAAAATAGTGGTATCATAGTTATAGATAAATAATTCAGTGGAAAATGGATTAGGAACAGCAGGAATATGTGAGATCATAGATGATCTTTGGGTGTTCCTGCTGTTTTCGTATTATTTTTTACACAAGATAAGGAAGGAAATAAACTGTATCATGGAAAGGTTTGAACCGGAAATCGAGGCATGCATAGCAGAGATAAAAGAGAAGTTTCCAATGATCTATACCCCTTTGTATCGGCAGATTCGCAGTTATTGCGAAAAGTTGTTTGAGTATGCAGCGAGAGAGCAGTCGGATTATCTCTTTGCGCTTGCGTATTTTTATATGATGGAGTATTATGCCTCGGATAATGACTGTGTCAATGCGATCAGTTGTGGGCATGAGGGTATCAAATACCAGTTGGCAGCACAAGAGTATGAATTGGTGGCACGGACATACAATGTACTTGGTGTATGCAATTTTGCCATGGGAAATTTTACCAAGGCGGTCGATTATTATTTATCCGGTATTGATTACAGTAAGGAATATCATTTTGTGCAGATCCATGGGATGGCGGCGTCCAACCTGGCAGATCTTTTCCGTTACAACAGCGTCTATGAGAGAGCCATGTTTTATTATGCTGAGGCCGAGGAGTACATCTTAAAGAGCGCGGAAGCAGAGACAAGGGAAACGATCTTTAATAACATGAACTGCATGCTTTGCAATAAGGGCTATTGCCTTTTGAACATTGGCAAGGTTGATGAGGCGACAGAATGCGGTGAGCACATCTTAGACAATATTTACAAGAACCCGGATACCCCTTATATTCAGTTTAGCGTACATACCTTTTTAGCGACACTCTATCTGGCGCGTGGTGAGCGGAGTAAGGCAGAATTTCATCTTGGCATGGCGCAAAAGGATTTTCACCAGAGCGATAATTACACGGATTATCTGGACGATATCCGTGCTTACATTCAATTATATATGGATCTGGAACGGTACGATGAAGTGATAAGGATTCTCAATTATTTCCTCAAAAAGTGCGAGAAGGACAACGCATCGTTTTTTATCTATAGTATGTTTATGGAAAAACGTATCCGTTGCGCCTCTATCCTAAAGGATGAGGTGGGCTATCTGGAATATACCAAGAACTTTCTGGAAAGTTACTGGGAGCGTGGCATTTACAATCTGGAAGCCGTTGTGCAGGCAGAGAGTGCGCACAACGAGCACAAGCGTATCATGCATATGCAAAAGGAAATCACAGAGCAGAATGAAAAACTCATGATCAAGTCCAATCATGATGCCCTAACGGGACTGCCAAACCGTGCATACTGGCACAGTTATGCAGAAGATGCGCTGGGAAAGGCGATCCGCAACGGTACGACCTTTGGCGTTGAGATCTTGGATATTGATTTCTTCAAATCGGTCAATGATACTTATGGACATATCGAGGGCGATCATTATCTGGTACATGTAGCAGATGCTCTCAGCAGTCTGGTGCAGGAAAATGAGGATGTTTTTGCTGCACGTTATGGTGGGGATGAATTTGTCCTTGTCTATACCGGCAAGACAGATGATGAAATCTGTCAGATGATGGAACATCTCAAAAGCAACATGGAGCGTATTGCACTGCCTGGCCCAGGTCCTGTGGGCGTAGATTATATTACCTTATCGCAGGGATGTTGTCACTGTGTGCCGGAGACAAAGAACCGTTTGTGGGATTATCTTGCAATGGCGGACAAACTCCTGTATCAGGTCAAAAAAGACGGCAAGAATAATTACAAAGTAGGAAGTTGGATAACAGAGTAGTTTCTGACAAAAAGAAGGCGGTCCCTTATTTGGGATCGCCTTTTGTTAATGTATTATGTAATAATTTGAACCAGTTGGTCGGACCCATGGCAATGGCACTTGCCGGTTTTTTGATATGCAGTGCATGATTGCCGGCAGGATTCCAGGTCGGAAGATGGTCTGTATTTGGATCACCTGTTGCAGCAAATGCGGCAATATAGGAGATCATTGCCTCAGAGACTCTGGCATCCTCGGCATCATAAGGCCGGTGTGATGCGTTAAGGGTCCCAAAGACATAACGCAGGTCACTGGAATGGAAAGCACCATTGTGATCATTGCCGGGAGCATCAATGTCAAAATAGTAAAGATAGGCGTGATTTGCCTTGGCATATTTGTGGGAAATATGTCCCATGATGATGGCATACATATCATTATTGGTGTAACCCAGCATATAGTCGATCGGTAGAGGATGGTCGATCAGGGTATCTACAGGTGCGCTGATCAGATAGCCGTCCACGACCGGCATGGTGTTGTAGGTGTTATCCTTGCGGCGGGATTTCAGTTCTTCGATCGCAGTAAAGATGGTCTTGGCATCCAAGACCTTTAGTTCATCCAAGGTCGAAACACCGGCGGTATTCATCAGATCTTCCCAGTATTCATGAGTATTTTCGGATGGGCGTGGCAGGGCAAATTTTGGGAACATGCCGCCGCCGGATAACATGATGGCACGCTGGTAAAGCCCCTGACATTTTGGACTGAGGCTCAGGTACTGGATGGAAATGGCACCGGCACTCTGTCCCATTACAGTGATATTATGGGCATCGCCCTTGTAATCTGCGATGTTTGCCTTGATCCATTGCAGAGCCGTGAACTGGTCGTCGAGTCCAAAGTTGCCGTCACGTCCGTATTTTTCCCGGATGTCCGGATGGGTCAGATAACCGAAGATACTGACACGGTAGTGGATAGACACAAAAACAATGCCGCGTCTGGCATAGGCAGCACCGTCGATCGCACTGTCATAATTGGCACCGGAATCAAAGCCACCTCCGTGGATAAAGACCAGTACTGGAAAAGGTCCGTCGCCGGCAGGGGAAAAGATGTTGAGGTTCAGACAATCCTCGTCATAGTGAAAGGTCTGTCCCTGACGGAATTCATTGTGATAGAAGAGCCGTTCCGGGATCTCTAAATGTTCATAAAAAGTGCGGTTTTGCGGACATACATTGCCGTACTGGGTGGCATCGTAAACGTCATCCCAATGCTTTACCGGCTCGGCATAGGCAAAACGCCCGGCGCTTGCGTAGCGGATCCCAAGATATTTATCGTAGCCGTCGCAGTGGATGCCACGGATCTGACCGCATTTGGTCTGGGTTGTGATAAAGTTCTCCATATTCGTCTCCTTATTTATACTCCCAAAATTAATCTGTCTGTATTCTAGCACGAAAAGTTCGATGTGGACAGGATTTTTTAAAAGAATTAAAAAAATGTTTAAAAATTGCACAAAGTAACTTGCTATATGGAAGCGAACGTAGTAAAATGTAATAAATTAAATGAGTTAAATAATACAACTCGCGACATTATATTATTACAAAAAAGGAGAGTTATAATGGGGGAACAAAAAACACATGGTCTGACGACCAAGGAGAAAATGGCATATGCCTGCGGTGACTTTGGCGGGGTTTTGACTTTTTCTCTGATTTCATCTTTTTTAACAATGTTTTACACGGATTGCTTACATATTCCGTTGGCGCAGATCACTATTCTGATGTTTGTGGCAAGAATCTGGGATGCGATCAATGATCCACTCTGGGGTGGCTTTATTGATTCCAGAAAGCCGACCAAGTGGGGGCGTTTCCGTCCTTATGTTATGTGGGCATCCATTCCACTGGCAGTAGCAGCGGTACTGATGTTTGTCAAGATCCCCGGATTGACGACTAACCAGTATCTGATCTACGCATATGTGACCTACATCTTATATGGCATGATGTATACAGGTGTCAACATCCCTTACGGATCATTGGCATCCGTTATGACAGATGATCCGATGGAACGTTCTTCACTTTCTGTATGGCGTTCTGTGGGGGCAGGATTTGGTAATATTCCATCCATGATCTTACTGCCGCTTTTGGTGTATTCTACCGTGATCGGTGCAGATGGTACCGAGACAAAGGTCTTAGATCCGGCCAAGTTAGGATTTGCCGTACTTTGTATTGCAGTGGTATCTATTGGTGTTTACAGCCTGCATTTTAGAAATGTAAAGGAACGTATTACAGTTCCGCCAAAGCAGAAACAGGAAGGCATGCATGTGTTCCGTACCGTGGGGGATCTTTTGAAGAATCCGCCGTTCATTTTCCTGTGTCTGGTATCCATGCTTTTGATTGCATTCCAGATGTACACACAGACGACTTACAACTATCTCTTCCTGAACTTCTATGAGAAGCCGGGACTTTACAGTTTCGTGACCGTTTGTACTTATGTACCGATGGCATTGTTCTTACCGATCATTGGGAAGTTAGTACGCAAGTTTGGCAAAAAGGAGATCTGCGCATTTGGTCTTGCATTTGCCGCTGTTGTAAACTTTATCATGTATTTCCTCAAGTTTACACCGATGGTAAGCAATCCATATGTCTTTATGATCCTCTTATTCTTCTCAGGTGCAGGACAGACATTCCTGACACTGGAAGTGTGGGCATTGGTTATGGATGTTATCGATTACCATGAACTTCTTTCCGGTAGACGTGAAGAAGGTACATCTTATGCATTGTATTCTTTTACCAGAAAGTTAGGTCAGACCTTGGCAGGTGTTGGTGTGCCGATCTTACTTGCGGTGATCGGCTATAATGTAGATGCAAGCAAGCAGTCAGCAGAAGTTGTTGCAAAGTTATATGATATGGCAACACTGGTTCCGGCGATCGTGCTTGTGGTCATGTTCTTATTACTGACATTTGGCTATAAACTTTCAAAAGAAAAACTGGTTGGTGTCTACGCAGAACTTGCAAAGCGCAGAGAGCAGGAAAATCAATAAATCTTTTTGATGGGCAGTCCTGAGTGAGGTATCTCACTCAGGACTTTTTTGCGTGTAGAAGGGAAAGCGAGGGCGGAGGGGAGGCAATAAGGGCATCAGCTTGCCCGCCCCTATCGCCTCCCCCGCCCTCGACTTGACAGCCTCACTTCCTTTGGTTATACTAGCACAGGTAATACACAAAATATTAAAAGTGAGGTATAAATACCATGATCGAGATAATTACAGATTCCGGATCGGATATTTTACAGGAAGAATGTGACAAGGTACGGGTGCTTCCTTTACATGTTTCTTTCGGAGAAGAACATTACCGTGATGGTCTTGATCTTTTACACGAGACCTTTTATGAAAAACTGATCGAGACCGATGTTCTGCCAAAGACCAGTCAGATCAGTCCTTATGAATTTATGGAGGCTTATCGGCAGAAACTGGATGCTGGTGCATCTGCAGGAGAGGGGCAGATGAGCGACAAGCAGATCCTTGTTATCACGCTTTCCTCCAGGTTATCCGGTACTTACCAGAGCGCATGTATCGCGGCAGAGGAATTTGAAGGTCAGGTCTATGTCGTAGACAGTGAAAATGTCACAGTGGGACAAAAGTGCCTTGTCATGCGTGCGGTAGAACTGATCAAGGCTGATTATGGGATAGAGGAGATTGTAGGGATTCTAGAGAAAGAAAAGAAGCAGATCCAACTGATCGCCCTATTGGATACACTGGAATACCTGAAAAAAGGTGGACGGATCTCGGCAGCATCTGCTGCACTTGGTAATGCACTATCGATCAAACCGGTTGTGGGAGTAGATGCGGGAGAAATCATTGTGCTTGGAAAAGCACATGGATCAAAGAATGGAAAGAACCTGCTGATGCAGCAGACCAAGCAAGCGGGAGGAATTGATTTTTCACGTCCTTTTTATTTAGGCTATACCGGGCTTTCGGATAAGTTGATCTGCAAGTATATCGAGGATAGTCACATGCTTTGGGAACAGGCACACACAAAAGAGGAGTTGCCGATCGTTTCCGTCGGGGCGGCGATCGGTACCCATGTAGGACCGGGAGCGATCGCGCTGGCATTTTTCGCACCACAATAAAAAAGAATGTGCCGAAGCACATTCTTTTGGTTGCCCAGGGGACGTTCCTTTTGCCATGTGGAGCGCCCCTTTTGGCATATTTGTTTATAAATTTTTTAGAATTATTTTCTTGCATTTGATGTCTTTATCTGTCATACTCTCAAGCATAGATATCCGGTCTGGATATTTTTCGCAACCGGTGAGTCACCGGATGAATTCACTTTTTATTTTAGCAGAGCGATGTAAATGGGGAGTTTTACAAACGCGGGAAATCTCTTTTATCGCGGAAAGGACGAGGTATGAAAGAAACAGAAAGACAGGGAAAATGTGGTGCAGGAGAGGTAAAGACACGGGAGTCTGCAAGCGGCAAAGTGAATGGTATTACAGAGCAAGATTTGGAATCCTATGTAAAGCGCTTGTTGCAGTTACTGGGGCGCCCGGATCGGGCATTTAAGGATCACATGATCCGTATGCTCTTAAATGATCCGGTTGTAGCACTGGAAGTCTACAATGCCATCAATAATACGGACTATGTCAATCCAGACGATTTACAGATTACAACTCTGGAAAATGCTATCTATATCGGCATGAAGAATGATGTGTCCTTTATCATTGATGGCAGGCTGGCGCTCTATGAACATCAGTCGACCTACAATCCCAATATGCCATTAAGAGATTTATTTTATGTGGCTTGTATTTTTTCGGCACTGGTATATGACAAAAACATCTATGGATCAAAAAAGATACATTTACCTTCGCCACAGTTTGTGGTATTTTATAATGGAATAGAAGATTTGCCGGAACGGTCGGTCATGCGTCTTTCGGATGCTTATGAGCATGTGGATGGTCCGGATGATATTGCACTGGATTTGAAAGTCCAGGTCATCAATATCAACTATGGGAAAAACCAGTCGCTGATGGAGAAAAGCCCGACCCTTGCCCAGTATGCCATCTTTGTGGATACAGTCAGAAAGTATGAGAAAGACTATGAGCATATGGAAGCGGTCGAACTGGCAATTAGTGAATGTATCGAAAAGGGAGTCTTAGCGGATTTCTTGAGAAAGAACAAGGCGGAGGTACTGCGTATGTGTTTGTTTGAATATGATCAGGAAAAGCATCTGCGTATGGAAAGAGAGGATGCGTATGAGGAAGGTGAGAAACGCATGGCACGACTAGCAGAAAAACTTGTGGAACAAAATCGCATAGACGACTTGATGCGGGCAAGCAGAGATACGGCATTTCGTGAAAAAATGTATATGGAATTAAAGATAGAATAATCAAAAATAAAATTGAGCAGTGTAAACATCATTGTGTTTATACTGCTCAATTTCTATATAGAAGTTTCGATTGTAATTTTTACGCCTCGGTATGGGCTTCCATATTCTTTGGCAAAACAAGATTTAAAATGATGGAAACGATAAATACGACGGCAACGCAGTTTTCTGCAAACACGGTCTGGATGATCTGTGGGAAAATAGCAAAGATCTCCGGTACCTGTGTAAAGCCGATGCCGACACTGAGTGAGAGGGCGGCAATCGTGATATTCCGCTGTGTAAATCCGGCTTTGCCCATCATTTGCAGACCGCTGATGACAATGTTACCAAACATCATCAGGGTACAACCGCCAAGTACGGCATCCGGCAGTGTGGCAAGCACAGAACCAAAGATCGGGAAGATGCCGGCAAGGATCATGATCACAGCACCGGTAGCAATGGCAAAGCGGTTGACAACTTTTGTCATAGCGACCAGACCAACGTTCTGGCTGAAAGATGTGATCGGCATACAGCCGAAAAGACCGGAAAGTGCACTGATGAAACCGTCGCAGGCGATGGAGCCGGAGGTCTCTTTTAAAGTGGCTTCACGGTTCAGACCGGAAGCGGCAAGTGCGGAGGTATCGCCGATCGTCTCGGTAGCGGACACCAAAAAGATCAAAGTCGTTGAAATAATGGCATTGATATTAAACTCCGGTTTGAATGGCATGAGTGACGGGAAAGCAATGATCGCGGTGTTCTGGAGAGAAGAAAAATCAACTGCGCCCATAGCGATAGCAACCAGATAACCAACCACAAGTCCGAACAAAACGGATAACTGTTTGAAATAGGATTTTGCAAAAATATTAAATAGAATACAGCATAAAAGTGTGATGCTTCCTAAGATCCAGTTTGTAGCGGAACCGAATGTTTCGCTGCCACTGCCACCGCCGAAAGAAGATGCTCCGACAGAAAGCAGGGAAAAACCGATAGCGGTCACGACGGTCGAAGATACGATCGGTGTGATCAGTTTGATCCAATATTTTGCCAGCAGACCGAGGATACCTTCGATGATACCGCCGACAATGACGGCTCCGACAATGGCATTGTAGCCATAGGCGACGCCCAGATAGGTAAAGACGGAAACAAAGGTAAAACTGATCCCCATGACGATCGGAAGACCGGATCCAACCTTGTGGAAGATCGGGAACAACTGGATCAGTGTACCAATACCGGCGATCAGCATAGCCGACTGGATGAGCATGGCGGTATCCTGGGAAGAAAGTCCGCTGGCTCCGGCAACGATAAAGATCGGTGCGATATTGGATACAAACATGGCAAGAATGTGTTGCAGACCAAATGGTACTGCCTGCTTTACGGAAATCTTGCCATCAAGATGGTATAAATTTTCAATGGTCGGGGTTTCTTTTGTAGATGTCATTTTTCTTATTATATATGGAACAATTCCATACAAATCCTTTCTTTTAGTGTATTTGTCTGTTTATCCTACTGCTGACGGAAGATGATCTCTCCGCTTGCAGCATCCATACTCTCCACGATGGCGAGAGATTCCAGATGGAAACCGAGATTGCGGATGATGCGTCCGCCGTTTTGGAAGCCCTTTTCAACGGCGATACCGATGCCTTCTACGGTTCCGCCGGCTTCGTTGACAATGGAGATGAGTCCTTGCAGGGCACAACCATTTGCCAAAAAATCGTCGATGATCAGCACATGGTCATCCGGTCCCAAAAACTTGCGGGAAACAATGACGTTGTTTTTGCATTTATGTGTGAAAGATTCGACCTCTGCCTTATAGACATCGCCGTCGATGTTGATGCTCTTGGATTTTTTTGCAAATACGACCGGTACGTTAAAATGTCTTGCAACAATACATGCGATACCGATACCGGATGCCTCGATGGTCACGATCTTATTGATATTTGCATCGGCAAAGCGCTTCTTGAATTCAGCACCCATTTCATCAAAGAGGGCAATGTCCATCTGGTGATTTAAAAAACTGTCAACCTTTAGGACATTGCCTTCTTTTACAATTCCGTCTTTTATGATTCGTTCCTCTAAAAAGTTCATGATATCTTTTGTTCCTCCTGTTATGAACATTTTACATTTTTTTGCTAAAAACAGACTATCAAAAAAAAGAGAAAAAAACAATCCTTATCGGTAACCTGAATTTTGATGATCCATTTGATTATTCTCCTGAAAAATCTGTGATTTGTGTTATACTAAGGCTACACATGGTTAATTTGTGACCCATGATGGAAAAATATACATGATAGTTCGCGCAAGTTGGGACAGGATGCGCGAAAATATAGAAATGAAAGGAAATACGATGCATTATACAACAGTGCTTTTTGATCTGGACGGCACGCTGACGGAATCGGCACCGGGGATTGTCAATTCGGCGGCGCATGCCTTGGATAAATTTGGAATACATGTAGAAGATAAGAATGACCTTTTATGTTTCGTGGGGCCACCACTGATTGAGTCTTTTCAGAAATATTATGGCTTAGATGAGGTGCAGGCAGTTCAGGCTGTTTCTTATTATAGAGAGTATTACAGCACCAGGGGCTTGTTTGAAAACAAACTGATCGATGGTATACCGGAACTTCTGCTTACTTTAAAAAGTGCAGGCAAGCAGTTACTGGTTGCGACCAGCAAGCCGGAGTTCTTTAGCGAGCAGATCATATCCCATTATGGGATACATCCGTATTTTACCTATGTTGCGGGGGCGACGATGGATGAGACCAGAACAGCAAAGAGCGAGGTGATCGCCTATGCGCTGGAGCAGGTCCCAGGTGTGGCAAAGGAAAATATCGTCATGGTTGGGGACAGACACCATGATGTTGACGGTGCAATCGCCAATGGACTTGATAGCATTGGGGTGACCTTTGGCTATGGCGACCGGGCAGAACTTGCAGATGCAGGTGCCACCTATATCGTGGATTCCGTTGCAGAACTTCAGAATCTGCTCTTGCAAAATTTCTAGAACAAGATTATATTTGAATATATGGAAACGAATTTTGGATATTTGGTTTCCGATTGATAGTCATGAAGTAATTTGATTTGTGCAGTGTAGTGGGTAATTACCTCTTTTGTAGGGCTTTCGAGGAGCGTCGGCACTTAATGAGTGCTTTGCACGAATTTAGTGTCCGCTACGTGACGCAGAGAGCGGAAGCGTCCATACTAAGAGGTAATTACCCGATACACGTCAAAATATATTGGTGTTTTAGCAATAAAAAGGAGGAGGAATAAATATGTTACAAGAAAGTATTAAAAAGTTGGTACAATATGGCATCAACACAGGCTTGACCCCGGAGTGCGAGCGCATTTACACGACCAACCTGCTTTTGGATGTCATGAAGGAGGATGAGTATACGGATCCGGATTGTGATATGTCCGACATTGTATTGGAGGATGTCTTAAAAGATCTTTTGGATGCGGCAGTAGAAAAGGGACTGATCGAGGATAGCGTTGTTTACCGCGACCTTTTTGACACACGTCTGATGAATTGTCTGATGCCACGTCCGGCGACTGTGCAGGCAAAATTTGCCGAGGAGTACAAAAAGTCACCACAGGCAGCCACAGACTATTTCTTTAAACTCAGTCAGGACAGTGATTATATCCGTCGTTACCGTGTAAAGAAAGATAAGAAGTGGACTGTGGATACCCAGTACGGCACTCTGGATATCACCATCAATCTTTCCAAGCCGGAAAAGGATCCAAAGGCAATCGCGGCAGCCAAAAATGCCAAGCAGTCTTCTTATCCAAAATGCCTGCTTTGCATAGAAAATGAGGGCTATGCAGGACGCGCCAATCATCCTGCCAGAGAGAACCACCGTATCATCCCGCTGACCATGAACGGCAGCAGATGGGGATTTCAGTATTCTCCATATGTGTATTACAATGAGCACTGCATCGTTTTCAACGGTCAGCATACACCGATGAAGATTGAGCGGGCAACTTTTGTGAAATTGTTTGATTTTGTAAAGACATTTCCACATTACTTCTTAGGCTCCAATGCAGACCTTCCAATCGTAGGTGGATCCATTCTCAGCCACGACCATTTCCAGGGCGGTCACTATACCTTTGCTATGGAAAAGGCACCGATCATCGAAGAATTTACGGTAAAAGGATTTGAAGATGTCAAGGCCGGCATTGTAAAATGGCCGCTTTCTGTGATACGACTTTCCTGCAAGGATGAAAAGCGTATCATTGATCTGGCAGATCACATCTTAGGGTGCTGGAGAACTTATACCGACGAAGATGCTTTCGTTTATGCCGAGACTAACGGAGAACTACATAATACGATCACACCGATCGCCAGAAAACGCGGCGATATGTTTGAACTGGATCTGGCTCTGCGCAATAACATTACGACAGAAGAACATCCGCTTGGGGTTTATCATCCGCATGCCAAACTGCATCATATCAAAAAAGAAAATATCGGTCTGATTGAAGTCATGGGGCTTGCTGTGCTTCCTTCCCGTCTGAAAGGGGAAATGGAAGCCCTTGCAGATGCAATCGTAAACGGTAAGGATATCCGTGCAGATGAGACTTTGGAAAAACATGCAGAATGGGTAGATGAATTTACCGCTGCATATGAGAAGCAGGGCATTAATATTGATGCGACCAATGTCGAGGGCATTTTGGAACAGGAAGTTGGCAAGGTCTTCTGTCAGGTTCTGGAAGATGCCGGTGTCTTCAAATGTGATGAAAAAGGACTGGAAGAATTCCGCAGATTTATTGCTGTCCTCTAGGATAGAGCGAGTAGAGCGAGGGACGTTCCTTTTGTCACAAGGAACGTCCCTCGCGCAAAAAAATAGACCTGGCGATCTGCCGGGTCTTCTTAGGTTTATCAGATGAACGGCTTGCGCCGATTGTTTTCTAAAGTGGGTGCTTTTGGTAAATTACATATTACCAAAAGCATACTTGAAGAATGATACTGCTTCCTCGCCGTTCTTTTCCTGTGCCTCTACATACTTATTGTAGTTGTAAACTACATATCCAAGACTATTTGAGAATTCCATAATTCATATCTCCTTTCAAATCATGCTTTTAAAATTTAATCAAATCATACTGTTGCTTTTTGTATCTCTTAGAACTGTCCGAAAGCAAATTTTAAGAGTGATACTGGCTGCTGACCATTTGCGCTTGTTTCATTAGCGTATTTGTTGTACTCACTAAAGAGTTTGCCGAAAGCATCAAATTCGTTGTACATATCTGTCATCTCCTTTTGTTTTTTATTTTTCAAAGGTCATTTCCTTTGATGACCTTACTATAGCACTGGCTATGGGGAATGTCAACAAAAACATTATGATAAATTTGTGTAATATGCATAAAAATAGGACGATTTACGAGCAAAATAACAAAGGAAGGAGAAAATACTATAGTAAAACTGCACAATACCAATGTGTATAAATTGTGCATAAATACAATATTGATTACAGAAAGATGGGGGACTGTGAAAAAGAAAACGAGGAATTCGTACATTTTGCATAAAAATTTAGTCTTTGAAATAATTGCCAAAAAAGGGGGAATAAATTTGTCATATATGCTATGTTGCGGTAGGAGAAGACCGGTGTTACAATATAGGAAACGAAGAAACTGATTTTAGTTTTCTGGTTTCCTAAAGAGGAAAAGGGAGGACACGGGATGGAGAAACGTATTATAGAAGGTGCTTTACATATTGTAGAAAAGCAGGGAGTGAAATTTACCATGGACGAGTTGGCATCGGAACTCGGCATGAGCAAGAAAACGATCTATACCGTTTTTCGCGACAAGAACGAACTTTTGATAGCAATGGTCGATTACGTCTTTGATTATATTAAGGAAAGCGAAGCCTTGGTCATGGAGGATAAGCACTTGTCCTTATTACAAAAGATCCGCAAGATCTTAGGTGTGATGCCGGAGAATTATACGGATTTTGATTTCACCCAGTTTTATGTTTTGCGCGATAAGCACCCGGAAGTCTATGAACGTGTCAGACAGCGTTTGGAGAGCGGCTGGGAGATGACCAATCGCTTATTGGAACAGGGCGTCGAGGAAGGACTGATCCGTCCGATCGATTTCCGCGTTTTTCAATTAGTATTTGAGTCTGCGGTGGAACGCTTCATTATGGGGGACGAACTCGAGCGTGAGGAGATCGACTACATGGAAGCCTTAGAAGAACTTGTGACCATCATGGTCGATGGTATTGTGGTACATAAATAGAAAGAGGTGGCAAATATGAAAGATCGCATCTATTTGATGAGAGACTGGTTTTTTACCGAAGAATTTACAGAGGACATGATTGCTGACACCATGGATGTCTCCCTGACACAGACTGTTTCCTTGCCACACACCTGTAAGGAAACACCTTTTCATTATTTTGATGAGCATACCTATCAGATGGTATCCTGCTATCAAAAGATCTTATACGCACCGGAAGGCTGGCAGGGCAAACGCCTGCTTTTGACTTTTGAGGCGGTAGGACATGAGGCAGAGGTTTATGTCAATGGCAAAAAGATGGCAGAACACCATTGTGGTTATACCGCCTTTACGATCGACATATCAGAAACCTTGAACTATGGCGCAGACAATCTTTTGACGGTGCGGGTAGACTCCAATGAGACGCTGGATCAGCCGCCGTTTGGATTTGTGATCGACTATATGACTTATGGCGGTATTTATCGTGATGTTTATCTGGAAGTAAAGAATCCTATTTATATAGAAGATATTTTCTTAAAACCAAAGTTTGCAGAGACTGTGACGACCAAGGGCATGGATGCAAAGGCAATCGCAAAGATGCAGGTATCCGGTATCTTGGCATCGGAAGTTACTTATTCGAATCAAGCACAGGAAGCAATCAGTGCCGGTCAGGTCGGCATCCGTCAGATCGTGGATGATCAGGTCGTTTTGGAAACTCCGATTGCAACGACATCCTTTAGCACATCGGTTGCGGATGTCATGCTCTGGGACATCGAAAGCCCAAAGGTCTATGAGGTTACCACTCAGTTGCTTTATCGGGGGCAGGTCGTGGACGAAAAGAAGGTTACGATCGGATTTCGAGAAGCACTATTTAAAAAAGACGGCTTTTATTTAAATGGCAGAAAGGTTAAGATCCGTGGTCTGAACCGCCATCAATCTTATGCCTATGTTGGCTATGCTATGCCGGCATCCATGCAGCGGCTGGATGCCAAGATCCTAAAGGAGGAACTTGCACTCAATGCTGTGCGTACGTCACACTATCCGCAGTCACACTACTTTATGGATGCCTGCGACAGACTGGGACTTTTGGTCTTTACAGAGATGCCGGGCTGGCAGCATATCGGTGGTCAGGCTTGGCAGGATCAGGCAGTGGAAAATGTCAAAGACATGATTGTGCAGTACCGCAATCATCCGTCCATTATCCTTTGGGGTGTACGTATCAACGAGTCGCAGGATAATGATGCTTTTTATGAGAGGACCAATGCTACGGCACATGCATTGGATGATACGAGACAGACCGGCGGTGTCCGTGTTATAAAAAAGAGTCATCTTCTGGAGGATGTCTACACATACAACGATTTTGTCCATAGTGGTGCCAATGCCGGTTGTGAGCCAAAGAAAAATGTCACTTCTGATGCAGAAAAGCCATATCTGATCACAGAGTACAATGGACACATGTATCCGACCAAAATGTTTGATTGGGAAGAGCACAGACGCGAGCATATGATCCGCCATGCGAATGTCCTTGATGCCGTTGCAGGACAGGAGGATATCGCAGGTTCCTTTGGCTGGTGCATGTTTGACTACAACACCCATAAGGACTTTGGCAGCGGAGACCGCATCTGTTATCACGGCGTTTTGGATATGTTCCGAAATCCAAAACCGGCAGCCGCCATCTATGCAAGTCAGGAAGATAAAAATCCGGTACTAGAATTGTCTTCGACCATGGATATTGGCGAGCATCCGGCTTGTAACCGAGGCGATACCTATCTGATCTCCAATGCAGACAGTGTGCGGATGTATAAGAATAACATCCTGGTCAAGGAATACAGGCAGACGGATTCCAAGTATCAGAATTTAAAACATGGGCCGATCCTGATCGATGATTATGTGGGGGATGCCATTGCAAAAGAAGAAGGATATTCCAAGAGGCAGGCAAAGATCGTCAAGGATTGTATGAACCATGTGGCAATGCATGGTATGCAGATCACGCCCAAACTTGTCTGGAATGTTTTTCAGTTGTTCTGTATCTATCATATGAATCCAAACGATGCGGCAGGTCTCTACAATAAATATGTAGGCGATTGGGGTGGCGAGTCCAAACAGTATCGCTTTGACGCAATCAAGGATGGCAAGGTTGTCCGATCCCTGATCAAGGCACCGATGAAAAAAGAATCTTTGGCAGTGAGCCTGTCATCAACGACACTGGTGGAAGATGTTACCTATGATGTTATAGAGGCACGCGTGCGAGCCGTCGATGAATATGGCAATCAACTTTATTATATGCAGGAAGCACTTTCTGTCACAACGAGCGGTCCGGTCGAACTGATCGGTCCCAATGCAGTACCGCTTCGCGGAGGAGCCACAGGGCTTTATATAAAATCCATGGGGAAACCGGGAGAAGCATCTGTCACGATAGAGTGCGCAGGCTTGGAGCCGGTCACGATCAAATTAGAAGTTCAAAGTTCAAGGAAGGATAATTAATATGGAAGAAAAATCGAAAGTAATCTTTGGAAATGTCATGAGCGACAAGGTCTACAAGAACGCTGTCAAATCCAAGAAAAAATTTATCAAGAAGTTTGGAGATGACTCCAATGTAGATTACCCGATCTACATTCAGAAGAATGAGCACATCGGCGATTCACTTGGTGTCTATGACATCCTTTTAAAAAAGGGAGACAGCCCGGAAAAATTTGACCATGAAAAGGGTATTATTGTTGGAAATATTCGTATGGGGTTCGGTCATTACCGCATTTCCATGGCAATGGCATCCGCTGCAAAAGCCATGGGTTATACTCCATACTGGATGGATCTCAACGGCTATCCACAGACTACTTGTACCAAGGTTATCAGTGCACAGAATGATCTCTATTCTTTGGGCTCTCGCCTTTCAAAAAATGCACTCTTTAACAAACTGGTCTGGGAACCGACCAACTATGAGACCTTCCGTCAGTTGAAGTACAATGCATCTGATCAGAAGAATGCAGAACTGATGGCTCCGGTTTACCGTAATGTGCCAAAGGATATCCCGGTGATCGGTACACACGTATGGCCGGCACAGGCAGCCATTCATGCAGGCATGAAAAATGTTGTCAATGCCATTCCGGATAACTGGCCAATGGCACTGCATTTTGCAGAGGGAAGCGTGCATACCATCCAGTGTAAAAATGCATACATGGGCTACCGTATCTGTAACGGCATGAATGGCGACGAGGTCTGCAAGGCAATGCCAAATGAAGATCTGGTTTACACCGGACATTATATTGATCATGAACTGGTATCCAATATCGAGGCAGATTGCGATGCGAGAATGGCAAGAAAGGTAAAGGGAGCACCAATGCGTTTCCTTCTTACCATCGGTGGCGCAGGCGCACAGAAAGAGATTTTTGCCGCCATTATCAAATACCTGCTTCCAATGATCAAGGATAACAAGGCAGCCCTTTATGTTAATGTCGGAGATTACAAGAATGTCTGGGATGATCTTTCAAAAGAGATCCCGGAAATGGCAGGCGTAGCAACCGAGCACTTTAATGAGTTCGAGGCAACAACAAAGTTTGCGGAAGAAGCACTGACCGGTGAGGTGACAGGTATCCATGCTTTCTATCATGAAAATATTTTTGAAGCCGTATATTGTACCAACCTTTTGATGCGCAGTGCGGATGTGCTTGTGACAAAGCCAAGTGAACTTGCTTTTTATCCGGTGCCAAAACTCTTTATCAAGCGTGTCGGAAAGCATGAAATGTGGGGAGCCATCCATTCCGCAGAGATGGGAGACGGAACACTAGAATGTCGCGATATCCCACACACTTTGCAGATGATCGACATTTTTATGAAAGATGACAAACTGCTGGGAGAAATGTGCGACAGTATCAAGTTGAACAAGTCCGTTGGTCTTTATGACGGTGCATATAAAGTGGTAGAGATCGCTATGGGCTTAAAAGAGAAGAATAAATAATTAAAGGGGTTTTTAAGGAGGTTTCTAAAATGGAAGAAAAGAAGAAATTGAATGGCAAAGAGAAATTTGCCTACGGTATTGGTGCCGTTGGAAAAGACATGGTCTATATGTTGTCTGCGTCTTATATTTCCATCTATTTTTTGGATGTTATGGGAATCAGCGCAGCTGCGATCGCCGTTCTTTTGATGGTAGCGCGTGTATTTGATGCTTTTAACGATCCGATCATGGGGGTTATCGTAGCAAAGACCAAGACAAAATGGGGTAAGTTCCGTCCGTGGCTCTTGATCGGTACCATCACAAATGCAGTGATCCTGTACCTGATGTTTTCTATTCCACCGGAATTAGATGGCGCAGGACTGGTTGCCTATGCATCTGTTACTTACATCCTCTGGGGAATGACCTATACTATGATGGATATTCCATATTGGTCAATGGTACCTGCTTTTACAGAGTCAGGTAAGGAAAGAGAGAGTTTATCTGCTTTTGCCCGTTCTTGTGCAGGCGTAGGTTCAGCCCTCATTTCCATTATCACGGTTATGAGTGTTGCTGCTCTTGGTAAAATGTGTGGCGGAACCACAGACAATGAGATTAACCGTTTGGGCTATAGCAAGTTCGCCCTTATCATTGCTGTACTGTTTGTGATCTTTATCTGCATCACATGTTTCTGCATCAAAGAAAAATCAACTGTTGATATGAAGGCTGCTTCTATCAAGGATATGTTCAAGGCTTTGGTACAAAACGATCAGGCAATGACGGTCGTTGTTGCGATCGTTATGATCAACACAGCACTTTATATTACACAGCAGCTTGTTTACTTCTTCTTGAAATATGATTTTAGCCCAAATTCATATCAGAGCGACTTTACCTTATTTAATATGGTAGGCGGCGGATTCCAGATTCTTGCCATGATGTTGTTCTTCCCACTTTTAAGAAAGTTCATGGATACGGTCAAGATCTTCTATACTTGTTTTGGTATGGCAATCGTTGGTTACATTATTATCATTGTTGTTTCTCTTGCAGGCGCAACCAATGTGGCATGGCTTTTGATCCCGGCAGCACTCATCATGTCTGCGGTAGGTGTGTTAAATGTTATTATCACGATCTTCCTGGCAAACACAGTAGATTACGGTGAATTAAAAAATCACAGAAGAGATGAATCCGTTATCTTCTCTATGCAGACATTCGTCGTAAAACTTGCTTCCGGTATTGCCGGTTTCGTATCTTCCATGGTACTTTACATCTTCCATATCAGCAGTGATAAGGAAGCGGTTGTCGTAAAACCGATCGAAGCAAGTTCCAGAATGGGCTTACGTTTTTCCATGACTTTGATCCCGATCATTGTTCTGGTCATCGGCGCAGTTATATTTGCCAAGAAGTATATCCTGACAGATAAGAAGATGGATGAGATCACTGCAGAATTACATGGCAGAAAAGAAGCATAAAAACAATTAAATTTTGCAATCTGAGCGGCTTTCCTATTATAATGATAGGAGAGTCGTTTTGGACTAAAAGGATTAGGAGGTAAGAGAACTATGATAGAAATTCGGGATGGTTTTTATGCCCTGCACACCTTGCATACGACCTATGCTTTTCGTGTGATGGAGACAGGACAGTTAGAACATTTGTATTATGGAAGAAAGATTTCCTTGGGGGATGGCAGCAGTCTCGTAGAAAAGCATGCCTTTGCTCCGGGAAATACCATTGCCTACGATCAGGAACATTTGAATTTTACCTTAGAAGATATGTGTCTGGAAGTTTCCGGCTACGGCAAGGGCGATATCCGCGAACCTTTTGTTGAGGTGATCTGTGACAACGGCAGTTCTACGACGGATTTTGTCTTTGTGGATGCGGTAGAGAAGAAGGGAAAAGCGGCACTTGAGACTCTGCCGAGTACATATGATGTTTTCAAAGAAGCGGAACAACTCGTGGTGCATCTGCACGATAAGAATGAGGGGTTTTTGTTGGAACTGGTCTATAGCGTATTTCCAAGGGAAGATGTCATCACGCGTTCTGCCAAGTTTATCAATAAATCGGATAAGCCAGTACGTCTGACACGCCTTATGAGCATGCAGTTAGATCTCAATCAGTCCGGTTATGTCGTCACCTCTTTCCATGGCGGCTGGACCAAGGAAATGAACCGCTATGATACGACTGTCAATATCGGTAAGTTCGTCAATGCGTCCTATACGGGATCTTCGTCTAGCCGCTGCAATCCGTTTATTATGGTAAGCGAGCCGGATACATCAGAAACTATGGGCGATTGCTATGGTTTTAACTTGGTTTACAGTGGAAATCATTATGAGGCTGTCGAGGTCAATAGTTTTGAAAAGACACGTATCGTTACCGGTATCAATCCGACCAACTTTGCGTTTTTACTGGCACCGGGGGAGTCTTTTGAGTCGCCTGAGGCGGTCATGACATTTTCCCATGAGGGATTTTCCGGTGTGAGCGCCCATATGCATCCTTTTGTCAGAGAACATGTGGTAAGAGGAAGTTGGCAGCATAAGGAACGTCCGGTATTGCTAAACAGTTGGGAGGCTTCTTATTTTGATATTTCAGAGTCTAGCCTCTTGCGTCTGGCAAAGATGGGAAAAGACGTTGGCGTGGAACTCTTTGTCATGGATGACGGTTGGTTCGGAGAACGTAACAACGATACACGTGCTCTTGGCGATTGGACACCAAATACCAAAAAACTGCCAAACGGTGTGGCAGGGCTTTGCAAAAAGGTAAATGATTTGGGATTGGCTTTTGGTATCTGGATCGAGCCGGAAATGGTCAACACAGACAGTGACCTTTACCGTGCACACCCGGAGTGGAGCATGGAGATCCCGGGCAAGGATCATTCCGAAGGACGTAATCAGCGCGTGCTTGATTTTGCCAATCCAGCAGTGGTAGATCATATGATCGAGCAGATGAAGCAGGTGATCGGCTCTGCCAATATCGCTTATGTAAAATGGGATATGAACCGTATTATCTCAGATTATTATTCACAGTATCTGCCGAAGGACAGACAGCAGGAAGTAGCACACCGTTATATTCAGGGGGTCTATCGTTTGGCTAAGGAACTGACACAGGCGTTCCCGGAAGTCCTGTTTGAGGGCTGTGCAGCAGGCGGCAATCGTTTTGATCTGGGTATGCTCTGCTATTTCCCACAGATCTGGGCGAGTGACAATACGGATGCCGTATGCCGCTTGGACATTCAGAATGGCTATTCTTATGGCTATCCGATGTCCTGCGTATCTGCGCATGTATCGGCATGCCCGAACCACCAGACCCTGCGCGTGACACCATTGGAGTCCCGTTTTGCAGTGGCATCCTTTGGGGTACTGGGCTATGAATGTAATCTGTGTGATATGTCAAAAGAAGATCTGGAGAGCATTAAGGCGCAGATCGCGCTTTATAAGGAATACAGAAATGTCTGGCAATTTGGCAATTTTTACCGGGTAGAAAGCGGAAATCATTACCAGTGGAATGTGGTATCTCAGGATAAAAAGACGGCTATCGGTATGATCATGCAAAGAGAAGTGCAGCCAAATACCATGTTTAAAAAATATCAGGCAAGAGGTCTGGACCCGGCAAAGATATATCATTTTGTCGGTCTGCCGCGCAAGTATAATATCAAGGAATTTGGTGATCTGGTCAATACGGCAGCACCGATCCATGTAAAACCGGATTCACTGGTACACAATGTACTTGCCAAGTTTGTCAAGATGGATGGAGAGACGGAAGACTATCTGTGTAGTGGAGATTCCATCATGTACGATGGTGTGAAACTGAAGCAGTCCTTTGTGGGAACCGGTTATAGTGATGAAGTCCGTCACTTCCCGGACTATGCGTCAAGGCTCTACTTCATGACAGAGGAGTAAAAGCGACGGACACATCCTGTCGGCTGTCGAAGCCGTGCAAGAGACAGTTCCGCATCAAACAAATGACCTCTTTCAGAGATGCGACGAATTGGCTCCAATGTTTTTATATGATACAAGATGCCTGCACCATCCGGAGCGCCCCTGCGGAACCTGCATCTATCCCGCATCTGCCCCTGCTTACTTGGCGCTCTTGTCGATGAAGTTGGACTTGTACTTGGAGTAGACGATCTTCTGGCTGCTGTAAAGGCTGTAGTAACCGGACACGGTATAACTAAAGCCGATGGCAAGCAGGAAGAAAGGCGTACCTTCAAAGCCAAACAATTCAAAGCAGATGAGAAGGGATGTGATCGGGCTGTTGGTCACGCCACAAAAAAGTGCGCCCATACCGACAGCAGCACAAAGGGATGGCGAAAATCCGATCAGGTTGCCAAACATAGACCCGAAGGCAGCTCCGATGAAAAAGGTAGGTACGATCTCACCGCCCTTATAACCGCATCCGAGGGTCAGTGCCGTAAAGAGGATCTTTAACAAAAAGGCGAGGGAAGAGATGTCTCCCGCCATACAAAACGTGATCATGGATGTACCGGTGCCGTTGTAGGTCTGGTTGTCAATGCCGCCAACGGCAAAGGACAGTGCCAATACCGCACAGCCGCCGACAAAGGCACGCAGATAAGGATTGGCAAACAATTTCTGATAGAGTGCGCTGGTCTTGTGCAAAGAGATGCAGAAAAAGATACTGAGCAGTCCGCAGAGGACGGAAAAACCGGAAATGATCAATCCGGTCTTTAGGTCAAAGACTGGCAGTTCCAGAATCTCATAGGACGGCGATGCAATGCCAAAGACATACAGGGCAATGGTACGCGCGATCAGAGAGGAGATCGCGCAAGGGAGCAGGGCTGCGTAATGCATGATCCCGACGCTGACGACTTCCATGGAGAAGACAGTGGCAGCGATTGGTGTTCCGAAAAGAGCAGAGAAGGCAGCACTCATACCGCACATGATCATAATGTTGCGGTCTTCTTTCTCATGAAATCCCAGATATTCACCAAAGGCATTTCCGATACTGCCACCCAGTTGCAGGGCAGCACCCTCTCGTCCGGCAGAACCACCGACCAAATGGGTCAAAATGGTGCTGATATAGATGAGGGGAGCCATGCGCAGTGGAATGCGGTCATCGGAATGGATTGCAGAGATGACCAAATTGGTTCCGGGATCTTTTTCATGCAGGATCAGATGGTACATGGCAACAATCACCACGGCACCGAAAGGCAGTCCGAACAGGAGATAGGCATGGCTAAGACGAAAAGCCGTCACTGCCTGTAAGAGATAGCCGAAGGATCCGCTGATCAGACCGACAACGATCCCGATGAGCACAGAGACTAAGAGCCAACGCAAAGTAGAGTTGAAACGTCTGACATTGTGCTCATATTTTTGAAAGAAAAGTGATTTATTAAACATAGTTTTATTCCTGACTTATTTATAGTAAAATGATAGTAACAAAGCAACTTGCGGATGCGAAGGTGCATATGTATGTTATCATGTCTGGCTCTATAATTCAAATGAGAAGATACAAGAGGGATACAAATGGATAAACCATACGATTTTATTGTCAATTTACATTCTAGGACAGGAAAGGCCAAGGAGATCTGGGAGTCTCTGGAAGAGATCTTAAAAAAAGAACAGGTCTCTTACCGGGTTCACATCACGGAATATGTTGGTCATGCGACAAAGATCGCCGAAGATTTGACTGCAGATGATGTATATCATTTTCTGGTGGTTGCCGGAGGGGATGGCACGGTCAATGAGGTTCTAAACGGTATTCGGGATCTTTCCAAGGTCAGTTTCGGTTATCTGCCGCTTGGCTCAGCCAATGATTTTGCCAGAGGCTTACATATTACGGCAGAACCGGCAGTTATTTTAAAACAGATCTTGGCATCGGAGACAGAGGATACTTTTGATCTGGGGCAGGTCTGTTGCGGCGGCCATACGAGACGCTTTGCCATCAGTGCAGGCGCTGGTATTGATGCCGCAGTCTGTAGGGAAGCGCTGACTTCGCGGCTCAAGGTCTTTTTGAACCGTTTTCATCTGGGAAAACTGACCTATGGACTGCTTACCGTTGCAGAACTTTTCCGTGCACCTTTTGTATCCGGCAGGGTCCTATTACAGGATGGCAGGGAATTTTCCATGAAAAATATCATTTTTACAGCCGCCATGAACTTTCCTTGTGAGGGAGGCGGCGTTCCCATGGCACCCTCTGCGGATGCGCACGACGGCAAGTTATCTGCCTGTCTGGTCTATGGCATACCGCGCTTTCTCTGCCTGTGTGCCTTCCCGTTTTTGATCGCAGGCAAGCACGAAAAGATCCGGGGCTTCGAGATCGTAGAAGCCGAGGAACTGCATGTCATTTTTGACAAGCCCATGGTGGTACATGCGGATGGTGAGGACTGCGGCGACCAGACGGATGTGATCTTCCGGTGTCTGCCGGGGGCACTTCGTATGCCACATTTAGATTAGTTTTACATGACAAAAGACACCTTTAGGGGTATGATATAAAAATAGGGGGGAAAACGTCAATAGGGGGAATTTGATGGAATTACTATACAAGATCAAGGATCGTGTGCAGCAGGAGAGCATTGATTACATTGAGGAAAACAGATCCAGTGTTGTCAAGAACAACCAAAAGACCCTGTTTGCACTGAATATTATTTATTTTGTGGTCGTTATCGGATATCTTCTGGCATCTCTGACCGTATTTTCAGAATGGCAGGTCACAGATGTTTATGCCAGAGCCGTCGTTGTACATATTGTTGTACTGCCGATCATTATCATCCGTTATGGCAAAAAGACGAGATCCTACAAGGAAGTTTCAATCGTCTGCAAGGTCTTTCAGTTGTATGTGATGACCTTTGCCGGGATCATGAGTATCGTGCCGATTGAGATGAACCAGCCGGCAGTCTACTATATGCCGATGGCTGTAGCATTTATCGTGGCATTTACCTATACCTTTTATCAGGCATTGGGCTTGGTATTTGTAGAGATGGTGGTCTATATACTGGCATCTTTTTTGTGTAAGTCTGTGGGGGTCTTTTCTGTGGATCTCTTTAGTTGTATTTTTGGTATTGTTCTTGCAGGATATGTGGCAAAGATCTTATACTCTTACCGCGCCAGTGAGAACGAGGCAAAGCAGCGCCTCCGCCGTATGGGTATGATGGATCGTCTGACTTCAACCTACAACAAGGCGAGTACAGAGTTCCTCTGCAAGGAGTTTATGCGTGCCCATCCACAGTCGGATTGCGTGATGCTGATCTTAGACTTCGACAATTTTAAAATGGTCAATGATACTTACGGACATCTGGCAGGGGATGCGGTCCTTCGCAGTTTTGGCAAGATCCTGCGTCATTCGATCGGAGCAGATGATATCGCCGGGCGTTTTGGCGGCGATGAGTTCTTTTTGTTACTCAAGAAAAAAGATATTACGGATGCCTTGATGAGTGTTGAGCGTGTCATGGAGCAGACCAGAGCCATGCGTGCGCCGGATGGCAGACAGCCATTTTCCTGTAGCGTGGGCATCGCCATCCGCCGTGCGACAGACGATGCCATGGAGAATTATGACCAGTTACTCGCCAGAGCAGACCGCGCTCTTTATGATGTCAAGCGCAGTGGCAAGAATAATTACAAGATTGATTCATAAATGTAAGCCCCATCCCATATATTAGAGTAAATATGGGAGGGGCTTTTTCTTATGGAAGAAACAAGATTTTCTTTATATAACGATATACAAAGCAGGACAAACGGAGAGATATACATAGGAGTTGTGGGCCCGGTGCGTACCGGCAAATCTACCTTTATCAAACAGTTCATGGAGCAGATGGTGTTGCCGAACATCAAAGAGGAAAATGCCTTGCGACGCACGGTAGATGAATTGCCACAATCGGCACAAGGGCGTACCATCATGACGACAGAGCCCAAGTTTGTTCCAAAAGAGCAGGTGGAGATCGAATTGGAACATGACATTACCTGCAAGATCCGTCTGATCGATTGCGTGGGCTTTTTGATTCAGGGAGCTAAGGGGGCTATGGAGGGAGATAGGGAACGCATGGTAAAAACACCATGGTCAGCCCATGAGATTCCATTTGAAAAGGCGGCTGCGATCGGAACAGAAAAAGTCATTTCGGACCATGCTACGATAGGAGTGGTCGTGACATGTGATGGTACCTTTGGCGAGTTGGATCGTGAGGCATTTGTGGAGGCAGAAAAACGTACCGTAGAAAAATTGCGTGCCATCGGAAAGCCTTATGTCATGATTGTAAATTCCGGGCATCCATACAGCGATGAGACAAAAAAACTGGCAGAAGACCTAGAGGCAGAGTATCAGTGCAGTGTGCTTCCAATGAATTGTCAGCAGATGGTCAAAAAGGACTTTGAAGAACTTTTATCGCGTGTTTTATATGAATTTCCGGTCAGTGGGATTTCTTTTTCCATTCCCAAGTGGGTGGAAATGCTGCCGGCAGACCATGGGATCAAACAGAGTATTGCCTCTTATGCAAAAAGGATTTTAGTAGATACCACAAAAGTAAGGGATATTTTTGCCATTGATTTTTCCCAACCGGAAGATTATATAGAAAAGACAAGGCTGACACAGGTAGATCTGGCGACCGGACGGATCGTTATTTCTATCAGTCTGGAGGAATCTTTCTACTATGAAAATATTTCACAGCTGGCTGGCATGCCGATCACAGGCGAGTATCAACTTTTGTCCTACATCGGCAATCTGTCAAGTTTGCGCAGATCCTACGAAAAGGTAGCAGATGCCATGCAGTCCGTAGAACAAAAGGGGTATGGGGTGGTATCTCCGGAACTATCCGACATCACTATGGAAGAACCGGTACTCATCCGCCATGGCAATAAATTTGGTGTCAAGATGAAAGCTTTATCACCATCCATTCATATGATACGTGCGAATATCGAGACAGAGATCGCACCGATCGTAGGCAGTGAGCAGCAGGCACGGGATCTGATCGACTATATCAAGGAGGGACAAAAGACGAAGGAGGGTGTCTTTGAGACCAGTATCTTCGGCAAGTCGGTCGGTGAGTTGATGGAGGACGGTATGCGCAGCAAGATTGCTGCCATGGATGACGAATGCCAGTTGAAACTGCAGGACACCATGCAAAAGATCGTAAATGATAACAATGGTGGATTGATTTGCATTATTATATAGGTGCTAATTTTGACAAATTATTACACAGTTTTAAGTCCATGAGGAAGATTGTTTATATTTATTAAAAAAGTTTGAAATTATATAAACTAAGTGTTAAAATCATAACGAAATGAGGGATAAGTCCTCAAGAAAGAACAACGTATAAATACAAGTAAGGGAGGAATGTAATTATGTTGTTTCAGATTTACGGCAGCACATCTGCTACACAGCTTTTAGGCTGGGTACTTGTGTTTGCAGGACTCATTATCATGAATGAGATCGGTCGTCGTACAAAGGCCGGCGGAATCTTAATTTTCGTTATCATTCCAATCATTCTGACAGTTTACTTTATTGGTATGCATTTAGGCGCATTTGGCGGTGCATCCAATACAACTATGGAGTACATGGATGGATGGTTCCATTACTTCAAACTCTATGCAGCAGATATCGGATGTGTCGGCTTCATGATGATCAAGTACAAGTGGGGCATTGGTGCCAAAGATTGGTTCAAGCCATTCCCATGGTTGATCGTAGCAGCCAACATCATGATCGCAGTTGTTTCTGACCTTGAGTCAGCAGTACATGCTTTCGCAATCACAGGCGACCTTTCAGGTGCTTGGTGGGCATCCAACGAAGGTGTATTCCTTTATGGTGGATGGTGGAACGTACTCAACGCTATCGCTGGTCTCATCAATATCTTCTGTATGACAGGCTGGTGGGGAATCTACTCATCAAAGGATAAGAACACAGAAGATATGTTGTGGCCTGATATGACTGTATGGTTCATCGTTGCATACGATATTTGGAACTTCCAGTATACATATGCTAACTTACCTACACATACATGGTATTGTGGTGTTGCACTTCTTCTTGCTCCTACATTTGCTAACGCACTTTGGAACAAGGGTGGTTGGATCCAGAACCGTGCTAACACACTTGCAATCTGGTGTATGTTCGCTCAGGTATTCCCATTATTCCAGTTGAGCAAGACTTTCTCAGTTCTTCCATCCGTTTACGGTGGAGCAGCAGCAAAGGGATACTCAGCGCTTGATCTTTATGACAAGGCAATCGCTGTTTACAACAGTGGCGTAAATACTTCTAACGAAGTTATCGCTGACATGGGAATCACAGCAAACCCAACAGCACAGGGTGTTGTTTCAATCCTTGCACTTGTAGCAAACGTAATCTGTATTTCTGTTATCATCAAGAGATCTATCGAGCAGAAGAAGAACCCATACAAGAACGATATCTGGGTTGGTACAAGAGATTACGAGCAGGCTATGGCAAGAGCAGCAAAGTAATTTACTTTGTAACAAGATACGATAAGTACGACGAGAGGTCGGGCAGTATTGCCCGGCTTCTTTTTTTATGTTAGACTTAGAAGTAAATTTGAAGAAGATGAAAAGTGGAGGAGAAGGGATGAATCCAGTATATGAAAAACTGTGTGCCTGCTATGAAAGCATTCGTACGCGCATTCCGTTCACCCCGGAAATAGCATTGGTACTTGGTTCCGGGCTTGGCAATTACGCAAGCAAAATGGAAGTGGTCGAGAGGATCCCATATGGGGATATTGCGGGATTTCCGGTATCGACAGCACCGGGACATGTCGGACAGTTTGTCTTTGGCTATGTTGAGGGTGCGTCGGTCGTTGCTATGCAGGGACGTGTGCATTATTACGAGGGCTATGATATGACGGATGTGGTGCTACCGATCCGTCTGATGAAGATGATGGGGGCAGAGATCTTATTTTTGACCAATGCAGCAGGTGGCATCAAACAGGGATTTTCTGCGGGAGACTTGATGATGATCACCGGGCAGATCGCGACTTTTGTGCCGTCGCCACTGCGCGGTGCCAATATCGCAGAATTGGGAAATCGTTTCCCGGATATGAGCCATATCTATGATGAAGACTTGCAGCAGATCATCCGCAAGTCCGCCTGCCAGTTGGATATTCCTTTGCGGGAGGGTACTTATATCCAGTTGCCGGGACCAAATTATGAGTCGCCGCAAGAGATTGGTATGTGCCGCGTTTTGGGGGCAGATGCTGTAGGTATGAGTACGGCTTGCGAAGCCGTCGCTGCCAATCATATGGGCATGAAGATCGCCGGAGTTTCTTGTATTTCCAATCTGGCGGCAGGAATCTCGCCACACCCTCTGACCGAGGAAGAAGTGATCGAAGCCGGCAAGACTGTCGAGCGTGATTTTTCTGCACTTGTGACCTGCGCCATCGGTCATATGCATGAAGCGAGTAAATAAGGACGGATCCAACGGGGATTTAAGGATCCGATAAAATAGGAGAAAGGATATTTAGGGGAATGAATATACGTTTTTACAATGCAAAGATGCTCTTGCCGGGACAGGGTCATGGATTTGAGATCAAAGAAGGAGAATTGTGGGTCAAGGATAATGAGATCTGCTATATCGGGGATGGCAGGGATCTGTCGCATGTTTTTACTGAGGACGAGATCGTGATCTGGGATCGTGAGGTCGATGCCAAAGGCAATCTTTTGATGCCCGGATTTAAGGATGCGCATACGCATACGGCAATGACCTTCCTGCGCTCTTACGCAGATGATCTGCCTTTGCAGCGCTGGTTAAATGAGGCTGTTTTCCCAAGAGAGGGACAACTGACGGCAGATGATATTTACTGGCTTGATATTTTGGGTATTATGGAATACCTAACGAGTGGCATCACCGCGAATTTTGATATGTATTTCTTCCCGGAGTCAAATGCTAAGGCTTCGATCGATTGCGGTTTCCGAACGGTGCAGACCTCAGGATTTAATAACTTCTCTAGCAGTCTGGAAGAACTGGAAGAAGACTATTATCGTGTGAACGAGGTGGGAGAATTGGCTTCCTTTATCCTTGGTTTTCACGCAGAATATACGACCTCAAGAGACCGCATGGAAGGGCTTGCAGCACTTGCCAATAAGGTCAAGTCTCCTGTCTTTTTGCATAATGCTGAGACGGCGCTTGAGGTAAAAGAATGCAAGGAAAGATGGGGCATGACGCCGACCGGTCTGACGGATGCTCTTGGTATGTATACCTATGGCGGAGGTGGTTATCACTGTATCCATATGGAGGATGGCGATTTTGAGATCTTTAAGAAAAGGCATCTGACTGCTGTGACCAATCCGGCATCCAATTTAAAACTTGCCAGTGGCATTGCACCGATCAAGCGTTATCTGGATGAGGGGATCGCGCTTGCCATCGGCACAGACGGTCCGGCGAGCAACAACTGCCTGGATATGTTCCGGGAAATGTTCCTTACGAGTGCACTTGCCAAGGTAAAGGAGCAGGATGCGGCTTGTGTTCCGGCAGAAGAGGTACTTTATATGGCAACGGCGGCAGGTGCACAGTGTATGGGACTGGCAGACTGCGATCGTCTTGCCGTGGGCAAAAAGGCGGACATGGTCATGATCGATCTGATGCAGCCTAATATGCAGCCGGAAAACGATATTGCAAAGAATATCGTTTATAGTGGCAGCAAGCAGAATGTGATCATGACCATGGTAAACGGACGTATTCTATATGAAAACGGACAGTTTGAGATCGGTTTTGATCCCAAAGAGATCTACGCCAAGGCAAATGCCATTATCGGGCGTATGAAATAAAGAAGGAAGAGGACAGATTATGTTACGGGTTACTTATGTTTGGCACTCGTGTTTTGTAGTGGAACTGGATAAGAGCATCTTGGTCTTTGACTATTTCCCAAAGGAAGCCGCCCCGACGGTACATTTTGAGGGAAAGATGCCGGAACTGGATGCGGATAAGCATATTTATGTCTTTGCCAGTCACAGCCACAAGGATCATTTTTCTCTGGAGGTCTTGCGATGGCGGGAAAAATATCCGCAGATCACCTATATTTTTTCAAAGGATATCCGCTTGGGACGGGCGTATCTTTTGCGCAATGGCTTTGAACCGGAGATCAAAAAGCAGATCCATTTTGTATCGGTGATCGAAAAGTATGAGATCGGCGATCTGGTGGTAGAGACACTGCGTTCGACGGATGCCGGTGTGGCATATCTGGTGCAGGCAGAGGGGCTGAGCATCTATCATGCCGGTGATCTGCACTGGTGGAATTCCGGTATGGAGGGCGAACTTTACACCAAGACTTATGGGGATGCCTACAAACGTGAGTTGAACCGCATCAAGAACCGTCACATTGATCTGGCATTTGTGGTTTTGGATCCGCGTCTGGGGGATGCCTATTATCTGGGCATGGAATACTTCCTCAAAAATATGGATGTGGATCTGGTATTCCCGATGCATATGTGGAAGCAGTATGACCTGATCGACCGCTTCAAGCGCAGACCGGAACTGGTCGGACTTTCGCAAAAGGTGGTCGATATTGACCGGGAGAATATCATATTTGACTTGAATTAGGAGAAAAGAAAATGCATGTTACAATTTTTACAGACGGCGCAGCAAGAGGCAACCCTGACGGACCGGGAGGCTATGGCGCGATCTTACAGGTGAGAGATAGTGCGGGCAATCTGCATGAAAAGGAGTTGTCCTGCGGCTACAAGAAGACCACCAACAACCGCATGGAACTTTTGGGTGCCATCCGTGCTCTGGAGGCGCTCAACAAGCCTTGTCAGGTGACCCTGTATTCCGATTCTAAATATGTGGTGGATGCTTTCAATCAGCATTGGGTAGATAACTGGTTGAAAAAGAACTGGGTCAAATCCGACAAAAAGCCGGTTAAGAACGTGGACCTCTGGAAGGCACTCCTGGCAGCAAAGGCACCGCATCAGGTGGAGTTTGTTTGGGTCAAAGGGCATGACGGACACCCGGAAAATGAGCGGTGCGATCAGTTGGCGACCAGTGCGGCAGACCAGCCGGAAGAATTTTTGCAGGATGATGTCGTGCTTGCATCTTGAAATGCCAAGGTGAGTTCTATATAATAGTAATGTTACAAATATCATGTCGCAAGGAGGCATAGAAATATGGTTGTAAGTAGTTTTTTATCTTATTTGATACTATTCATTATATTGGTAGCCATCGCTGTATGTGGAGCGATGATTGGCGTGAAGTTAGCCAAGAGAAAAAATGCGAAGAATGCACAGCAAAATACAGTAGCAGAAGATACAACTGCTCAAGAATAGAGTTTCGGAGGAAGATACGTTGAAGAAGTATGGAGTAAACGAATTAAGAAGAATGTACTTGGAGTTCTTCGAGAGCAAGGGACATCTTGCCATGAAGAGTTTTTCCTTAGTACCACACAATGACAATAGTTTGTTGTTGATCAATGCGGGTATGGCACCACTCAAGCCATATTTTACAGGACAGGAGATCCCACCAAGACGTCGTGTGACCACTTGTCAGAAGTGTGTTCGTACCGGTGATATCGAAAATGTCGGTAAGACAGCACGCCATCTGACCTTCTTTGAAATGCTTGGTAATTTCTCTTTTGGAGATTACTTTAAGGAAGAAGCGATCACATGGTCATGGGAGTTCTTGACAGAAGTTCTCGGCATGGAGCCGGATCGTCTCTACCCATCTATCTACGGAGAGGATGACGAGGCATTTGAAATCTGGAACAAAAAGATCGGTGTGCCGGCAGAAAAGATCACACGTTTTTATCGTGATCCGGAGACCGGAGAATGTGATAATTTCTGGGAGCATGGTGCAGGACCTTGCGGACCGTGTTCTGAGATTTATTATGATCGTGGAGAAAAATACGGCTGTGGCAAACCGGATTGTAAGGTCGGTTGTGAATGTGACCGTTTCATGGAAGTATGGAATAACGTATTTACACAGTTCTACGGCGATGGAAAGGGTGGCTACAGTGAGTTAGAGCAGAAGAATATCGATACCGGTATGGGTCTGGAGCGTCTGGCAGTTGTTATGCAGGATGTAGATTCCGTATTTGATATTGATACCATGAAGGCTATCCGTGACCGCATCTGCGAACTCTGTGGCAAGAAGTATCAGGTAGATGCCTTGGATGATGTTTCTATCCGTCTGATCACAGACCACATCCGTTCCTCAACATTTTTGGTATCTGACGGTGTTATGCCATCCAACGAGGGACGCGGCTATGTGCTCCGTCGTCTGATCCGTCGTGCAGCACGCCACGGCAGAATGCTTGGTATCAAGGATACTTTCCTTGCAAATCTTTCCAATACGGTTATTGAGGAATGTAAGGACGGTTATCCGGAATTAGAAGAAAGAAAAGATTTCATCTTCAAGGTACTGACCGAAGAAGAAGAAAAGTTCAATAAAACGATCGATCAGGGCCTTGCTATTTTGGCACAGATGGAGCAGGACATGGTTGCAGCCGGATCCAAGGAACTTTCCGGAGAGAATACCTTCAAGTTGTATGACACTTATGGATTCCCGGTAGACCTGACACAGGAGATCCTGGAAGAAAAAGGATTTTCTTATGATGAAGCAGGATTTCAGGCTTGCATGGAAGAACAGCGCCAGAAGGCAAGAGCTGCTCGTAAAGTGACCAACTATATGGGCGCAGATGCATCTGTATTTGAAGATGTAGACCTTTCCATCACGTCCGAATTTACAGGATACGACAAGTTGGAGGATACCGGTAAGGTGACGGTACTGGCTACGGCAAAAGAAGATGCCGAGGGCAAGGTGGTATCCGAACTTGCAGACCGCATTGCTGAGGGCGAGAATGGAACTATCGTATGTGATGTGACACCATTTTACGCTACCATGGGTGGTCAGCAGGGCGACAAGGGCGTGATCTATACAGATGGCGGCAAGTTCATCGTAGATGACACCGTAAAACTTGTCGGTGGCAAGTATGGTCATATCGGACGTATGGAACAGGGCATGATCGAGGTTGGACAGGAAGTGACCCTGTCTGTGGACAAGACCAATCGTATGAACACCTGTCGCAATCACTCTGCAACACACTTATTGCAGAAGGCTTTGCAGGAAGTATTGGGCAATCATGTAGCACAGTCCGGTTCTTTCCAGGATGGCGAGCGTACCAGATTTGACTTTACCCATTTCTCTGCTATGACACCGGAAGAATTACAGCGTGTTGAGGATATGGTAAATGCCAAGATCGCAGAGCATCTGCCGGTCGTTACTGAGGTCATGACCCAGGAAGAAGCCAAAAAGACAGGTGCTATGGCACTCTTTGGCGAGAAGTATGGTGAAAAGGTTCGTGTCGTTTCCATGGGAGATTTCTCCAAGGAATTCTGTGGTGGTACCCATGTTGCCAATACCGGAGACATCATGGCATTCAAGATCCTTTCTGAAAATGGTGTTGCAGCCGGTGTCAGACGTATTGAGGCATTGACCGGAGATAATGTACTTGCTTATTATGCAAATATGGAAGCAGAGATGCAGAAGGCAGCCAAGACTGTAAAGGCAACGCCTGCAAATCTGGTAGAGCGTTTGGAAAAACTCATGGCTGAGGTCAAGGAACTTCAGAGCGAAAATGAATCCTTAAAGGCAAAGGCAGCACAGAGTGCCTTGGGTGATGTTATGGATTCCGTGGTAGAGGTATCCGGTGTGAAACTTCTGGCAACCTCTGTTGACGGTGTAGATATGAATGGCCTGCGTGACTTGGGCGATGACCTCAAGAATAAACTGGGCGAGGGCGTGATCGTACTTGCATCTGCAAAGGACGGCAAGGTCAACCTCGTTGCTATGGCAACCGATGGTGCCATGAAGGCTGGTGCTCATGCAGGAAACCTGATCAAATCGATCGCAGGTCTTGTAGGCGGTGGCGGCGGCGGTCGTCCAAATATGGCACAGGCGGGCGGTAAGAATCCGGCAGGCATTCCGGATGCTATCGCAGCAGTAGCAGATGCGCTTGCAGGGCAGTTGGCTTAGGGCTGATCTGTTGTTGAAGAAATTGACAGTTTCTGAAGAAAACTGTTGACGTGACGCTATTTTATGCTATAATATTTTACTGTGCAAAGATATTTACCCAAACAGTTGAATATGCACAATACCCAACTGGAGGGAGGTTAGGTGTAAGACTATGTCAAGTGTAACAGTTAAAGAGAACGAATCTTTAGATAGCGCATTACGTAGATTTAAGCGCAACTGTGCGAAGGCAGGTATCCAGCAGGAGATCCGCAAGAGAGAGCACTATGAAAAGCCAAGCGTAAAGCGTAAGAAGAAGTCTGAAGCTGCTAGAAAACGTAAATACAACTAAAATTGAAATTGCGTTTAGTAAGAGATGTGATGCAAGTCACATCTCTTTTTTTTTCGAGCGTTATCGGGTATAATAATAAGCATGAAAACAATCGATGAAGATATCAAAACAGGACAATTTAAAGCAGCCTATCTTTTATATGGAGATGAGGATTATCTCAAGAAACAATATCGGGACAAATTGACCAAAGCCCTCATGGGGCAGGGCGATACCATGAACTTTGCCAAGTATGAGGGTAAGGATTCTTCTATAGAGGAGATCATCAGTTTTGCGGATACCATGCCTTTTTTTGCAGACAGGCGTGTGGTACTGGTCGAGGATTCCGGTTTCTTTAAATCTTCACAGGAGACTTTGGCAGATTATTTTTCCAATATCCCGGAGACAACCTGCATGGTCTTTGTGGAGAGTGACGTGGATAAACGTTCCAAGACTTACAAAGCGATCGCCAAGGCAGGCAGTGCTGTGGATTTTTCCATGCCGGATGAGAGGATGCTGACCTCCTGGATGATGGCGCGTGTCAAGGCGGCGGGAAAGACGATGACGCGGGACGCATGGAATGAGTTTTTTGAGCGCAGCAATGATTCCATGGATCACATGGATATGGAAATGGAAAAACTTCTTTCTTATGTATATGATAAGGATGGGATCACTTTGGAAGATGTGGAGGCAATCTGCACCAAGCAGGTGCATACCAAGGTCTTTGACATGGTCTCTTTTGTGGCATCCAAGAACCTGCCAAAGGTATTGGATCTATATCATGATATGCTGGCGGCAAAGGAACCGCCGATCCGTATTCTGGCGCTGATCATCCGACAGTTTGACCAGATGTACGTCATGAAGGACATGGCATCGCAGGGGATGAATGTACAGACGATCGCAGGCAAGATGGGCATCCGTGATTTTATCGTGCGAAAGAATCTGGGACTTGCAAGGAATTTTACCATGGAGCAGATCCGGGCTTTACTGGAAGATGCGGCAGATCTGGATGAGAGAGCAAAGACAGGACGGATTAACGACCAGTTGGCAGTCGAGATGCTGATGATCAAATGGGCGAGTTGACCCGGAAAAATGCGTAAAGAAAAACACCAGTATGACGGTACTGGTGTTTCTTTTTGTTTATGTTCAAAAAAATTAAGCAATAGAATTAACAGCCTTGGTAAGACGAGATACCTTTCTTGCTGCGTTGTTCTTGTGGTAGAGACCCTTGCTTGTTGCCTTGTTGATCTCAGAAATAGCAACGATGAGTGCTTCATTAGCAACTTCCTTATCCTTGTTAGCAACGGCTGCTTCTACCTTTTTGATACAAGTCTTAACCTTAGACTTGATTGCTTTATTTCTAGCAGTCTTGATCTCTGTAACTAATACTCTTTTCTTAGCAGATTTAATGTTAGCCAATCTGTACACCTCCAATGTCTTGATATAAAAATAATAGTAACTCTGTTGTAACAAAGCCGGACACGGACAGTCTGTTACAAACATACTAGATTATTTTAGAGCAGTAAGTCTTGTCTGTCAATACATATTTCATAAAAAAGTGCAAACAATAAGGAAAAGATTTGAAGAAACGAGGGCATGATGCGGGATGTTTCAGATTCGAACAGACCTTGCGGTGGAAACATCGGAAAAACGACCGGATGGGAAGGAAGTATCCGGGATCCGGGTGGAGAAGAAAAAGAGGGGCGAGGATGTGGTCATCACAAAAGTATGCATTGACACACAAAAGGCGGCAAAGACGCTGGGAAAGCCGCGGGGAACTTATGTCAGCATCGAAGCGGATCAGATGATGGAAGAAGACAGTGGTTACCATCGGGAGATCTCGGAAATCTTTTCTGAACAGTTGAAGACCTTTTTGCCAAAAGACTATAGAAATGCCAAGATTTTAGTTATTGGTCTGGGAAACCGGGAGGTCACGCCGGATGCCTTGGGACCGAAAGTGATCGATCACCTGTTTATCACCAGACATTTGTTGGAGGAGTTCGGAAAATATCTGGTGGAACTGGATCAGTGCTGCAGTATCAGCGGCATTGTGCCGGGAGTCATGGCGCAGACGGGGATGGAGACTGTGGAGATCCTGCGGGGGATCGTTGCAGAGACTAAGCCGGATCTGGTCATAGCGGTCGATGCGCTTGCTGCGCGCAGTATCAAAAGGCTCAACCGAACGATCCAGATCACAGATACAGGCATCATTCCGGGATCCGGTGTCGGCAATTACCGCAATGCCATTACCGAGGAACATCTGGGCATCCCGGTGATCGCGATCGGCATTCCGACAGTCGTTGATGCAGCGACCATCATAGCGGATTTTTGTATGGGACTCATGGAGGAAAATAAATCGGAACCGGAGGAGATGGAAGCCTCTGTGCGCAGCCTGATCTCACCCAAGTTAAATACCATGTATGTGACATCCAAAGATATTGACGAGGCGGTCAACCGCCTGAGTTTTACGATCTCGGAAGGACTCAACATGACCTTTGTCCCAAGAGTCTAGCCGCAGGGACGTTCCTTTTGCCATAAGGAGTGTCCCCTTTGGCTTAGGCAGGCATATCTCGGGAAAAAACGCATATATTGGTGCGTGGGGGAAAAGGAGAAATTTGTGAGTGTCAAGTGGTCTTTATATTATCAATTATTAAAATTATGTGTTCCGGTGTTCTGTTTTCAAGCGACAGAGGCATCTTTGTCGGACCTGCTTTTACAGCAGATGGAACTGGCAACACCGGTTATGGCATATGTTTATGGGGAAGACGAGGAAAAAGATGAACTGACCCTGCTGGCTGCCATGGAAAATTCCGGCAAGCAGGATGATACGAAAAATACTGATATAGAAATTAGTGCGGATGCGCAAAAGGCAAATGGGGATGAGGAGGAGACACAGGATCCGATTGCTGCGGCCGGGGCAGAAAATGTGGCTGCTGCAGCGACACCTGTTTGGACAAAGCAGGCGGAGGTCAATCGGGATAAGTTGCTGGATTTTGATTATCTGGTCAAAAACTTTTATCGGATCGACCGCACGACAACGATCGATTCCACGGAACTGAATCCGGGGCAACTTTTAGCAAAAGATCTGACCATTGATACCCATGTGGGAGGACCCGTCATTTTGATCTATCATACACATTCACAGGAAGGATTTGTGGACTCGGATGGATCGGAAGGGATGACGGTCATGGGACTGGGAGATCGTCTGACAAGCCTTTTGCAGGATACCTATGGAATCCCGGTCTTGCATCATCGGGGTAAATATGACGTGGAAGGGCGCGACTATGCCTATTCCAACGCGGAACCGGAGATCCGGCAGGTCTTGGCGGACAATCCGACCATACAGGTTGTGATTGATCTACATAGAGATGGTGTGGGGGATGACGTTCATCTGGTGACGGATGTAGGTGGCAAGCAGACGGCAAAAATCATGTTTTTTAATGGACTGAGCAGAACGACATCGACCGGCCCGATCGACTATCTGCAAAATCCGAATCTGCAGGACAATCTGGCGACTTCCTTGCAAATGCAGATCGCAGCGGCAGAATTGTATCCGGGCTTTACCAGACCGGTCTTTTTGAAAGGTTATCGCTATAATATGCATATGTGCCCAAAGTCCATGCTGATCGAGGTGGGAGCGCAGACCAATACTTTTGAGGAGGTCTATAATGCCATGGATCCGCTCGCTAATATCCTTGCCTATGTACTATTGGGACAATCGCACACTTGAGAAGACGCATCTTCCTATGGTATAATCTTACCAAATGAGCAAATTTTCGATAGAAAATGCGGAGGATAAACTTTCATGGCAATAGATCAGAGCAAAATTCGTAACTTTTGTATTGTAGCCCACATCGATCACGGCAAGTCAACACTGGCAGACCGTATCATTGAGATGACGGGACTGCTCACCGATCGTGAGATGCAGGCACAGGTCTTGGATAATATGGATCTGGAGCGAGAGCGTGGTATCACGATCAAGTCTCAGGCAGTGCGTATTATCTACAAGGCAAAAGACGGAGAAGAGTATATTTTCAACTTGATCGATACCCCGGGCCACGTGGATTTTAACTATGAGGTATCGCGAAGTCTGGCGGCATGTGACGGTGCCATCCTGGTGGTGGATGCAGCACAGGGAATCGAGGCGCAGACGCTGGCAAATGTCTATCTGGCATTGGATCATGATCTGGATGTTCTTCCGGTCATCAACAAGATTGATCTGCCAAGTGCGGAGCCACAGCGTGTCAAAGACGAGATCGAGGATGTGATCGGTTTGGAGGCACAGGATGCACCGCTGATCTCTGCCAAGACCGGTCTGAATGTAGAGGAAGTCTTAGAGCAGATCGTTACCAAATTGCCGGCACCGACCGGTGATCCAAAGGCACCGCTGCAGGCATTGATCTTTGATTCTTTGTATGATGCATACAAGGGTGTGATCGTTTTCTGCCGTATCAAGGAGGGAACGCTTCGTCCCGGAGATCAGGTGCTGATGATGGCCACAGGAGCGACAGCGGATGTTGTAGAAGTCGGTTATTTTGGCGCAGGACAATTTATCCCTTGTGATGAACTTTCAGCAGGTATGGTCGGCTATATGACAGCTAGCATCAAGAACGTCAAAGATACCCGCGTGGGCGATACAATCACGCACAAGAAGCATCCATGCAAGGAACCTTTGCCGGGCTATAAAAAGGTTAATCCTATGGTCTACTGTGGTTTGTATCCGGCGGATGGAGCCAAGTACCCGGATCTAAGAGACGCACTGGAAAAATTGCAGTTAAATGACGCATCTTTACAATTTGAACCGGAGACATCGGTAGCCCTTGGTTTTGGTTTCCGCTGTGGCTTTCTTGGACTTTTGCATCTGGAGATTATTCAGGAGAGACTGGAAAGAGAATATAATCTGGATCTGGTGACAACGGCACCGGGCGTTGTCTATCGTGTGTATAAGACGGATGGCACTATGATAGAACTGACCAACCCATCCAATCTGCCGGATCCGTCAGAGATCGAATACATGGAAGAACCTGTCGTAGAGGCTGAGATCATGGTGACGAGCGAGTATATCGGAGCCATTATGGATCTGTGTCAGGAGAGACGCGGAACTTATATCAGTATGGAGTACATGGAAGAGACACGTGCCCTGCTCAAGTATACTCTGCCTTTGAATGAGATCATCTATGATTTCTTTGATGCCTTAAAATCCAGATCCCGCGGCTATGCATCTTTTGACTATGAGATGAAGGGCTATGTCAAGTCTGATCTGGTCAAACTGGATATCCTTATCAATAAGGAAGAAGTGGACGCTCTTTCCTTTATCGTATTCAGTGGAACGGCATACGAACGTGGACGCAAGATGTGTGAAAAATTAAAAGAAGAGATCCCGCGTCACTTGTTTGAAATCCCAATTCAGGCAGCGGTCGGCAGTAAGGTCATTGCCAGAGAGACGGTCAAGGCTATGCGTAAAGATGTGCTTGCCAAGTGTTATGGCGGCGATATTTCCAGAAAGAAGAAATTGCTTGAAAAACAGAAGGAAGGAAAGAAGCGTATGCGCCAGGTGGGCAATGTAGAGATCCCGCAGGAAGCATTTATGAGCGTGTTAAAATTGGACGAGGATTAGAAATATGAAAGAAATCAGTCTTTATCTACACATTCCATTCTGTGTAAAAAAATGTGATTACTGTGATTTTTTATCAGGAGCCTATGACAATGACATACAAAAAAGATATGCCGAAAGCCTCTGTAAAGAAATCGCTTACATGGGACAGCAACTGCGATCAGTTGCTGTTTCTTCTATATATATTGGTGGTGGGACCCCATCCTGGCTGGATGCGTCAGATATGGGAAAGATCATGGATGCCCTACATAAAGAGTTTTCTATTCATCAGAATGCTGAGATTTCTATGGAATGTAATCCGGGAACGGTAACGATGGAAAAATTCAGCGCATACCGTAACATGGGGATCAATCGTTTGAGCATCGGTCTGCAATCGGCAAATGATGACGAACTGCATCTTCTGGGACGGATCCATACCTACGAACAGTTTTTGCGGACTTTTGACATGGCGCGCAAAAGCGGATTTTACAATTTGAACGTGGATATTATGACAGGGCTGCCGGGGCAGACTCCGGAAAAATTGATGTATACCTTAGAACAGGTCATGACCTTGCGACCGGAACATGTCTCTGCCTATTCTTTGATCGTGGAAGAAGGAACCCCTTTTTATGATCGCTATAAATTTGATGCGGTCAAGCAGCATGCTGGGATGAAAACAGAATTTTTGCCGGATGAGGACGAAGAATACCGCTTGTCCAAGATGGCACAGAGTGTTTTGATTGCACACGGCTATCAGCAATATGAAATATCCAATTATGCCAGAAAAGGCTATGCCTGCTATCATAATACTGTTTATTGGCGGCGAGGTGACTACCTGGGGCTGGGCATTGGTGCAGCCTCCATGGTGGGCGACCGCCGTATGGTAAATGTGCGGGACATCTATCAGTATATGGATTTGTGTACAGGAAAATTGACTTCTAATAATATAGAAGAAACAGAAAATCTGACATCGCCTTTATGGCAGGAAGTAACGCAACTTTCCAAAAAAGATGCCATGGAAGAATTTATGTTTTTGGGACTGCGCATGAATGCAGGAGTCACAAGAGATGATTTTGCAAAGTGCTTTTCTTGTTCCATTGAGTCTGTCTACGGGGACGTTATCAAGAACTTGCGGCAGGAAGCTTTGTTAGAAGTGGCAGAGGGGCGGATCTTTTTGACCGACAGGGGAATGGATCTGAGCAATTATGCCTTGGCGCAGTTCTTATTGTAAGATCATCTACGCCAAAGGGGACAGTCCATGTGGCAAAAGGAGCGTCCCTGCGCCACAAAAATTTCACAAAAATAAATAAAAAAAATTGTGAGAAGTGTTGACAAAGCAAAAGGGCAGTGATACATTAGGTTTAAAGATATTAGCACTCTAAGTTAATGAGTGCTAACAATCTTAAAACAAGGAAATCAGATGAGGTATCCGATGGACGAATTAGGTGAGAGAAAAGAGAAAATTTTAAACGCCATCATACAGAACTATCTGGAAACTGGAGAGCCGGTTGGTTCTCGTACTATTTCCAAGATGTCAGATCTGAATCTGAGTTCTGCTACGATTCGTAATGAGATGTCGGATCTTGAGGAACTGGGCTACATTGTACAGCCGCATACTTCCTCAGGACGTATTCCTTCCGATAAGGGTTACCGCTTCTATGTAGATCACTTGATGGAAGTCAAGGATCGGGAAGAGACCGAGATGAAGGATCTGATGATCGAAAAGACGGAGAAGATGGAACAACTCTTAAAGCAGGTCGTCAAGATACTTGCCAACAATACGCAGTACGCTACGATGATATCTGCACCGAGTACCCAACGCAATCGTCTCAAGTTTGTACAGTTATCTGCCGTAGATGAACACCAGATCTTATCGGTGGTCGTTATGGAGGGCAACATCGTAAAGAACAAGATCATTCCGGTTGAGGAGCCTCTGAGCAATGAGAATATGTTGAAACTCAATATGCTCTTGAACACCAACTTAAACGGGCTTACCGTTGACGAGATCAATCTAGGACTTATTACCAAGTTAAAAGAGCAGGCGGGCATTCACGAAGAGATCATTGCACAAGTCTTAAATACCGTGGCTGAGACGATTCACGAAGACGATGATCTGGAGATTTATACGAGTGGAGCAACGAATATTTTCAAATATCCGGAACTTTCCGATTCCCAGAGAGCGAGTGAGTTGATCAGTGCTTTTGAAGAAAAGCAGGCGCTGGCGGATCTGATCTCTGAAACACAGGGTGATGAAGAAACCGGCATTCAGGTATATATAGGAAATGAGTCACCGATCCAGACAATGAAAGATTGTAGCGTCGTGACAGCCACCTATGAATTAGGTGAGGGCGTGAAGGGCACGATAGGAATTATCGGACCAAAGCGTATGGATTACGAAAATGTCATGGATAACCTGAGAAATCTTAAGTCGCAACTTGACAAGATCTTGAAAAGGGAATGACATAGGAAGGAGATGTAAAAGTGGCAGAGGAAAAGAAGCAGAAAGATAGGGAAGAAGTCAAAGTAGACGAGACCGTTGAGACAGAGACTTCCGAAGAAAAAGATACAGAAGGTACAGAGGCTGAAGAAACCGCTGATACCAAAGAGGAGGCGAGGGAAAAAGAAGAATCCGCAGAAGAAGCCGATGAAGAAAAAGGAAATGGAGGCTTTTTCAAAAAGAAAGAAAAGAAAGACAAAAAGGATGCACAGATCGAAGAACTGACCGACAAAGTCAGACGCCAGATGGCTGAGTTCGAGAACTTCCGCAAACGTTCTGAGAAAGAAAAATCACAGATGTATGAAGTGGGAGCAAAGAGCATCTTAGAAAAGATCCTTCCGGTCGTTGACAACTTTGAAAGAGGTCTTAAGGGCATGGAAGAAAGTGAAGATCCGTTTGCACAAGGTATGCAGATGATCTACAAACAACTGATGACTTCCCTGGAGGAAGCAGGCGTGAGTCCGATTGAGGCACTCGGTAATGAATTTGATCCGAATTTCCATAATGCAGTGATGCATGTGGAGGATGAAGAAGCTGGCGAGAGCGAGATCGTAGAAGAGTTCCAAAAGGGCTATATGTATCACGATACAGTGCTTCGTCATAGCATGGTCAAGGTTGCAAACTAGTCAAATTGGTAGCAATGCTAATTTAAAATAAAGACAATAACAATGTGATGATAAATAGGAGGAAAAAATCATGGGAAAAATTATTGGTATTGATTTAGGTACAACAAACTCTTGTGTAGCAGTTATGGAAGGCGGTAAGCCAACCGTTATCGCAAACCAGGAAGGTGCAAGAACAACACCATCTGTTGTAGCATTTACAAAGACAGGAGAGAGATTGATCGGTGAGCCTGCAAAGCGTCAGGCAGTTACAAATGCAGAAAAGACAATTTCTTCTATTAAGAGAGATATGGGTACAGACAATGGTCGTACTATTGATGGCAAGAAGTATTCTCCACAGCAGATCTCCGCAATGATCTTACAGAAGTTAAAGAGCGATGCAGAGAACTATCTGGGCGAGCCTGTCACAGAAGCAGTTATCACTGTTCCAGCATATTTCAACGATGCACAGCGTCAGGCAACAAAGGATGCTGGCAAGATCGCAGGTCTTGATGTAAAGCGTATCATCAACGAACCTACAGCAGCAGCACTTGCTTATGGACTTGACAATGAAAACGAGCAGAAGATCATGGTTTACGATTTAGGTGGTGGTACATTTGATGTATCTATCATTGAGATCGGTGATGGCGTTATCGAAGTTCTGGCAACCAGTGGTGATAACCGCCTTGGTGGTGATGACTTCGATCAGAAGATTACAGACTGGATGCTGGCTGAGTTTAAGAAGGCAGAAGGTGTTGACCTTTCTACCGACAAGATGGCTCTGCAGAGATTAAAGGAAGCAGCAGAGAAGGCTAAGAAAGAACTTTCCGCTGCAACAACAACAAATATCAACTTGCCTTTCATCACTGCAACAGCAGAGGGACCAAAGCATTTTGATATGAACTTAACACGTGCAAAATTCGACGAATTAACACATGATCTGGTAGAAAGAACGGCAGTTCCGGTACAGAATGCATTAAAGGATGCAGGCCTTACAGCGAGCGAACTTTCAAAGGTTCTCCTTGTTGGTGGATCTACTCGTATCCCGGCAGTACAGGATAAGGTAAAGGCATTAACAGGACATGAGCCAAGTAAATCACTTAACCCAGACGAATGTGTAGCCATCGGAGCTTCTATTCAGGGTGGTAAGTTGGCAGGCGATGCAGGTGCCGGTGAGATCTTACTTTTGGATGTTACTCCACTTTCTCTTTCTATCGAGACTATGGGTGGTATCGCAACCAAGTTGATCGAGAGAAATACGACAATTCCTACAAAGAAGAGCCAGATCTTCTCTACTGCTGCTGATAATCAGACAGCCGTTGATATCAACGTCGTACAGGGTGAGAGACAGTTCGCAAGAGATAACAAGTCCTTAGGACAGTTCCGTCTGGATGGTATTCCTCCAGCACGTCGTGGTGTTCCACAGATTGAGGTTACTTTCGATATTGATGCCAATGGTATCGTAAATGTTTCCGCTAAGGATCTTGGAACCGGTAAAGAACAGCACATTACCATTACAGCAGGATCTAACATGTCTGATGAAGACATCGAGAAGGCTGTAAAGGAAGCAGCTGAGTTTGAAGCACAGGATAAGAAGCGTAAGGAAGCCATTGATACCAGAAACGATGCTGATGCATTTGTATTCCAGACAGAGAAGGCTTTGGAGGAAGTTGGTGACAAGATCGATGCAGCAGATAAGTCAGCAGTTGAGGCTGATATCGCAGCAATCAAGACCATTCTCGAGGCTCATCCGGAAGCAGAGGCTATGGATGATGCAACTGTTGCAGAGTTAAAGGCTGCACAGGAGAAATTACAGGAAAGTGCACAGAAGGTATTCACAAAGATGTATGAGCAGCAGGCTCAGGCAGCAGGTGCACAGGGCGCAGGCCCTGACATGGGAGCCGGTGCAGGTCCTGATATGGGAGCAAACACCACTTACAATGCGGCAGATGATGATGTTGTAGATGCTGATTTCAAAGAGGTATAATTGAAAATATGAAACGAACAGATTCTAAGTGTGCTTGCGCCCCAAGTGGGGCGTGGCATGCTTGGAATTTTGCTCGTATTATGAGATGCTTATGATATCATAGGCAAGACAATAAGATGATAGGAAAGAAGTTAAAAAATGGCAGAACAGAAACGTGATTATTATGAAGTCCTCGGTGTAGACAAGAATGCCGATGATGCAGCAATCAAGAAAGCATACAGACAGTTGGCGAAGAAATATCACCCGGATATGAATCCGGGAGATAAAGAAGCGGAAGTGAAGTTTAAAGAAGCTTCGGAAGCTTATGCTGTCTTAAGTGATCCGGATAAAAGAAGACAGTACGATCAGTTTGGTCATGCTGCGTTCGACGGCAGTGCCGGTGGCGGCGGATTTGACTTTTCCGGCATGGATTTTGGAGATATCTTTGGAGATATTTTTGGTGATTTCTTTGGCGGCGGTGGCAGCAGGAGAACAAACAATGGTCCAATGAAAGGACAGAATGTACGTGCCAGAGTAAATATCAAGTTTGAAGAGGCTGCATTTGGTTGTGAAAAGGAAATCGAACTTGTTTTAAAGGATGAATGTAGTACATGTCACGGAACTGGAGCAAAGCCGGGAACGACAAAGGATACTTGTGCAAAATGTGGCGGTAAGGGTAAGATTGTTGTTACGCAGCAGTCTTTCTTTGGAACAGTACAAAATGTAACGACTTGTCCGGATTGTCAGGGAACAGGTCAGATTATTAAGGAAAAGTGTACGGATTGCCATGGTACAGGATATATTTCCAGAAAGAAACGTATTTCCGTATCCATTCCTGCCGGTATTGATAACGGACAGAGTGTTCGTATTCGCGAAAAAGGAGAACCGGGTATCAATGGTGGACCAAGAGGCGATCTTTTGGTCGAAGTACGCGTGGCACCACATGCGATCTTCCAGAGAAGTGAATATGATATTTATTCTTCTGCTCCAATCTCATTTGCACAGGCAGCCTTGGGCGGTGAGGTTATGATCGATACCTTGGATGGTAAGGTCGTATATGAAGTGAAGCCGGGAACACAGACAGATACCAGAATTCGTCTTCGTGGCAAGGGTATTCCTTCATTACGCAACAAGAATATGCGTGGTGACCACTACGTTACTTTGGTGGTTCAGGTTCCTACATCGCTTAGCCATGAAGCAAAAGAAACGTTACGCAAGTTTGATGATGAAACAGGCAAAACGTTAAAAACCGGAGGCACAGCGGTCAAGGAAGAAAAGAAGAAAAAAGGGTTTATGGGCAAACTAAAGGATGCCGTTGACGATTTATAAAAAGCAGAAGCGATGGTAATATAGAAAGAATATGCCATCGCATTTTTGCGTATTTACGGAATGAGGATAAAACATGAAAGTTTGGATTACAAGACACGGGCAGACCGCCCTCAACAAAAAGCAACTGATGCAGGGACTCTATGATGAACCCTTAAATGAGACCGGCATTGCGCAGGCTAAGGAAGCCCGGGCGAAGATCGGTGACATGAAGTTTGATGCCATTTATGCCAGTCCTTTGATCCGGGCACGCAAGACCGCATCGATCATCGGTGGGGTGCCTATGGATGAGGTGATCGTTGATCCGCGCATTATCGAAGTGGATTTTGGAAAATATGAGATGCACCCCTATAAGCGTCTGGGCATCTGGATGTCTCTTTATTGGATGCTCCCGGAGGTCATTCCGGCACCAAAAACCGTAGAACCGGTATCCTCTATGGTGGCAAGAAGTCGTTCTTTTCTGGAAGATTTGAAGAAAGAAGATTATGAGAATGTACTTGTTGTCTGTCATGGTGGTATTATCCGTGCACTTTGTGGTGTGCTCGAACATCGCAGAAAAGGTATCAAATGGAGACCAAGACCAGAAAATTGTGAAATCCGAAAATATGATTTGTAGTTTTTAGGGACGTTCCTTTTGCCACGAGGAGCGTCCCTTTTGCCATAAGGAGTGTCCCTATTGGCACATAGGCAGGCAGGCGCAGTGTAGCAAGACGGGTAGCACGCAGGATGTGGGGAAAGAAAACTTTGGAGCAGGTTAGGAGAGTCTCTTTGTGAGAACTTTTCTTTTCATAAAATGTCTCTTGCACAGCTTCGACTGCCGTCAGGATGTGTCCACCTCTGACCGATATTCAGGGCGCCACTTATAAGAGATGCTAAGGACTTGGGCAACTTTTTCAACAAATAATGGCAACCGGCGCAAACGAACATCCATGTGCGGTTGCGCCTCTCGGGTACATCCTTGTACCCGAGTTGCCTCAGTATTTACAAGTCCTAAGCATCTCTAATTCGTTCTGCATTCATATCTGGCAGAGGTGAACATCATCCAAGACGGTTGTCGAACTTTGCAAAGACATTTTTAATCCCCAAAAGAAAAATTTCACAAAAAGAGACTCCCTGTTCTGCGACAGTTTCTTCCCCCACATCCTGCGCGCTGCCTGTCTTGCTGCTCTGCGCCTGCCTATATGCCAAAGGGGACACTCCTCGTGGCGAAAGGAACGTCCCTGCGGCAAGTTACTGGTTCCGATAGTCTTTCGGCGTCATACCGGTCAATTTCTTAAATACATTCTGAAAATATCCCTGGGAAGAAAAACCTAAATAAGTAGCTATCTCTAAAATGGAGCGATCGGTCGATTTTAGAAGCGATTTGGCTTTTTCGATTTTTTGTTCCTGAATATATTGGGATAAAGTCATACCTGTTTCTTTTTTGAATTTGGTTGAAAGATAGCTGCGGCTCAAAAATAGATCCTGTGCCATCTGGTCAACCGAAAATTCTTCTGTCAAATGTTCCCTGATATATCCCGTTACGGAGCGCATAAATTTATCGTAACGATCTCCTTTTTTTATTTCATTTACAAGTGTTGTGTAATCAATCACCATGTGATATTGCAAATTCATGACCTGTTCCGGATTGTTATAGCTTTCAGCATGTTGGATATACTTATCACTTAAGGTCAAAGATTCCTCAACGGGAAGTCCGCCATCAATGGCTGCGCGGGCTAAAAGAGTAGCAGTTGAAATAAAAATATTCTTTAGCTGTCGCAGATACGTTGGTGCGACTTTGCCGGCGCGACCGGCAGAATTTAGTTTAAAGAGTTCGTTGAGGCGGTCTAAATCACCCTCACGGACACAGGAAAACATCTCCTTTTCAAAAAGATAAGCTGTGTGCGCAGGTGTAACGGCATCATTATAATCATCAATGGATGAGTGTGCACTTGCAATGTCATGAATGCTGTGGGAGTCGTTCTCATTCATTGGTCGTTTGTCGTTGTTGGCAATGTTTGTCATCTGCTCATTCGTTTTTATAGCTGTCTCATTATCAATATTCTGTTTGGAAATGTTGCTGTGGGAATCATATACAGCAACGTCGGATAACTCTAATTTTTTATCACTGATATAGTAATAAATCAGGCAAAGTTCGTGTAAAAACAATTCAAGCGGCATAGGGGTTATGCTGCTCAGTAATTTCTGATATTGTTCCATGTAGTTCATTTTTAAATCAAGGGAGAACATGAATTCCCGGATCTGGCTTTTCGGCGGTGTGATCTGAAAGGTAGGACCTAAGATCATAGTGTAGTCGCCTTGTTTGATAATGCCGTAAAAATGTTCATAAGGGGAAATATAGTAGTTCACCCCTTCGTTTACCGCTAACAGTGTGTCAATATAGGGCGATGCCGGATCTTTGGGAAAATTAGACAAATCATAATGAATGATTTCTTTGTTATTTTTATAAACGCGCATGGCGATCAAAGATAGCGAAGAAATGTTTTTGGCAATGTAATCATAATCAATTTCTCTCATAATAGCCTCCAATTTGTAAGACAGACAAATCCGTAGGACTGCCTTTGATGTTTCTGTAAAATATCATACATAATTACAAAAAAGAAAACAAGAACTGAAAAAATAATTTTGAAAACTTTCTAAAATAATAGACAAAATCGTAGGTTATCAGGAAGAAGTCTGCGAGAAGCAAAGGAGTAAGAAAAGGAGGAGAAAATGAACGTAGCACAGATTACAAAAATGATTTTAATCATAAGTATTGTATTTGCAGTAATTATGGTTGTATTCATGATTGTAAAAGGGAAAAAACAGAATGCTGCAGATAAGAAAAGAGGAAAAAAGGTTGTGACTTGCATTCTCTTGGCAATCATCATTGCAGCAAATGGCGCAATTTATGCATTTAACAACATTATCAACCAACATTTTTCAAGTGTTAAGGTAGATGATATGGCTGTGGATGATGCAACGACAGCATCAAAAGATATCACAACAAGAATTGAGGAAGAGGGTATTGTACTTTTAGAGAATAAAGAGAATGCACTTCCACTTAACACAGAAAAGAATGCGAAAGTGAATGTATTTGGACAGTCATCTACAGCAATTGTATATGGTGGAGCCGGTTCAGGTGCTTCTGATGAGACGGATAACGTTACGTTACAGGAAGGTCTGAAACAGGCAGGTTTTGAAGTAAATGATGATCTGACCAAATTTTATGAAGATCACAAGACAAAGAAAAAAGGACAGAATGTCTTCAACTTAAAGGGTGGAGATTACAACATCAATGAGCCGGCGACAAGCGAATATTCAGACAAACTGATTTCAGATGCAAAGAAGTTTTCGGATACAGCCATTGTTGTTTTTTCAAGAAATGGTGGTGAAGGCGGCGATCTTCCAATGGATATGGCATCTTATACAGGTGGAGATGCAGGAAAGCACTATTTGGAATTGCAGTCCTGTGAACAGGAAATGCTTGCCATGGTAGAAAAGAATTTTGATCACGTGATTGTTCTGATAAACTCTTCCAATGCTATGGAACTTGGATTCTTAGAAGATAAGAACGTAGATGCAGCACTTTGGATCGGAGGACCGGGTTCTACCGGTTGCGTGGCTGTCGGAGAAGTATTGAGCGGTGCCGTAAATCCATCCGGTCGGTTGGTGGATACCTATGCATACGACTTGACGACAGCACCTGCATATTATAATGCGGGAGACTTTACTTATACTTCAAATGGTGAAGATACCAACGAGCATTATGTAGAATATGCGGAAGGTATTTATGTGGGATATCGTTATTATGAGACTCGTTATGTAGATAATGAGACAGGAAAATGCGACGAAGACGCATATGACAAGGCTGTACAGTATCCATTTGGGTATGGTTTGTCTTACACATCATTTGAACAAAAAATAACACATCATGAAGTAAAAGATGGAAAAATCAATATCGAAATCGAAGTCAAGAATACGGGGAAAGTTGCAGGAAAAGATGTTGCCCAGGTATATGTGACAGCACCGTATACAAATGGTGGTATTGAAAAATCCTTTGTAGAATTAGAAGGTTTTGCTAAGACAGGAGTCATTGAACCCGGAAAGTCTGAAAAGGTGACGGTATCGTTTGATGTAGAAGATATGGCTGCTTATGATTATGTGGATCAGGGCTGTTATGTCTTAGAAAAGGGTGCCTATGAAATCAAACTGATGAATAATGCACACGATGTGCTGGATTCCTTTACTTATGACGTAGAGGATACCATTGTTTACGATGAAAACAATGCGAGAAGCAGCGATAAGACAGCGGCAGTGAATACATTTGATTTTGCTGCAGGAGATGTAAACTACGTTTCCAGAAGTGATTGGGAGGGAACACTTCCAACAGAGCGCGTGGAGAAAAAAGAAGCAACCGCTGAAATCTTAGAGCAGGTAAATCTGGACAATATTAATAAGTTGTATGTAAATCCATCCAATGAAGGAGATAAGATTACGACAGGCGCAGATAATGGTCTTACTTTAAGCGATATGGCGGGTGTTCCATATGATGATGAAAAATGGGATAAGCTATTAGATGAACTGAGCGTGGATGAGATGGCTAAGCTGATGGGCTATGGTGGATTCTCTACGGTAGAAATCGCAAGTATCGGTAAAGTGGCAACCATTGATATTGATGGACCTGCCGGATTAAATGCGTTGACAAGCGATATCAGTGGTGTACAGTTCCCAAGTGAAGCTGTTATTGGTTCTACCTATAACGTGGATCTTGTTGATGAAATGGGACAGACTTATGCACAGGAAGCAAATGCACACGGTGTTGTAGGTCTTTATGCACCGGGACTTAACATTCACAGAACACCTTTCTCAGGCAGAAACTTCGAATACTATTCTGAAGATCCTGTATTGAATGGAAAACTTGGTGCTGCAATGACAAGAGGATGCAACAGCATGGGTGTATATTGCTATCCAAAACATTTTGCATTAAATGACCAGGAGACAAACCGTTCCGGTGTATGTGTATGGTCTAACGAACAGGCAATGCGTGAGATTTATCTCAAGGCATTTGAAATTGTTGTAAAAGAGGGTAACAATCATGGACTGATGAGTTCCTACAATCGTATTGGAACGGTATGGTCCGGTGGATGTGAAGCACTTCTTACAGATGTTCTGCGTGGTGAGTGGGGATTTGAAGGTGCAGTTGCAACAGATTATGCAAATGCAAAACTCTTAAATGCAGATCAGGCGCTTATGGCTGGTGGCGATCTGATGCTTTCTACAACAGGGGCAACCCTTTCAGAACGTGTAACAGGAAGTGTGGAAGGTCAGCAGAAATTACGTCAGGCTGCAAAAGATGTACTTTATATGGTTGTAAATTCAAGAGCATATACGGATCCTGTGGAAATGGGATTCCCATATTGGATTTTGGCACAAGTTGCGCTTAATATCGTTTTGATGTTGCTCGTTGTACTTCGTATCTTTAAGAAGAAAAAGATAAAGTAATAAGTTATGTAAAACAAGGGCATCTGCGTTGGCAGGAGCCCTTGTGCTACTCGATCGAAGAATCATAATGACAAAAGGAGGCTTGCTATGAGAAAAAAATCCATACTGTTATTGCTTGGAGCAACGCTGCTTAGTATTTCGCTTGCTGCATGTGGGAAGAAAACAGAGGCTACGTTTTCCTATGATGCAGCGGATGGAAAGATTGTTGCACAAAAGACAGAGGATGTGGATAAGACCACACAGGAAACAAAGAAAATCGGACAGTATGTTCAGAATATGCCGGAACCGGAAAAAAAGGGACAGATTTTTTGTGGCTGGTATGTAAAAGATGAAAAAATCAATCCACTCGATCTGGTTGAAAAAGATATGGACTTACAGGCAAAATGGATCAAAGAAGGAACAAAGATAAAGGTAAATCTGGATAAAAACGATGGCTCGGGCAAAGTGCTGGATACACTGTCTGTTAAGGCAGAGGACGCATTGACAGAAGAACAACTGCCGACACCGGAGCGCAAGGGATATTATTTTGCGGGCTGGCAGACAAGAAGCAAAATCACCGAGGATGACCTTGTTGGCGGTGTATCAAAATATATGTATTATGCCGGAGACAGTAAGAGCCCGGCCGGAATCTGGAATACAGATTACGCAAGTGTGAAGATGCCGGTAGCCCAGATTGAAAATCTGACAGCTGATAACGAGGCCACTTTGTACGCACGCTGGGTAAAAATAAAGGAAATTCATACAGAGGAAGAACTTTCGGCGATCCGAAATGATTTATATGGTGCATACAAACTGGCAGATGACATTACATTGACAAAAGATTGGACGCCGATTGGCAGTTATTATGGTGCATATGAATTATTAAACAGTAATTGGTGGATTCATTCTTTTCACGGATATTTCGATGGGAACGGCAAGACAATTGAGGGATTACATATTACCAGTACGGACAATGTGATGGAAGAAGGCAACAATGTCATTGTCGAGGAAGGTGACAGCAACAGAGGTACTGCAGCGCTATTTGGCAGTATTTCCAAGGGTGCTGTTGTAAAGAATTTCACTTTGTCAGAACCAACCATTCAGGTAGAACAGGAAGGAGCAGCCATGTATGTAGCTCCGGTTGTCGGCTTTATGATGGGTGGAGAATTAACAGATGTTTCGGTGGAGAACGCAACCATTCATGCGGAATCAAAAGATGCGAAGGATAGCACCGTATATCCAAGTGTCTCAGCGTTGACGGGTGGTTTTTGGGATGGAAATATCACAGGCTGCAGCGCAACGGGAACCGTGACCTTAGACGTTGTATCAGAACAAAAAGGTGTCGGAGAAATCTATTTTGGAGCACTCTCAGGAGAATGCTTTGCAACAATCAAGGATTCCAGTGCACAGTGCCAGTTGACGCTACATGTTACAAGTGTAGATTCGCAAGATTCAGAGATGACAAATATTTATGCAGGAGGCATTACAGGTTCTAACTGCTATATGGAAAATTGCAAGGGAAATTCAGAACTGCAAATTACGGTCGACAAGAAAAAAGGCGGACTTGGCTTAAATGCAGCACTTGGTGTTGGCTGTGAGCGATATGGTTATATTCGGAATGTGCGGGCAGATGGAACACTGACGACAGTATTCGAGGGAGATACAGCATCAAATGAAGCTGTTGTAAAGCACCAGGGAAGTATTTTAGGTGGTTTTGATACAGGTGTGTATGCAAATATTGGTGCGATGTTTAATCCGGCATTAAAAGTAAAAGAAGTATCCGGATGTTCTACCAATAATGCCCAGTATCCATATATCGGAATAGAATATAAGGATTCTGCAAATTCACAGTATAAGATAGAAAATAATACGACAGTACAAGAATGAGGTTCAAAGATATGAAAAAAAGATTTGTTGCGCTGCTGCTTTGTATGGCAATGACAATGGCTGCCTGTGGACAAAGTACAGATAAAAAAACAGACGCATCAGAGACAGCAGATGCGAAAAAAGATACGGAAAAGCAGGAAGAGGACGATGCAGTGATGGAGTTGGAGTCCATCATCATTCATGGCTATGAGTGGGGACCGGCAGTAGATGAAATCGTTGTAAAGCCTAAGGAAATGCCGGAGCAATTAAATGCAGAGGATTACGTTATTACAACGGCTGGTATGAACCGGACAATAACAAGTGTGTTTACCAGTGACGAAAAAGGGAATGTGGATGAAAAAGGAAAATATCTTACCTATCAGCTGACAGTTGCTAACCATGTAGGCACATTGTTTGTACTTGATACGTCAGAAGTGGCTATGGGAATGAACAAATGGGCACAGGACTTTGTTGTGAATTTATCAGTCGCTGAGGGAAAAAGCATTACGGTAAATGGCGAAACATTGTCTGGACAACTGGATGAAGAGGATATGATTGAAAACCGTATCTCTCCGGAGACAGACGTTTTTGAAAAAACGACGGTTACCGGCTATGAAACAGGAAAGAAAAAAGGCGAAAAACTGACCATTCAGCAGGCTGCATATGAACCGGAGGCACTGAAAGACGATGGAAAGAAGAATCCACTTATTATCTGGTTACATGGACTGAGCGAAGGCGGTGATGACATTGATCTCGATCTGCTTGGAAATGAAGTGACTGCACTGACACGCGATGAAATCCAGCAGCAATTTACGACGGAAGGCGGAAGCAATGGCAGTTATGTCTTAGCATTCCAATCCCCAACGTATTGGATGCATGCAGCAGATGGCGCTACCTTTGACGGAAGTGCGGATAGTATTTACCGGGATGTCCTTACGAAAGGAATCCAGGACTATGTTAAGAAAAATAAGGATGTTGATCCAAGCCGCGTCTATATAGGCGGTTGTTCAAATGGCGGCTATATGACAATGAATTTGTTGGTGCATGATGATGAGAATTTCTTTGCAGCAGCATATCCGGTTTGCGAGGCGTATGCAGACAGTGCGCTATCGGATGATGATATTGCAAAACTCGCAAAGAAAAACATCTGGTTTGTACAGTCCGCAAATGATGCCGTTGTAAAACCAAATCAGTACGGAGAAAAGACGTACAACAGATTACTTACAGCAGGTGCACAAAACTGTTGGTATAGCATGTATGAAAAAGTGCTTGGAACAGATGCAGAAGGAAAATCCTATAACGGCCATTGGTCCTGGGTTAACGTTTTTAATAATAAAGTGACGAAAGCGCAGGAACCATCGGCGATTAAGGATTCCACGGATACAGAAAATTATGGATTTGTGCCAAATAATGATGGTGGTGGAACAGTAGCGCCACAGGGCTATGAGACATTATTTGTCTGGATGAATGCACAGACGAATCAGTAGTTTTTTCAGCAGAAGAATCGTCAAGGAATTTTGGTGAGTGGAGGATTCTTCAAACATATAACAGAACAATAGAAGGAGATGTAAAAAGATGAAAGTATTTTTGATTGGTGGAACAGGACTTTTAGGAAGTGAAGCAGCAAAGGTTTTAATTGAAAGAGGACACGAAGTATTGTCAATTGCGTTACCACCATTACCACAGGGAGCAGTTCTTCCAGAGCAGATGCAGATAGAGTTTGGCAACTATTTGGAAATGAGTGATGAAGAATTAAAAAAATATATGGCGGGCTGTGATGGCTTTGTCTTTGCAGCAGGTGTAGACGAGCGAGTGGAAGGACCTGCTCCAATTTATGATTTGTACAAAAAGTACAATATTGACCCGGTAAAGAGATTGCTTGGATTGGCAAAGGAATGTGGCGTAAAACACGCAGCTATTTGTGGATCATATTTCTCTTATTTTGCAAAGTGCAGAAAAGATCTGAAGTTGGCAGAAACGCATCCATATATTCGTTCCCGTTTAGATCAGGAAGAAGTGGCTATGAGTTTTGCAGATGACCAGTTTAGTGTTGGCGTACTGGAACTCCCTTATATTTTTGGGACGCAGCCAGGTCGTAAACCGGTATGGATGTTTGTTGCAGAGCAGATCTTAAATGCAAAGACAACGATGTATCCAAAGGGCGGCTCTACGATGGTTACCGTACATCAGGTTGGACAGGCAATTGCCGGAGCACTTGAGAACACCAAAGGAGGTAAGTGCTGGCCAATCGGATACTACAATATGAACTGGAAGCAAATGCTTACTATTATGCAAAATCATCTTGGAAGAGAAAATCAAAAAATTGTAACAATTCCGGATTGGATGTTTACTTTGGGATGTAAGAGTATGCACAAACAACAGTTGAAAGATAATATTGATGGCGGTCTGTATTTACCAAAACTTGCAGGCATCCAGTGCAGTGAACTTTTTATCGACAAGGAATTGGGATGCGTTCCTCTTGGAGTGGAAGCAGATGATATTGATGCAGCTATTGGTGATTCTGTCAAACTTTGCAAGGCTGTATTGGAACACAAAGCAGATGTTATGGATATGAAGGGAGAATAATATGGCAAAGCAAAAAGTATTTGTCACAGGTGCTACCGGTGGCATGGGATTTGAAAGTTTAAAGCAGATGCTTTTGGATACGGACAAGCAGGATATCATCATTCTTGCAAGAGATTCAGAAAAGAATCATAAATTATTAGCGGATTATAAGAACCAGCCGGGGCTGACCATTCATTGGGGCGATCTTTTAAATAAAGATGACGTTGCTGCCTGTGTGAAAGATGCGGATATCGTTTTGCACATCGCAGCATTTGTATCGCCTGCAGCCGATTATTACCCGGAAAAGGCAATGAAAAATAATTATGGCTCTACCAGAAATATCATAGAGTGTATCAAGGAACAGGGACGTGCGGATCAGGTCAAGTTTGTTTACATAGGAACAGTAGCCGAGACCGGCGATCGTATGCCACCAATTCATTGGGGCAGAGTGGGAGATCCGATTAAGCCAAGCATGTTTGACTATTATGCTGTTTCTAAGGTTGCAGCGGAGCGTTATGTCATCGAATCCGGTTTGAAATATTGGGTTAGTCTGCGCCAGACAGGTATCATTGGACCTGCAATGAGTGAAGTGCGTGATGCAATCATGTTCCACAATTGCTTTGACAATGTATTGGAATATGTATCAGATCGTGATTCTGGCCGCGCAATGCGGAATCTTTGCAAGTACAGTGCGGAAGATACATTGGATGAATCCTTCTGGGGACACATTTATAACATTGGTGGTGGCGAATCCTGCCGTTGTTCCTGCTATGAACTTTATCAGGCAATGTACGGAAAAATTGGATTAACAAAACTCGAATATATCTTAGAACCAAAATTACAGGCAACAAGAAATTTCCATGGACACTATTATCTGGATTCAGATAAATTGGAAAATTATCTTCATTTCCGTCAGGACAGCATGGATTACTTTTATGATGCCTTTATCAAGGGACTTGGCGCAACAGCATCAGCAGCCAAAATTATCTGTAAATTCCCAGGAGGTCAGAAACTTATGGGAACCATCATGAAAAATATGTTCCGCAAATACGCTTCGACCGAGCACGGAACACTTCATTTCATAGAAGATCATGTGGAAGATCATATCGAGGCATATTGGGGAAGTAAGAAAGCCTGGGAAGCATTGCCAGAATCTATGAAGGACATGAAGCATTTTAGCGAGTGGGATAAAGTGATTCGCCTGGATCATGGCTATGATGAGGAAAAACCGGAGAACGAACTGGCTCTGGAAGACATGAAAGGTGCTGCAGAATTCAGAGGCGGCGAACTTTTATCTACGGAAATGGAAACCGGCAACTGGTCTAAGAAATTAACGTTTCGATGTGCGTTTGGACACACATTTACAGCAAGTCCAAGACTGGTTTTAGAGGGAGGACATTGGTGTCCGGAATGTGAGCGTAAATCATGGAATTATGGTAACCGTGCCAAGGTCGACCCATTCTTTGCTCAGGTTTGGAATCCGCTTCATGAACCGGATGAATTACGTGAATATCCAAAGCAAGTGTCAGAACTGGATGTATAAGATGGAACTGTATTTATCTGGTACAGACATTGACGTCAGAAATGGAGAAGGATATGAAAGAGAACAAACAAAGCAAAATGAAACTACATAAGCTCAGCATGTCGATGAAGGTGCTGTTGCCGGTAATGATTGTCATTCTGGTAGCGGTTGCAGAATTGGCGGGTCTTTATTGGATGAATACCTGGGTAATTAAATCTGCACATACGATTTCGGAAAAAAATATGCTGGCAGAAGAGGCATATGGCGCAGTAGATGCGAATGTTGCGAAAGCACAGGCATATACAGCATCCATTGTGAATATGGCAGGTGAAGATCCGGATACGGCGGCACTTTTGTGTGATCTGGTGGAAACACAGCTAAAACAGGCTGATCAGGCGGTAGTAAAATACAAAAAGAGCGTAGATGATGCAGAAGGAAAAAAGCTGGTAAAGCAGCTGGAAAGCGATTATAAGATTCTGCGAAATAGCTTATCAGCCGGTGCACAGGCAGCGCTTCATCAAACGGCTAGTGCATCGTCGGATGATGTGACCCAGGCATCGACGAATGTCATCAATGATATGACAGAATTGCAGAAATATCAGGATAAAAAGTTAAAAGATATCAAAGAAGAATTAGCAGATGCAACAAAATATTCCAAGCTCACAGGAGGTGTCAGCATCATATTGATTCTTGTTACAAGTGGTTTTGCAATTTTCCTTTGTAGGACACAGATTATCCGTCCAATTGAAAAATCATCGAATGATCTGGATCATATTGTGCAGGATGTGGAAAATGGAAAAGGAGATCTGACAAAACGAATTGCCTGCAAACAGGAGGATGAAGTCGGAAAACTTGTACAAGGCATCAATACCTTCATTGATAAATTGCAGTCGATTATAGCTAACATCAGAAATAGTGCAGATACACTGGATCATGCATTTTCAAATGTTACGGATAGTGTTGTAAAGGCTGATAGCAATGCCAATGATATTTCAGCTGTTATGGAAGAATTGGCAGCGACGATGGAAGAAATATCAGCAACACTTTCAGATGTCGTAGGACACGTTGACCATGCAGAACACGCAATGGAAGAAATTGCCGGAGAGAGTGGAGGAATTCTGGATTATTCTGTTTCTATGCGTGACCGTGCTGCTACACTGGAGAATACAGCAGTGGAAAATCGTCATAATACAGAAAATATGATGCAGGAAATATTAGAGGCGCTGCAGCAGGCGATTGAAAACAGTAAGAGTGTAGAGGAAGTAAATGCGCTTACCGATGAAATTTTAAATATTTCCAGTCAGACAAATTTGTTGGCATTGAATGCGTCGATTGAAGCAGCTCGCGCAGGTGAAGCAGGAAAAGGCTTTGCCGTAGTTGCCGATGAGATTCGCGTTCTTGCAGATAACAGCAGGGAAACAGCCAATAATATCCAGACCATCAATGAAAAGGTAGTGGAGGCGGTATCAGAATTAGCAAAGAACAGCAGCACGATCGTAGATTATATCAACGAACACGTACTTTCAGATTACGGTAATTTTGTGGAATCCGGACATAAATATCGGGACGATTCAGAGCATATCAATGATGTTATGCAGACATTCTCAGATAAGGTGGTTCAATTACAGGAAGTGATGAAGGAAATTACCGGAAATATCGATGCTGTGTCTACAGCAGTGGAACAGGGAGCAGAAGGTGTTACAAACGCTGCACAGGATATTTCACAGCTCGTAGGACAAATGGATAGCATTAGCGGTCAGATGGCAGACAGCAATCAGGTAATGAATGCATTAGCAGAACAGACAGATCAGTTTATAAAATTGTAAATAACAGAAAGTGGAAGAGAAAAACAAAATGAAAAAGTATGTTTTAGTCACCGGGGCAAGTGGTGGCATTGGAAAAGCGGTAGCGGAATATCTGGCGGCAAACGGATATCATGTTTTTGGTACTTTTAATTCTATGCCACAGCAGTCTCATGATTCGATAGAAGCATTGCAGATGAATGTTACAAGTCGCGAGAGTGTAGAAAAGGCATATGCCGAGGTATCTGAAAAAACGGATCATTTAGAGGGTATCATCAATATTGCAGGAGCCATGTATATGGGATCCTTGATTGAAGAGCCGGCAGAAACCATGAAACGCATTTTGGACATTAATGTCTATGGTATGTGTCTGGTAAATGAAGTATTCTTTCCATTGGTTGAAAAAGGCCATGGTCGTATTATTAACTGTTCTAGTGAATATGGTACTTATGCGACTGTTCCATTCAATGCTTTTTACACGGCAAGTAAACATGCTGTTGAGTGTTATTCCGATGGATTACGAAGAGAACTCAGATATCTCGGAATTCCGGTCGTTACGATTCGTCCGGGGGCATTCAAGACGAAAATGGAAACAGGAACAGCGGATGCGTTTGCAGAAATCTGTGCGAAGACAACGCATTATAAGCGGAATTTAGACAAAATAACTCCAATGCTTGTCAATGGTACGAAAAATGCGAAGGATACATCCGTTATAGCAAAGGTGGTCTATGAAGCCATGACAGCAAAAAAACCAAAACGTGTGTATAAGTCAAATCATAATCTGGCAGTGAAATTCATGTCCATATTGCCACAGGGAATGATTGATACAATCTTTTATTGTATGTTCCGGTAATTCTGTGACAATATGGTCAATGTATAAAATGTCGTAAATGAATTGATGGTAAAAACAACAAGCTCAATGAAAACTGTAATGTATAGGGAGAAGATATGGTTAAAAAGACAAAAAGAAGAATAATATCACGACGAATCCTTATAGTAATTGCTGCGATTGTTTTATTGGCATTTTTGAGCCAGGCTGGACGAGGCGGTAGTTATGTGGACAAAGACGGCAGCTATAAGCATTTGACGACGTCAACATCCTACTACCACATATATAATCATCCTATATGGAACGGAAATGGAAAAGAAATTTTTTCGCCATGGGAAAAAGAATCGTTAGCTGATTTGACAGGATTTATGAGTGTGAAGGCGCTTTGCCATTGGTGTGGTTGGGATGCAGAAACAACGATTGATGCCTTAAATTACATGATTGATCAGGCAAATGAAGATAATGTTTATGTATATGATGTCTATTCTGAGAAAGAAATACAAAAACATCCATATTTGAAAAATGCGAAAATGGTCTTTATTAAAGGAGATGCAGATAAGCCAGTTGCTATTGTTGCAGCGGGAGGTGGTTATACAGCGGTACGTTCTGATACAGAAGCATTTCCTTATGCATGGAAATTAAATGAAAAAGGATACAATGTTGCGGTTTTACGTTATCGAACAGGACAGGATTTAAGCGCATCCGGAAATCCGGACATGGTTGCAGAAGCGGGAAAAGATATGATAGAAGCGATTCGTTTTCTGCAAGATAAACAGAAAGAATTAGGCATTTCTATGGAGGGATATTCCCTTTGGGGAAGTTCCGCCGGAGGCGGTCTTATAACATCGTTTAGTTTTGCCTGTCAGAATAAAAGTTTTCAGGAGCTCGGGATACCAAAACCGGCAGCACAGATTCTTGTGTACACACACGCAGCATATTTTGACTTGTTATCTTTTCAAGCAGATGATGTCCCTACTTTTACCATTGTAGGTAAAGGAGATACGTATGGTGGAGATGTAATTATGGATAAAAAGGTTCCGGAGATGGAAGAGGCTGGTATGAAAGTGGAATACCATAAATATGAGGATTATGAACATGGAACCGGTTTGGGGATTGGAACGTCGGCGGAGGGCTGGATTGATAAGGCAATGAATTTCTGGCAGGAACAGCTCAAAGAAGCACAGTGAAAAATGGCGTAAAGGATTTGATTGTAAAAAACTACAAACTTAATTACAAAAAAAGAAACATTATTAGATATATTTACAAAATAAACTTGTTATATTTATTTCATCAAGAGGGAGTCGTAAAACGACTTATGAAGGAGGACAATATAATGAAAAAAAGAACAATCAAATTACTCAGCTTACTTTGTGTAGCAGTACTTGCAATGGGGGCTTTTGTTGGATGCGGAAGCAAGAAAGCAGACACAGCTAAGACAGATGATACCAAGCAGGAAGCAAGCAAAGACACAGAAAAAGAAGAAGCAAAAGATGATGCAAAAGATGATGCAGATGCATCTGAAGGCGGTGAGGCAACATCAGATGGTACAATCGAAGGTCTTTTAAAGACATTGGAAGGTGAAGATGCACACATGATTCTTTCCGGTGTTGGTGATGGCTGGGCTCCAACAGCAATGGTACTTTTAAATGATGGTACATTCTATTGCTTAGTTGACTATGCTGGTCAGGCAACTGTAAACTTTGCAACCGGTGATTGGACAGAGAACGCAGATGGTTCTATCACAGCAACAGGAGCACTTTACACAGATGGATCAGAGCTTGATTATGAAATCGCTAAGAATGGTGATGAGTATACAACATCTCTTCAGATTCCTGATACAGAAACAAACGTTGATTTGACAGGCACAGTTGCAGAATAAAAGAAATAATAAATGTGCTGGTTACGAAAGTAGCTGGCACATTTACTATATGAGGAGTGATGAAATGAAAAAAAGAATCATTGCACTTATGGGATGTTTTGTGCTTACCCTGTCATGCTTTGCTGGGTGTGGAAGCACAGACTCTGCATCAAAAGACGCAAAAGATGCAGACGAAAATGTGACATTTCCATATGACGAGTTTACGGTTAAGTTCGATGCTAATACGACACCAGATGATCTGACCGATGATGAATCTTTTACCTACTGGACGAAGGGATGGGATTCTAAGAAAAAAACATCTACCGTTACCTATAAGGCGACAGCAGATGCTTATGTCCATGAGGATGATGTTCCGATTCCGACCAGAAAAGGATATTACTTTGCTGGATGGCAGACAGAACCTGTGGTTACCGACGACGATATTGTCAATGGTGTATCCAAATATCAGGTGTTTTTTGATACAAAGATCAGTTCCCTGGGTGAAGATGCTATAAAAAACAAATCAGAAGACGAAGTAAAAGCTCGTGAGTTATCGCAGGATGTCAATTATATCAAAGATATGAAGAATCTGACGGACGATGGTACCGTTACCTTTTACGCAAGATGGGTAGAAGCAAAAGAGATTTCTACAGAAGAAGATTTAAAGAATATTAAAAATGATCTTTATGGTGCGTATGTTCTGACAAATGATATTACATTGACGAGCGATTGGGAACCAATCGGCATGTATTTTACCAATTATGAATATTACAATGTTGATTGGTGGACGTATGCATTCCGCGGTACTTTAGATGGACAGGGACACACGATAAGTGGTCTTGTTGTCAATGGAGCGGAACGCATCAATCCGGGATATGACAAGGATGACAATGCCAGATGGTATGCAGATGGTGTAAGCTGTTCTGGAGCAGCAGGGCTTTTTGGTGCCGCTTGTAAAGCGACATTTACAAATCTGACCATCGAATCTCCGCAATTTAATATTGCAGATGAAAATGCATATAGTGGAGATCACCTTTATGTTGCATCCCTTTGCAGTTTTGACATGGGATCCTCTCTGAAAGATATCATAGTCAATAATCCAACGATTCATGTGACATACGATGATACAAAGCTGAATTTCGCAAAATCGCTGTTTACCACTATTGCAGGAATGGAAGCCGGCTCATGGAGTACAACGGTCACCGGCTGTCAGGTAAATAATGCGGTCATTGATGCAAACATTACAACAGAACAGGCACATGGCGGTGAAGTGTACGTCGGTGGTATGCTAGGTGAGTGTTATGCAAGCATTAAGACAAGCAATGCCAGTGCAAAGATTACATTAAATGGCCAGGATGTATCCAAGGCGAAAGAAGATACGGAACTGGTAGTTAATGTAGGTGGTGTTGGTGCAGCGAATGCAGCAGCAACAACGACAACAACAGATTCTGATATTGAGGTCAATATTGCAAAAGAATCCGGAAAATCTTCTGTCAATGTCGGTGGATTTGCAGGTGCGCAGCGTTACCAGCAGGTATCAAAATGTGATATCAAATCAAACATCAAAACAGATTGTAAGTTGGATGAAAAAGAAGGTGCATTGAATGTGGGATCTGTTCTCGGCAGAATGGATATATTCTATGCAACACTCATCTTAAAATATGCGGATGGCGTGAAGTGCGGATGTACGGACAACACAACAAATGTTACCTATAATGGCAGTCCATATAATGTCCTTATGGCAGATGGTGGATATCCGGTAGTAAATGGAGAAAAGGTTACTTATGTTGCTCCAAAAGATTATACGGATGAGGATACCGGAACAAGTTACAAGGCAAATCTGGATGATGTTGTCAAGGCATATGGAAGTTATCTTCCAAAAGAAGGACTTACCAAGAACATTATGTTTATTGAAATTCAATAATTTACTTTTCCTTTTTTATATATAACCCTTCTGAAGAAGAGACTGGTGCGAAAGCATGGGTCTCTTTTTCGATGTGCAATTTTTTGATATTTTTTATAACAAAACATAGCAGGAAAATGCGTATATAGGAAAAATTGATAAAACGCTAACATAATTACAAGAAATTTTGAGGCGTCTGCCGTATAGTGAAATAAAGCATTGAGAAAAGAACAGAATGCTAGCATGTGAAGATAGAAATAGAAAAAGGAAATGATTGTAAAATGAAACAACAGATTTATAACCCATATTTACCGTTAGAGAATTATATCCCGGATGGAGAGCCACATGTTTTTGGCGACAGACTCTATGTTTATGGATCCCATGATGCGGAAAATGGCACAGAATTCTGCGTATTAGATTATGAGTGCTTTTCGGCTCCTATGGATGATCTTTCCGATTGGAGAAGTGAGGGCATCATATATCGTGCGGCGCAGGATCCGGGGAGAAATGATAAAGATAAGTATATGTATGCGCCGGATGTCGTACAGGGAAAGGATGGCAGATATTATATTTATTATGCCATGAGTGGCGGACATTTTACAGGAGCAATCCATGTAGCAGTCTGCGATGAACCGGCCGGAAAATATGAATATTACGGTGAGGTAAGAAATGCAGATGGCTCGACTTATGACAGGTGTATTACCTTTGATCCGGGGCTTTTAAATGATGATGGAAAGATCTATCTCTATTATGGCTGGGCAATCGGAACAGGCGGAAGAAGAATACCGGGAATGCTTGCAAAGATGGCATCGGTTATATGTAAGCATTTTGTTTCACCCAAATTATTTGAAAAGACAAAGGAGCAGATGGCACGTGAAGCACAAGGTATTGAAGGTGGAAATGTCGTTCAGCTGGCAGATGATATGCTTACAGTGATAGGAGATCCAAAGCGTTTAGCACCAGGGCAGTTTGATGCCATAGGAAGTCAGTGGGAAGATCATGCCTTTTTTGAAGCAAGTTCCATGCGAAAAATAGGGGATACCTATTATTACATTTTTTCATCACAGGTGAACCACGAACTTTGTTATGCAACCAGTAAGTATCCGGACAGGGATTTTACATATCGCGGTGTTATCATATCAAATGGTGATATTGGCTATGGTGGGCGAAAGACAAAAGAACGTCTGGCTATGTCGGGAAACAATCATGGAAGTCTTGTCTGCGTCAAGGGGCAATGGTATATCTTTTATCACAGACATACCAATAAAACGTGCTATAGCCGTCAAGGCTGCGCAGAAAAAATAATCATTTTGCCGGATGGCAGTATTCCGCAGGTTGAGATGACATCACAGGGACTAAGTGATGGACCCTTAAAGGCATGCGGCAGTTATCCGGCAGCAATCTGTTGTAATTTATACAATCCGAAGCTTCAAAAAATCGGACATACACCTGTGATTGGAAATAGTGACCGCATCCCTTATGTGACTTGTCGTGAAGAGGAACGTTTTGTGGCAGATTTTTGTGATGATGCTGTGGCTGGTTATAAATATTTCGATTTTACAGGACAGACGCAGCTTACAGTTACCTATCGCGGCAGCGGAAAACTGCGTGTTTTTACCGAAGATAAGACCTTGGGCGAGATGACGCTGACACCGACAGAGACATGGAAAACAGCAACGATATCTTTTTCAGAAGATGGAAAACATGCCCTATATTTACAGACAGTAGGAGATACCATGTGCGACTTGCTGGAGATTGGTTTTTGTTAGAAAGAAGTTCAATCCTAAGGGGCAGAAAGATTGTTTTTGGTAATAAATATTTGACGTGCGTAAAATAAAAATGTATAATACGATGTATAAAAATATTTGACGTGCGTAAAATAATATGAGGTGGTTTCATGAAAACAAGAGTAATCAGAGAAAAGCAGGATCTGACCTATTTGAATTGGTCCCATATTCGAAGTTCCAGTGGAACAGCAGGCACTTTTTTGAAATCAGAGTCTTCTTTATATGATAAAAAAATATATTACAAATTATCTAATTTCGATCCTGTAAATGGTATTGTAGGACATGAGTGTGTTAATGAAATAATCGTTGACCGTTTACTTACGATACTTGGAGTGGAACATCTTCACTATGAACTCATCTATGCAGATATTGAAATTGAGGGAAGAATATATACGACATATGTGTGTGCGTCCGAGGACTTTAAGAAGCGTGGTGAGAGTAAGGTTGCCCTCGATGATTATTATCGAACCAATGCCATAAAGGGAGAGTCGCATTATGATTTTTGTGTGAGGCAAGGCTGGAAAGATTATATAGAGCAGATGATTGCTGTTGACTATCTCATATTAAATAGGGATCGGCATGGCGCAAATATTGAAGTGCTTCGAAATGCAAGAGCAAAAACAATTCGGATTGCCCCTTTGTTTGATCATGGCTTGTCTTTGTTATACTCCTGTACATCGGATGCTATGGTGAAAAATTTTGATGTGTCAGAGGATAAACGATGTCAGAACTTTATAGGCTCCTATTCCTGTTACGAAAATTTAAAGCTGATTGAGAACAAAAAGAAAATATTTGCAAGAGAACTAAAAGAGAGTGACAAAGAGATTCTTTTTGAAGATTTGCATGGGATATTATCGGAGACGCACTTAGATGCTATTTGGAATATGATTTATAAGAGGTATCAGGTCTATGAAAGCTTATGAAATATGGGATGATGAAAATCAGTTATCCATAGGAGTCTTACAATATTTTGATAAAGAGCAGAGATATATTATTGAACTTCAGGAGAATTTGGATGAGTGGACTGCTCCTCTTTTGTTTACCAATTTTGTTAAGCGTGGAATCTATACCATACCAAGGCAGGAAAGCTATCTATGGGTAAAAGAAAGAGTGATTCCAAGCGGAAGACAAAATATAGATGACATCCTGCGCAATCATAAAATGGCAGCATATGATGAGATGAGGATGCTTGAACTGGCAAGGGGAAAATGTTCGCAGGATAGCATGTCGATAAAAAAGATAGATACATTGCCATCCTTTGTGGTAGAAAGGCAAAAAAAGAACCTTGTGGACTGCTGTATGTGCGATCATTATGTGGTTCTATGCTTTTTTGCAGATCATGTGGTAAAGAAACTTGCGTTAGAACAACTGAAAGATGTAAGCGGTATCGATAAAATCTTGCAAAATCAACTTCTTTTTGAATCCGGTATGGTGGGGACAGGAGGATATTGTCTGACATTCAATGATTCAATCGATATTCCTGCAAAATTCTTATATGATGTAAAAAACGAAATGTCTATAGAAAGCAAGGATTTTGAAACTTATGTGCAAAAAAATCTCTGGGATACGACGCAGGCTTGTGACGCACTTTCCTGCACGCGCCAAAATCTTTCCTATATGCTCAGAAAAGAGAGCCTATCGCCTTTAAAAACTGATGTAAAGGGAAATTTATACATGAAAGGAGACGTGCTAAAAAATAAATGGTAGAAAAATGATAAATCTGCAATAATAATTACATATGTGCAATAAATAAAAGCCTCCTGTGACTATATTTATATGAAAGAAATATAGTTATAGGAGGTTTTGATATGCAAAGAAAAATGTGGAAAGGCATATATGTCTATAGTTTACTTGGAATTTTTGTGTTTATGGTAAATGCACTCATCCATTTTCAGTGGGGACTTACCATGTGGGGGGATGTATGCGGATGTATCTCGGTATCTCTTCTTGCAGGAGAGGCAACGATGGCGCTGGCATATAATACACCAAAGAATAGAGAACGCATACATTACTTATCTATCCTGGGAATTTTATTGGCAATTGGCTGGGTTGCCTGTATAGCATATATGGCAATTATGGAAGAACTTCGACCATTATCTCTCGCAGGAGGGATTCTTCAGACAATAGTACATGCGGTTGTTCTTAAAAAGAGTGTGGAAGAAGAGCTGGAAACTCCAAAAAAGATACAGCGTCGTGTCGTTGATACCTTGATTGCTGCATTTGTTATGGTCTGTTGTCTGATTACACCTGTCGCTATTGTGTTTGGCATTCGAAGTGGATATCCTCTGCCAGATCAGGTGGAGGCAAAACGTGTCTCCTTTGTTGAAGCAATGATACCACATAAGGAGCGGGGCAGTCTGGAATTATTAGAGTACGATACACCATATTATGATGAAGATGGTAATGAGACAGGAAAAACACTTCATAAGAGAGCCTGGGTCTATCTGCCATATGGGTATTATGACGAGAAAAATGCAGATATGAAATATGATGTGCTCTATTTATCCCACGGCGCAACTTATGATGAAAATCATTTTTTCAATGGTGGAAAAGGGATATCAAAGTTCCAGAATTTGTTTGACTCCATGATTGAAAACAAAGAAATAAAACCTATGATTGTAGTTACACCATGTATTTATACAGGGGATGAAGCACTGGATCAGGGTGATTATGATCTGACAACCATTTATCAGTATGAGCTTCGGAATCATATTGTAGTAGAGGTGGAAGGAAAATACAGAACATATGCGGCATCAACAAGTGAAAAAGACATGGAAGCATCCCGCTGGCATCGCGCTTTTGGTGGATATTCCATGGGTTCTATGACAACAGAAAAAGTGTTTGTATACAATCTGGATTATTTTGCTAATTTTATACCGATGTCAGTCGGTTTTTCCCAAGCGGATATTTTCGTGGATGCCATGGAAAAGCGTTTTGCCGGAAAATATGGGGCAGATGACTTTAAGATGGCAATGTGTACCGGTGGCAGAGATGGCGCTTATCACAGTATGGTGGATCAGTATCTGGATATGATGAATTATCCGCAATATTTTGTGAAGGATAATAGCCTTCAAAAAGGAAACATTTGTATTTATGTGGGACTCAATCATCGTCACGGAAGTGAATTTGCAATGGAATATTTAAAAACAATGCTACCAAAGATGTTTGGCATAAATCAATAGACGAGGAGATTACAATTCATGAAACAAGGAAAGAAAAAGATGATTTTTAGAATAATAGCAGGAATTATCCTGATCTTAGTAATCACAGCAGCAATATGTCTGTATCATTTTATAGGTGTTTCAAAGTGCGTGGGAGAAAAGAAGTATCAATATGAAACGCAGGAAATACATGTGACATATGATGATATTGATTTGTATGGCATGGCTTTGATACCGAAAAGTGATACGGAAGAAACATTTCCGACGGTTATATTTGCCCACGGAGCAGAGAGCAATTACAAGAGTGATATGGCAACGTTGAAGTCACTTGCAAAGAGTGGTGTTGCCTGCTACACATTTGACTTTTATGGCTGGACGGATCGAAGTACCGGTCCAAAAGGAACGCACTGGTTTAAGGATGTTCCACGAGGTGTGGATGATTCCTATGAACAGAAGGTTTTACAGCAGGTAGAGGATTTGAACGCTGTGATAGAAAAGGTAAAGACATTTTCCTTTGTGGATAAGGAGCAGTTATACCTTTTGGGAAGCAGTATGGGTGGAGCAACGGTTGCTGCCACATCTGTAGAGCACTCTGAAGATATTTCCGGTATTATTTTACAGTATCCGGCGATAAATCTTGTGCCAGGGGCAATGAAAGACGGAGATACCTACAGTGTGAATCGCTACGAGAATCCTGTGCTCTTATTACAGGGAACAAAAGATAAGATTGTGCCGCAAAGCATGTCAGATGCCTTGGCAGAATATTACAATAAAGAGGACAGCAATCACTGTAAGTATGTTATTTATGAAGGCCAGCCTCATGTGTTTGACGGGAAATATAAAGTGATTGCTGCCAAAGAAATCTATCAATTTATTAAAACTACATCAAAGTGATTCGCGGTATTGCCGTGGTGTTATCTGTGTGATGCGTTTAAACGTATTTTGAAAGTGGCTCTGTGAGGAGAAGCCGAGATAATTGCTGATTTCGACGAGAGAACGGTCGGAATTTTTCAGTAATTGCTTGGCTTCTTCTATTTTTTTCTGCGTAATGTATTCGGACAGGGTAAGACCGGTTTCTGCCTTAAATCTGGTGGTCAGATGATTCCTTGTCATCTGCATGTGGTCTGCAATGTCCTGTATGCGAATACCGTCCGTCAGATGCTCTTCTAAATAATCGTTGATGCTGCGGATAAACTTAGATTGCATGCCGGAAGACTTGAGTTTTTGCACCCTGTCGGTGTAGTCGAGCACCATATTAAGATGCAGATTCATGATATGCGCTGAGTTATCTAAGGTTTCGACTTTCTGGATATAGGTGTCGCTTAAAGATAAGGCTTCCTCTGCAGAGAGACCACCATGGATGGCGGCTCTTGCGACCAGAGTTATGGTAATGATAAATGTGTTTTTGAGTTGCCGGATATGGGAGGAAGCAGTTTTTCCAATATTTCCCGGGGAAAAATTGCTTACATAATCGGTTACTCCTGCACTATCACCGGACGCAACATAAGAAAGCAGACGATCCTCAAATTGCATGGTGTTGTGAATTGTTGGATAGGATTCGTGCTTCGTACGTATTTCATGTATTTTTTCGTTGAAATCGATACATGCGGATTGAAAGCTAATGGGTGAAAGAGAATCGTATAACATGATGTCCTGCATCGAAACCATCTCGTCGTTGACATAGTAATGAAGCATAATAAGCATATGTAAAAAATTATTTGGAGACATGACAGGTGTGTAGGTCATGCTTGCACGAAAACTTTCCGTATCTGCATTGCTTGTGGAACCGAGAAGAAAGGCCATCTTGCGGATGGTCGTCTGGTCTGGCGTGACATAGGCGATAGGACCGATTAAAAGCGCATGCTGTTCTCTTCGTACAATACCAAAATAAAGATGATATGGTGTGATATAGTAGCCAATCTGTTGCTCAATAGATAAAAGATCAGATACACATAATTTTACCGGATCCAGTGTGAGAGGAAAAAGTGTATGTGTGCTGACGCAATGATTGTCAATGTAATGACGAATGGGAAAACCGGATAACTGTGACATGTTTTCGCAAATAAATTCATAATCGATTTTTTTCATGATACTGTCCTTTTTATTGATAAATACAATAGTTGCAAATATTATGCAATAAAACAAACATATATGCAATAAAAAAGGAAGGATCAGAGCATATGATGTTAAAAAAAGAAAGGACGAAATAACATTATGAAAGTAAAGAAAATAATAGGAATTGTTGTAGGTGTTCTGGCTGTTGCCAGTGTGACCGGACTTGCCATTACAGGATGGAAAATTAATTGGGGACCATTTTCATTCCTACATACATGGCAGGGAGATGTGGATGAGATTAAAGAGACTTATGATGTCAGCAGAAAGAAGGAAATCGTATTTTATGGAGCATCAAATTTTGCTTTGTGGGATCAATTGGATGAAGATTTGAAGGATGCGGGCTTTACTGTACAAAATCATGCGTTCGGCGGCAGTACAGATGCTGATTTAATGGAATTTGCAGATCAGATATTGTATCCATATGAACCATCTGTCATTGTTCTTCAAACCGGTTCCAATGATTATGTACATTTATCAGGCACGGATGAAGAAAAAGTGGCAAAGTGTATGGAAAATAAAAAAGAAATGTATGCCACATTTCATGAAAAATTGCCGGATGCAAAGATTGTTATTATGAGTGGATTGCTTCTGCCTGGAAGAAGTGAATATACAAAGATGACACAAATGATAAATAAAGAATTACAGCAGTATGCAGATGAGACAGATTATTTATATTATGTAGATGCGGAAGCAATGACTTATGATGGGCAGGATTATCGTACGGATCTTTTCCGCAAGGATGGTATTCATCTGAATCATGAGGGCGAATTGCTATGGTGTAAGGATTATATTGCACCGATGCTTCAGCAGATTCAATAAAAGAAAACAAGCATAAAAAAGTCAAAAATTACAAACACGCTAACATAACTACAAGAAAAACACCATATGGATGATTATAATACCTATAGAATCAAAAAATTCTATAGGTATTTTTAATACAGCAAGGGTTATTAAAAAAGAAGAGGAGTGGAACGAATGAAAACGATTAGAGCAAAGTTCTTGGATGCAAAAGCATTCGACAGCCGGGTGAAATCACCGGATATGGAAAAGAAAGAAAAATGGATGGGGTATCTGATTGGACCAGCAGGCGCATTGCTTTTGAATGCAGTTATGGCATCTTATCTGAATGTATACTACACGGATGTATTGAAACTGACGACCGTGTGGGGCGGAATGTTTCTTATGGTATTCCCGATTTTATCAAAGATTATTGATGCCATCACAAACGTTTTGATGGGATATATCATTGACCACACAAAAACAAAACAAGGAAAAGCAAGACCATATCTGCTTCTTGCAGCGGTATTGCTTCCAATTACCGGAATTCTGTTATTTACGGTTCCTGAGTCAAATGAAACATTAGAGGTATTCTGGGTAATGCTTTCATATAACCTTTTTTATTCATTTGCATTTACCATTTATAATATGAGCCACAATCTGATGGTTCCATTGTCTACAAGAAACTCAGAACAGCGTGGTGTACTGGCAGTATTTAATAATGTTGCAACCATCATGATTTCGGGAATTATTGTAGCATTGATTTTCCCGATGCTGATTTTACCGAAATTGGGTGTAGATAAGAGCAGCTGGATTAGTATGGCGGTTATTTTGTCTATCATTGCTTTACCACTGACACTTATAGAATACTATCATACAAAAGAGCGTGTTACAGAAGAAAGTGCTGCTGACGAAGAGGAGAGTAATGTTACCTTCAAAGAGCAGATGAAAGCTGTATTTACGGACCGCTATATGTTCTGTTTACTTCTGTACTTTTTGGTGTATACCGTTGGTTCTACGATGAAGAATATTTCACTGGTATATTACTGCAACTATGTTCTTGGATCTTACAATGATGGAATCACCCAGACTATGGTATCGGTAATTGGTGGTATTCCAATGGGAATCGGTATTTTTGCTGTATGGCCATTGGCGAAAAAGTTTGGTAAGAGAAATCTGACAGCCGCAGGCTTTGTTTTGTATGGTATTGGTAGTGCAATCTGTTGTCTGGCACCAACAAATATGGTGATTGTACTTGTGGGACAGTTTGTCAAGAATATTGGGGGACTTCCTTGTGCTTATGTATTTATGGCATTGATGGCAGATACATACGATCATTTGGAATGGAAGAACGGATTCCGTGTGGATGGTGCGGCAATGTCAATCTACTCCATTATTACTGTAACGATGACCGGTGTTTGTACGGGAATATTCAACCTGCTTTTGTCAAAATCAGGCTATGTAGCACCAAGCCTTGTGGATGGTGTGACGGTAGCAGCTGCACAGGCTGATTCCGTAAAGAGCATGTTAATCTTCTGTTTTGTAGGGTTGGAAATCGTTACATCCGTTATTATGGTTGTTCTTCTGGCATTCGTTAATGTAGAAAAGGGATTGCAGGAGAAGCAGGATGAAATTGCAGCTCGTAGAGAGGCAAAAAACGCAAACAAGTAAAGAAAAATTAACAAACACTTACTTTATATAACAATGGAAGCGCATGACTAAAAGGTCATGCGTTTCTACTAAAAAGATGAGAAAAAGGAGACATTATGAAGCATCAGGATATCATCGAAAAAATGACATTGGAAGATAAAATTGCGCTTTGCAGTGGAAAGGATTTCTGGCATACAAAGGATATGCCGCAGTACGAACTCCCTTCCATTATGATGAGTGATGGACCACATGGGCTGCGTAAACAGGAAAAAACAGCCGATATGTTGGGAATCAATGGATCTGTTCCGTCGACTTGTTTCCCGACAGCAGTGACAACGGGAAATTCGTGGAACGTTGAATTGATGAACAAAATTGGAGAGACAATAGCAGAGGAAGCGATTGCAAATCAGGTGTCCATTGTTTTGGGACCGGGAGCAAACATCAAGCGAAACCCGCTGTGTGGACGTAATTTTGAATATATCAGTGAAGACCCTTACTTAGCAGGTAAGATGGCTGCAGGTTTTATCCGGGGTGCAGAAGAAAAGGGCGTTGCCACATCACTGAAACATTTTGCCGGAAATTCACAGGAAACAAAGCGTTTTACATCAGATAGTGTCATTGATGAGAGAACGCTGCGTGAAATATACCTGACGGCTTTTGAAATTGCAGTCAAAGAGGGAAGACCAGAGACGGTTATGTGTGCCTATAACAAAATCAATGGTATTCACTGCAGTGATAACGAAAAACTGTTGATGGATATCCTGCGGAAAGAGTGGGGACATCAGGGCATCGTTGTGACAGACTGGGGCGCAATGAATGATCGCATCGAAGGATTTAAGGCAGGTTGTGATCTGTCTATGCCTGGTGGAAGCGATTATATGGAAGATGATGTTGCAAAAGCAGTTCGCTCCGGTGCTTTGGCTGAAGAAATTATCGATGAAAATGTAGATCGCATGATTGAACTTATTTTACAAAGTGCAGCACGTTTGCAAAAGGATGCGACATTTGATCTGGATGCACATCATGAGATGGCAAGAGAAGCGGCAAGAGAAGGCATTGTACTTTTAAAAAATAAGAATCATATTTTGCCTTTACAGGAAGGAACAAAGGTTGCACTGATTGGTAAGATGGCAGAAAAAATCCGTTATCAGGGAGCGGGAAGCAGTCATATTAATCCGACGAAATTGGTACAGCCAAAGGATGTGATTTCACATGTGGCATTTGCCGTGGGATGTGATGAGCGCGGAAATACAGATGAAAATCTAATAAAGGAAGCAGAACAGGCAGCGCGCACGGCAGAGGTTGCGGTTGTTTTTGCAGGACTGACAGAAGTATATGAATCAGAGGGATTTGACCGTAAAGATATGAGGATGCCAAAAGGACACATACGTATGATTGAGGCAGTAGCGTCAGCAAATCCAAATACCATTGTGGTATTGATGTGCGGCAGTGCAGTGGAATGCCCTTGGATGGATGATGTTTCGGGTGTTCTTTATGCAGGGCTTTCCGGACAGGCAGGAGCAGAAGCCATTGCAGATATCTTGTATGGCAAAGTAAATCCAAGTGGAAAATTGGCTGAATCCTGGCCAATACGTTACGAGGATTGCATTTCTGCAAAAGAGTACGCAAAACAGAGGGATGCTCTTTATAAGGAAAGTATTTATGTGGGTTATCGTTATTATGACAGCGCCAATGTGAAAGTACGTTTCCCATTTGGCTATGGACTCTCATATACCACATTTGCGTATGATCATCTGCAGGTGCAGTTACTTGCGGACGGAACATATCAGGTTACTTGTGATGTGACCAATACCGGAAAAATGGCAGGAAAAGAAATCGTACAGCTGTATGTATCCGCTCTGGAAAGTCCGATTTTCCGACCAACCAAGGAATTAAAAGCATTTACGAAGGTGGCATTAGAGCCGGGGCAGACAAAAGAAGTGAGTATGACGCTTGATGCACGTAGTTTTGCTATCTATCTGGGACAGACATATCTGGATGTTATGGCAGCAGAAGATGCAGTGTCTGAGGGCTGGGTTGTACCAGAAGGCAGATACAATATTATGGTTGCTTCTAACAGTCAGAAAATCGAACTTATGGAGACCATTTCTGTAGAAGGGGCAGCACTTGCTACACCTGCATGGCAGAAAGATTCCTGGTACGAAACACTTGCGGGACAGCCGGATACGAAGGAATTTGAAAAAATCCTGGGTTACACTTATGCGGAACAGAGACACCATAAGGGAGAATTCACGTTGGAAGATACCGTGGAAGAGATGAAGGACGAAGCTTTGATTATGAAGATCATGTATAAGGCGACAGAAGCTGTTATCAAAAAAGGCGTGGGCGGAAAAATCACAGAAGACAATGAAGCAGATTTTCGCATGATGATGTCATCTTCCGCAGGTAGTCCAATCCGCTCCATGATGATCAGTGGTGGTATCAAAGGTGGTGTAATGCCTGGAATGGTGGAAATGGCAAATGGGCATTTCTTCCGTGGTATTGGTATGATGCTTGGAATTGTGAAGTAGGAGGCAGGTATACACATGAAAAAGAAAAAGAAAATAATTATTTTGAGCATCCTTGTTGTTTTGGTTGTAGGCTGGATTGCATTTTGCGGTTATTTGTGGGCATGGGGACCATTTCATAAATTGCATGATATTAAGACAGGAAGCTTGCCGGGAAATGCGTCAGAGTATGCATTAGAAAATGTTCATAAAAAGCAGATAGTCCTTTACAAGGGAAAAATATTGTTTTTCTTGGCTCATCTGTCACATATGGTGCTTCTTCAAAAGGCGTTTCTTTTGCTGACGATATTACGAAGCGAAATGGAAGCACCATGATCAAAGAAGCTGTATCGGGAACAACACTCGTGGATGAGGGGATAAATTCTTACATCTCACGCATGAAAAAAATCGACAAAGATGCAGAGGTGGATTTATTTGTATGTCAGTTGTCGACAAATGATGCAACGCAGGAAAAGACACTGGGTGAGATTGCAGATAACACAGACCTGGATTCCTTTGATACGCATACCATAGCCGGTGCAATGGAATATATCATATGTTATGCACAGGAAACATGGAACTGCCCGGTTGTTTTTTATACCAATCCGAAATATGACAGTGATGCCTATGCAGATATGGTAGCACTTTTACCGGAATTGGAGCAGAAGTGGGGTATCTCTGTCATTGATTTATGGAACGATGAAGCATTTAACCAGATCAGTGATGAAGAGAGAAATCTTTATATGGCGGATAAGATTCATCCAACACAGGCGGGATATCTGAAATGGTGGACGCCGCGTATGGAAGAAGATTTGTATAAAATTTTTGAATGAAAGTAGGTACAGTACATGATGAAAGCGACAAATTTAAAAGTAGAATATCTGACAAACCCGATTGGTATTGACGTGGTGCGTCCGCGCTTTAGCTGGACGTTTGAGAAGGGAACAAAGCAGACGGCATATCAGATCGTTGCAAAAGATGATCTGGGCAATCTGTTATGGGATTCCGGCAAGGTTGCATCCGAGCAGATGCATCTGGTTGCATGGGGCGCAGATGATTTAAAAAGCCGTACCCATGTGACATGGTGTGTTACTGTGTGGGACGAAAAAGAGGAAGCAGAGACAAGTGAAAATGCATGGTTTGAGATCGGTCTTTTGCAGAAGCAGGACTGGACTGCCAAATGGATTACAGGTGATTATGTGCCAAAGAAAAAAGAGCGTTATCCGGTGGATTGCTTTAAAAAGACATTTGCCATTGCATCTGGTAAAAAGGTGAAAAAAGCGAGAGCCTACATGAGCGCCTGCGGCGTTTATGAGGGCAAGATCAATGGAAAAAAGATAGGCGAATCTATCCTCGCACCTGGAATTACAGACTATAGAAAGCGCGTACAGTATCAGACAGTGGATGTGACGGCATTACTTGCAGCAGGCGATAATGAGCTTTCTTTTATGCTCGGAGACGGATGGTATCGTGGTTCTGTTGGAGCATGGGGAATGAAGAACTATTATGGTTCTGAGACAAAGCTGTTAGCACAATTGGAAATCACTTATGAGGATGGCAGTGTGGATGTCGTTGCAACAGATGAGCGCTTCGATTGGACAAACGACGGACCAATCCGTTTTGCAGATAACAAAGACGGTGAAATCTATGACGCCAGAATGCAGGACTTTTTGCATGCGCAGTGGAAAAAAGCAAAAGTAACGGAACATCCGGTTGTTCCGACAGCATCAGACAACTTTATCCTAAAGGAGCATGAAGTATTTTCCAATCCAAAACTGATTACAACACCGGCTGGAAAAACAGTGCTTGATTTTGGACAAAATATAGCTGGTATTGTTGCTTTTTCGGTCAATGCAAAAGCAGGACAACGTTTGTATCTTCGCATGGGAGAACTCATAAAGAATGGTGAGTTCACACAGAAAAACATTCAGTGTGTGAAAAAAGATAAGATAACACCTTTGCAGGAAATTACCTATTTCTGTAAAGATGGAAGAAATGACTACAAGACCACATTTGCAATCTTTGGTTTTCAGTATATTGAGGTGGAAGCGGATATGGAAATCCATCCGGAAGACTTTAAGGCAATTGCAGTGTACTCTGATTTTGAGACAACGTTTACCTTTGACTCATCCAATGCATTATTGAATCAATTTGTGAAGAACACACTCTGGTCTTTGAAAAACAATTCAGCAGATCTTCCAACGGACTGTCCGACAAGAGAACGTCATGGCTGGACAGGGGATGCACAGCTCTTTGTGAATACCGCATCTTACATGGTTAATTATGTACCATTTGGCTTAAAGTACGAGAGAGATCTTTGCGATTGGCAGACAAAGAATGGAAATTTCCCGCAGATTGCACCAGAGGGCGGTACTGATTTTTATATGCGTCCGATGAATGGTTCTGTAGGCTGGTCGGATGCCGGCATTCTGATTCCTTATCGTCTGTGGAAGAAGTACGGTGACCAGCAAATTATTGAAAATTATTATGAACCGATGCGTCGTTATGCAAAATATATGATCAGTAGAACCGGTAAGACAGAACCATTTGTATCGGTAAAGACCGGATTATCCAAGGCAGATAAAAAGTATTTATATAACTTTGGTCAGCATTATGGAGAGTGGGCAGAGCCGGCGGATGTGCATGAAATGAGTTGGAAAGACTTTGCATCATCACGTCCAGAAGAGGCGACAGCATATCTTTCTTATGTGATGAATATTATGGTTGAAATTGCAGAGACATTGGGTCATACGGAAGATATTCCACTTTTCGAAGAATACCGCGATGGTGCGAAAAATACGTATCGCAAGTTGATGCAGCAGCCTGAGTTTTCGCTTGATACGGACAGACAGGCAAGGCTGGTTCGACCACTGTATTTTGATTTGTTGGATGAGAAGGATACAGCATTTGCGAAAAAACGTCTGATTCAGGCGTTAGACAATTACCATTGGCGTGTAGGTACAGGATTCCTTTCTACCCCATTTATCTTATATGTACTGGCAGAGATTGATCCGGAATATGCATACAGACTGCTGGAAAATGAAGAAAAACCGGGATGGCTTTGCATGCCAAAAGCAGGTGCAACGACCATCTGGGAAGATTGGGAAGGACCAAACTCAGATAATGGCAAAGGCGGTGGTATTGCATCTTTGAACCATTATTCCAAGGGCGCTGTCTGTGAATGGGTATTCGATGAAATGTGCGGTATCAAGATGGCAGGACAAAATCATTTTGTGATCGCACCACTGCCGGGTGGACATTTCAGCCACGCAGGCATGACATACGACAGCGTATACGGAAAAGTCGGATGTTCCTGGAAAAAGTGTGAAGATGGAACATACGCATATCATATTACAATTCCAGCAAATACATCAGCTACGGTTCGCCTTCCTGGGCGCGAAGAGCAGGTACTTTCTGCCGGAGAATATCATTTGTAGTTTTCAGGGACGTTCCTTTCGCCACAAGGAGCGTCCCTTTTGCCAACATGACGAAATGATGAACAAAAAAGCGAATTTCCTATGATGGAGATTCGCTTTTTACGATATACTATAATCTGAAGAGAGATTCCGAAAGGATATCGAAATGGATATTTTAAGACAAAAGTTTTGGCAGATAAGGAGAGAAGATATGGAAAAATTTCCACAGGGATTTATGGTTGGAGCTTCTACCGCAGCACATCAGGTAGAAGGTAATAATGTGCATAGCGATTACTGGTTACAGGAGAATGTGGAACATTCGCAGTTTGTGGAACCATCCGGGGAAGCAGTGGATCATTATCATCGTTATGAAGAAGATATTCGATTGATGGCGGAAGCTGGATTAAATGCGTATCGTTTTTCCATCGAATGGGCAAGAATCGAGCCAGAACAAGGAGAGTTCGATGAAAATGAGATTGCGCATTACCGAAAAGTGATTGCCTGCTGCAAAGAAAATGGAGTAGAGCCTGTTGTAACATTACATCATTTTACTTCTCCGGCATGGGTGATTTCTCGTGGAGGATGGGAAAATGAAGAAGTTGTTGACTGGTTTGCAAACTATGTGCAATATGTTGTAAAACAGTTAGGAAGCGAACTTCGTTATATTTGCACTATTAATGAGGCAAATATGCGATTACAGTTAGCAGCCATTATGAAAAAATATATGGGCAAGATGGCTGGTGGATCGCAAGAAGCAAAAAATGCGCCAAAAGAAGGCGATGTGCAGGTAGGACTGAATCTTGACCAGGGCATGAATACCATGATGATGGGCATGATGGAATGTGCAAAGGCATTTGGCTTGCAGGATCCGAGAGGCATCCATACGTTTGTATCCATGTGTACACCGGAAGGTGATATTTTGGTTATGAAAGCACATCAGGCAGCAAAAAAAGTCATCAAAGAATTGTATCCGGATATAAAGGTAGGTCTTACATTATCACTTCATGATATGCAGCCGGCAGCCGGAGGTGAGGATGCAGCGCATAAGGAATGGGAGGAAGAATTCAGTCATTATCTTCCTTATATTGCAGAGGATGATTTCCTTGGCGTGCAATCTTATACAAGACAGTGTTTTGATGAAAAAGGAAATAAATATACCCCAGAGGGTGTAGAACTTACACAAATGGGATATGAATTTTATCCACAGGCAATTGCAAATGTAGTTCGTGCAGTTGCAAAAGAGTTTAAAGGCGATCTCATTGTTACGGAAAACGGAGTTGCAACAGCAGATGATAGCAGACGTCAGGAATATATCAAGGAGGCCACAGCAGGGTTACAGGCATGTATAACAGATGGTATACCGCTTAAGGGATATCTGCACTGGTCTTTGATGGATAACTTTGAGTGGCAGAAGGGCTTTTCGATGCAGTTTGGTCTGATTGCCGTAGACCGCAGCAACATGAAGCGTACACCGAAGGAAAGTCTGTCTTTGTTAGGAAGTATGACAACAAAATAATTATGTAAGTAAAAAGTAGAAAAGCCATAGGGAAAAACCTTGCAATTCAAGGAATACCCCTATGGCTTTTGTTCGACCTGTGTAAATAGTGAGGACAATTTTGTTGAAAAGGCAAAGAAAATCAGAAATTATGCATAGTTTTTAGAAAAATCTTGTGTGATATGTCGAAAAAGTGCTATGATGGAAAAAATAAAGGAGGAACGGAGTCCTATGAAAAAGAAAAAACAACGGAGGAAAAGAGGAATCGCGGAGGAGATACAGGTCAGTATCTTGTCAAAGGTAGTCATCGTATTTGTTATCGTTGCGGCAGTGGTTACCTTTATGGTGGGCAACATCAGTCTGAGTGCCCAGAAGAACGACCTGGAGATGCAATCCAAAGCAGCAGCATACCAGTTGGAGTTATTCTTTGAGGAATACACGACGGTCGTAGAACAGATGGCACTGAACACAGATGTGCAGACTTTATTGGAGGAGACCGGACCGGGAGCCAATATTACAGAGTCAGAGCGTTATGCAACCGTATTCAATTCTATGAAAAAGATCGTGGCAGCAGACAGTGACAACATTCAGGCAGTCTGGGTCGGCGATATTGATGCCAATGTTGCGACACAGTCAGACGGCTATACCAGTGGCAGTGATTTTGAGATCACAGAGCGTGCATGGTATAAGGCAGTAGAAGAAGAAAAGACCATCCTTACGGATGCATATGTAGATGCCAGCACAGGCAATGTGATCCTGAGTACGGCTACTCCGGTATATGACCAGAACGGACAAAATATCATCGGTGTTGCAGGTGTGGATGTGGCACTGGATCATATCAATGAACTTTTACCGGAATACAAGATCGGAAACAATGGATTTGTTATCCTGGTTACTTCTGAAGGCAATGTGATCTATCATCCGAACACGGACAACCAGCAGAAGAGTTTGAGCGAGTTGAATGCAGACAAGACCTTGATCCAGGCAGTTGAGGAAGGTAAAGATACTTCCGTACATTATTCCGCAGATGGAAAGAGCAAATACGGTTATGTCGGAAGAATTGGTTCGACCGATTATCTGACCATTTCCTGCTTACCGGCAAGTGAATATTTTGCAAGTCTGATCCGTTGTATCATCATTGTATTGTTGCTTGTCATTGCAGGTATTGTCGTTATCATCATCACGATCCGTCATCTGGCAACCCAGTTGACTAAGCCGATCGTTGCTTTGAATGATGTGGCACAGGAATTGGCAGAAGGCAATCTGGATGTGACTCTTGATATCGTATCTGAAAATGAGATCGGGGAACTTGCAGATTCTATTCAAAAGACAGTAGATCGTCTGAAAGAATATATCAATTACATCGATGAGATTTCTTCGGTATTGGATCGACTGGCAGATGGTAAGTTGAAGTTTACCTTGAAGTATGATTATGCAGGAGAGTTTGCAAAGGTTAAGACCGCCCTGCTTCATATCTCAGGATCCTTTGAGCAGATGATCGAAGATATCATTGACAGTTCTACGCAGGTATCTATCGGTGCGGATGAACTTTCCAAGGCTGCACAGAATATCGCAGAGGGTGCTATGACGCAGGCTGCATCTGTGCAGGAACTTGTTGCAACAACCGAATCCGTATCACAGCAGGTAGAGGAAAATACCGAGGATGCGCAGAAGTCTGCAACAGAGACATCCCGTGTTACCCATATGATGCAGGATAGCAGAGAACAGATGAATCAGATGATGGAGGCAATGAACAAGATCACGGAGACATCCAATGAGGTTGTCAGCATCATCAAGACGATCGAAGATATTGCAGACCAGACCAACCTTTTGGCACTCAATGCTTCTATTGAGGCTGCCAGAGCCGGAGAGGCAGGCAAGGGTTTTGCAGTCGTTGCATCTGAGATCGGATCTCTTGCGGATGACAGTTCTAAGGCAGCAAATAATACCAGGGATCTGATCGAGATCTCCTTGCAGCAGATTGATCGTGGTTCCAGTCTGGCACAGAATGTTGTGCAGTCTATGCAGGATGTACTGGATGCCGTCGAAGAAGTCAATGGCATGATCGGTAAGAGTGCAGAGAACAACGAAGCACAGAACCAGAGCATGGAGCAGATCCGTGTCGGCATTGAAGATATTTCCAAGGGCGTTGAGGACAATTCCGCATCTGCCGAGGAGACATCAGCAACTTCTCAGGAGTTGGCAGCACAGGCGGCTACATTGGAGGAACTGGTTAAGAGATTTGATCTTAAGGATCATGGTAGAGAAGAATAAAAGAACTTTAGTAAAATGCGGTTGCCCGGTGTGGTGATCGCATTTTTTGCGCGTATTCACGCATTGTCAAAACGGGCAATCCATGGTACAATACATTGGTTTAGCAAGGCTATATGTTATAGAAAATGGAGAATAGATATGCGGTGGAATAAATACACGATAAATACAAGAACGGATGCAGAGGAATTGGTCTGTGCCATGCTATCGGAACTGGGCGTTACCAGTGTAGAGATCGACAACTTTATCCCGGTTCCGGATGCGGACAGACAGGGCGGTGTATTTGAAGAACTGCAACCGGATCTGCCGGAGGACGATGGATCTTCACGCATTAGTTTTTATCTGGAAGAGACAGAAGAGGATGCAACAGAGATTTTGAAGCAGGTTGAGCAGGCACTGGACGACATGCGTTCCTATGCAGAGATTGGAACTGGAACCATCACGTCGGAAATTTCCGATGAAGCAGATTGGCGTGACAATTGGAAAGCATATTTTTCATCGTTTTCCATTGGTGATATTTTTATCAAACCAACATGGGAAGAAATGCCGAAAGATAAGGCAGATATGACATTGGTAGAGATCGATCCTGGCGTATCTTTTGGAACAGGTAAGCATGAGAGTACACAGCTTGTCATCCGCCAACTGCAAAAGTATCAAAAAGCAGGCGATGAAGTCTTAGATGTGGGATGTGGCAGTGGCATTTTATCCATTGTTGCTGCAAAGTTAGGCGCACATCATATTGTTGGAACGGACATCGATGCAGATTGTATTGCATCCAGCTATGAAAACTTTGATGTAAACCATTTAGAGCGCTCTTTGGCAGATTTTTATGTAGGCAATCTGATTGATGACAGCACATTACAGGACAATGTCGGGTATGAGAAATATGATGTTGTTGTAGCCAATATTTTGGCAGATATCATTATTCCAATGGTGCCGGCACTGGCCAAAACGATGAAACAGGGCGCTGTCGTGATTACATCCGGTATTATTGATTTTAAAGAACAGGAAGTTGCAGATGCGCTTGTAGCAGCCGGACTTACCATAGTAGAAAGCAATGCACAAGGTGAGTGGCGCAATATCACAGCACGCAAATAGTAACTGTCAGAAACGGGAGATTTATGCAGCAGATTTTTATAAATCAGTCAGTAAAAGAACAGGAAACATTTATAGTGGCAGGGGATGATGCCAGACATCTTTCGCAGGTGCTTCGCATGCGCGCAGGGGAAACCCTTCGTGTCAGTACACAGGCGGGGGATAACTATTTGTGCGAAATCGTCGCATTAAATAAGACAGAAGTTACGCTTTATGTTTTAGAGAAGATGGCGTCCACAGAATTAGAAAAACGCATTTATCTTTTTCAGGCAATTCCAAAGGGCGACCGCATGGAGACCGTCATTGAGAAAGCAGTGGAATTAGGTGTTTACGAAATCATCCCGGTCGAGATGAAATATTGTGTCGTAAAATTAGATGATAAGAAAAAAGCATCACGCTTAAAGCGCTATCAGAGCATTGCGGAGGCGGCAGCGAAGCAGTCAAAACGCAGCAGCATTCCCCAAATACATGATTTCATGACGTACGCGGAGGCAGTTGCTTATGCCAGACAGTGTGATGTGTGTATTGTGCCATATGAGTGTGCCGAAGGCATGGAAGCGACGAAACGTGTATTGACAAAGATGGCAGATGCGTCAAGTATCAGCATTATGATTGGACCGGAAGGCGGCTTTGCGGATGAGGAGATTGAGGCAGTAAGAGAGGATATGGATGTCATTTCTTTGGGAAGCCGAATTCTTCGGACGGACACGGCAGCCATTACAACGATGTCTATGGTGATGCTTGCAATCGAAATGCAGGGCTAAAAAGTACAGAATAAATGTAGACTTCATTATATATATGAATAAACTAATAGTAATAGAATGTGAATAGGAAAAAACATGGAAGCATATTTAGATAATTCAGCAACCACACAGTGTTCGCAGGAGGCAGCCGATTTGATGATGCGCCTGCTGCGGGAGGATTACGGGAATCCATCCTCCTTACACAATCGCGGTATGGAAGCAGAAAACTATGTAAAAGAAGCAAGAAAACGCATAGCTCAGACACTTAAAGTCAACGAAAAAGAGATTTATTTTACATCCGGCGGGAGCGAGAGCAACAACCTGGCAATTGTTGGTAGTGCACTTGCCAATAAACGCTCCGGAATGCATGTGATTACGACAATGATCGAGCATCCTTCGGTTGCGAATCCTTTTGCCTATCTGGAAGAACTGGGATTTGCAGTGACATATTTACCGGTAGATGCCTATGGATGCATTTCACTTGAGGATTTGCAGGAAGCGATGTGTAGTGATACGATTCTCGTATCGATGATGCACGTCAATAATGAGATTGGAGCGGTAGAACCGATTGAAGAGGCAGCGCGCGTGATCAAACAGAAAAATCCAAATTGTCTGTTTCATGTGGATGCGATCCAGTCATATGGCAAGTTCCGGATTTATCCAAAACGTATGGGCATTGATCTGTTATCGGTAAGTGGACATAAGATTCATGGTCCAAAGGGCAGCGGATTCCTTTTTGTACGAGACAAGGTAAAAGTACATCCCCTGATTCTTGGTGGCGGGCAGGAAAGAGGAATGCGCTCCGGAACAGAAAATGTGCCGGCCATTGCAGGACTCGGTCAGGCGGCAATGGAAATTTATCAGAATTTTGAGAGCAATCAGACCAGAATGTATCATTTGCGTGATTACTTTATTCAGGAAGTGGAACAAATCGATGGCGTTAGTGTCAATGGCCACAAAGATCACAGCAATGCACCGCATATTGTGAGCGTCAGTGTTTCAGGTGTGCGTAGTGAGGTGCTGTTGCATGCATTAGAAGATAGACAGATATATGTATCTGCTGGAAGTGCATGTTCCTCCAACAAACCGGCAGTGAGCAGGACTTTGCAGTCTATCGGATTGAAGAGAGAATTGCTGGAGAGCACGGTAAGATTCAGTTTCTCTGTGCACACGACAAAAGAAGAAATTGATTATGCATTGGAGGCGATGAGAGGACTGGTTCCGATGCTGGCAAAATACAGAAGAAGTTAAAAAGGAGAGTACTATGTATAAGGCATTTTTGATTAAATATGCAGAAATTGGTATCAAAGGGAAGAACCGTCATTTGTTTGAGGATGCCCTGGTACGTCAGATTTGTTACGCACTCCGTAATGTGGAAGGTACGTTTAACGTGCACAAGCAGCAGGGGCGTGTGTTTGTAGAGACAGAGGGCGATTACGATTATGAGGAGACGATTGATGCCTTGGGTCATGTTTTTGGTATTACCGGAATCTGTCCTGCAGTGATGGTGGAAGATGAAGGTTTTGACAAGTTGGCAGATCAGGTTGTTTCCTATATGGATCAGATCTACCCGGATAAGCACATGACCTTTAAGGTAAAGGCACGTCGTGCCAGAAAGAATTATCCGATGGATTCTATGGAACTCAATGCAGCCTTGGGCGAAAAGATCCTGGATGCATTCCCGGATATGAGCGTGGATGTGCACAATCCGGATGTGATGCTTCATGTAGAAATCCGTGAGCAGATCAGTTTTTATTCCGAGGAGATTCCGGGACCTGGCGGTATGCCGGTGGGCACCGGCGGAAAGGCAATGCTCCTTTTGTCCGGCGGTATTGACAGTCCGGTAGCAGGCTACATGATTTCAAAACGTGGCGTTGCCATTGATGCAACCTATTTTCATGCACCACCATATACTTCAGAGCGTGCAAAACAAAAGGTTGTAGATCTTGCAAAAGAGATTTCTGCTTATACAGGACCAATCAATCTGCATGTAGTCAATTTTACAGATATCCAGCTTGCTATTTATGAGAAATGTCCACATGAAGAATTGACAATCATTATGCGCAGATACATGATGAAAATTGCAGAGCATTTTGCAAAAGAAGATGGTTGTCTTGGACTGATCACAGGCGAGAGTATTGGACAGGTGGCATCCCAGACCATGCAGTCATTGATGGCAACGAATGAAGTGTGCAGTCTTCCGGTATATCGTCCGTTGATCGGATTTGATAAGCAGGAGATTGTGCAGGTATCGGAAAAAATCGGCACATATGAGACATCAATTTTGCCATACGAAGATTGCTGTACCATTTTTGTGGCGAAGCACCCGGTTACAAAGCCAAATCTGAATGTGATCAAAAAGTCGGAGGAGAAACTGGCGGATGTGATCGACGATCTGATGGATCAGGCGATAGGTACCGTTGAGACGATCCATGTAGAAGCATAGAAAAAGCATCCTGCCATATGCAGGATGCTTTTAAAAGAGTCAAATGAAATTATTTGATGATGTATGGCTCAAGTGCTGCCATAACTGCTGTTGTGTCTTCATCGGTATGGATGGTAAGGTCGATCGGCTTAGAGAGGTCTAAACTGAAGATACCCATGATAGACTTGGCATCAATCACGTATCTGCCGGAAATGAGATCAAAGTCGAAATCATACTGGCTGATCGTATTTACGAAAGATTTAACTTTATCAATTGAATTTAAAGAAATCACAACTTTTTGCATGTCATATGCCTCCTTCAATGTATTGATTTTATACGCTTATCGTAATTCATTGCATGGGAAAAGTCAATGAAAAACATGCACAAAAGGAACGGGTGATCTTAGCAGGGAAAAGGACAATGACAACAAGAAAAAGAGCCGCGCTTCACAATTTGGGGTGCAAGGTAAATGCATATGAGACAGACGCGATGCAGGAGTTATTGAAACATGCCGGATATGAGATCGTAGCCTTTAACGAGACTGCCGATGTCTATGTGATCAACACCTGTTCGGTGACCAATATGGCAGACCGCAAGTCGCGCCAAATGATCCACCGGGCAAAAAAGAAAAATCCCCACGCCATTGTCGTGGCGGCGGGCTGCTATGTGCAGACGAGCACGGAAGAAGTCTTAGCAGACCTGGCAGTGGATATTGTCATCGGCAACAACCAGAAAAATCATCTTGTGGAACGCATCGCAGAATTTAAAGCCAAAAATCCGAAGAGTCTTGCAGAGGATGTCGGGAAATCGGCAGGTGCCGGCGCAGTGGAAGAAAAGATAGTCGACTGCGTGGACATCAATCAGGATGGGCAGGATTATGAGTATTTTCTGGTCAATAAGACCGCCGAGCATACCAGAGCCTTCATCAAGGTGCAGGATGGTTGCAATCAGTTTTGCTCCTATTGTATCATCCCTTATGCTAGAGGACGTGTGCGCAGCCGTGCGATCGAAGATGTGGTAAAGGAAGTGGAAGGGCTTGCAAAAAGCGGTTATCGTGAAGTGGTGCTGACCGGGATTCATTTGAGTTCCTATGGTCTGACAGAAAATTATAACAGTGGATTTGAACACAACCAGTTACTAGAATTGATTGAGGCAGTCGCAAAGGTGGATGGACTCGAACGTATACGGCTGGGATCTTTGGAACCGCAGATCATCACGGAAACTTTTGCGACCCGTCTGGCAAAAGTGGACAAGATCTGCCCGCATTTTCATCTGTCCTTACAGAGCGGATGTGATGCGACCTTAAATCGCATGAACCGCAAATATACGGCGGCAGAGTATGAGGCAGGATGTAGAACGCTTCGCAAGTATTTTGATGCTCCGGCGATCACGACTGATGTGATCGTGGGATTTCCAGGCGAGACGGAAGAAGAGTTTGCAACGACAAAACAATATGTGGCAGATATCGGTTTTTATGAGATGCATATTTTCAAATATTCCAAACGCAAGGGCACAAAGGCGGCAGTCATGCCGGATCAGGTGGATGAGCAGATCAAGACCAAGCGCAGTGACATTCTGCTGACCTTGGAAGATACCATGTCACATGACTATCGTCAGTCCTATGTGGGACGGGAGGTAGAAGTCCTGTTTGAGACCCCATGGGAATGGGATGGCAAACCATATTATACCGGTTATACAAGAGAATATATTCGCGTGGCTTATCCGACAAATGAGGATCTTTCCAATCGGATCAAAAAAGGTATTTTAGGCGAGCAGATCGCAGAGAATATTTATCTTTTGCGGGAATAGGCAAAAATGAGGATGGTACGATGAAAGCAAGGAGAAAAAAGATTGGTCTGGCGGTACTTTGTTGTGTTTTGATCTGTTTGATCGCGTTGCCGATCGGATTATATTTCTTAGGAAAATATCAATTAGAGCAAAATACCTATCAAGATACATCGGAAACTGCTATCCTGCAGGATCAGATTTATTATAAAAAGCGCATATGGGATCGGAAACCAGGAGTTTATACACTCATGATGCTAGGCGTGGATATCAGAAGATCGGATATCGAAGAAGGAAAAAATCTGATTGGACAAGCAGATGCCATCATGCTGGCTCTTATGGATACAAATACAAAAAGCATCCATGTCATTTCTTTTCCACGGGATATTATGGTGGATAATCCATATACAGATATGGACACTAGACAAGAGGTGCAAACGACATTATTATATGCCTACGCCGGTGGTGGAGATGCTGGATGTAAGGCGGTAGAGGAGGCGGTTTCTGCCCAGTGTTTCGGCTTGCCGATCCATGGGTATGCGGAAATGACCTTATTGGCAATACCGGCATTAAATGATGCGGTCGGAGGTGTGACGGTAACGATACAGGAGGATCTGACGGTGCTCAATCCGGCATTTGTTGCCGGACAGACCATTTTATTGCAGGGAGACTTGGCGACAGAATATCTGCATTGTCGGAATATATACACGGAACAGAGCAGTCTGGAACGTATCGGACGGCACAAAGAGTATGTTGCAAATTATCTGACTGCCTTTAAGTCTGCTTGGAAAAAGCAGCCTTTATTGCCATGGAAACTTTGGAATATTATGAAGGAAAATGGCAACAGTGATCTTACCCTGCCTGAACTATGGTATCTGGTGTGGAATTTTCATAACGTCACCTTGGACGATGTTACATTACAGACCTTGGATGTCAATGTGGCAAGAGAAGGAAATTACGAAGAGTACTATGTGGATACGGCAAAAGCACAACAGATATTTGTGAATCTCTTATATGAATAGAAAACAATAGATTATAGCAATGATAAAAGTGTCACTGAGTGTGGCACTTTTGATTTTTGATAAAAACAAACTATAGTGTGAACAAAATGTGTCTAAAATATGAAAAAAGATTGATAAAAGTATGAATAAGGAGTAGAATTTATATATGTGTTTTTATACAATGTGACGAGGAGGAGTATACGAATCGCTCTACACAGAACAAAAAGAGGAGGATGAAAAAGTATGAGAATTACAAAGGCACATGGTAAGAAACAGCATAAGCAGATCTTGCTTGCTGTATTACTTATGTGTTGCGTGGCATTTACTACAATATACAGTGGTATTGCTTATGCAGCAAGTGGCAACAATTATGATATAACGCCGCCGGTTTATGAAGGGGTGGCGTTTGTACAGCAGGGACAGAGTGTATCTGTCCAAGATGAACTGGAAGTAGATTTACAGTGTTATGATGCAGAGTCAAGTATCAAGCGCATTAGTTTATCGTATGGGTATGCATCAGCAGATGGAATGTCGATGAATATTCAGAACAATACTTTTTACGCAGAGGGTGACGAAGGGTATGGCAATACTTTTTCCTATGATGCAAAGACGAACACAGCCAAATTAAAATTTACATTGGGCAGTTCCTGGCCAGCAGGAAATATGTACCTGGCTAATGTTAGCATTGTAGATGCACGCGGAAATGTTGCAACAAAAAATTGGGAAACGACCTTATATACATGCACAGTCTCTGATTACACTTATACACCGGGAGTGACTCCTGATACACCAGACCACAAAAGTGTATATCTGGATACAACATATGCTATTGATCAGACATCCCTTGTAAAAGAGGGGGATATGGCACATATCACAGTATCTCTTCCAAAGGATGCAGAAGTACCATTTGATGAGAATACAACAACTTCTACCTATGTGTCAGGCAATTATAATAGTGATGATGGAATGTATTACTGTTCATCGTATGGAATAGCATTGGACCTGAAGTATAATCCGGCAAAGAAATGTTTTGAAGGCGATTTTTCATGGAACAAAGCGCTTATTAATGGCAAGTATACGCTTTCTATGTATAGTGCGAGTGTATGGACGCAGGACACCACCTATTATCTGTATAAACAGATGTCTTCACAACAGCCAATCTCATTTGATGTGAAAAACGCAACAAATACAGCATTTTCTTTAAAAACGGAAAAGATTAAGAACTCAGATATTAAGCAGAATGGCTACTATTCAGCAGGCGATGTGATTAAGTTTTCTATTCCGGCAGAGGGGCGCGGCAAGATTTATAATCAGGGTTCTCTGTATATGGAAGCAGTTGCAGAAGCTGAGTTGTCTGATACATGTGTTTCTTTGAACTATAATCAGGATTCGGATTGTTATGAAGGGGCTTATACTATAACAGAAGACACGTATCCTTGTGAGTGGCGAGTATCATATGTTAACTTTGGGACAAGTGATAATGGTATTGGATACGGTTTCAATGTGAATGCATCATATCAGGCATACCGCCAAAATGATAACTACTATTTCTCTGTCATGCAAAAGAATACATTTTCTGCACCGACAGGAAGTGTTCACTTAAATATCCGATATATTGATGAGAACAATACATGGAAGGAAGTGACGGTTTCAAAGGATAAACTGGCAAGCCGTCAGATGACGTATAAGGAACTTTTGGAAGAAAATAAGCAGCTTGTAGATATCGATGCCATCGCAAAGAAGAATGGGTACACATTGGCAGGATTCCGCGATACCTTTAATTCCATGATGAATCAGTATAACGCAGACAACTTAGTCTCGTTGGATACACCAATTGTATTTGATTATAGCAATGGAAGCTATACAGCAAATCTGACTGCTAAGTATGAAGGGGTGGAATTTATAGGAATTGGCAGTCAGTCATACTTACGAAAGATTGATAATGGCGTTATGACAGATCAGGGTTATCAGACAATACCTTACTATGTGATGATGTCGGATTATAATCCACAAATGATTGCAGTTCCAGAGGATGCAACGGTAGGACAGGTATTGGCTAATGTTGAGTCGCCAAAAGCAGTAGATGGTATTAACTTTACCAAATGGAGCATAAATACAGAATGGGGCGGTTATCAGGATGTGACAGAAGCAACGAAAGTGTCTGAACTTATTCAAAAATTCAACTACAGTACACCAAGTCTAAGTCTGATAGCTAACTATGATAAAAACGTTGTGACAATTTCTTATTCAGCTATTGGAAAAGATATGGCATCACGTATGTATTATACAACGTCTGTTTTTGTTGGTGAAGATGCGACTTATGAGAATGCATTAGAGGCACTCAAAGAAAATACTTTATATAAGAGTATTGCCCATGATGATAAACTGGCGGTGGAAGGATTTGAAATTCGTGATATGAATCCGACTTATGATCCGGAAACAAATACCTACTATAACAAAGTAATTGATCCGAAGACAAAGATTACAAAAAATGTCACGAATGTACGTGTAGATACAATCTATGATAAATATAAGGTTATTTGCGGTGTCAATGATCCAAGCGATTACAGATATGGTCGCGCACAGGCATTTTATGTGACAAAGGGAGAAAAGTTTGATCTTCCTGCTACCATCACAGATTATAAGGACATCACATGGGTCTCTTATTCATCCAATATGGGAGGCTATAAGAATTTAAATGGCGAAAAATACATTGACCTTACGACAGATATCACGGTCAGCGGTAATGGAACTTATACAGGAGAACGTTATCCGGATCCGGTTTATAGTCCAACCTATAGTCCAATCGTAGATGAAGAGAATCCAACCATTTCCATGGTGATTGGTAAGAAAACATATGATTCTCTGACAAGCGAGAAAGACGTCAAGTTTAATACATACATAACGAATAAAGATAAGATTACATTGACAGCAGATGATAATGTAGGCGTTATGAATATCTCGTATTGCCTGTCATCTTCTCCGATAGCAGATAAATCATTTGATTCATTGAGCCAAATGGCTAGTACTATGATGGGCAAAGGTCATAAAATATATGATAAGCCATTTACCATCAATAAAGACGGCAAATATGTGATCTATGCGGTTGCTATGGATGCAAGCTATAACTATACCGTGGTTTCTTCTAACGGAATCGTGGTTGACAGCACAGCACCAAAGATCACAGGAGTTGAGGACGGAAAGACCTATAATGGCGAGACTTCTTTTGCAGTTGTTGATGACAACCTTTCCAAGGTATATATCAATGGCAAGGAGGCTACAGCAAACAATGGTACTTACACCCTGGCTGTAAAAGATCAAGAGAAACAGACCATTAAGGCAGTTGACAAGGCTGGAAACGAGACAAGCATATCTGTATATGTAAACGATAAGCCACATGAGCACTCTTATGTTTCAAAGATTGTGAATGACCAGTATCTTGCAAAGGCAGCAACCTGTACGACACCGGCAGTTTACTATTACGCATGTTCATGCGGTGCAAAGAGTGATGCAACTTATACATACGGTGAAGCCTTAGGACATGACTTTAGCACAGAGTACACGATTGATAAGGCAGCAACTGTTGATGAAATGGGATATGCAAGCCGTCATTGCAGCAGATGTAATGAGACAACAGGGGGCTATGCTATTCCAAAACTTGTAACAATAGCAGGAACAAATAATGTTGTTTCAACAGCACCACAGGTAAAGAATACAACAACAGCAAATACAACAAACACTACAACACTTCCAACTGCAGATCAGCAGACAGTAGCAGAAGAAAAGCCTGTTGTAAAAATGGCAGAGGAAAAGATTGTTGAAACCGTAGCAGCAATCGCACAGGCAAAAGAAGGCGATAAGGTTAAAGTCGAAATGAATGGTGCAACGGTTGTCAGCAAAAACATCTTAAAAGAGGCTAAGGAAAAAGGTGTAGATGTTGTACTTCAGATGGATGGATATAGTTGGACGATCGATGCCAAGGATATCAAGGGAATGAACTTGGAAGACATTAACCTGGAAGTAAATCTGCATGCAGACGCCATTCCTTCAAAGCAGTTATCAAAACTTGCGGGAGACAATCCTGTTACACAGATCTCATTGACACATGAAGGAAACTTTGGATTTGCCGCAACACTTTCCTTTAACTTGGGAAGTGAATATAAGGATAAATTTGGAAATCTGTACTGGTATGACAGCACAGGTAAGATGATCTTTATTGATTCCGGCTTGATTGATGCAGATGGTAATGTTAATCTGACATTCTCACATGCATCTGACTATGCGATCGTTATGAAGGATACAGATGATGCTGAAACAATCGCAGCAGCAGACACAAGCAGCGATAGTGCTGTAGCAAGTACAAATGACACAGGATATGTAGCATCTAACCATACGGTTTTGTGGGTAGTTGTTATTATCGTAGTTGCACTTGTTATTGCAGGTGTAGTGACATTTACAAAAAAACGTCGTAAATAAAACAATATCATTTATGATACAAAAATAAAATGGGAGGTCGTAGGAAGAAATTCCTACGACCTTTTCAATAATTAGAGAGAAAGGAAAACGATCCGGTTCGCGATAATTTCTTTACAAATTTGTTACAATATACTAAAATGTAGTTAATTAGCTTGATAACAAAAGAGCAGATAGGTGCGGATTTATTATGCAGAATTTAAGTAACACACAGTATTTCAGAGTTGAAAAGGAGACACCGACTTCCGTTAAGGAGATCCTTCGTGTTGTCTATGAAGCATTGGATGAAAAGGGATACAATCCGGTCAACCAGATCGTAGGTTATATCATGTCCGGCGATCCGACTTTCATCACCAGTCACAAGAATGCGCGTAGTCTCATTATGAAGGTAGAACGCGACGAACTCGTAGAGGAACTTCTCAAGGAGTATATCGCAGGAAAGTCATGGGAGCATTAGGAAGCGGTAGGAGTTAGATTGAGTAGAGTACTTGGATTAGATTATGGAACAAAAACGGTAGGGGTCGCTATCAGTGACCCTTTACTTTTGACTGCCCAGGGTCTTGAGATCATTCGAAGGGAAAAACCGAGTAAACTTCGTAAGACCTTGGCAAGGATTGATGAGCTAATTACATCTTATCAGGCAGATAAGATCGTATTGGGATACCCCAAGAATATGAATGGCACAGAGGGAAAGCGTTGTGAAGAGACGCTGGCTTTCAAGGAGATGCTAGAGAACCGCACACACCTTGAGGTTATCCTATGGGACGAAAGATTGTCGACCGTCACTGCGGACAAGACGATGATGGAGACAGGCATCCGCCGAGAACATCGGAAAGAGTATGTAGACGAGATTGCAGCCATGGTGATCTTGCAAGGCTATTTGGACTCGCTACAGGCATAAGTGGAAGGAAGATCATATGGAAAGCATTACATTAGTTGCCCCGGATACAGCAGAGGAGATCACTGTTTATGTGTTAGAGGAGACGATTTTAAATCAGCAAAAGTATTTACTTGTGACCGAGGACAGTCAGGGAGATACAGACGCTTTTATTCTAAAAGAAGTTGCAGCAGATGACACAGACTCCACTTATGAAGTGGTAGAGGACGATGTGGAATTTGAAGCGGTCGTAAAGATTTTTCAAGAGTTAGTGGAAGATACTGACTTTGAGATGTAAAGAAAACAAAACAACAGGAGGTATATTTTGAGCAAAAAACAACAACAGAATACAGGGAAATTAAAGATCATTCCATTGGGCGGACTGGAACAGATTGGAATGAACATCACTGCTTTCGAATATGACGAAAGTATTATTGTCGTGGATTGCGGACTTGCATTTCCAGAGGATGACATGCTGGGAATCGACTTGGTTATCCCTGACATTTCTTACCTGAAAGAGAACGAGGACAAGGTCAAAGGTTTCTTTATCACCCATGGTCACGAGGATCATATCGGTGCCATTCCTTATGTCATGAAGGAACTCAATGTGCCGATCTACGCAACCAAACTGACCAATGGTTTGATCGAAAACAAGTTAAAAGAGCACAATCTTTTGACAAAAGTAAAGCGCAAGGTCGTAAAGTATGGACAGCATATCAATCTGGGAGATTTCCGTGTAGAGTTTATCCGTACCAACCATAGTATCCAAGATGCAGCGGCGCTTGCTATCTATTCACCGGCAGGTATTGTGGTACACACCGGCGATTTTAAGGTGGATTACACACCGGTTTATGGAGATGCGATCGACTTGCAGCGTTTCGGAGAACTTGGCAAGAAGGGGGTTCTGGCGCTCATGTGTGATAGTACCAATGCAGAGCGCAAGGGCTTTACTCAGTCAGAGCGTACCGTAGGAAAGACGATTGAGGCACTTTTTGCGGAACACACTAATTCCCGTATCATCATCGCGACGTTTGCATCCAATGTTGACCGTGTGCAGCAGATTATCAATATTGCCCACAAGTTTGATCGAAAGGTAGTTGTGGAAGGACGCAGTATGGTCAATATCATCGCCACGGCATCAGAACTCGGTTATCTGAAGGTGCCGGACAACACGTTGGTCGATATTGAGATGTTAAAGAATTATCCGGATGAAAAGACGGTATTGATCACGACCGGCAGCCAGGGTGAGTCTATGGCAGCCCTTTCCCGTATGGCTAATGGCACCCACCGCAAGGTATCTATCAAGCCGAACGATACCATCATTTTCAGTTCCCATCCGATCCCGGGAAATGAAAAGGCAGTGACCAATGTCATCAATGAACTTTGCAAAAAGGGAGCCAATGTGATCTTCCAGGATGTGCATGTTTCCGGGCATGCCTGTGAAGAAGAGATCAAGTTGATCTATTCTTTGGTACATCCGAAGTATGCGATACCGGTGCATGGAGAGTACAAGCATCTGATTGCACAAGCAAAGATCGCTGAAAATCTTGGCATGGATAAGGACAACATCTTTATCTTGTCTTCCGGCGATGTTTTGGAACTGAATGAAAACAGTGCAAAGGTAGCAGGTCATGTACACACAGGTGCGATCATGGTCGATGGACTCGGTGTTGGCGATGTCGGCAATATCGTATTGCGTGACCGTCAGCATTTAGCAGAGGATGGTATCATTATTGTAGTGCTTACCTTAGAGTCCGGTAGCGGACGTGTCTTAGCAGGACCGGATATCGTGTCCCGCGGATTTGTCTATGTGCGTGGTGCAGAAGATCTTATGGACAGCGCAAGAGCCGTATTGAATGATACCATGGATCGCCTGCAGGATAAGAATGTGACAGACTGGACAAAGATCAAGAACGAGATCAAGGATTCTCTGGGAGATTTCGTATGGAAAGAGACACAGAGACGTCCGATGATCATGCCGATCATTATGGAAGTGTAAGATGATAGTAGATGAACGTTTCCTGACCTATCTAAGATCCTTAGAAGGTCAGGAGATTGATTATATTGCTGCAATAGAAAAAGAGGCATTGGAAACCTATGTGCCTATCATCCGCAAAGATACGCAGACTTTTATGAAGTTCTTAATGCAGACCCTGCGTCCTGAGCAGATCTTAGAAGTCGGTACGGCAGTCGGGTTTTCTGCGCTTTTGATGGAGGCGTATGATCCCGTCGATTGCCAGATCACGACGATAGAGAATTATCCGCCGCGGATACCGATCGCGCGGGCGAATTTTGCGCGTGCAAAAAAAGAGGCGTGTATCCATTTGATTGAGGGGGATGCGCAGGACGTTCTGCCGACCCTGACGGGTTCTTATGATTTTATCTTCATGGATGCCGCCAAGGGACAGTATCCCATCTTTTTGCCGGAGATCAAAAGGCTGATGCATTCCGGCAGTGTTCTTGTGACAGACAATGTTTTGCAGGATGGAGATCTGATCGAGTCCCACTATGCGATTGAACGGCGAAACCGCACTATCCACAAGCGGATGCGGGAATATCTTTATAGTCTGACGCATGACGAGGACCTGGTCTGCAGTATTCTGCCCGTTGGTGACGGACTTGCCGTCTGTACCATGAAATAAGAATTTCTGGAACGGAATAGCAGTGATAGAAATAGAATAGAATTTTAAAATTGGAGTCATACATGAGAGACATTGAGTTGCTGGTGCCAGCCAGCAGTCTGGAAGTATTAAAAGTAGCCGTGATCTTTGGAGCAGACGCGGTATATATCGGTGGCGAGGTCTATGGGTTACGTGCCAAAGCCAAGAATTTTTCAAAAGAAGACATGGCAGAGGGCATTGCTTTTGCACATACACATGGGGTTAAGGTCTATGTAACAGCCAACATCCTGGCACATAACGGAGATCTGCCCGGCGTGCGCCGCTACTTTGAAGAATTAAGGGAATTAAAACCGGATGCACTTATCATTGCGGATCCGGCGGTCTTTACGATCGCGCGCGAGGTGTGCCCGGAGATTGATATCCATATCAGCACCCAGGCAAATAATACCAATTATGGTACATACAATTTTTGGCATGGACTTGGCGCTACCCGTGTGGTATCAGCGAGAGAGTTATCTTTGAAAGAAATCAAAGAGATTCGTCAGAATATCCCGGATGATCTGGAAATCGAGACCTTTATCCATGGGGCTATGTGCATTTCTTATTCCGGCAGATGTCTGCTCAGCAACTATTTTACCGGACGAGATGCCAACCGTGGTGCCTGCACGCATCCTTGCCGCTGGAAATATGCGGTGGTAGAGGAACAGCGACCGGGCGAGTATCTGCCGGTCTATGAGAATGAAAGAGGAACTTATATCTTTAATTCCAAAGACCTGTGCATGATCGAGCACATCCCGGAATTGATCGATGCGGGGATCGACAGTTTTAAGATCGAAGGTCGTATGAAGACAGCCCTTTATGTGGCAACGGTTGCCAGAACCTATCGCAAGGCAATCGATGATTATCTGGAATCCGAGGAAAAATATCGCGTCAATATGTCGTGGTATCAGGAGCAGATCTCAAATTGTACTTATCGCCAGTTTACCACAGGATTTTTCTTTGGAAAGCCTTCCGAGGAGGCACAGATCTATGATAGTAATACCTACATCAAGGAATACACCTATCTTGGCATTGTTGGGGAATGTAATGACGAGGGCTTGTATGCGATCGAGCAGCGCAACAAGTTTTCTGTAGGAGAGACTATTGAAATTATGAAGCCAAATGGCGATAATATAGAAGTAGTCGTAAGACGTATTGTAAATGAGGATGGGGAAGATATGCCGAGCGCACCGCATCCGAAGCAAAAATTATGGATTGACTTAGGACAGCCGTTAGATCAGTTTGACATCTTAAGGAGAAAAGAGGAGGACTAAGGATTATGGCACAGGAGAAGTATGTAGCATATGTAGGAACTTATACACATGAGAATAGTATTGGTATTCACGTGTATGACATTGACATGGAAAAGGGAAAACTGACAGAGCGAAGTGTGGCACCGATCAGTAATCCATCCAATATTGCCGTTGCACACAGCGGCAAATATCTGTATTCCATTGAGGATGAGGGCGTTGCTTCTTTTTCTATCGATGAAAATGGAGATCTGACCAAGATCAATCAGGCATGGATTGGTGGCATGCGTGCCTGCTATGTAGAGATCGATTCCAATGACCGTTATTTGTTTTTGGCAGGATTTCATGATGGCAAGGTGACCATGATGCGCCTGAATGAGGATGGCAGCATTGCCGGTATCGCAGATGGCGTTTTTCATCAGGGAGTCGGTAAAAGTTCAGTAGAAAAGCGTATGGATCCGAGAGTGTCCTGTACCAAATTGACACCGGATGAGAAGTACCTTTGCGCGGTAGATTGGGGACTCAACCAGATCAAGATCTACGAGGTTGATTATGAAGAGGGCAAACTGCATTTATATGACATTTTGCGTTTCCCATTCAATAGTGCACCGCGCCGTATCCGTTTTTCCAAGGATGGCAAGTTTGCCTATGTATTGGAAGAAACAACCAATATGGTTGACATTTATACTTATGACTTGCGTGATGGCAAGCCGGTATTTGAAAGGATCAAGACGACCTCAGTTCTGGAAAAAGAGGATTCACTGGCGTCTGGTTCTGCACTTGAGTTTGCGCCGGATGGCAAGTATCTGTATGTATCTTTGGACGGAGCCAACGAGGTGGTCTGTCTTGCCGTAGGTGAGGATGGTCTATTGTCCATTGAGGAAACGACCAAGATCAGCGGGGATTATCCAAAGTGCATCACTATTTTGCCAGATAATAAGACACTGGTCTCTTTGAACCATGATTCCAATGAGATCCGTACCTTTACCGTAGATCATGAAAAGAAATGTGTACTGATGAAGAATCCACCGGTACGCGTGGATAAGCCAAACAGCATTGTGGTACACAAATTAGTATAAAAGCGAAGGAGAAAAGATGGCTGGATCGATCTTTGGCGAAAGTTTTCGCATCAGCACCTGGGGTGAGTCCCACGGGGCAGCACTGGGCGTCGTTATTGATGGTGTGCCGGCGGGCTTGACGCTGGATGAAAAGAGAATACAGGAATTCATGGATAGACGTAAGCCGGGACAGTCCAAGTTTACAACCGCCAGAAAAGAAGCGGATGCCATTGAAATCTTATCCGGTGTCTTTGAGGGAAAGACGACCGGGACACCAATATCTATGATGGTGAGAAATGCGGACCAACATTCCAAGGATTACTCCAACATTGCCGAGATCTTCCGTCCGGGTCATGCTGACTATACCTTCTGGGAAAAGTACGGGATCCGCGATTATCGCGGTGGCGGCAGATCCAGCGGCAGAGAGACGATCGGCAGGGTTGCGGCAGGGGCTGTGGCAGTGCAGATCTTAGAGGCACTGGATATTCATCTGACGACATATACCAAGTCGATCGGACCGGTCAGCATTTCTTCTTTTGATGCTGATGAGATCAAAAAGAATCCTCTTGCCATGCCGGATGCAGATGCTGCAGAAAAGGCGCAGGAATATCTGGAAGAATGTATCAGCAGACAGGATTCCGCAGGCGGTGTGATCGAATGTTCTATCACAGGGATGCCAGCAGGGATTGGAGAGCCGGTTTTTGATAAATTGGATGCCTCCCTTGCCAAGGCGATGCTTTCCATCGGAGCGGTCAAAGGTTTTGAGATCGGGGATGGATTTGCGGCAGCGACAAGCAATGGATCGACCAATAATGATGCCTTTGCCATCCGTGAGGGTGCCGTTGTCAAGCAGACAAACCATTCCGGTGGTGTGCTGGGAGGTATGAGTGATGGCGATGAGATCGTCTTTCGTGTGGCAGTTAAGCCAACGCCATCCATCAGCCGGACGCAAGAGACCGTGGATATCCATGGACAGGAGCAGCAGATCGAGATCCACGGCAGACATGATCCGGTCATCGTACCGCGGGCAGTCGTTGTTGTAGAGAGCATGGCAGCGATCACTTTAGTGGATGCTCTTTTTGCCAATATGAGCGCTAGGATGGACGGTATCATAGATTTTTACAAGAAATGACAATCCTATTATATATAGAAAGAAAAGAAATATGTATAAAGTTTTAAAAACAGAAGGAAGAGCAAAAAGAGCGACCATGGAGACCGTGCATGGAATCATCCAGACACCGGTCTTTATGAATGTAGGAACGGTTGCAGCGATCAAGGGTGCGGTATCGACAGATGACCTGCATGATATTGGTACACAGGTGCAACTGTCCAATACCTATCATTTGCATGTGAGAACCGGAGATAAGACCATCAAGGAACTTGGCGGTCTGCATAAGTTTATGGTATGGGATCGTCCGATCCTTACCGATTCCGGTGGATTTCAGGTATTCTCCCTGCGGGGACTGCGCAAGATCAAGGAAGAGGGAGTTTACTTCCAGTCACATATTGACGGACACAAGATCTTTATGGGACCGGAAGAAAGTATGCAGATCCAGTCAAATCTGGGATCGACCATCGCCATGGCATTTGACGAATGTCCGAGCAGCCGTGCAGACAGACAGTATGTGACGGATTCCGTCAATCGTACCACACGCTGGCTTGCCAGATGCAAGGCAGAGATGCAGCGTCTGAATAGTCTAGATGATACGATCAACAGGAACCAGTTGCTCTTTGGTATCAATCAGGGGGCTATTTATTCCGATATCCGTATTGAGCAGGCAAAGCAGATCGCAGAGATGAATCTGGATGGTTATGCTGTGGGCGGACTTGCTGTAGGGGAGTCTCATGAGGAGATGTATCATATCCTGGAGGAGACTGTTCCTTACCTGCCACAGGACAAGCCAACCTATCTGATGGGTGTTGGTACACCGGCAAATATCTTAGAGGGTGTGGAGCGCGGCATTGATTTCTTCGATTGTGTTTATCCGAGCCGTAATGGTCGCCATGGACATGTCTATACTGGTCATGGCAAGTTGAATCTTTTCAATCAGAAATACGAAAAGGATATGCGACCGATTGAGGAAGGATGCGGATGCCCTGCATGCCGTACCTATTCCAGAGCCTATATCCGTCATTTGCTCAAGGCAAAAGAGATGCTGGGCATGCGCCTTTGCGTGTTGCATAACCTGTATTTCTACAATCACATGATGGAAGAGATTCGGGATGCTTTGGATGCTGGAGATTTCGCAGGATACAAGAAACGCAAGTTAGAGGGCATGGAAGCCGGAGAATAAATCTAAAAGTTTTATAAACTAATGGGAAATTATGGACAAATCCTTGCGAAATATAGAGGGATTTAGTACAATAATTAAAGTTTGAGGCATAAAGCCTCATGATTAGGAGGAATTTTTATCATGAATATTTTAATGAGTTCATCAGCAGGCGGTAATGCTTTGATGCCAATTATCTGGATCGTAATCTTATTTGCATTTATGTATTTCTTTATGATCCGTCCACAGCAGAAGGAGACCAAGCAGAAAAATGCTATGATGTCATCCCTTGCTGTAGGAGATACCGTTCTTACCACAAGTGGTTTTTATGGTGTTGTCATCGACATCGCAGAGGATACTGTGATCGTTGAGTTTGGCAGCAACAAGAACTGTCGTATTCCAATGCAGAAGGCTGCTATCTCAGCAGTAGAAAAGCCGGAAGATGCTGTAGAAAAAGAATCAAAATAAGAGATCTGTAAGGTATAAAGAGGTCAGGATGAAAACATCCTGACCTCTTTTTTATGCCTTACTTTTCAATTGGATCAATGAATTTACATAGGTCTGTAAATGATCTAACTGCTGATTGGAAAGTGTTGAGATGAATCCGATCACTTTTTCCATATCTATGCCGGCATCTTTTTCTTCCGAGCCATACAAAAAATAGTCTGCGGACTTGTCAAAGCATTTGCAAAGACTTGCCATTGTCAATATTGACATATTCTTCTTTCCGTTTTCTAAATCGGAAACATAATTGATGGAGAGATCCATCTTTTCTGCAATCTCGGCCTGTGTCAGTCCAATGGACTTTCTACAGGATCGCATACGCTGTCCGATTTCTGTGGCAGATGTCATGTAATTCACAGGTCATTCCCCCTTTACATAAAATTTACTCGACTCCCCACTTTCGGAAACACTAAAGATTTCGTGCGTTTCCAGAAATTACCTTAATCATAAGGGGGAAACATTTAAGGCGGAACAAACTAGAAGAAATGTTAAACCGCCAAGAGCGAAATAAATATAGACAAAAGAATGACAAAGGAGTATAATGAATATCCGAACAGGCGTATATTATAAGAAACTATGAAGTATAATGGAAAATATTGCCAGTTAGGTACGATTGATAAATTACAACTATAGTGGGAACGAGAGCCGTGGAGTGTATTAGCAGAGATTATGAAAAAATAGAAAAGTTAAAACTAAACTTAAAAATTTCGAGGGGGGGTACTGAGTGCTCAACCCTTGTTTTATAGATCTGGGAGTTGTGGCGTGCGTAGGAAACTGTGACACGTTATTTGTTATGTATAGAAGACGTTATGCATCAGGTAGGAAAAATGAAGCAGGAAACAAAGAAAAGAGTCATATTTAAAATTGATATTTTCCTTATCGTCATACAGAGCATAGTAGCAGTCCTATTGGGCATTCAACTGATCCGTATGTCTATGATACCGACCATCTATATGTTGCTGTATTTTGCCATTGTACTGGTATTGGATCTGGTTGTGTTTTTCTGTGCCGGGAAAAGAAAAGGCGCATATGTGGGGGTGATCCTGTCTATTATCGTGACGGCAATACTTAGTTATGGAGTTGTGGCGGTCTGGAAGTTAGATAAGACCTTGCAGGATGTGTCTTCGGATGAGCAGTTGGAGACTGTGCAGATGTCGGTCTATGTCCGGGTGGATGATGCGGCAGAAGAATTGAAGGATTTAGCAGGTCAGCGTGTCGGATATGTGACTGACGATGAGGGCGCAGCCAGTGTGCAGAAGGTCGTGGATGAGAAGGTATCCGAAAAAGTATCTTATACAGATTATGAAGATAGTTTCTTTTTGGCGGATGCACTTTTAAAGTCTGAAGAGCGTGCCATCATTATGAACAGTGCCTATGTGGATGTGATCGCTGATCAGGATGGCTATGAGGATTTTTCCAACGAAATCAAGGAAATCTATACCATGGAGGTCAAGGTCAAGAGGATCTCACCGGCAGAGAGCAAGAAGCATAAGACCAAATATGAACTGCAATCCGACGAGAATAGTTTTGTCGTATATATCAGTGGCATCGATATGTGGGGCGGTGTTGGCGCAAGAAGCAGGAGTGATGTCAATATTCTGGCAGTCGTCAATACACAGACCGGCAAGGTACAACTGATCAATACACCGCGTGACTATTATGTTTATCTTCCAAATCAGGGAGCCAACGATAAATTGACGCATGCAGGTCTCTATGGAGTAGAGAGTTCTGTGGCGGCACTGGAAAATTTGTATGGCATTAAGATTGATTATTATGTGCGTATGAATTTCAGCGGCTTTGAGGCTGTAATCAATTCTCTTGGCGGCGTGGATGTCTATTCCACCAATGACTTTACGGTAGATCCGATCAAACACTACAAAGTGGGCTATAACCATTTGAATGGTCTGGAGGCTTTGGCTTTTGCCAGAGAGCGCCATGCTTTTTCCAATGGGGATGTACAAAGAGGTATCAATCAGATGGAGGTTATCAAGGCTGTGATCCATAAAATGACATCGCCGAGTATTTTGGCTAATTACAGTGATGTTCTGGATGATGTCAGCGAATGTGTCATGACCGATGTTCCGCCATCGCTCATATATGATCTTGTGCAGTATCAGTTGGCAGGAAATGCAAATTGGCAGATTGATAGTTATACCGTTACAGGAACAGGAAATCATCTGACGACTTATTCTATGCCGTCAACAACCTGTTATGTCATGATGCCAAATGAAGGGGATGTGTCGCAGGCAAAGCAGTTGATCGAGCAGACACTTGCGGCTGAGTAAATGAAAAAAGCATTGTTTGTAACAACGGTCAGTGGCTTTGTGCCACAGTTTGAAATGCAGGACGTGCATTTGCTGCAGGATCTGGGATATGAGGTGCATTACGCATCCAATTTCAAAAATCCTGTATATGCATGTGATAGGCAAGCCTTGGAGGCACAAGGTCTGAGATTACATGATCTGGGGATAGAAAAAAGCCCACTTCAAGTAGGAAAAAATCTACAGGCGATCCATTATCTGCGGCAGATCATAGATGATGAAGAGATTGATATGATACATTGCCATACTCCAATGGGCGGTGTTGTGGCACGTGTGGCAGCACATGCCAGCAAAAAAGATCCTTATGTGATCTATACCGCGCATGGTTTTCATTTTTATAAGGGGGCACCCTTATGGAACTGGCTGAGTTATTACCCGGCAGAAAAATTTTTGGCAAAGTGGACAGATGTGCTGATTACCATCAATCGAGAAGATTGTCAGAGAGCTAGGCAGAGTTTTCACCTAAAGAAAAATGGCATGGTAAAGCAGATCCATGGCGTGGGACTGAACGGTAAGCGTTTTTGCGTGGATCCGGCGAAAGGTGCGGAGAAAAGAAAAGAACTTGGGATACCGGAAGATGCCTTTCACATTGTAACCTGTGCCGAATTAAATAAAAACAAGAACCAACGTGTGATCTTGGAGGCAATCGCGAACCTCAAACGGTCTGATATTTATTACAGTCTGTGTGGGGATGGACCGATGGCAGAGTCCTTACAGGAGTGGATCCGTCAAAGACATTTGGAAAAGCAGGTACAACTGCTGGGATATCGCACGGATGTGGAGGATATCCTACAGACGGCAGATGTTTTTGCCTTTTCGTCCATCCGGGAGGGATTGGGTATGGCTGCTATAGAGGCTTTGGCTTGTGGAATCCCGGTTGTGGCGGCTGCAAACCGCGGTACAAGAGAATATATCAAACATGGTATCAACGGACTTTTGTGTGAAGCGAAGGATGAGGAAGCCTTTCGTCTCGCAATAGAAAAGTTATATATGGATAGAGCCTATTGCAAGAAAATGGCAAAGCAGTGTCGGGCATCGGTAGAAAAGTTTGACATAGAATTTGTGGCACAGACCATGAATGACATATACAGGCATGCCGATGAGCGGATCATCCAACAAAAGAGGGAGCAGTAGTTATGCCAGAAATATCCGTCATTATGGGTGTATATAATCAATTCAATAAAGAAGAGTTAATGACCGCAGTCGATTCCATACTCCATCAGACCTTTCAGGATCTGGAATTTATCATCTATGATGATGGATCGCATCCGGAAGCAGCGGCATTGCTGAAAGAGGTCAGCAAGCGGGATGAAAGGATCCTATTGATCGGTCAGAATGAGAATCATGGTCTGGCATTTTCCTTAAATGCATGTATCGATGTGGCACGGGGAAAGTACATAGCGCGTATGGATGCAGACGATATTTCCTATCCGACGCGTCTGGAAAAACAAAGAAGGTTTCTGGAAGAACATCCGGAGTATGGCTGGGTAGGAAGCAATATAGATGTGTTTGATGAAAATGGGATCTGGGGGAGTAGACAGATGCCTGCTTATCCGGAAGAAAAAGATTATCTCCGATTTTCGCCCTATGCACACCCGACGGTTATGTATCGTGCATCTATTTTTGATTGCAATGCCGGATATGTTGTTTCCAAGGAAACCTTGCGCTGCGAGGATTACGAAATCTTTATGCGGCTGCGTGAGGCGGGGCTCAAAGGTGCCAATTTACAGGAAGAGTTGCTTTGTTATCGGGAAGGAAAAGAATCCTATAAAAAGAGAACCTTAGAACATCGATGGAACGAGGCAAAATGCAGATATCGTAACTTTAAAAAGTTGGGAATCTTATTTCCAAAAGGCTGGCTGTTTGTGATTCGACCCTTGGTTGCCTGTCTTGTACCGGCAAGTTTACTTCGGTGGTACAAACGCAGAGAGGCTTCCGGGCACAAGGAGGACAGTCGAAAAGGAGTGGAAGTGTATGAAGAAAAAAATAGTACTTATGTTGATACTGACTGTATCGGTCATGCAGGTGGGAGCCTGCGGTAAGACCAAGGATTTTTCTGCCTATCGGAAGATGACGGATTTGAACAGTACGGCACAGAATATGACGATTGCCAAGGTCGAGAGTGGGCAGAATGTGACGCAGGCGGAGGCGACAGGAGAGGAGAGCGTTGACGCGCGGACTTTGCTGGCGGATACCTTTGTTTTTAGTAAGCCGGATCTGGATGCAACCATGATCGGTGTGCTTGGCAATGGTCGCAGTGTGGATGTGATCGGCAGATTGGCAGACGGTGCATGGTACAAGATTGTTTATAGCGGCAGGATTGCCTATGTTCCTGCCATGGTCGTTCAGGAGAAAACAAATGAGACTGTTGTCTCCCAGGATGTAACGACGAATGGACAGACCACCCAACAGGGAACAGCAGCAGGTAATACCATCAGTCCGGCACAGACAGGTCAGGGAATCGGTACGACACAGATCGGTGGCAGCACTAATACAACAACAAACGGAAATAATGCGGGCAATGAGGGCATGGGCAATAGTAACGCAGGTGGTGCAGACACCGGCAATAGCAGTACCGGAGGAAGCACCAATAATGGCACGACCGGTGGCAATGCCTCTACAGGCGGAGACAATGGTGGAACGGTTACGCCAAGTGAGCCGACGATGCCTAGTCAACCGGAAACGCCGAGCCAGCCGGAGACACCGTCAGTACCGGACACACCGAGCGAGCCGGAGGTGACACCGGAGGCGCAGGCGATCACGGAGACTGTATTCTAGGAAAGAAAGTGACATGAAGAGCAGGGAAGCAGAGCGCTATCAGGAGTATCTGCGGGTTTTGGGAAAAACGCCAAAGTTACGCGACAGCATCCTGAAGGCTATGGATCGATATAAAGAACAAGTGCATATGGAAATGCTGAGTGATACCAGATTGTATCTTTTGACTTTTGTGCCTGCGCTGGTGGCATTTACAGAGTGGGTCATTGTCAAAGCAGAGCAGGAAAACAAGACCCGTCTGTATTTTTTGAGCAGAGATGGTTATCAGATGTATGAGATCGCTCAGAAAATCGTTGAGAGTCGACATTTGGCGATTGAGTGCAAATACCTCTATGTGTCCCGGTATTCTATGCGGATACCGACCTATCATATGGATATAGAAAGAGCCATTGACAGTATCTGTGTGGGAGGTATAGATGTGACTCCCTTTAAGATCTTGAGGAGAGGCGCATTGAGCAAAAATGAATGTTATCAGGTTCTGGCGGAAATGCATCTGGAAGAGGTCAAGGACAATATCCTGAATTACCAGGAAGTGTTGGAATTGCGCTCACATTTGCAAAAGAGCAGACTCTTGCGTCAGTTTTTGGAAGCACATTCCAAGGAGGCCTATGCGGATGCCAGAGATTATCTGATTCAGGAAGGTTTGTGTCAGGACGACCATTATTTGATCGTTGACAGCGGCTGGGTAGGCACTCTACAGAAATCGATTGAGATTATGGTGCAATCGGTCAATCCGGATCTTCGGGTAGAGGGTTGCTACTTCGGTATGTATGAGGTGCCAAAGCAGGTGCCAAAAAGTCGTTTTCATGGATATTATTTTGATGCGACTTCCGGGATTTGGAGAAAAGCACATTTTAGCAATTCCTTGTTTGAAACGATTGTATCCAAAGACGAGGGTATGACGGTTGGTTATAGAAGACAGGGCGGGATCATACAGCCGCGCATGGGCAAACTTGCCAATCCAAACGGGGGTATGATGCATAGAAATGCAGAAGCCTTAAGTATCTTTCTTTCCCTATATATGGAGGAGAAAGAAAAAGAGCATATCGCAAGGTTTGTGATAGAAAAATTATTTGATCTGTTTATGTCGGAGCCGACCATGGTGGAAGTCCGTGCATACGGGGATAATCGATTTTCAGATGATGTGATCGAGGATGGATATCAAAAGGTCGCAGCAGAGTTGTCTGTGCGGGATATTCAAAATCAGCATTTTATCCGGAAACTTTGTATTGTCAAGGGCATCAAAAAAGCAGTGATCCATGAGAGTGCATGGCTGGAAGGCAGCGTGGCAAGGCAGTTTGAACATCAGCCACGGCGGATGCGTCTGGAATATGGACATATTCGATTTTATAAATGGGTGATCTTTGCCAGAAAGCAGATCAGGAGTTAGAAAAAGAAAAAGCGTTATGAATAAGAGTAGGAAGAAAAAGATATGGGCAGGAGGCATAAGTATGCTTTTTTGCCTTGTGATAATCAGTAGTTTTGTACTGCCGACCAAGGCGAGCAGTGCCGGTGTTTCTTTTGGTCAGGAGACATATGAGGTGTCAAATGGTCAGGAATTTCAGGTAGAGGTCAAGTTGACGGCAGATGAAAAGATTGGTGTTTATGATGTGCAACTGCAATACGATACAGCGCGGCTGGAATACGTATCCGGTGCTGAGGCAGAGGCAGACGGCATCGTTACATTGACCGGGACCGGCTGGGGTACGGAGGTGACATATAGCAATCTGACCTTTCGTGCCATTGCCGGCGGTGAGGCGGGCATCAGTGTAAAAAGTGCAGAAATCGCAGCCAGTGGATCGGATGCGAGTGGATTTAAAGTGAATTCGTCAATAATATCGACGATCCATGTTGCCGGTGCAGCGGATGCAGATGCTACTTCTTTTGTGGAGCAGTTGCAAGCATCGAAAAGACAAGAGGCGCAGGAGAAGTATGGCGTTGCTACAGAGTTGCCGATCATCGGAACCATACAAAGCGGAGAGCAGACTTTGTATGTGGTAAATGTTTCAGAGTGTGATCTGACCGTTCCGGTGTGGGATTATCAGACAATTACGGAGACAGGCGAAAATGGAAAGATGACCTATCTGACCGATAAGGACAAGCAGATATACGTCTTACCGGTCATTGATAGTGCAGAGCAGATGTCTCTTTGGGTTCGGGGCAGGGATGGAACCGATTATTATCCGATAAGCCAGATACAGGATGCAGATGGAAAAAATTATTACATGATGTCGCTGGCGGGAGTAACCGATCTTTCCGGCGAGTTGACAGAGGAAGATATCGCGTCGGATACCATTTTTTACGCGGTGGATGAAGATGGCAATGGAAATTATTTTCAATATACCAAGGATGGTGAACTACAAAAGTGGAATGAAAAGCATACGTCTGTGACCATCATTGTGGCAACGATTGTAGGACTGGTATTGATAGGTGGTGTAGTCATTGTTATGTATAGAAAAAGAAAACAGATCAAAAAGCGTTTGAAGAAGGGCTTAGAGCGGGCGAACTTTGATGGATCGGATAAAAAGCAATATTTCTTTGTGATTCGGGAACTGACATCCAGAGAGATCAAAAGAAAATATGCCAGATCTTATCTGGGAATCATCTGGAGCGTTTTGAATCCGCTGCTTACCATGATCGTTATGTCCTTGATCTTTTCCTATATGTTCAAACGATCCATAGAGAATTTCCCTCTTTATTATCTGACAGGAAATCTGTTCTGGGGATTGTTTAGTCAGGGAACGAATTCTGCTATGACAGCATTGGTAGACAATAAGAATTTGTTATTGAAGGCAAAATTACCGAAACAAACCTTTGTACTTTCAAGAGTATATACATCGTTTGTTAATTTTGGATATACCTGTATCGCTTATGTATTGATGCTCTTGGTATTCCGCATACGACCATCATGGACGATGCTTCTGTTTATTCCGGATGTGATCCTATCACTTATATTTGCAACAGGCATAGGGTATATTTTGGCAATCATGTATGTATTTTTTGCAGATATCAAACATTTATATGGTGTGCTCTTGACCTTACTGATGTATATGTCAGCCATTTTCTATCCGGTCACATCCTTGCCGCCAACATTGCAGGAATTGATCGGATTAAATCCGGTGTACATGATGATCTATATTGCCAGAGAGGCTGTTGTATACAACCATGTACCTCATTATTCGGCGTGGATCAAGTTGGGAATATCTGCGATTGTGAGCATGGCGATTGGGTTGTATGTATTTAGAAAGAAGCAGAATGATGTCATGCAAAGGGTTTAGGGAAGATAAAGATGAGAATGAAGATAAGTAAGAAAGTATCCATGGTACTGCTAGCCGTTATGCTATTTGCTTCCTATATTCCGGTGTACGCAGCCAGTGGAAGTGTCAGTTTTGGATCGGAAGCCTATGAGCAAGATCCGGGAGCAGAATTTCCCATTGGTCTATATGTCAGGGCGGACGAGACGATCGCGTCCTATCATGTGCGGGTGCAGTATGACACAGCGCGATTGCGTTATGTCAGTGGCGCTACCGGTGTGGATGAAGCGAATGGAATATTGACCTTTGATGGTACAGCCATGGAAGATGCCTCTGAGGTAAAGATATGGTTGGTTTTTGAGGGAATCAGCGGAGGAAATGCCAGTGTAACCGTAACGACCGCCAGTGCAAGTGGAACGGCAGGAGATGAGATCGCTATGGCAGCACTGCCTACGGTTGCCGTGAATTTATCCGGAGAGGATACGGCACAGGCGGTGCCGGTACAAGCACCAGAGAATGTGACTAATGATGAGCCGGTAGTAACCAGTGATACCAAGCAGATTGAGGAAGAAACGGACAAGTCAGAACAATCGAAAGGACATTCGGTCAATCGGATCATCATGGGAACCGTGTTGGTTGTTGTTACGATCATTGTCATTATGGCAATCCTCTTTTTGCGGGAGTATATGCGGGCACAAAAGAGGCGCAAGAAACGTCAACAAAAACGGATCGCAAATAAGGAACTAGCAATGCCGGCAGTGCAAAAGCCGATCGAAGAGAAAATGATTACGGAATCGGATGCAAAACCTGTCATTCATGTTGAAGATGTAACAATGCGGTTTAAGGTATCTACCAGTAATGCCTCCGGTATTAAGGAATATCTGATCCAGTGGCTCAAACATCAGGTAAGTTATCGGGAGTTCACAGCCCTAGATCATGTGAGTTTTGATGTCTATAAGGGAGAAATCGTCGGCATCATCGGAACCAATGGCTCCGGTAAATCGACGTTATTAAAAATCGTATCGGGAGCACTCAATCCAACAGAGGGACATGTAGAAGTGGATCGAAGAAAGATCCAGTTACTGACCCTTGGAACCGGATTTGATATGGAACTGTCCGCTAGAGAAAATGTATATCTCAATGGATCGATCATCGGGTATTCCAGAGAGTTCTTGGATCAACATTATGATGAGATTGTTGCTTTCGCAGAATTGGAAGATTTCATGGAAGAAAAAGTTAAGAATTTTTCCAGTGGTATGGTAAGCCGGCTTGGATTTGCTATTGCTACGGCTGGTGATGCGGCGGAGATCTTGATCCTAGACGAAGTCTTATCTGTAGGGGATGAATTCTTCCGCAAGAAGAGTCTGGCGAGAGTAAAAGAAATGATCCACGGAGGAAGCACGGTGCTGATGGTCAGTCATGGTATGGGAACCATTCTTGAAAATTGTACAAAAGTTGTGTGGATAGAGAAGGGCAAACTCAAGATGGTTGGAGAACCAAATGTAGTGTGCGGGGCGTATCAACAGAAAAGAAGTTAGACGAGGAATATGTATGGTATTATCAAAGGGTTATACATTATATGATGAATATGGAAGAAGCGTGCTTGACATAAGAGACAAAACAGAATTTGGAGCATTTCGTCAAAAAGATGATTGTGTTATAGAGAGTCCGGCAAGATTTGGTGGAGGAGTCATTTCATGTGCTTTTATTGGAGCATTTTCATATGTGAATTCTAATACATATTTGCGTGCAAGTTCTGTAGGACGGTTTTGCGCGATAGGTCCAAATCTTATGGCGGGAATGTAACTATTCTTAGAGGAGTTACAATAGGAGATGGCGCTGTACTAGCAGCAGGTGCCGTTGTTACAAAAGATGTGCCGCCATATGCAATTGTAGGTGGTGTTCCAGCAAAGGTTATCAAAAAAAGATTTGATAATAGAGTTATTGAACGGCTGGAAGAACTTCAATGGTGGAATTATGGACCAGATATATGGAAAGGTATAGATATTTTTGATATAGAGAAAGCATTGGATATAGCAGAAGAACGCGTGAGGTCAGGAATTTCACCATATAATGAAGGGAAAATTGTCATGTGTTTTGGGAAAAATAAAATTGAGATGGAAAGGTAGGATAATGTATGAACGAAGGATTTTATAATTTTTTTGTACGAAGAAATTCATTTATTCGGTATGAATATGAAAGATACGTCATGGAACATTTGGAGGAACATAAGTTTGATAGATTTAAACATTGGAAATTATTATTAAGTTTAAATTGGCACTATCGTATTCAAGAGAGTGATAAACCATTGTTATATGGAGAGGTAAATCAAAATAAAACAACATGGCAAATTATGGAGGAAACACAGAATCCGCAACCAATAAGTGTATCTGCTGTAACACTACCTGAACCAGAAATATTGCAAGTCAAACCCACAAAATTACCATATTTAAAGGGGGCAGAATCAAGAAGTAGGTCATGGGTGCCACCATATGATTTAGTTCGAACATTAAATACATATGATGTGGTTAGTTTTGATATCTTCGATACACTGCTATTTCGACCATTGGAGTTACCTAGACACGTTTTTTTAATAGTAGGTAATGAATTAAATATCTTAAATTTTACCAATATAAGAATTAACGCAGAAAATAAATTGAGAGATGAGCAATATAGAAAAAATGGACATAGAGAAATCACAATTGATGATATCTATAAAGAGATAGAGCGCCAGACGGGGTTAAAAGCAGAATTAGGAATTAAAACAGAACTACGTGTGGAATTAGATTTATGTTTTGCTAATCCATATATGAAATATGTTTTTGATACTTTAAGAGGCTTGGGAAAGCGAATATGTCTTGTTTCTGATATGTATCTGCAAAGCGATAAAGTTGAGCAATTGTTGCAAAAATGTGGATATCAAGATTATGAGAAATTGTTTATTTCGTGTGAATATACATGTAGCAAGCGTGATGGTGGACTATTTGATCGATTAAAAGAATATGTGGGGGAGAATAACACCATTATTCATGTAGGCGATAATCCAGTATCAGATATAGAAAGAGCCAAAGAAAAAGGAATAGATGTATTTTTTTACGAGAATGTTAACAAGAAAGGAAAAGGATATCGTACTAGTGATATTAAGGGATTAATTGGAAGTGCTTATAGAGGTATTGTAAATAGCCATTTACATAATGGTTATAAACGATATGACGCATATTATGAGTATGGATTTATATACGGAGGTCTTTTTATGCTAGGGTTTGCAGAACATATTCATGAATATGCAAAAAATCACAATGTAGATAAAATTTTATTTGTAGCTAGAGATGGTTATCTGATGAAACAAGTATATGATCAATGCTTTAGAGATATTCCAACAGAATATATTTTATGTTCAAGAATTTCTAATCTAAAAATGTCAGCATATTGTAACAAAAATTCTTTCATGAAAGAATATGTATATCGATGGAGACAGGATGGAATAAAAATAACGGTAAGAGATGTGTTGGAAAACATGGAGTTGGGAACGCTTGCTAGTGAATTAGAGAAGTATGTTCCATTGGATTGTATTGTTAACAAAAGCAATACAGAAGATATTGTGCATTTTATAGATGACTATTGGAAAGAAATTACTCAAATATATGAGAAAACAACATATCTAGCGAAAGAATATTATGCGGATTTTTTTACAGGTGCAAAAAAAGTACTAGTTGTAGATGTTGGATGGCGAGGACAGACGGTTTTAGCCTTACGAAATTTGGAGAGAGATTATTGGCACTTTGGATGTGAAATTGTTGGCATGCTTGCTGCAAGTGCGCCTACATATGAATGTCAAGGTCAACTTCAAGCTGGAATATTAAATACCTACATGTTTTCGCCAATTGATAACATATCATGTTTTGAATCACATTCAAAAAATAGTATTAATAATATTTTGACAGAACTTTTGTTGGGGGCACCAATGCCATCATTTGGCGGCTTTAAAGCAAATGGAAGTACATATGAATTACAATTTGATGTTCCAGAAATTTCTAATTATGAAACGATTGAAAAAATCCATACAGGAATACAGGACTTTGTAAATTTGTATAAAAATGCATTCTCACAATATGAGTATATGTATCATATATCAGGGTATGACGCATATATGCCACTGAAACATATTTTTAAAGATTATTCATTTATTAAACGGTTTTTGGGCAAATATGAATTCCAAGATTCGGTAGGAGGAACTGCAGGAGAAAATTCTAGAACAATTAAAGATGTTTTTAAAAAATTTAATTTGTAGGAGGTGAAGCAATGCTTATATATTATGCTATGACAAAATATCACTTGATTTTTTCAATGACACATAAATTGAAAAATTATGGAAAACAACATGCTGTACTTTTTTTATATTCAGGATTACAAGGCATTGAAGAAGAATATGACAAAATACTAGAAACACAGATTTTTAGTCAGGTTTATATTGTGCCGGAAATTCAATTGCGTAAAAGATGGGTCCCCCTTAAGGAAGGATACACACCAGCGGATATAGAAAACAATATATCTAAAATGGTAGAGGATATTGAGAGATGGCTGCCTATTTCATTGTCAAGAGAAGATATAATATATTTAGCAAATGACCATTGGGCATTAGGAACATATTGTATTTATAATAAAATACCATATCACTATTATGAAGATGGTGTTGGGATGCTGTCAAAACCAGATTATTCGTATGAGTTAGTTAGGAAGATGAATGTAACACATGCAATTACGGCAAGGTATATGGGAGCGTTTGGATTAAACTCTTATGTTATAGAAAAAATAGGTGATTTGAATAATCAATCAGAAGGTTTTTGTGATGAGAAAGCAGTTCATTTTTCGTTGAAAGATGAATTAAGAGAATTAAATGAGACAGATAGAAGCAAAATTTTGTATATTTTTGACGCTCCGAAACTAAGAGGAAAAGATGATATAACTATTCTGCTGACGGAACATTTTGTAAATATGAAGAGATTATCGATAGAAGGACAACAGGAAATATATGCATTGTTAGTCGATTTGTTTGGTGAAGGGCAAAATTTATGTATCAAACCCCATCCAAATGATTTCCAAATCAACTACAAGCAAATTTTCCCAGAAGCAGAAATGATATCGCGGTTCTTTCCATCAGAGTTGTTGCCATATTGCTTTGATAAAAAACTGAAACTTGCCTTAGCAGCATGTTCTACTTCTGTTTATGGGCTACAGGATATTACACAAAGTATATTGCGATTTGATATTGATATAGAAAATCACTATATGTTTTTGCTGAAATATTGGGTCTGTGCCAAGATTGTGAAAATTTTACATGCAAATAGTGTGAAATGTATAAATACATATGATGATTTGGTAGCAGGTGTTGGCTTGGATATATCCATGAAGAGGGAAAATACAGGAACAATTTATATTGTGGATGACAAGCAGGAACAAGGCGGAAAAACACCGATTATGGATAAACAAGACGTTTTGATATATGTGAATTCTAAGAATTTATATACTGATTTCATCGATATTGAAATGGAATTAGAAAAACTATGCATTATTCGAATACATAAAGAAATATATGATCTTAACAATATTCAGGATAAAAGTGATGAGCATATATGGATTTACTCACAGGATAGAAAAATTGTACAAACAATCAGAGCATTTCATGAAAGGAGAGAGATGAAGCATATGGGTATGATGTTGGATGTGGATTGTATTACTGATAATAGTGAAATGAAAGTCAAAATTCTTGAGGGAAATCTGAAAGCTTCTTTAGAACGAATTGCTAGATATAAGGAGAAAGAACAAGAATATCAACAGACAATCAAACAGTTGCAGGAACAGTTACAGCAGAACGATCAAGAAGTGCTAACGTTGTTAGAAAGAGCATTGAAACAAAAACACAAGGAGGAAGAATAGAATGAGAGTAAAGGCATTAGTTGCGGTTCGATCAGGATCAATGAGAGTAGAGAATAAGAATATTCGTCCATTTGCAGGAAGTTCATTATTAGAGGTCAAGTTAAATCAGTTGAAACGAATTCCTACGTTGGATGGCATAGTTGTAAATTCAAATGATGAACGGATGTTGGATATTGCTAAATCAATGGGGTGTGAAGCGGTAAAGCGTGATCCGTATTATGCATCAAATGAGGTTTCTATGAGTGATGTGTATCAAAATATGGCTGAAAATATTGATGCTGATGTAATAGCATACATTAATGTTACAAATCCATTAATCAAAGATGAAACAATCATACAGGCAATTGAGAAATATAAAGAATTAGTAATTACAGGCCAATATGATTCGTTGAATTCTGCACATTTAATAAAGGAATTTATGTTTGTGGATAATAAACCGATAAATTATGATTTGAAAAATCAACCCCGTAGTCAGGATTTACCAGACATATCTGCATTGAACTTTGCAATAAGTATTATTGCTAAAGAGAGAATGATTAAATGCAAAAATGTTGTGGGAGAGCAACCATATATTTATGTGATTGATGAAGTTGAAGCTACGGATATTGATAATCAAATTGATTTTGACTTTGCTGAATATATGTATAGAAGAAGTAATAACGATTGATAGAATTATGAGGAGCGTCGTATATGAATAAAGTTGTTAAGAAAACATGTAGCATAGTAATTGCTGTGATCATGATGGTAGAATGCATATCAATGGAGTTGGTTGTAAAAACTGAAGACACATGCAATACGGAAGTTAATCCAAATCTGGAGCATGCAGAAGATATAGCATCTTTTTCATTGAAGAATAATGAGACACAGCAAACTGCTACAAATATTCATGTAAATGAGGGAGTGACTGATTCATTTAATTCGTATAATGATATTAATTGGTATCGTTTTACCTTAACTAATAATGGATATGACACATTTATATAATTATCCGGTAGCAAAGAAAGAAACAGTTTTTACCACACCAGGCGTAACAAAGTATATATGTTGTTCTTGATTTGCAGGGCAAAAGAATTTGCAAACGATATATTTGCCGAATCTAGATACAATATGGATGACATATAGCTTTTATTCGGTACCAGGGTTAAATGTAATATATAAAATGGGGGGACAAAGCGAAGAATATGCAAATAAATATATAAATGCGGGATATTGTGCATCGAACAATACACAATTTCCTACATACGAACGATATGTGTGTGCTCCGTCATTAGTAGGAGTAAGCCAAACAAGAACAGGAGTGCAGGTAAAATGGAAGCAAGTAGAGGGAACTTCGAAATACCGAATCTTCCGAAAAGAAGAAGGACAGACTGCATGGAAAAGTTTGAACGATGTGTCAGGAAGTGAGAGTAAATACGAAGATAGGACAGCTAAAAGTGGAAAAGGCTATACGTATACAGTGCGTTGTATAAGTAGCGATGGAAAGAACTATACAAGTAGTTATGATCAAAAAGGCATAGGCATTGTGACACGATAAGTGTAAACAATTGTGTAAGTAAGGTGAGGGAAAATTTTGAGACAAAGAATATATAGTTTTTTAGTAAATCGTCATATTGGAATTACAACGAGATATCACAAAATACATGATGGGTCTGTCGGTATGAAGAAGGTGCTGTCATGGTTGTATCTCCTATGGCTGAACTTTGCCTATTATATTCTTTTTTCCCATTTCCTAGGGCGTAGTCCAAAGATGGATATATATGAGGAAAAGAAACTGAATGAGGTGGAAAGTGAATCGAGATCATATCAGACAAAGACGGCTGATTTATCGGTAAAACAGTATGTATCGGCATTAGCCAAGTACGACATGGTCTCCTTTGATATATTCGATACTTTGATTTTACGACCATTAGGGCAACCGACAGATGTATTTTATTTGATTGGGGAAAAATTAGGTATTTCCAATTTTAAGAATATTCGCGCATGGGCGGAATGGGATGCCAGAGTAAAATCCGATCAAAAAAATGGGCATATGGAGATTACCCTAAAGAATATCTGGGAGAATCTTTACGAGGATGTCGGGGAGCAAGCGCGTGATGGCATGCAGTTGGAAATTGATACAGAACTCTCCTTATGTTATGCCAATCCTTTCATGTTGGAAGTCTGGCAGGAACTGCGAAGATGGGGCAAGGACATTATCGTGGTTTCTGATATGTATTTGCCATCGGATGTCTTGGAAACCATGTTAAAACAGAATGGATTTATTGGTTTTAAAGAATTATATGTGTCCTGCGAGTATGGCAAGAATAAGGCGTCTGGCACTTTATTTGAAAAGGTAAAGAAAGATTATCCGGATAAATCTATTGTACATGTGGGAGATAATCCGCGCAGTGATGATGTCATGGCAAAAAAGGCAGGGTTTGCTACCATGCCATATCCTAATGTAAATCATAATATGCTCTTGTATCGTCCTTATGATATGTCTTATCTGGTGGGAAGTGCCTACCGAGGGATAGTGAGCAATCATCTGTATAATGGTCTGCATACATATTCAATGGAATATGAGTATGGATATATTTACGGCGGTTTGTTTGTCTTTGGCTATTGCAGGTTTATTCATGAGTATTGCAAGAACAACGGAATTGATACGCTTTTATTTTTATCAAGAGACGGGGATATCCTAAAGCAGGCATATGATTTTTTATATCCGAATGAAAATACACAGTATGTTTATTGGTCCAGAAAAGCGGCAACGATTTTGATGGCTGGGGAAGATAAACATGATTTCTTTCGTCGCTTTATCTACCACAAGGTAAATCAGGAATATACGATTCGCGAGATTTTAAAATCTATGGAACTGGAATTTCTGGCAGATGAGTTGGATGACTGGGTAGGAATCTGGACAACATGGAAATGTAAGATGCATAGTGATGAGAAGTTTGTGGCACTGCATGCAGAAGAGGAACTTACCGATAAGAATGGTCATCTGCTCCGTCGTTTTATCGAGGCAAAGTGGGATAAGGTCATGGCGACCTACGAAGGACAGCAAAGAGGGGCAAAAAAATACTACCGTAATATTTTGACGGGAGCAAAGCGAGCCGTGGCTGTGGATATCGGCTGGGCAGGATCGGGGGCTATGGCGCTGTCCCATTTGGTAGAGCATGTCTGGCAGATACCATGTTCGATCACTGGCATTATTGCAGGCACTAATACGTTACATAATGCAGAGCCGGACGCATCTGAGCCATTTTTACAGAGTGAAAAGTTGGTGGCGTATCTATATTCGCAAAGTCATAACCGAGATTTGCTCAAAAAACATGATCCGAACAAGGACTACAATGTGTTCTGGGAATTGCTCTTATCATCACCGACACCGCAGTTTGTAGGATTTTATGCAGGTGATAAAAGAAGAAACAAAGAGGACGACCATTATATTGAGGATCTGGATCTGACACTTTGCTTTGGCAAATATGATAAGAATCAGGACGGCATACGGGAAATCCAAAAGGGGATTTTGGATTTTATTGCGGATTATTATGAGCATCTTAAAGCATACCCATATATGTTCGCTATCAGTGGAAGAGATGCGTATGCGCCAATGCTGGTTGCAGCCAGTCACGACGAGAAGTATTTAAAAGCGATTGAGAAAAAGTTTCATTTGGAGATAAACGTTAATTAGTTATGAGAAAAGCACAAAAGATTTTGCTACATGGAAGCAGAGTCCCGCACTGGGCGGTATTTTGCGTATTACTAATTGAATATGTATGTTTATTTTACCCCTATGGTCTGACATACGATAATGTTTTGTTGTTTATCGGATATGGTATTTTGGTTGTTTTGATCACCTGTAATAACCACGGACAAAATGTGCGTATCCGTTATGAGCAGGAACTGAGTTTGCTGCTCAAGTGTATGTTGACTAATATGGTGTTCGCGGTATTTGGCGCAGCGGTTTTTGTGGATCTTGAATGGAGTGTCAGGACATTTTTACAGAGAAGCATCTGGCTGACCATATTGCAATTATGTAGTATCGTGATCATGTGTATTGTTGCGGGACAGGTAAATGCAGGTACTTATAATAGGAAACGATTGTATATATATGAAGACAATGAAGTTGATATCGCAGCAGTACCCGGAGCAAAATGTGTGTCTGTCAGAGATATGTCTTTGCAAAGTGTAGAGAATTTAGTCACTACTTATGATGAAGTCTATCTGTATGATCTTTCCGCTCGTTGGCGAAATGATTTGTTGAAGATCTGTTTTGAGAAAAATATGCCGGTGTATTTCACGACCAAACTGGCGGATATGGAATTGCGAGGAGCATCTTTGGCACAGGACGGAGAGTCACCGATCTTTTATAAGGCGGCTTATGGTATGGGGCATCGTTCCGCAGTGGTAAAGCGCTTATGCGATATTGTCCTTTCAGGTGTGGCACTTGTCTTGCTGGCACCGCTCTTTGCCTTTGTGGCGATAGCAATCAAAGGGGAAGATGGAGGAGATGTCTTTTATAGGCAGACACGCTGTACAAAAGATATGCGAAATTTTGAGATCATTAAATTTCGCAGCATGGTCATGGGAGCGGAGGAAAAATCCGGACCACAGATTGCCGGAAAAAAAGATGAACGCATGACGCGGGTAGGATATGTCTTGCGTAAATTTAAGATTGATGAATTGCCGCAACTGATCAATATCTTTAGGGGAGATATGAGTTTTGTGGGACCGCGTCCGGAACGACCGGAGATCGTTGCCGAGATTGTAGAGGATGTGCCGGAGTACACCTTCCGCACGACAGTGCCAGCCGGGCTCACAGGCTATGCACAGGTGCATGGAGATTATCATACAGAATTTTTAGATAAATTAAAATGGGATCTTATGTATATTGAAAATCACTCCCTGATGTTGGATCTCAAGATTATTTTGATGACAGTTCCTGTGGTATTGCGGGGAAGCGATGATGTGTGATTGATAGAGAACTTACGAAATAGAATAGCCATACCAAATGCTTAGAGTAGCAGTTGGCATGGCTATTCTATTTATCGCGTGATAATGATTTGGAGTTTAATATATCTACTTCTGCGATGCAAGTTGAGCCTGTAATTCCGCAATGATGCGGTCTTTTTCGGCAATGGTATCAGCCTGCATAGTAATAGTAGTATCTTTTTCAGCAAGTTTCGCTTCTTGTTTCTTGATTAGATCGTTCCGATATTTTTCCTCGATTTCGGCGCGTTCCCTAAAGTAGCACATATCGCGGATGGTCTGGTCAGAGTTCATGGTAAGAAGAACCTGTGCACCATCATCCATGTATTCGTTGTTTTTTGTGATCATACGCAATTCCTCCCAAGTGGTCGCCCGGAAGAGGGCAGCCCATTGATCAATACCGAAGTTCTTATCTTCTTCGGTAGCCCTGTCTATCTGTGTCAAGTCTAACACATTTAGAGAAAGTTTTCTACTGTAAGTTTGTTGGGTACGGATATTTTGTAACTCATAAGTGGCATAAAATTCCGGTGCATTGTCAAACAGCGTATAGTCAAGGATACCGATGTGGATGACAGGCTTAGCATCCAGATAAGATTGCCCCCGATTGAGTTGATCAAAGGAGCGGCAGAGATAACTGAGCGAACGCTCGGGCCAGTCGTGGTTGTTGGATACCTGCATTTCTAAATTGATATAGGTGTCATCGTTTAATAATAGTGAGATATCTAGGATAAATTCCTTGTCATCATAGACCTTGCCAAGTTCAATGGGATTTTGGATCTCAATGGATTTGACATCGGCTGGATCTATGTGCAGTAGGGCACTGACCAGCCCGGTCAAGGTCTTCTTGCTGGTTTGCAGGACGGCTCGGAACATGTAGTCATTGCGAAAACCATAGTCGATTTTACCGGTCGCATTTTTGTAGGAAACAGTACTAACATTTTTCATTTGTTTTACCTCGTTCTTTCGTTTGCTGGCGAGGCAGTAAGAGAAGAATTGCGTGCAAAAACTCCCCATACACTGCATCGCATTACTCATAGGAATAAACTTGGCGATCTGCCAAGAATGACGATATCCAGATCGGATATCTATGGGTGCAGTATGACAGATGGTAAGGTAAAATGCAAATAAAAAGAGTATAAACTTTCTAAAGAATTTCTAAATATTTAGGAAAGAATACATTGTATGCAACTTTAGTAATTATTACACTACAGGCTAAAATAGATGAGGTATGCTCGGGGTATTTTCGGCAGTCTGGTGTGTATAGATAGGCGGGAAGTGTGTTAAAAAGATGAAATGCCTTGCGTTTTTTGAATACAAATGTTACTATTTGACCAGCCCAAAATTGTAGCATGTTACAGTTTTGAGCTGATCAAACGACCCAGATCCAACCTAATTAGGCGGGGAAATTCCCCGCCATTTTTTTACGGGAAAATGTATGAATATTTTGATGTAGAGGCAAGATACAAGTATTATCTGAACAACATAGAGGATTATCGTAAAGAAAAAAAGGAAGAACATCTGGAAACGTATGAGAGATAGCAAACCATGAATACCTACTCACAAAAATCCCACAAATTTAAACCAACTGCATACCTCATCCTTTCCATCCTCTGGATGCTGCTGATCTTTACCTTCTCGGCGCAGCCGGCGACGGAATCGACTAAGACAAGCCTGCGCGTCGGTATGACCGTAGGAAGTGTCTTTGTGCCGGATTTCTCTTCCATGTCGAAAAAAGACCAGACTAAGTATGCCGAGAGCATCGAGTTCCCGGTTCGAAAGACTGCCCATGCGACAGAGTACGCCATTCTTGGCATCTTCCTGACCACCACTTTGGCATCTTTTGAAAAAAGACATTACGGACTCTTTGGCTGGCTCCTTGGAACAGGCTATGCGGCAACCGATGAGTTCCATCAGTTATTTGTTCCGGGACGGAGCGGGCAAGTGACAGATGTCATGTTAGATAGTGCGGGATGCCTGCTGGGATGTTTGTTACTTTGTACCATTTATCATCTTTCCAAACCCCGCAAATTATGATAAAATCATAAGGATTTACAACGTGTGTTCGGAACCATCCACACGTAAAACAAAACTAAGGAGAATTACATATGAAAAAAACAAGTGCGTTACGATTGACCCAGGCCGCAATGATTGCGGCTATTTATGTGGTACTGACCTATTTTATCAGTGCCTTTGGACTCGCAAACGGTGCGATCCAGGTAAGGATCTCAGAGGCTCTGACTATCTTACCAATCTTTACACCGGCAGCGATCCCGGGACTTTTTGTTGGATGTTTGCTCAGCAATATCCTGACCGGATGCATGGCACTCGACGTGATCTTTGGCAGTCTGGCAACTCTGATCGGTGCGATTGGCACTTATCTTTTAAGAAAGACCAAGTTTGCCTTTACCTTACCGCCAGTGATCGCCAATACCATCATTGTACCGCTCGTACTCCGCAATGTGTATGGCTTAGAGGATGCGGTATGGTATCTGATGCTGACAGTCGGCATCGGTGAAGTGCTTTCTATCTGCGTTCTGGGAATGATCTTAAAGAAAGCCTTATGGAAACATCGCTTCAAGATCTTTAAGACAGAAGAGTAATCCGACATCTGTCTCGCACATGGATTTATATTAGTAGGAAGGGATAAGAATATGAAAGAAATCTTGGATTTGATCCGAAAAGAAATTACAGATGCTTTCGTGGCGTGTGGCTACGATGAAAAATATGGCAGGGTATCTTTGTCAAACAGACCGGATCTGTGTGAATACCAGTGTAATGGTGCTATGGCAGCAGCCAAGGAATACAAGAAGGCACCGATCGCGATCGCTACAGAGGTCAGCGAAAAGTTGCAGGACAACCCGATGTTTGAAAGTGTCATCGCATGTCCACCGGGATTTTTGAATCTTATCCTTACACCTGCCTATGTGACAGACTATGTCAATGCTATGGCAGAAGACGAGAGAAAGGGCGTAGATAAGGTCGCAGAGCCAAAGACAGTGATCGTCGATTACGGCGGACCAAATGTAGCAAAACCACTGCATGTCGGACATCTTCGTTCTGCCGTGATCGGCGAGAGCGTCAAGCGCATCGGCAAGTTCATGGGTGATAACATGATCGGCGATGTACATTTAGGAGACTGGGGCTTACAGATGGGACTTATCATTACGGAGTTGCGTCTGCGCCAGCCGGATCTTTGCTATTTTGATCCGGATTATACAGGAGAGTATCCGAGCCAGCCTCCATTTACGATCAGCGAGTTGGAGGAAATCTATCCGACCGCCAGTGCAAAGTCAAAAGAAGATGCTGCTTACAAAGAGGAAGCCATGACGGCTACATTTGAATTACAGCAGGGAAATCGCGGCTATCAGGCACTTTTAAAACATATTTTAGATGTATCAGTCAATGATCTGAAAAAGAATTATGAGAATCTGAATGTGTCCTTTGAGTTGTGGAAAGGGGAATCCGATGCACAGCCATATATTCCTGACATGGTAGAAAAGATGAAAAAAGATGGTTACGCCTATGTCAGTGATGGTGCGCTGGTTGTTGACGTTAAGGAAGACACCGATACCAAGGAGATTCCGCCTTGCATGATCTTAAAGTCAGACGGAGCATCTCTTTATGATACAACGGATCTTGCTACGCTGATCTGGCGTATGGAAGATTATCATCCGGCGAGTGTGATCTATCTGGCAGACAAGCGTCAGGAGTTACATTTTGTCCAGGTATTCCGCTGTGCAAGAAAGACCGGTATCGTACCGGATACGACAGAACTCAAATTCATCGGTTTTGGTACCATGAATGGCAAGGACGGCAAGCCTTTCAAGACAAGAGAAGGCGGCGTTATGCGTCTGGAGACTCTGGTTTCTGAGATCAATGAAAAGATGTACGAAAAGATCATGGATAACAAGACCATGGAAGAGGAAGAGGCGAGAAAGACAGCCCAGATCGTTGCACTTTCTGCAATCAAGTATGGAGATCTTTCCAACCAGGCATCCAAGGATTATATTTTTGATATTGACCGCTTTACCTCTTTTGAGGGCAACACAGGTCCATACATCCTTTATACGATCGTTCGTATGAAGTCCATTCTGCACAAGTATGAGGAGAGTGGCAAAAAGGTTGCAGATGCAAAGATCTTGACCGCAGCATCTGAGAGCGAAAAGTCTCTGATGTTGGAACTTGCCAAGTTCAACAGTGCTATGTGTGGCGCATACGAAGAAAACGCACCGCACAGGATCTGCGCTTATATTTATGATCTTGCCAATGCATTCAATCACTTCTACCATGAGACAAAGATCATGACTGAGGAAGATGAGAAAAAGCAGGCTGGCTACATTCGCTTGTTGGAACTGACCAAGGAAGTCCTTGAAATCTGTATTGATCTGTTGGGATTTTCAGCACCGGAAAGAATGTAAGATGGAATATTATTCACTGAATGAGTACCTGCGCCATACTTTTGGCACCAAGGCATACAAGATCTCACTGGATGCAGGCTGTTCTTGTCCCAATCGTGACGGACTTTTGGATACCCGAGGCTGTATCTTTTGTTCGGCATCCGGGAGTGGAGATTTCGCAGAGCATCTTGACATGCAAAAGATCCTGCAAAAGACCAGGCGGGGCGAGATACTGACGGAAGCTGATCAAAGAGCCTTACGTCAGGCTGTGCAAAAGCAGTTGATCGCAGGCAAAGCGAGAGTGGAAAAAAAGAATAAAGCAGGCAAGTACATTGCCTATTTTCAGGCGTATACAGGCACGTATGCGCCTGTTTCTTATTTGCGTCCGATCTTTGAGGCAGCCATAGAGCCGGAAGATGTACTTGCCCTGTCGGTGGCGACTCGACCGGATTGTCTGGGTGATGCGGTGCTGGATCTGTTAGAGGATCTCAATGCGAAAAAGCCGGTATGGGTAGAACTTGGACTACAGACCATTCACCCGGCGACGGCGGAATACATTCGGCGCGGCTATTCGCTTTCCGTATATGATGCGGCGGTCGACCGGCTGAAAGCGCGCGGTTTGGAAGTCATCGTGCATGTGATCCTAGGACTGCCGGGCGAGACCACAGACATGATGAAGGAGACGGTCGCTTATGTGGGCGCATCTGGCGCAGATGGTATCAAGTTGCAGTTACTTCATATATTAAAGGGGACAGATCTGGAAAAAGAATATGAGGCAGGAAGATGCCCGGTCTTTACCATGGAAGAGTATGTAGGTTTAGTGGCAGATTGTATCAGTCTTTTGCCCAAGGATATGGTCATCCACCGCATGACAGGCGATGGGGATAAGAAGGCATTGCTCGCGCCGTTATGGAGTGCGGACAAGAAGCGTGTCTGGAATGCATTGCAGCATGAGATCGCCAGACGCTAGAAGTTAATAAAGGCTGCCATGCAAACAAAGCCAAAGGGGACGCTCCATGTGGCAAAAGGAACGTCCCTAGTTTTAAGTAAATATGTGGAAAAAATGAGAAAATTTTGTCAATTTTTTGACGAAAATTTTTTTTGCCTGAAAGACCTCTTGTTTCAGGAAAAAAACAATGTGCAATTTGCACAAAAAGAGGGAGGAAAAACCCAAATGACAGGGGAAAGATACATGAAAAACAAGCAGAAAAAAGTCCTTTAAAGCCCGAAAAATCAATGATTGACATTAAATTTTTGCAAGACTAAAATCGTATCGTAAATAAGAAAATTATTACATATTAAGAAAGGAGGTATACAGATGGATGCTCTGGTAAATGGTCTGATGGAAGAGTTGAACTGCGAGACGGTGTTTACCATCCCTCTTTTTGGCGGAATCCCCATTTATGAGTCTGTGGTCGTTACATGGATCATCATGGCGGCACTTGCGATCCTATTCTTTTTCTTAGGCAGGAATTTAAGCGTAGAAAAGCCCGGACGCAGACAGATCGTTGTGGAGACAGGTGTCAAATTTTTGCACGACTTCTTCGACGAGACCGTAGGAGAGAAAGGAAAAGATTATATTCCATACCTCTCTGCTGTAGCCATCTACATTGGTGTGGCGAATCTGATAGGACTTCTGGGATTCAAGCCGCCAACGAAGGATATGAATGTCACGGCGGCATTGGCACTTATGAGTATCGTATTGATTCAGGCTTCCAGCGTTCGTGCCAAGGGTACGAAAGGTTGGCTGAAAAGTTTTGCCGAACCTATGCCGGTCGTTTTACCGATCAATATCTTAGAACTCTTTATCAAGCCATTGTCCCTATGTATGCGACTGTTTGGTAACGTCTTAGGTTCCTTTGTTATCATGGAACTCTTAAAGATGGTCGTACCGGCAGTGGTACCGGCAGTATTTAGCTGCTACTTTGATATTTTTGATGGTCTGATACAAGCGTATGTATTTGTATTCCTGACCGGGTTGTTCATAAAGGAAGCAACCGAATAAACAAAATAAAATTTGAATTGAAAAGGAGAAAACATTATGTCATCAACATTATTAGTAGCAATCGGAGCAGGTATTGCAGTATTAACAGGTATTGGAGCAGGTCTTGGTATTGGTAAGGCAACATCTTCCGCAGTAGATGCGATCGCAAGACAGCCGGAAGCAGAAAGCAAGATCTCTAAGTCACTTCTTTTAGGATGTGCCCTTGCCGAGGCAACTGCTATTTACGGTTTCGTTATCGCACTTTTGATCATTCTTTTCCTGAAATAATAAAGACGAAAGGAAGGCACAGTTATGCTGAGTATAGATCCATGGAATATCCTGTGGACGGTAGTCAATCTGTTAGTCCTTTATGCTATCTTTAAAAAGTTTTTATATCAGCCGGTCATGAATGTGATCAATGCCAGAGATGAAATGGTCAAGAGCCAGTTCGCAGATGCCAAAAAAGAGCAGGAAGATGCCAAGGCATTAAAGGCTGAATATCAGGATAAGTTGGAGAGTGCAAAGACGGAGGCAGACCAGATCATTCTGGAGGCAAGAGACCGTGCACAAAAGGAGCACGAGAGGACTTTGGAAAAGACCAGAGTCGAGGCAGATGCCATGCTTGAAAAAGCAAAAAGTGATATTGCAAATGAGCAGGAAAAGGCAACGAAGGCAGCGGAAGCAGACATTGCGAAGTTAGCGCTCATTGCAGCAAGAAAAATTGTAAAGACAGGTGATGCTCATGACGCAGGCAGCAGTAAATAATGCAAAGGTTTTGTACCAGTTGTCTGTAGAGCGTGCGGTTGTAGAAAAGACGGATGCACTCATCTTTTTAACACCGGAACTTCTTAGCGTTCTGGAGAATCCGACCGTTGACGAAAAGAAAAAGCAGGAGATCATCGAGCGTGTATGTGCGCTGGAAGAGATCCCGCAGGTCATGGTCAATTTCCTTAAAATGATGAGTCATCTGGGAAACTGTGATATGATGCGCCAGATCTTTGATGCTTATTACCAATATTGGGATGAGCAGAATCACATCATGCGGGCGAATATCATTTATGCGGACCAGCCGGATGAGGCAACACGCCATGAGGCAGAGCAACTGTTACAAGAGAAGTATCCAGATTATAAAATAGAAATGACGGAGAGCGTGGATGAGTCGCTTTTGGGCGGCTATCTGATCCGCGGATTCCATGAGGAATTTGACAGAAGTTATGAGGGCAGACTCCGTCAGTTAGAAAGAAAATTAACCGGGAGGTGACCCCTGTGGGCGCAATAAGTGCAACAGATATTATCTCCATTATTCAGGAAGAGATCGAAAATGCCAACTGGGATGACGAGAGCAAGGAAACAGGCGAAGTCATCTGGGTAGGCGATGGGATCGCAACGATCTACGGCATTGATCATGCAATGTATGGCGAGATCGTTATCTTTGATAATGGAGTCAAAGGAATGGTTCAGGATATCCGCGCAAATGAGATCGGTGTTATCTTATTTGGCAGAGATACCGGGATCAAAGAAGGAACAAAGGTTGTAAGAACCAAGAAAAAAGCAGGTATTCCTGTAGGTGATGCCTTTATCGGAAGAATCGTCAATGCTTTGGGTGAGCCGATCGACGGAAACGGCGAGATCAAGGCAGACGGCTATCGTCCGATGGAGGAAGATGCACCGGGAATCGTAGACAGAAAGTCCGTTGATACGCCAATGGAAACAGGTATTCTTTCCATTGATTCCATGTTCCCGATCGGTCGTGGTCAGCGTGAACTTATCATCGGAGACCGTCAGACCGGTAAGACATCTATCGCAACCGATACGATCATCAATCAGAAGGGCAAAGATGTCATCTGCATCTATGTTGCCATCGGTCAGAAAGCATCTACCGTAGCAAAGATCGTATCTACATTGACAAAACATGGTGCTATGGATTATTCCATCGTACTTTCATCTACCGCAAGTGATCCGGCATCTTTGCAGTATGTAGCACCTTATGCCGGAACAGCATTGGCAGAATATTTCATGCATCAGGGCAAAGATGTTCTGATCGTATATGATGATCTTTCCAAGCATGCGGTGGCTTATCGTGCATTGTCCTTACTTTTGGAGCGTTCTCCGGGACGTGAGGCATATCCGGGTGATGTATTCTATTTACATTCCAGACTTTTGGAGCGGAGTAGCCGTTTGTCAGAGAAACTTGGCGGAGGTTCTATCACAGCACTTCCGATCATCGAGACACAGGCAGGCGATGTATCTGCATACATTCCTACCAACGTTATTTCCATCACAGATGGACAGATCTTTTTGGAGAGTAATCTTTTCAACTCCGGTATGAGACCGGCAGTCAACGTAGGTCTTTCTGTATCCCGTGTTGGTGGTGCGGCACAGACCAAGGCTATGAAGAAGGCATCCGGAAGTATTCGTATCGATCTGGCACAGTATCGTGAAATGGAAGTATTTACCCAGTTCGCATCTGATCTGGATGATGCGACCAAGGCACAACTTACCCATGGTAAGGCTTTGATGGAACTTTTGAAACAGCCACTTTGCCAGCCGCTTTCTCTGCACGAGCAGGTCATGACCTTATGTCTTGCCAACCACGGTTTCTTTGATACCGTAGAGACAAAGCAGGTAAAGCAGTATCAGAAGGATGTCCTTTCCTTTATGGACTTAAAGCATCCTGAGATCGGCGAGGAGATTGAGACAAGCAAAGCCATCAATGATGAACTGGTAGAGAAGATGCTTGACGCAGCAAAAGAATTTGTAGGATAGTAGGTGTTGTTATGGCAAATACGAAGGAGATACAGGATCGTATCAAAAGTATCAATGATACATTAAAAATCACAAATGCCATGTATATGATATCTTCTTCCAAGTTGAAGAAGGCAAAGAAGATGCTGGCAGATACGGAACCCTATTTCTTTACGTTGCAGTCGGAAATGAGCCGAATCCTGCGACATCTTCCGGACATGGAGGATATCTACTTTAAGTCCAACGAAGATAAGCCGATGGAAGAAAGAAAAGTCGGTTATATCGTTATCACGGCGGATAAGGGTTTGGCAGGTTCCTATAATCACAATGTCTTGAAAATGGCAGAGGAGCATTTGCTTTCACATCCCAACCACGAACTTTTCGTCCTAGGAGAACTGGGACGTCATTACTTTGAACAGCGTGGGATTGAAATTGAAAAGCAGTTCCATTACACCGTACAGAATCCGACGTTAAATCGTGCGCGAAATATCGCGGAGGAATTGTTGGAGATGTACCGGGATGAAAAATTGGATGAGGTCTATATCATATATACGACCATGGTCAATGCGGTGCAGGAAGAAACCCAGATCCTGCAGCTTTTACCACTGAAAAAGGCAGACTTTAATATAAAGTTGCCGATCGATATTCCGCATGAGGAACTGGCACTTCGTCCTTCTGCTGAGGCAGTGATGGATCGTATTGTTCCTGACTATGTCGTGGGTTTCGTATATGGTGCGCTGGTAGAGTCCTATTCCTGCGAGCAGAATGCCCGTATGATGGCGATGGAAGCAGCATCTAAGAGCGCAAAGGATATGCTGCATGAATTGGATATCCTTTATAACAGAGCAAGACAGGCTGCAATTACACAAGAAATTACAGAAGTGATCGCTGGTGCAAAGTCACAGAAGCGAAAACGTAAAAAATAAGGGAAAAGCTAAGATTAAGGAGGCTTTTTGATGAAGACAGGAAAAATCGTACAGGTTATGGGACCTGTTGTCGATGTAGAATTTCAGGATGAAGATCTGCCGGCAATCAGAGACGCACTTGAAGTACAAAATGGTGACAAGAAGTGTGTGATGGAAGTCGCACAGCATATTGGCAATAAAACTGTCCGCTGTATTATGCTAGCATCCAGCGAGGGACTTTCCCGTGATATGGAGGTTATTGCTACAGGCAGTGGCATTAAGACACCGGTTGGCGAGCAGACCTTGGGACGTTTGTTCAATGTCTTGGGAGAGACGATCGACGGTGGCGAGCAGTTAGATGGTGGCGAAAAATGGGAGATCCACAGAGAGCCGCCAACATTTGAGGAACAGAACCCGGCAGAGGAGATCTTAGAGACTGGTATCAAGGTCATCGACCTGCTTGCACCTTATGCAAAGGGTGGTAAGATCGGTCTGTTCGGTGGTGCCGGTGTAGGTAAGACGGTATTGATCCAGGAGTTGATCAGCAATATCGCAACCGAGCACGGCGGATATTCCATCTTTACCGGTGTTGGGGAGCGATCCCGTGAAGGTAACGATCTTTGGACAGAAATGAAGGAATCCGGCGTTCTGGAAAAGACTGCCTTAGTGTTCGGACAGATGAATGAACCACCTGGAGCGCGTATGAGAGTTGCAGAGACAGGTCTTACCATGGCAGAGTATTTCCGTGACGAAAAGCATCAGAATGTGCTTTTGTTCATTGATAATATCTTCCGTTTCACACAGGCTGGATCAGAGGTATCGGCCCTTTTAGGACGTATGCCGTCAGCCGTAGGTTATCAGCCGACACTGGCTACAGAAATGGGTGAATTACAGGAAAGAATCGCATCTACCAAGAATGGTTCCGTTACATCTGTACAAGCGGTCTATGTACCGGCAGACGATTTGACAGACCCGGCACCAGCGACAACATTTGCACACTTGGATGCAACGACTGTACTTTCCAGAAAGATCGTAGAGCAGGGAATTTATCCTGCCGTAGATCCACTGGAATCTACATCTCGTATCTTGGAGCCGGACATTGTTGGCGAAGAACATTATGAAGTGGCAAGAAAAGTACAGGAAATTTTACAGAAGTACAAAGAATTGCAGGATATCATCGCGATCCTTGGTATGGAAGAACTGGCAGACGAGGATAAACTTACCGTATTCCGTGCCAGAAAGATCCAGAAGTTCTTATCCCAGCCGTTCCATGTAGCAGAGAATTTTACCGGTGTTAAGGGTGTTTATGTACCTTTGAAAGAGACCGTTCGTGGCTTTAAGGCAATCATTGATGGCGAAATGGATGAGTATCCGGAAAATGCATTTTTTAATGTCGGTACGATCGAGGATGTCATTGAAAAAGCAAAGACAATGCAGTAGTTTTTCTGCTGGCAGAAAGGTGAAATGTTATGGCTGCGAGTAATACATTTTATTTAAAGATCATATCTGCAAACCGTGTTTTTTATTCGGGCAGGTGCCGCTCTTTGATCGTGCCGGAATATGATGGACAAAAGGAGATCTTGGCCCACCATGAGGACATGGTCATCGCAATTGATGATGGCGAGATGCGTTTTCAACCGGAGGGCAGCGAGAACTGGGAATATGCAGTTGTCGGCATGGGTTTTGTTGAGATCGTCAACAACCGTGTGACCCTTTTGGTAGAGACGGCAGAAAGACCGGAGGAGATTGACGTGGCAAGAGCCAGAGAAGCCAAGGAAAGAGCCGAAGAACAACTTCGTCAGAAGCAGAGCATTCATGAGTATTACCACTCACGCGCATCTTTGGCAAGAGCCATGGCTCGTCTAAAGGCGACCGCCGGTAAATAGAATAGCAGATGATTTGAGGGACGTTCCTTTTGACACAAGGAGCGCCCCTTTTGGTTTGCCCATTTCTTAAGAAAATTTAAGAAATAATAAAGGATTTCTATATTTCGTTTGTACTTCTAAAACGCTATAATGAAAAACAAGAATAGGAAATGCGGGTGCATTTTCAAAATTAGATTCATACATAAGGAGTGGGCTATGTTAGAGAAGATCAAAAAGCACAAGAAACTTACGATTGCGATTGTAGTGATTGTGATTATTGTCATCGTGAGCGGGATTCTTGTGCACCGGATGAGACAGAGCGCTAGTGAGATCACGCAGGTAGACAGTGGCATACAGGCATTTACGCTGCAAAAGCAGGATATGTCAAATTCGGTTTCTACCAGTGGAACGGTGGAGAGCAGCAACGTGACAGAGGTCACGACCGAGGTTTCCAGTGCCATCAAGGAACTCAACGTATCTCTGGGAGATCATGTGGAAAAGGGACAGGTGCTCTGTACCTTTGATGATGAGCAGATCCGTCAGCAGATCGCAGACTTAGAAAAGCAGAATTCCGCTACAAAAAAAGCAAGTGACAACACAAAGCAAAAAGCACAGCGAGCCGTAGAAACCGCGCAGGCACAGGCGAATGCAAAGGCGGCAGCCCTTGCCGCAGCACAAAACGATTATCAGACCATCCAAAATCTTTTGGGATCTTCGGATCAGTCAGCCGAGGAGAAAGCAAGTGCCTTAGCACAGGCGCAGGCAAACTTACAAAGCGCCCAGAGTGAATATGATGCTGCACAGTCAGCTGTGACATCTGCACAGGAGGCCTTGGAGGATGCGTCCGGCACAACAGCAGACACCGGATCTTCCGACCTGACCAAGTTATATCAGCAGTTGAACAATCTGACTGTAGTGGCAGAGCAGTCCGGTATCATCACCCAGTTAAATGTATCCAAGGGAAGTATTCCGACCAATGGATCTTTGATGCGGATTGAGGATGACAGTTCTTTGATGGTCAATGTCAATATCAAAGAAAAAGATATTCTGAAACTGGCACAGGGACAGAAGGCGTCCATCACGTCAGATGCGATAGGAAGTGATCAGGTCTTTTCAGGTACAGTAGATAAGGTCGTCAATTTTGCTTCCAAGAATTCCGGCAGTGACGGATCTTCTTCTTCCGGAGGCTACAGTGCAACAATCACATTGGAGCCGGGCACACCGCTTTTACTTGGTATGTCTGTCAATGTGGAGATCCTTTTAAATGAAGAAGGCGAACAGTTAGCAGTGCCGTATGATGCCATTGCACAGGATGATGACGGCACATCTTATGTCTATGTGGGAAAGGCTCAGGACAATGGCAAATACAAGATTAAGAAGGTGACGGTGACGACCGGTATCTCAAATGATTATTACACAGCCATTTCTTCGGATGATCTGAGCGAGGGCGATACCATCATCAACTATCCGACGGATGTGTCCGAAGGGGATGAGGTAGACCTCTATTTCCCGGAAGAACAGACAGATTTTGGCACATCGGATGATGGGGCAGAGACCACTTTCTCAACATCATACTAGAAGGGGGCTGCTGATTTATGGATAGAACAAACGTAATTGACATGCAAGGCATCGTTAAGCGTTATTATGTGGGGCAGCCCAATGAGTTGGAAATCCTGCATGGGATTGATCTGAAAGTCTTTCAGGGCGAATTTGTATCGATCGTCGGCGAATCCGGTTCCGGTAAATCGACCCTGATGAATATGATCGGGGCTTTGGACCGGCCGACGGAAGGGCAGTATTTTCTGAGCGGACGGGATATCAGCAAGTTACAGGATGAGGAATTGAGTGATATCCGCAATCAGGAGATCGGCTTTGTCTTTCAGAACTTCTGTCTGATCCCCCGTATGAGCGCGGTGCGCAATGTGGAGATTCCACTCATGTATGCCAACATGCCGCCAAAGCAGCGCAGAGAGCGTGCCATGGAACTTTTGGCACTGGTCGGCATGGAAGAAAGAGCAGACCACAAACCTAATGAATTGTCCGGTGGACAGAATCAGCGTGTGGCGATTGCACGTGCCATGGCAAATAATCCTAATATACTTTTGGCAGATGAGCCGACCGGAGCTTTGGATTCCAAGACGGGGCATCTGGTCATGGATATTTTTCACAAGTTGCATGAAGAGCAGGATAAGACAATCGTGCTCATCACACACAGTCAGGAACTGGCACATGAAACAGAGCGTATGATCACGATCTCGGATGGTCGTATCATCGCAGATCAGGGCATAGGAGGTGAGATGGCATGAATTTAACAGAAAGCATACGTCTTTCCTTTGAAAGCCTCAAGTCTAACAAATTAAGATCTTTTCTTACCATGTTGGGCATCATCATTGGTATCAGCGCCGTGATCACGATTACAACGATCGGAAATTCTTTGCAAAAGACCATCGCGGCTACCATGCGGGAACTCGGCGGAACCAATCTGATCTATGCCTATGTCAGCGCCATCATGCCGGATTTCGAGACGGATGAGGAGTGGGAGGCATGGGAATACCCGGAAATGACAAAGGATGAAAAACTGACCTATGAGAAACTGGCAGAGTTTCAGGAGAATTTTTCGGATAGAGTGGACAGCGTGATAGTTGAGGAGTCCTTATCTTCATCGGCGACAAGTACCGGGGAAAAAGATACTTCCAAGGTGTCTGTGTCCGGGGTGACACCGGGCCATCTTGCATCTTCCAAACTGACGCTTTTGGCAGGACGCGACATCAATGATGCAGATAACAAAAAGGCCAAGGCTACGGCAGTGGTATCGGATCTTTATGTCAAATATGCCTGGGGCGGTCAAAACCCGATTGGCCAGCAGATCGCTGTGCAGTCGGAGGATGACGGTACCGTACAGAAGTTTTATGTGGTAGGTATCTATCATTACGATGCCATCAAGCAGGCAGGCGGTGTGGACAGCAAGACACCGGAGCGCAATATCGCGACACCGATCTTTGTGCCATATACTTATGCGGCGGAGACCAACAAGGCAAATGGCATGGATAATGACTTGCAGTATTTCCAGATTATGGCAAAAGACGGGCAGGATGCGACACAGTTAGCGCAGGATATTGCCACATATTTTGACAATAAGTATTATAGTGAAAATGGTAATTTTGAGTTGCAGACTTCCGACATGGCATCGGAATTGGGACAGATCGACCAGGTCTTAAATGTACTGACAATCGCCATTTCTGTTATCGCTGCCATATCTCTTATCGTTGGCGGTGTTGGTGTCATGAATATCATGCTGGTCAGCGTGGTGGAAAGAACCAGAGAGATCGGCATCAGAAAGGCGCTGGGTGCCAAGAATAAGAGCATCCGCAGACAGTTTATGACAGAGGCGGTCGTGATCTGCCTTATGGGTGGTGTCATTGGTATCGTGATCGGTATCTTAAACGGATTCCTTTTATCGCAGGCGGCAGGTATGCTGGTGTCATCTTATGAGCAGGAATTGGGCAGCATGCTACATGTGACGGTCAGCCCTTCGCTCACAGCCATTATCATATCGGTAGTATTTTCTATGTTGATCGGTGTAGTCTTTGGCTATTATCCGGCAAAGAGGGCAGCAAATATGTCGCCGATCGATGCGCTCAGATACGAGTAAATTGCACAGTGGTGACACTCCTTGTGGCAAAAGGAACGTCCCTCAAGTAAAAAAGGATGTAAGCGAAATGCTTACATCCTTTTTGTTGTATTTAATCGGTTAAAGAAATTATAACTGAGGACCTGCAGAAACAAGTGCCTTACCAGCATCGTTTCCTTCATACTTAGCGAAGTTCTTGTTGAATCTAGCAGCAAGATCTTTTGCCTTTTCTTCCCATTCAGAAGCATCAGCATAAGTATCTCTAGGATCTAAGATTGCTGAATCAACGCCAGGAAGTTCTGTTGGAACCTCGAAGTTGAAGTAAGGAATTGTCTTAGTAGGAGCATTCTTGATATCTCCGTTTAAGATAGCATCGATAATTCCACGAGTATCCTTGATAGAGATTCTCTTACCGGTTCCGTTCCATCCTGTGTTTACAAGATAAGCCTTAGCGCCGCTCTGTTCCATCTTCTTAACAAGTTCTGCAGCATACTTTGTTGGATGTAATTCCAAGAAAGCCTGTCCGAAGCAAGCTGAGAAAGTAGGAGTTGGCTCTGTGATACCACGCTCTGTACCAGCAAGCTTTGCTGTAAATCCTGATAAGAAGTAGTACTGTGTCTGCTCTGGAGTCAGGATAGATACTGGAGGAAGTACACCAAACGCATCTGCTGACAAGAAGATAACATTCTTTGCTGCTGGAGCAGAAGAGATTGGACGTACAATGTTTTTAATATGGTTGATTGGATAAGAAACACGTGTGTTTTCTGTAACACTCTTGTCTGCAAAGTCAATCTTGCCATTAGCATCCAATGTTACGTTCTCAAGAAGAGCATCTCTCTTGATGGCATTGTAGATGTCCGGCTCAGATTCCTTGTCAAGGTTAATAACCTTTGCATAGCATCCGCCTTCAAAGTTGAATACACCGTTGTCATCCCAACCATGCTCATCATCACCAATCAAAAGACGCTTAGGATCGGTAGAAAGTGTTGTCTTACCTGTTCCGGAAAGGCCAAAGAAGATAGCAGTGTTTTCACCATTTAAATCTGTGTTTGCAGAGCAGTGCATAGCAGCGATGCCCTTAAGTGGAAGATAGTAGTTCATCATAGAGAACATACCCTTTTTCATTTCTCCACCATACCATGTGTTGATGATAACCTGCTCACGGCTAGAGATGTTGAATGCTACACATGTCTCAGAGTTAAGACCTAACTCCTTGTAGTTTTCAACCTTTGCCTTAGAAGCGTTGTAAACAACGAAATCAGGCTCGAAGTTTTCTAATTCTTCAGCAGTTGGCTGGATGAACATATTTGTTACAAAGTGAGCCTGCCAAGCAACCTCAACGATAAAACGGATAGCCATACGAGTATCAGCATTAGCACCGCAGAATGCATCTACAACAAATAATCTCTTGTTGCAAAGTTCCTTCTTAGCGATTTCCTTAACAACTTCCCATGTCTTTTCATCCATTGGATGGTTGTCGTTCTTGTACTCGTCTGTTGTCCACCATACAGTGTCCCTAGAGTTCTCATCAACAACGATATATTTGTCTTTAGGAGAACGTCCTGTGTAAACACCTGTCATTACGTTTACAGCGCCAAGTTCGCTGACCTGACCCTTTTCGTAACCTTCCAATTCCGGCTTGGTCTCTTCTTTGAATAATTCTTCATAAGAAGGGTTGTGAACGATTTCTGTGGTTCCGGAAATACCATACTTGCTTAAATTGATTTCTGCCATTTCTTTTAACCTCTTTTCTGTATGATTTGAAAATAGTAGATGTACTTTGTTAAAAAATAAACATTTCAAAGTACCCTCATCATATTATACAATAATCCTTCACAAAATCAAGAAAAATGCACGTAAAAAACAATCCGTTTTATCTATTTCATCACGTACGTTGCTCCTTTACATAGGAAAGGGAGTATTACATGGAGTGAAAGCCCTTGCCAAACACTTCACTGGTACTGGAAACGGACATGAATGCCTGCGGTTGATTGTCGCGAATGTAATTTCGTAATTCTACCGCCTGTGTACGGGATAGAGAAGTGAAAATAATATATTTCTGACTGTTGGTATAAGCGCCGACACCATCGGTAATCGTTGCACTCCGCCCCAGATTTTTTGTGATAAAAGAGCAGATTTCATCTTTGTCATCACATACAATCGTGATGGATTTGCGCAGATTGATCGTGGCAATGATATCGTCAATTAAAAAAGATTTGACGGTCAGACCGACGAAAGAATAAAGTGCGGTTTTTAAGTCGAAGACAAAGCAGGCTACAAGAATCATCACAAGATCTGTGACAAACAGGGCAATGCCGATGTCTTTCATATTGGTATACTTTTTTAAAAGCATGGCAATGACATCTGTTCCGCCGCTGGAAGCACCAATATTAAATAGGATGGCAGAGCCGATGGATGGTAAGGCAATCGCAAAAATCAGATCCAGCATAGGCTCATTGGAAAGCGGAGCAGATAGAGGAATCCATTTTTCAAAGACAAGCAGAAGCAGTGAAAGCAGCATACTGGCGTAAGTTGTCTTTAATGCAAAGCTTTTTCCCAGAAAAATAAAACCAATAATCAAAAGTATGGTATTCGCAAGAAAAGTAAAAGCGGAAGCACTCAGCGGCGTGATTTTTGCGATAACAGTCGCAAAACCGGTGATGCCACCAAAACAGAAATTATCCGGGAATTTAAAAAAGTAAATTCCAATGGCCATAATAAAGGTACTCATAGTAATCATAACGAGACTGTTGATTTTGTGCTTCATGATGCGATAATCTCCTTTTGTGTAAAAATATAAGTGAAAATATTACGTCTATATTCTAACCACTTTTCGGTATTTTTTCTATAGAAGATATGGTAAACTATATAAGAATTAGGAAAAAGTTGTATGTTAAAATAAGACAAAAAGAGGAAGGGAGGACGATTATGGCAAATAACAACAAAAAGAAGAAAAAGCGTATGTCATATAAGAAGCGCATTGCAATTATTGTAATTGCTCTTTTGGTAGCGATTTTGGCGCTTGCTGCATATATATTGTTTGGCAATAGCGGTAAAGACGAAAAGACAGATGATATTTTAGAGGGTTACACAACAATAGCCTTCTTTGGCGTGGACAATCGTTCCAATGGTAATTTTGACAGTGGAAACAGTGATACGGTGATGCTTTGCAACATCAACAACTACACGAAGCAGGTAGAGATCGTATCCGTATATCGGGATACCTTGATGGATGTTGATGGTGAAGGAACGTTCCGCAAATGTAATTATGCGTTTAATCATGGTGGTATGGACAGCGCTATTGCTATGTTAAACCGCAATTTAGATCTGCAGATCAAAGATTATGTCGCAGTAGATTTTATGGCACTTGTAAATGCAGTGGATGCGGTAGACGGTATTGATCTTGAATTGTCGGATGCGGAAGTTGAGGCAATGAATGGTGGCTATATCGGAGAAGTAGGTGCTATTGTCGGCAAGGAAGCTGATCCGGTATCTGTGGGTATGCAGCATCTTGATGGTGTGCAGGCAACTGCTTATTGCAGAATTCGTTCTACTGCAGGGGATGATTTTAAGAGAACCGAGAGACAGCGTACCGTTTTGACGCAGATTATTGCAAAGGCAAAGAGTGCAAATCCGGCGCAATTAGCATCCTTGATCAGTGGCGTATTCCCGGATGTAGATACCAGCCTTGAGATGGATCAGCTGATTTATCTGGCAAAGAATATGATGGATTATAATCTTGGCGAAACCAAGGGATTTCCATTTTCCAAGTCAACTGATCGCTTTGGCGATGGCATTGGTGATGCAGTTGTTCCGTGCAGTTTAGAAACCAATGTGGTACAACTTCATCAGGAACTTTACGAGGATACAGAATATGAAGCGTCGGATGAAGTAAAGAATATTTCAGATGACCTGATACGTTTTACAGGTTATGGCGCGAATGACGGAGACTGATTTTGTTTTTCGTTGAAATGCGAAGTGGAATGTGATAGAATAAGGCGAATTTCATAGAGAAATAATTGGTGCCCTTCCAGGATGAGACAGGCTTGAGAAAGGGTTAAAAGGGAAACAGGTGAAATTCCTGTACGATCTCGTCACTGTGATTAGGGAGTGCGTTTCTTTTGTTTTTACGCCACTGATGCAAAGGCATTGGGAAGGTGAGAAACGCGTGATGATCTTTCAGCCAGGAAACCTGCCAGTTGTTTGGTACAGGAATCATTCCGGATCACGAGGCATTGGTCGTACTGTTTTAAGTAATGCAAAACTGCTTTTTTTTGGTGTGCAGATTTTGGCTTGCATTAGGATTTGATTACTCTGTTCCTTTTTATATGGGGCAGAGTATTTCTTTTTATACAGTCTTTTCGTGGGAATATGACCTGTTCGAATCCTGTGAAAAGCAATGAAAAATAGGAGGAAGCAGATGAAAAAGAAAGTAATTTCACTTATGATGGTATGTATGCTGGCTGTTGGTCTTGCAACCGGTTGTGGCAACAAAGACACAGCAAAGACAGACAATACCACAAGCGATCAGGAAGCAGCAGATAAGGTGGCAGAGTTGATTGATGCCATTTATGTGCAGGAAAGAACAGACAAGACAGACGAGCAGTGCGAGGCCGCAAAAAAAGCATGGGATGCTTTGACAGATGCACAGAAGGAACTTGTCAGTGGTGAGAACGCAGACCCGGATTATTTTGGAAGAGATACAGGGGATGCTTCTAAGGATGATCCGTTGAATCAGGATGACATCGGTCATAATGAGATCCTCGTTGTCAGTTTTGGTACATCCTTTAATGATAGCCGTACCGCGGACATCGGTGGTGTAGAAAAGGCGATTGCAGAAGCAAACCCGGGCTGGTCTGTAAGACGTGCCTTCACAGCACAGATCATCATCAACCATATTCAGGCAAGAGATGGGGAAAAAATTGATAACGTAGAACAGGCTTTGGATCGTGCCGTAGACAATGGCGTTAAAAATCTTGTCATTCAGCCAACGCATTTAATGCATGGTGCGGAATACGATGAATTGATGGAAGCAGTCAAAGAATATGCGGATAAGTTTGATTCTGTTTCTGTTGCAGAGCCATTGCTCGGTGAAGTGGGAGCAGATGCAAAAGTAATCAATGCAGATAAAAAGGCAGTTGCAGAAGCAATCACAGCAGAGGCTGTAAAGACCGCTGAGTACGATTCTTTAGAGGCTGCCAAGGAAGACGGTGTCGCATTTGTATTTATGGGACATGGTACTTCTCATACAGCAAAGATTTCTTATTCTCAGATGGCTTCTCAGATGGCAGACCTTGGTTATGATAATGTATTTATTGGAACAGTAGAGGGTGAGCCGGAAGAGACTGCTTGTGAAAACGTGATTGAGGCTGTCAAGGAAGCAGGCTACAAGAAAGTGATCCTTCGCCCACTGATGGTGGTAGCCGGAGATCATGCAAACAACGATATGGCCGGAGATGATGATGATTCATGGAAGAGTCAGTTTGAGGCTTCTAAGGCATTTGATTCTGTAGAATGTCAGATCGCAGGTCTGGGTGAGATCGAAACCATCCAGCAGCTTTATGTACAGCATACAAAAGATGCCATTACATCTTCAGGTGTAATGGTTGAGCCAGCAAACAATGCGTCTGCCGGCACATCTACGCTTGCTGACGGTACTTATCAGGTAAAATTTACAACCGACAGCAGTATGTTTCATGTCAATGAAGCAGACAATGGAATGGGCGAGTTGACCGTAAAAGACGGCAAGATGACCATTCACATTTCTTTGACATCAAAGAGGATCGTCAACCTGTATGAAGGTCTGGCAGCAGATGCCGAAAAGGACAGCAAGAATGTTCTGCAGCCGACCAATGATACCGTTACCTATAGCGATGGATCTACCGAAGAAGTCAACGGATTTGATGTGCCGGTACCATATCTGGACAAGGAATTTGATCTGGCACTTCTTGGAACCAAGGGAACCTGGTACGATCACAAGGTAAGTGTTGCAAGTCCACAGTAGACAGGATTTGATATAAGGAAGTAAGACATCATGGAAGTACAAAGAAAACAAGGACATATAAGACAGGGGCTGGCAGTCGGTCTATTATCTGTCTTTTTACTGCTTTCCTTATGGGGATGTGGTACCAAAAAAGATGATAGCCTGGCGGATGGCACTTACAATGTGGAAGTGACATTAGAAGGCGGCAGCGGACGGGCAACGGTCGTTTCCCCGACCCAGATCACGGTCAAGAATGGCAAGATCACTGCAACGATTATCTGGAGCAGCAGTCATTATGACTATATGTTGGTCGGTGGAGAAAAATATTTAAACGAGGCGGCAGACGGAGAGGGCTCGACCTTTACGATCCCGGTAGACAATCTGGATCAGCCCTTATCGGTTGTGGGTGATACGACGGCTATGAGCCAGCCGCACGAGATTGAATATACCTTGTATTTTTCGTTAATAGACAATTAAGAATAGGAACCTTTGCAAGATGAGATTGAGATGTAAAAGATGGATCAGTTTGCTACTTGCTGTGGTTATAATGCTGACTCTGGGCGCATGTGGCGTGCAGAGTCAGTCTGATACTACGGACAGGATAGCCTTTGACAGTTTAGAGAAGACAGGTCAGATGACGCTGGCGTATGCGACACAGTATCAGGTGGAATATTATGGAGATTATTCCCTGATCACCATAGGAGAAGACCAGCGTTTTCTATTGGTGCCGGAGGGCAAAGATGTGCCAAAGGATCTGCCGGAAGATGTCGTGGCGTTGCAGCAGCCCCTGGATAAGACCTATCTGGTGTCAACCTCAGTCATGGATCTGATCCGTCAGTTAGACCGCATATCCTATATCCGTTTGTCCGGCTCCAAGGCAAAGGACTGGTATATAACAGAAGCAAAAGAGGCGATCGAGTCAGGTGATATGATCTATGCCGGAAAGTACAGCGCCCCGGATTATGAGTGCATCTTAAACGAAGGTTGTAATCTTGCCATTGAAAATACCATGATCTATCACACACCGGAAGTAAAAGAAAAACTGGAAGAACTGGGTATTCCGGTGCTGGTTGAGCGGTCATCTTATGAATCGCATCCCTTGGGCAGATTGGAATGGATCAAACTCTATGGTCTTTTGTTTGACGCATCCGATGAGGCAAACGCTTATTTTGACAGTCAGGTGGAACAGATCACGCCATTGCTTGATCAGGAAAATATCGGTAAGACGATTGCTTTTTTCTCGGTCAATTCCAGCGGAGCCATCAATGTCAGAAAGCCCGGAGATTACATTACCCAGATGATCACCATGGCAGGTGGCAATTATGCCTTGGCAGATGTGGTTCCTGAGGAAGAAAATGCACTTTCGACCATGAATATGCAGATGGAAGATTTTTATAATGCTGCACAAGGTGCAGATATCCTGATCTACAACAGTGCGATCGAAGGGGAGATCACAAGCATAGACGAACTTTTGGCAAAAAATAGTATGTTTGCACAGTTTGACGCCGTAAAAACAGGCAATGTTTATTGCACCGGCAAGAACTTCTTCCAAGAGTCGACCGGTATGGCAGAGTTTGTGGAGGACTTGCATAATGTTCTTGTGGATGCGGATGCAGACCTGACCTATTTAGAAAAATTGAACTGAGGAAAAGACAGATGAAACGATTTATCGTGACAATGACAGGCCTTGTCATAGCTTTGCTTTTGCTGGTGATCTGGAATGTTACTTCCGGCAGCGTGTCGGTGGATGGTATGCAGATGTGGCAGGTATTGCTCCGCCAGACAAGAGAAGGCGCCTTTTATCATATTGTGTGGGATATCCGCATGCCCCGCCTTCTGGCGGCTCTCTTTTTGGGAGGGGCTTTAGCGGTATCAGGATTCCTGCTCCAGACCTTTTTCCAAAATCCGATTGCAGGCCCTTATGTGCTTGGTATTTCTTCCGGGGCGAAAATGTTAGTCGCCGTGGCAATGATTCTGTGTTTGGAAAGAGGCATGCAGATATCCTCCCTTGGAATGGTGGCGGCAGCCTTTATCGGCTCATTGCTTGCCATGGGATTTGTCCTGCTCTTATCCATGCGCGTACAGAAGATGTCGCTTTTGGTTGTGTGTGGTATCATGATCGGCTATATCTGTTCCGCTATCACAGATTTTATGGTGACTTTCGCGTCAGATTCCAATATCGTCAACCTGCACAACTGGTCTATGGGCAGTTTTTCCGGTACGGACTGGAAGGACGTAGGTATGATCGTTGTCTTAGTCACACTTACGGTCTTGGCTACCTTTTTCATGGCAAAACCGATCGGAGCATATCAGATGGGAGAGGCATACGCCAGAAACATGGGCGTAAACATCCGAATGCTTCGCATCCTTTTGATCCTTTTATCCAGCCTTTTGTCCGGCTGCGTGACAGCCTTTGCGGGTCCCATTTCCTTTGTGGGAATTGCCGTCCCGCATCTGGTCAAGCAGGCGATGAAAACGGCAAGACCACTTTATCTGATCCCGGGATGCTTTCTGGGTGGTGCGGCCGTGACCCTTTTTTGTGATGGCATAGCCAGAAGTCTGTTTGCCCCGACAGAGGTCAGCATCAGTTCGGTGACTGCCGTGCTTTTGGTACCGGTCGTCATTCTTATGATGGTCAAAAGACAGGATGCACGGGCATAGAAACGAGGTATATGATGGAAGAACAATTCGAAGGCATCCGAGCCTGCAATCTGGTCGTCGGCTATGAGGGCAGGAGCGTCTTAAAAGATGTAAACTTTTGGGTACGTTCGGGGCAGATTCTGACTTTGATCGGACCCAACGGATCCGGAAAGTCGACCCTTTTAAAAAGTATCACGAGACAACTGAAGACGATTGCCGGTCAGGTTTATCTGGCAGAGGGGACGATGGATGCCTATACAGATGCCGCGCTGGCAAAACAGATGGCTATGGTGACCACAGAGCGGATCTCGCCGGAACTGATGACTTGCCGTGATGTGGTCGCTACCGGACGATATCCCTATACCGGTAGATTTGGGGTATTGGGAAAAGAAGACGAGGCAAAAGTACAGAGGGCGCTGGAAAGTCTGCATGCAATTGAGGTGGCAGACCGGCTGTTTGCCAAGGTCAGCGACGGACAAAGACAGCGCGTCATGCTTGCCAGGGCAATCTGTCAGGAACCAAGGATTTTGATTTTGGACGAGCCTACATCTTATCTGGATATGCATTACAAATTAGAGATTTTGCAATCTATACGAAATATGGTAAAAGAGGAAAATCTGGCGGTCGTCATGTCTTTGCATGAACTGGACCTAGCACAAAAGGTTTCAGACATGGTTGCCTGTGTGGATGGAGACACGATAGCAAAGATCGGCAGACCGGAGGAAATCTTTTGCGGAGATACCATTGCATCCCTATATGGGGTCAGCCCCCAGGCTTATGATGTCGTATCCGGCAGCATGTTTTTACAAAGGGCAAAGGGAGAACCAAAGGTCTTTGTGATCGGGGGCGGCGGCAGTGGAATTGCAACCTACTATGCCTTGCAGCGAGAGCAGATTCCCTTTGCGACAGGCATCTTATCAGAGGGGGATGTCGAGTATAAGGCGGCAAAGGCACTGGCAAGTGCGCTTGTGACAACGCCTGCTTTTTATCCGATCGAGATCCGACAGATGGCACAGGCGCGCAAATGGATTGATGCCTGCGACTACTGCATCTGTACGCTGGATGCTTTTGGACCACTCAATCAGGCAAATAAAGATCTGCTTTCCTATGCAAAAGAGCAGGGCAAATGGATCAAAGAGGGAGAAAAACCATGGCAAAAGTAATTATGGTACAGGGAACCATGTCAAATGCGGGGAAAAGTATGCTGGTCGCAGGGCTTTGTCGTGTCTTCGCTCAGGATGGCTACCGGGTGGCTCCCTTTAAGTCACAGAATATGGCACTCAATTCCTTTATCACCAAGGAAGGTCTGGAGATGGGGCGAGCTCAGGTCATGCAGGCGGAGGCGGCAGGCATAGAGCCGGGGGTAGACATGAATCCTATTCTCCTAAAGCCTACTAACGACCATGGCTCACAGGTAATCGTGGCGGGAAAAGTCCTTGGTAATATGGAAGCGAGAGATTATTTCTTTTACAAAAAAAATCTGCTGCCGGATATCGTAGCAGCCTTTCGGCGTTTGGAAGAAAAGGCGGATATCATTGTGATCGAGGGTGCCGGAAGCCCGGCGGAGATCAATCTGAAGGAAAATGATATCGTCAATATGGGGCTGGCACATCTGGTGGATGCTCCGGTGCTGCTGGTGGGAGATATCGATCGTGGCGGTGTCTTTGCCCAACTGCTTGGTACCATGATGCTTTTGACCGAGGAAGAAAAGCAGCGGGTCAAGGGATTGGTCATCAATAAATTTCGCGGGGATGTCACCATCCTGGATCCGGGCATTGCTATGCTGGAAGAAAAAGCAGGTGTGCCGGTGGTCGGTGTCCTGCCTTATATGTCCGTGACTCTGGATGATGAGGACAGCCTTGCAGAGAGCCTTTTGCCAAAGGACATGGATCTGATCAATATCGGGGTTGTGCGCCTGCCACGCCTGTCCAATTTTACAGATTTTTCAGTCCTAGACCAGATCGCAGGGGTCAGCGTTCATTATGTGCGCGATCCGCATGAGATCGAGAAGATGGATATGGTCATTTTGCCGGGAACCAAGAATACCATGGGAGATCTGGCATGGATGCGGGAAAGCGGAATGGAAAGTGCGGTCAAGAAATTTGCCCAGTATGGACCGGTCTTTGGCATTTGTGGCGGTTATCAGATGCTGGGACAAAGAATCACGGATCCGGAGGGGCTTGAGAATGCCATCAAAGCAGACGATTCAGAAGGAATGCGGGGATTGGAACTGCTTCCCATGGAGACAGTCTTAAAATCGGAAAAAGTCCGCACACAGACCAGTGGAAGTATGGAGATCACGGAAGGCGCCCTTGCAGGATTTTCTTGTCACCGAATCCATGGCTATGAGATCCATATGGGAGAGACCCAGGCGGTCGATGCCATCAAGCCTTTGTGCTATCTGGATCAGAAGAATGATGTGGTCTGTCAGGAAAGAGACGGCGGGCAAAGAGACAATGTTTACGGCACATATGTGCATGGTATTTTTGATGATAAGGATGTGGCATATGACCTGTGCAGGCTTTTGACCAAAAGGAAGGGGTTGACCCTGCAAGCAGAGGCTGACACGGATTATCAGTCATTTAAGGAGAGTCAGTATGATCTGCTGGCAGAGGGCATACGAAAGAGCATGGATATGGATGCCGTCTATGCCATGTTACAGGATGCCGCTATTTAGAGAGAAAGAAAAGATGCAGACAGAACAGATTAGAATCGATGAGATCTTAGAAAAACAGCATAAATTGATGCCTTGGGATCATGACATTTTCCATAAGATCATGGAGCATTGGGATGGCATTGCAAAGCCTTTGGATGGCATGGGACAGTTTGAACCCATGCTGGCAAAGATAGGTGCCATACAAAAGACGATTGAGCCAAGGTTTGACGCGGGACGATTACTTGTCTTTTGCGCGGATAACGGCGTTGTTGCGGAGGGGATCAGCCAATCCCCACAGGAAGTGACGGCGATCTGTGCCAAAAATATTGCCGCAGGGCAGACGGCGGTCGGTCGTATGGCAAGCCTTGCGGGCTGTCAGATCCGGGTCTATGATGTTGGGATCAATACAAGGGAGACGATTTGCAATGTCATTGATAAAAAAGTAGCCCCCGGCACAAGAAATTTTTACAAAGAGCCGGCGATGGATGAGATACAGATGCGGCAGGCTCTGCAATGCGGACTGGATGCAGTCTATGCCTGCAAGTGTGATCATCTCGACTATGTCTGCATAGGGGAAATGGGTATTGGTAATACGACGACTTCCAGTGCGGTCGCAGCAGCTCTTTTACAGAAAAAGGCAGAGGATGTGACAGGTCGCGGGGCAGGGCTGGATGATGTAAAGTTACAAAAAAAGATTCGGGTCATTCAGGAGACCATCGAAAGATGTGATCTCTATCATGCGTCTGCAACAGAAGTCTTAGCCGGTGTGGGCGGATTTGACATTGCAGCCATGGCAGGAGCCTGTATGGGGGCAGCCGTCTACGGGATTCCACTGATCTTAGATGGTTTGATCAGTATGGTGGCCGCCCTGGTAGCAGAAAGGTTATTGCCCGGAAGCAAAGACTTTTTGATCGCGTCCCATGCCAGCCGGGAGCCGGCAACGATAGCGCTTATGAAAGAACTTGCCTTGACACCGGTCATTTATGCGGATATGGCACTGGGCGAGGGTACCGGAGCCATGATGCTGCTGCCTATGCTTGCCATGGCAAAGGCGGTTTATGATGAGACCAATTCTTTTTCGGATGCCGGTGTAGAGACCTATCATAGATACGGAGATAAGATATGATCGTAGTCGTCATTGGCGGAAGTGGAAGCGGCAAGTCGGCATACGCCGAAAAATGTCTGCTTGCAATGGAAGCAGAAAAGAAACATTATATTGCGACGATGCGCGTCTTTGACGAAGAAGGAGAAAAGCGTGTAGAAAAGCATCGGACTATGCGCAGGGAAAAGGGATTCCTTACCATAGAAAAGCCGACAGACTTAGGAGAGATTTCCCTAGGTGCAGGGGATGCCTGGATGTTGGAATGTGTCTCTAATCTTCTGGCAAATGAGATGTTTACGGAAGATGGCATAAGGGATGAAAAAGAGACGGTAGACAAGATTTTAAAGGATATAGGCAGTCTAATAGAGCAGACTGCAGATGGCGTGATCGTCAGCAATAATATCTTTGAAGATGGAGGCAACTATGACGAAACCATGGCATCTTATATCAAGGCGCTGGGCTGCATCAATCAAGCATTGGCAGCCATGGCAGATGAAGTCATAGAAGTGGTGGTCGGTATTCCGGTCACACTAAAGAGTAAGCAGGAGGAAAGTGAGGGCGGACAGATATGCGAAAAATAGCAAAAGCCATAGGCGTAGCCTTTTCCATGTATTCTAAGATACCTATGCCGCGTTTTGTATGGGCATCGGAAGATATGCGCTACCATCTGCTCTTTTTTCCTTGGATCGGTGCTGTGATCGGGGGACTGGAGATCGGCTGGTATTATCTGGCAGGCTATCTGGGAGTGGGAAAAATCCTTTCTGTGGCGCTGGCGGTTTTTTTGCCGCTCTTTGTGACCGGGGGCTTTCATATGGATGGCTTTATGGATACCAAGGATGCCCTAAGTTCCTATCAGGGAAAAGAGAAAAAACTGGAGATTTTAAAAGATCCCCATATCGGTGCCTTTGCCGTCATCCATTTGCTTTCTTATCTCTTGCTTGCCCTTGGATTTGCTTCAGTCATTGAGGGAACAAAGGCTGTGACCGCAGTCAGTGCTGCCTTTTTCCTCAGTCGCTGTCTCAGTGGGCTTTCCGTTATCTATTTTCCGGGAGCAAAAAAGGAGGGCAGCCTTTATACCGAGGCAGATACTTCCGGTGCAAAGGTCGTATCCATCGGGCTGATGATACAGATGCTTCTTGTCGTGACCTTCCTTTTTATCTATAGCGGTATGTATGGCGTTTTGGTCACGGCAGCCTGTCTATTGATGTTTTTGTATTATTATCTTATGAGCCGGCGCCAGTTTGGCGGGATCACGGGAGATCTGGCAGGCTATTTTGTCTGTATGGCAGAATTGTGGTCTGTGATTGTGGTCGGCATCTATCTTGTGTTAAAGTAAAAGGAGATTGCAATGGAAAAAAGGCTGGAACTCGTCATTGGTGGCAGGGCGCAGGGGAAAAGTGCATATGTTAAAAAAAAGTACCCGCACGCCGTCTGTCTGGATGAAAGGGATCTTACAGAGGGTGGCAGACTGCCGATCAAGGATCAGGCACAGGATATCATCCTATGGGATCATTTTCATCTTTGTGTCAGAATCTGGCAGCAGGCGGGTATGACGATGGATGAGATGCAGGATAGGATAGAGGAGAGTTGCAGGGCATGCAAACATCTTGTCATCATCAGCGATGAGGTAGGAAATGGCGTCGTGCCATTGCAAAAAGAAGACCGCATCTATCGGGATCTGGTCGGAAATCTTTTGATCGGGATTGCAAGTAAAGCAGAAAGGGTGGATAGAATCATATGTCAGATACCACAACAAATCAAGTAGAGATCGTTTTGATTCGTCATGGAAAAACAGAAGGAAATAAGGAAAAACGCTATATCGGCAGGACAGACCAGCCACTTTCCGAGGAGGGGATCGCCGGTATCAAAGAAGGGCTGGGAAGGTATCCATCCGTGGAAAAGGTCTATGCCAGCCCAATGAAGCGTACCAGACAGACCGCTGAACTGATCTATCCGGGACAGACACCGGACCTCATTGACGGTCTGCGCGAGATGGATATGGGTGTCTTTGAGGGAAAGAACCATGCCGAATTAAAGAACAGACCATCCTATATTTTATGGGTGGCAACCAGAGGAAAGACGGGCATCCCGGAGGGCGAGTCCATGAGGGACTTTGGAAAGCGCACCATGGATGCTTTGACACAGGTACTTGGTGATATGCAGGCAGAGGAAATCAAAAAAGCGGCGGTTGTAGCCCATGGTGGTACGATCATGTCCATCGTTTCCCAACTGGCTGATGATGACTACTATAAATATATGGTAAACAATGGCGCAGGATTTCGTCTGACGCTGGATGGCGACGGCAAACTGCTGGATCTCAAGCCGCTCTTAAAAGAGGATAACTGCATGCAGGATGCTTTAGAGGAGCTGGAAGATTGATATATCACATGATCGCCTTTGTGGGCGGCTTTATCCTTGACCTGATCTTGGGAGATCCCTACAATTTTCCACATCCGGTCCGTCTGATCGGTCGTCTGATCTCTGCCATTGAAAAGCACGATCTGGGCGAAGGGGATGCAAAAGCCTTATCCGGAGAACAAAAAAGAAGTTATGGGCGCAGACTGGTTATCATCGTCTGTGTGACGACCCTTTTGCTTACGGCGTTTATCCTGTTTTTGGCATATGGGATCCATCCGATAGTGGGATGTCTGGTGGAATTGATCCTGACCTATCAGACCCTGGCACTCCGCTGTCTTTGCAAGGAGAGCAAAAAAGTATATATATGCCTGCGGGATAAGACCTTAGAAGATGCCAGATATGCGGTATCGATGATCGTTGGCAGGGATACCCAGAATTTAAGCCCGACCGGGGTTGCCAAGGCTGCCATTGAGACGGTCGCGGAGAATACCTCGGATGGTGAGATCGCACCTATGCTTTATCTGGCTTTGGGCGGACCTATCCTGGGACTTACCTACAAGGCGATCAATACCATGGATTCCATGTTGGGCTATAAGAATGACCGCTATCTGGATTTTGGCAGATGCGCGGCAAAACTGGATGATCTGGTCAACTTTCTTCCGGCGAGGATCAGTGCCTTATGCCTTTGGGTGGCATCGGCTTTCTTAGGCAAAGACTATGATGCAAAAAGGGCATGGCAGATCTATCGCAGAGACCGCTATCAGCACGCCAGTCCAAATTCGGCACAGACAGAAGCCATGGCAGCGGGATCCCTTGGTATCCGGCTTGCGGGAGACGCTTCTTATTTTGGAAAGATCGTAAAAAAGCCAACGCTGGGGGATGCGACGCGCGAGATCGTCTATGAGGATATCCTGCGCATGAACCGGCTGGCATACGGGGCGGCTGTCTTTTGCCTGCTCCTGTGCCTTGGAATCATGGGGCTGATCCTGGCATTTTAAGAACATAGCAGAAGATGGGAAGGAATGGCATGCACGGAGGAGATTGTTATCGCAATGAAGTGAATATGGATTTTTCGATCAATGTCAATCCGCTGGGCATACCGGAGGAGGTGGCGGATGCCATGCAGCAGGCACTGATGCAAGCCATGGTCTACCCGGATCCCCAGTGTCAGGCACTGCGTCAGGCGATCGGCAGCGTCTATCAAAAAGACCCAGCATGTATTGTCTGTGGCAATGGGGCATCTGACCTGTTGCTTGCCTTTGTCCGTGCTTTTATGCCAAGGAAGGCACTCCTGCCGGCACCGGGCTTTTCGGGCTATGCCTATGCCTTAAAAAGTATTGGATGTCATATTGTATTATTTGATACCAAAGAGGACGAGGATTTTGCCCTGTCCGAGGCGTTTTTGGATCGCATTAGATCAGAAGCACCGGATCTGGTTATCCTGACCAATCCCGGCAATCCCAGCGGGCATCTGCTGTCACAAGAATTTTTAAAAAAAGTGGCGGGGCTTTGCCGGCATATGGATATTCGGCTTTTGATCGATGAGTGCTTTATCGAACTGACCGGAGAAGGCAAAGACAATTCTTTCTTAAAGGCATCTTCCGGAACAAAGAATATCTTTATCTTACAGGCGCTGACAAAGAGCATGGCGATCCCGGGCATCCGTTTGGGCTATCTGTTTTGCCCGGAGAAGCAGGATGCCAAAAAAGTGCAGGAACAGGTGAGCGAATGGAATGTTTCTGTCATTGCACAGAGGGCAGGCATTGCAGGTATGCAGGTCTTGGCGGATGGGACTTATCTGTCGCAGACAAGGCAGCTTCTGGAAAGGGAAAGAGAGTATCTTACGCAGGGCTTGCAGGCTCTTGGCGCAAAAGTCTATCCGGGGACAGCCAATTTCCTTTTGTTTTATGAAGATAGCATAGACTGGTATGCCGCCTTATTAAAAGAAAAGATACTGATCCGGGATTGCAGTGATTATGCCGGGCTCTCCAAGGGATTTTATCGCATAGCGATCCGCAGGCGGGAAGAAAATCAGGTTCTGGTGGAGACCATGCAGGCAGTCAAAGAGGGGAAGGAAGTCAGATGGAAATAGAAATCGTAAAGCCGCAGGAGATTGAGAAGCGGAGTTTTGAGATCATTGAGGAAGAATTGCAAGAGAGGGGGATCGTTCTGCCGGAAAAAGAAGTACCGATCACCAAACGTGTCATCCATACCAGTGCTGATTTTTCCTACGCCAAGACCATGACCTATTCGCCGGAAGCCATCGAACAGGCGTTGGAACTGATCAAAGGTGGGGCACATATTGTGACCGATACCAATATGGCTAAGGCTGGTATCAATAAGAAGACACTGGCTCGTTTTGGCGGACAGGTACACTGCTTTATGGCAGATGAAGCTGTGGCAAAAGAGGCAAAGGAACGCGGTGTGACGCGCGCGGTTGTCAGCATGGAGACGGCGGCAAGACTGCCCGGACCTGTCATCTTTGCTATAGGCAATGCGCCGACAGCACTGATCGAACTGCATGAGATGATAGAGCAGGGAGTCTATGTCCCGGCATTTATCATTGGCGTTCCGGTTGGGTTTGTCAATGTGGAGGCGGCAAAAGAATTGTTCCTTGACAAAGATGTGCCATATATCATCAACCGGGGGCGCAAGGGTGGAAGCAACATTGCGGCTGCCATCTGCAATGCCTTGCTTTATCTGGCAAGCAACAATATCAGAGATTAGAGGGTAGGTCTTTGGAAGAAAAACTGCGAAATGGATTTACAACAGGCTCCTGTGCGGCAGCCGCGGCGAAGGCAGCCTGCTATATGCTTTTGACCGGGAGAAAAAAAGAAAAGATTGATATCATTACGCCCAAGGGCATTACCTTTCATGCACATATCGTAGATATTTTGCGTGGTGAGAAGGCAGTGCAGTGTGCGGTCATAAAAGATGGCGGGGATGATCCCGACATTACGACCGGGGCACATGTGGTGGCAAAGGTTTCTTTTTTGGAGGGGCAAGAGGCAGGCGCAGGGGGCAGGATCCTGATCGATGGCGGGATCGGTGTCGGTCGTGTGACCAAGCCGGGACTGGATCAGCCGGTCGGAAATGCGGCAATCAATCATGTGCCGAGGGAGATGATCGAAAGGGAAGTACGAGAGGTTTGTCAGGTTTTGGATTATCACGGAGACCTTGCGGTGGAGATTTCCGTGCCGGAGGGGCTGCAACTGGCAGAATCCACTTTTAATCCCAGACTGGGGATTCTGGGCGGCATATCTATCTTGGGAACCAGCGGGGTCGTAGAGCCTATGAGTGCACAGGCACTCAAAGACACCATTGCGGTCGAACTGCGGCAGAAAAAGGCTTTGGGACAAAAAGCCGTGGCAGTTTCTCCGGGAAATTACGGTCTGGATTTTATGAAAAAGACCTATGACTATGATCTGGATCGCAGTGTCAAGTGCTCAAATTTTATTGGAGATACCATAGATATGGCAAAGCAGATGGGATTTGAGGCAATGCTTTTGACCGGGCACATCGGTAAACTCATCAAACTGTCCGGCGGCATGATGAACACCCATTCCAAAGAGGGCGACTGTCGTATGGAACTCTTAGCGTCGGCTGCCATTTATGCAGGCTGCCAGACCAAGACGGCAAAAGATCTTCTGGATGCTGTCACGACGGAGGAAGGCGTCAAGATCCTGTCGGAGGCGGGCATCTTGGAGGCGACCATGGAGCGTGCCATGGAGCGGATCTTATTTTACTTAAGAAAGCGCGCGGGCGATGGAATGCAGATCGAATGTATGATGTATGCGACAGACTATGGGCTTTTGGCAGAAAGTCCCGGAGCACAAAGTCTTTTGCAGGAACTGAAAGGATAAAAGAATGGTTTATTTTGTGGGAGCAGGATGCGGTGCACCGGACTTGATCACGGTGCGCGGGAAAAATCTATTGGAGCAGGCAGATGTGATCATTTATGCCGGATCGCTGGTAAACCCGGCACTCTTAACTTATGCCAGAAAAGATGCAAAGATCCATAACAGTGCCTATATGACCTTGGAGGAGGTGCTTGCCGTCATTGAGGATGCCGAGAAAGAGGGGCTTGATACGGTGCGCCTGCACACCGGAGAACCCAGCATTTATGGGGCGGTGCGGGAGCAGATGGATCGATTGGACGATCTGGGGATTTCCTATGAGTCCTGTCCGGGTGTCAGTGCCTGCTTTGGAGCGGCGGCAGGTCTGAATCTGGAATTTACCCTGCCGGAAGTGTCCCAGACCCTCATCATCACAAGGCAGGAAGGCAAGACGAGCGTACCGGACAAAGAAAAGATCCAGAGTCTTGCGGCACATCAAGCGAGCATGGCAATCTATCTGAGTGCCGGTATGCTAGATATTCTGCGGGAAAATCTGATCGCTGGTGGCTATTCTGCCGATACGCCAGCGGCACTGATCTATAAGGCGACCTGGCCGGAGGAGAGATCTTTTGTCTGCACTGTGGATACCCTGCCACTGGTAGCAAAGGAAAATCATATTACAAAGACTGCCATGGTATTGGTGGGACAGGTCATTGCGCACAGCAATTATGCCAGATCCCGCCTTTATGCGCCGGACTTTGAAACCGAGTATCGGAGGAAAAAGCAATGATCCTAGGGGTGATGACCTTTTCTAAGCAGGGACAAAAGACGGCAGAAGATCTTTTTGAAAAATGTAAGGAGATCAATTCCTTGTATTATGATGGGGATATGCCGCGGGAGGCATGGATCAGGGACAAGTTTTCCTATCACATACCGCTTCTTTTTGTGGGAGCAGCGGGGATTGCTGTGCGTCTGATCGCACCTTTTGTCGAGGATAAATTGCAGGACAGTGCGGTGATCGTCATGGATCAGAGGGGCAGACACGTTATTCCCCTTTTGTCCGGTCATATGGGCGGTGCCAATGAGATCGCGAAAAATTTAGCAGACCGGATTGGGGCAGAGGTTATTCTGACAACGGCGACCGACGTGGAAGATCTCTTTGCCGTGGATGTCTTTGCAAGGCGAAACGGCTTTCGCATTCGTGACCGGGCTGGCATCCGCCGGATCTCCCAAAAACTGTTGGAAGGTGAAAAAATTCGGCTTGCCATTGATCCTGCGATTACCTTTTTAAAAGAGGATCTGCCGGAAGGACTGCATCTGATAGAGGTGGGCGATAGGAATGTTGATCTGTGGATCGGCTGTAGTCCCTTGGAGCAGGAAACAGACCTCCAACTGATCTATAAGCCCTATGTTCTTGGCATGGGCTGTAAGAAGAAAAAGCCTTTTGAAGCCTTGCAGACATTTGCCTTGGAAGAATTGCAAAAGGAAGGAATTGCCATGGATCAGGTGGCTGTCCTTGCAAGTATTGATTTAAAGCAAGGAGAAATGGGCTTGGAGACTCTGGCTTGCTTTTATCATCTGCCCTTTTATACCTATGGAGCAGATGACTTACAAGAGGTGGAAGGGCAGTTTTCCGAGTCTGCCTTTGTCTCACAGGTGACAGGTGTGTCCAATGTTTGTGAGCGGGCGGCATTGGCATGTGCAGGGCAAGGTGGGCGACTTTTGGTGAAAAAGCAGGCAAAGGATGGTATGACCTTTGCTTTGGCAAAGCGGATCCCGCGGATCCAAACTTGGCAGACGTGCGTATAAAAGTAAGAAGAAAGGCAAGACATGGGAGAAAATAGGAAAGTAATCTATATTGTAGGTATGGGACCGGGCAGTATGGCCGGCATGAGTGGTGACGCTGTGGAGGCACTACACAAGAGCGACATGATTATCGGTTATACGGTCTATGTGGATCTGGTGCGCCAGCATTTCCCAGATAAGGAATTTAAGACGACCCCCATGTGTCAGGAGATCGAACGCTGCCGCATGTGTTTCGACTATGCCATGGAAGAAAAGCAGGTAGCCATGATCTGTAGCGGGGATGCCGGTGTTTATGGGATGGCGGCACCTATGTTTGAAATGGCGAAAGACTATCCCGAGGTTGAATTGGTCGTCATTCCGGGCGTGACAGCGGCAAACAGTGGAGCGGCGGTACTGGGAGCACCCTTAAACCATGACTACTGTGTGATCAGTCTGAGTGATCTTTTAACACCTTGGGAAAAGATCGAGGCAAGACTGATGGCGGCGATCCAGGGAGATTTTGCCATTGCCATCTACAATCCGTCCAGTCATAAGCGGAAAGATTATCTGAAACGCGCCTGTGATATCATGTTGGCGGCTGGAGCCGATCCTATGCGTGCTTGTGGCTATGTAGAAAATATTGGACGTGAGGGATGTAAGAGTCACGTATGTACGCTAGCCGAATTGCGGGGGTGTCAGGTCAATATGTTTACCACAGTCTTTGTGGGAAATGAAAAAACAAGGATAGATGGGGACCGTCTGGTCACACCGAGAGGATATAGACTATGAAGAATGCCTTAATTTTTTCCGGGACAACGGAAGGACGCCGGTTGGCAGAAACTTTAGTGAAAAATGGGATTTTTTGCCATGTCTGTGTGGCAACTGAATATGGCGTACAAGTTATGGAAGCATCGGAACTCATGCAGGTGCACATGGGGCGTCTGGATGTCGATGCCATGAAAGACTTGTATGCAGCCGCCCGACCGGATGTGGTGATCGATGCGACCCATCCTTTTGCCAAGATCGTTTCGGAAAATATAAGAGAGAGTTTGCGGGACAGTGGGATCCCTTATGTGCGTCTGGAGCGGCGGCTGGATGCAGAGGAGGCCTTTGGAAAGGAAGAAGTCTTTGTGGACAGTCAGGCGGTCTGTCAGGCACTGCTTGCTAGGCAAGGGAATATTTTGCTTACGACAGGAAGTAAGGAACTGCATATCTTTTGTCAGGATGAACGGCTGAGAAAACGACTGATCGTACGTGTCCTGCCGGGGATGGAGAGTTTGTCCCTCTGTTATGAGAATGGTCTGGAGGGCAATCAGATCATCGCCATGCAGGGACCTTTTTCCGAGGAGATCAATACAGCCATTTACCGGCAGTACGACATCCGGCATATGGTGACAAAGGAGAGTGGCTCCATTGGCGGCATGGAAGAGAAACTTTCGGCTGCCAAAAAAATGGGGATCCAGTCTTATGTGATCGCGCGTCCGAAAGCCGGTGCAGGTAACTGGCAGACCTATGATGAGAAAGAAATCTTAGGAGCCTTGGAAGACTTGCTGGGCTGTGCCATTGGGGCAGAGGATGGTCAGATAGAGAAAAAAGAAGTTGAGGCTTTGGCGGAAGCAGATAAAGCATCCGGGCAAATGCAGGCGTCTCTTGTCGGTATCGGGATGGGGGCAGAAGATTATCTGACCTGTCGTGGAAAAGAAGTGATTTTAAATGCAGATTATATTTTTGGGGCGAGCCGCATGATTCAGCCTTTTTCGGCAGGCGTGGAAAAATATCCATATTATCTGGCTGCGGACATTGTTCCGAAAATAAGGGAACTGCTTGTAGAAAAAAAGAGGGGCAATATTGCAATCCTATTTTCCGGTGACACCGGATTTTACAGTGGCTGTAAGAAACTCTATGAGGCTTTGCAGGAGATAGAGGGACTTTCGGTGGAGATCATTCCGGGAATTTCCTCTTTGGTCTATCTGGTATCTAAGATCCCGACTTCCTGGGAGGATGCCAGGATCATTTCTACCCATGGTGTCGCGGAAGACCAATGGATCAGCCGTCTTTTGTGGAGCGGTCTGCACGAGAAAAAAGTATTCTTTCTGACGTCAGGATTGGAAGATGTCAGAAAGATCGGAAGTCTTTTTATGCGCTATGCACCGCAGTTAAAGATCTATCTGGGCTATCAGTTGTCCTATGCAGAGGAAGAAGTCTTATGTCTGACACCAAGAGAGTGTCTGCTCTTGAAAAAAGAGGGACTCTATGTGGGGATGCTTTATAATGATATGCCGCAGACGATCTATCCGGGCGCAGGTCTTTCGGATGAGTGGATGCTGCGTACCAAGGTGCCTATGACAAAGGAAGAGATCCGTCACTTATCCGTGGCAAAATTGCGTCTGACACCGGAGGCAGTCTGCTACGATATCGGTTGTGGCAGCGGCAGTATATCCGTGGAAATGGCAATGTTATCACCGGGGATTCAGGTCTATGCCATAGATTCGGTGGAAGAGGCAGTTGCTTTGACGAGGAAGAATGCGGATCGCTTTGGACTGAAAAACGTGCAGGTGGTGCAGGGCATGGCACCGGAAGGGATGGAGAATTTCCCGGAACCGACCCATGCTTTTATCGGGGGCAGTCGTGGAAATATGGCAACCATCCTAAAAAGTCTGTATGCAAAAAATCCTTCTATGCGTGTGGTTATCAATGCCATCAGTCTGGAGACCTTGAGTGAGATCATGGGCTGTCTGAAAACATGGAAAGTGACAGATCTGGACATTACCCAGGTACAGATCAGCAAAGCCAAGACCCTGGGTGACTATCATATGATGATGGGACAGAATCCGGTCACTATAGTATCTTTCCAATTCACAAGTAATTAAAGGATGATTTAATATATGGAAGAAAAGCAAAATAATCCTCACAATCGCATTATGATCGCAGCCCCGCACAGTGGCAGTGGCAAGACCCTGATCACCTGTGGATTTTTGAAGGCGCTTTTGGATAGTGGTGAGAGCGTGGCGGCTTTTAAGTGTGGACCGGATTATATCGATCCCTTGTTTCATGAGCGTGTCTTGGGTGTGCCATCCAAGAATTTGGACCTGTATTTTACGGATGAGAAGACGACACGGGGACTTTTTCTGGCAGAAAATGAAAGCCGGATTTCTGTGGTGGAAGGTGTCATGGGGCTGTATGACGGACTGGGAGGCATTGAGGAAAGGGCAAGTGCCTATCATCTGGCAAAGGTCTTGCAGACTCCCATTATTTTAGTCGTTGATGTGCACGGTATGGGGCGGTCTGTTCTGGCAGAAGTGAAGGGATTTCTGGCAATGGATACAGACCACCTGATCCAGGGACTCATTTTAAACCGTTGTTCCGCAAACTTTTATGAGCAGTTGAAAGGGCTGATCGAAAAGGAAGCAGACATTCCGGTACTTGGTTTTTTCCCTGTGCGGAAAGATCTGCAATTTCAGAGCCGACACCTGGGCTTACAGTTGCCGGATGAAATCCGGGATCTGCAAGAGGTCTTAGAACGGATCGCAGACCAGATGAAAGAGACGATCGATCTGGAAACTTTACTGAAAATCGCAGGAAAAGCCGTTGATCTGGAGGGAGAGGAAATAGGACATATCTGCGAGGAAGGACAAGATACTTCTATTCCAAAAGTAAAGATCGGGGTTGCCCGAGACGCAGCATTTTGCTTTTATTATGCAGACAACCTGCGTATGTTAGAAGCCGCGGGTGCAGAACTTTGCTATTTTTCTCCTATGGATGATGAGCATCTGCCAAAGGGGATTCAAGGATTGCTCTTGGGTGGAGGATACCCGGAACTTTATGCAAAGGAATTATCGGAAAACCTTTCTATGCGTCAGAACATACGACAGGTTGTGGCGCAGGGCATGCCAATTTTGGCAGAATGTGGTGGATTTATGTATCTGCATAAGACATTGGAAACCAAAGATGGGGAAAGATATGAGATGGTGGGAGCCATAGATGGCGACTGCCATGATACAGGGCATCTGGTACGGTTTGGCTATGTGGGGATCACAGAAAAAGAGTCCAAGTTTTTGCCGGAAGCAGACCAGATCCGTGGACATGAATTTCACTATTATGACAGTAGTGATAATGGAAGGGATTGCATAGCGAAAAAACCGGTGGGCGGTCGTTTCTGGGAATGTGTGCATGAAAACCAAAAGCAGTTTTTAGGCTTTGCACATTTGTATTATCCATCCAATCTGGTCTTTGTGCAGCATTTTATAGAAGAGTGTCGAAAGGAAAAAGCATGGCAGGAATATTAGTTGGCGTGGGTGTCGGTCCGGGAGATCCGGAACTATTAACGATAAAAGCATGTAGGGCATTGAAAGCGTGTGATCTTTTGGTTTTGCCAGCCAAGACAAAGGAGAAATGCTATGCCTATCAGATCGCAGTGCAGGCAGTACCACAGTTGGCAGAGAAATCCTGCCTTTATATGGATTTCCCTATGATAAAAGATCAGAATGTTCTGGATGCACAGATGGATCAAAATGCCGAGAAAATTATATCGTGGTTAAAGAAAGGTAAAAATATTGCTTTTGTCACGATCGGGGACCCAAGTATTTATGCGACCTATCATTATATCCACAGACGTGTGGTGGCACAGGGCTATGAGGCAAAGATCATCAGTGGAATACCTTCTTTTCTGGCAGTGGCGGCAAGACTTGGTGTCTCACTGGCAGACCGGGATCAGCAGATCCATGTGATTCCGGGATCCTATGATCTGGAAGATGCGAAAGTTTATCCGGGAACTCGTATCTATATGAAAGCAGGAAAAAATCTGGCTCGCTTGAAGGCAGGACTGCAAAGAGAAGTGGAAAGTGGGAAAACTCTGGAGGTATATGCTGTAGCAAATTGTGGTATGGAAAACGAAAAGGCCATGATCGGTCTGGATGCCTTGGAGGAGGATGTGGGCTATCTTACCACGGTCATTGTAAAATAGGATGAGATTTTAACAAAAAAGTGCTACAATACAAGGCAGATATATTTTGTGTGGTTTATAAAAATAAACTTTAGATTCAATAAATACGAGGTGAGCGAAATGAAAGAAGCATTTGTAGGTGGAGTTCTTTTGGATGGCAGACAGGATATGGTGCCACAGAAAGATCGTGTCGTCTTGGTGGAAGATGGCAAGATCACAGGGATTGTAGATAAAGAGGATAAGGAAGCGTATCAGGACTTTCAGATTATTGATCTGCAAGGGGCATATCTTATGCCGGGATTGGTCAATCTGCATGTGCATTTAGCGGGATCAGGCAAACCGAAAAAGAAGCCGATTGATCCGGTCAAGTCTGTCAAGCAGATCACATCCTCCGGGCTTATGCGTGCGGTCGGTCATGCTATGGTGGCAAATTTTGCCAAGACCCAACTTTTGAGTGGGACGACGACCATCCGTACCGTGGGTGGTATTGCAGATTTTGATACCGGGATTCGTGATGAGATCAATGCCGGAAAGCGTATCGGACCGCGTATCCTTGCCAGTGGTATGGCAATTTCGGTTCCGGGCGGACATATGGCAGGATCGCTGGCATATGTAGCACATAGCGCCGAAGAGGCAAGAGATTATGTGGATGTGATCGCAAAGGATAAACCAGACCTGATCAAGTTGATGATCACCGGTGGTGTCATGGATGCGGAGGTGGTCGGAGAACCGGGAGTACTTCGTATGCCGCCGGAGTATGTAAAGGCAGCCTGTGACCGGGCGCATGAACTGGGCTTTCAGGTGGCTGCCCATGTGGAGAGTCCAAAGGGCGTTGCCGTAGCATTGGAAAACGGCGTGGATTCGATCGAACATGGTGCAAAATCGGATGCACACATTGCAGCCTTATTTAAAGAAAAAGGTGCTTTTCAGGTGGCAACACTTTGTCCGGCTCTGCCGTATGGTCTTTTTGATTGCCAGGTATCACACGCGACCAAGGAGCAGAAAGCAAACGGCAAGGTCGTCTTTGACGGTATCATTGAGATGGCAAAAGAAAATCTGGCGCAGGGCGTTCCGGTGGGACTTGGTACGGACACGGCTTGTCCGTTTGTGACCCAGTATGATATGTGGAGAGAACTGGATTTTTATGGAAAATATTGTGGGGTATCCAATGCCTTTGCCCTATATACCGGAACACTTTTGAATGCGACGCTTGCCGGCGTGGGTGATGTCACAGGCTCTATTGAGGTCGGAAAGTGTGCGGATATGATCGTGACCAAGGGCAATCCGCTGGAGGATCTTTCTGTCCTGCGTCATGTGGAGATGGTCGTAAAAGATGGTCTTATCTACGATCATCCGCAGGTCAAGAAGATCCCGGAAGTGGAAGTTGAGATGGATAAATTCAATCGGGTGAAATAAATAGTTAAGGGGAGGAGAATTATCTTTGGGGGAGAATAGAAAAGTACGGGTTATGGAAGATGCCACTGGTGGCAAAGTTGTCTATATTGATGAAATTGTATTTAAAGGAAAGCGAAAAATACAATGGATGGATGTTGAAGAATATCTTGGTAATTATGTTGGACAACATTATATAGTAGAGGAAACAAAAGAGATCATATATATTGGCAATGAATTTCCGGAAGAGTATGCGCAGTCAGAGAGCAGAAAAGCATTGATGGGAGCAAGTGCAAAGGCGAAAGCAAATGCCGCACTTGCAATTCCAGAATTGATCCAGATTGCAAGCAATCCGCAATATGAGGAAAACAAAAAAGAAAGCCATGCAAAGAATGCAAAATATGGTTGGTATCGATATGATGTGAAATTTGCCATTCCTGTATTTGAGGCAGAGCGATTCCTGCGCCATAATGTTTATTCGGCAAGATTATTAATCAATCATGCAGCCAATGGAAAGAAGTACTTATATGATATTTTGGCAATAAAAAAAGAAACGAGCAGGCCACAACAATAAGTGTGGTGAAAACCCATTTCTTGAAGATATAGTATCATATATAGGGGAAAAGTCAAGGAAAAGATGAATATAAGGAATAGATGAGGATTAAGGACACATCTATTCCTTTTCTTTTTATTATTGATGCAAAATATGATATAATTTTGCCATAAATGCGAAGGAGAAAATAATAATGCCTAATTATGATGAGATAGAAGAATTTTGGGATGATAATCCAATAGATGTTTCAACAGAAGTAAATTTTATATGGTCTATTGCAAATAAACTAAGAGGACCATATCAAAGTGATAAATATAAAGATGTAATAATTCCTATGGTTATTATTAGACGGTTTGAATGTGCTTTGCAGGAAAAGAAAGATTTGGTAGTGGCTCAGTATAAAAAGAAACCAACATATCCTGCAAAGGCTATGTACAAGAAATCTGGTTATCAATTTTATAATACCAGTGAATTTACATTAGCAGAACTTGTAAATGATGCAGATCATCTTGCAGATAATTTCAAAAGTTATATCAATGGTTTTTCGGCAAATATTCAAGACATTATAAAAAATCTTGAATTTGACAAACAGATTGATAAGATGGACAAGCATAACAGACTTTTAGCAGTAGTAAAAGCATTTAGTGAAATAGATTTAGATCCCAAGCATATTGATAATATGAAAATGGGATATATCTTTGAGGAACTTATTAGAAAATTTTCTGAAAATGCCGAAGCTGGTGATCACTACACAGGTAGAGATATTATAAAAGCAATGGTTTCAATTCTACTTGCAGAGGGTTGTGATGATATATTTGATGATGGCAAAATTGTAACAATATTAGATCAAGCCGCCGGAACTGGCGGTATGCTTTCAACTGCAAACAATTATATTAAACGTTTTAATCCGACAGCAGATGTAAGATTATTTTCACAAGAAGTAAATCCAGAGTCTTATGCTATGTGTCTTGCAGAAATGCTTATTCGTGGACAAAATGCAGAAAATATCAGATTGCAGGACACAATGAAAGAGGATTGTTTTACAGATACAAAGATGAGATTTGTAATTGAAAATCCACCATTTGGAACAGCATGGGGTGGAAAAGATGCACCAGAAGGTGATGAAGAGGCAGTAAAAGCAGAAGCATTAAAAGGAACTACTGGAAGATTCCCAGCAGGAGCACCATCATCTGGTGATATGCAGTTATTATTTATTCAGTCGGCAATAAATAAGATGGATGATAAATGTGGTAGAGCCGCAATCATTGAAAATGGTTCACCTTTATTTAGTGGCGGTACATCATCTGGTGAATCACAGATCAGAAGATGGTTACTTGAAAATGACTATATAGAAGCAATTATTCAATTAAGTACAGATATGTTTTACAATACTGGAATTGCTACATATATTTGGGTACTTTCAAAAAATAAAAGAGCAGAAAGAATAGGTAAGATCCAGCTTATTGATGCATCAAGTTTTGCGCAGCCATTAAGAAAATCATTAGGCAATAAGCGTAATGAAATAACACCAGAAGATAGAGTTGCTATTACAAAGTTATATGCAGACTTTAAAGAAAATGAGCACTGCCAGATTTATGATAATACAGAATTTATCTATCGTGAATATGCGGTTATGCAACCACTTCAAAGAGGCTATGCAATCACAGAAGATAGAATTAATGCAATGCTTTCAAGAGGTGCTTTGTCTGCGCTTTATGATGAAGCAAAGGTTGATGAACTTGAAAATGCGGATGAATTAACAGGAAAAGACAAAAATAAATTAGATAATTTCAAAAAGAATAAACCTGTATATGATGCTATTGTTGATGCTCTTAATAGTGCTGTATCAGATAAAGTATACAAAAATCTAGAAACATTTACACCAGTAGTAAATGATATTCTTTCTGGAATTATTTCGGATGCAAAAGATCTTAAAAAGATTGCTGATAAAGTCGTAAAAGGTTTATCGGTAATGGATAAGACAGCAGATATTCAGAAAGATAAAAAAGGCAATGTACTCTATGATACAGAAACAAAAGATACAGAAATAGTACCATGGAAAATAAATATTGATGATTATATGGCAAGCGAAGTTTTACCACACGTACCAGATGCGAAAGCATTTTTTGAAGAAGATTTAGGAAAGAAAAATCCTGTAATAAAGACTGGTGCAGAGATACCATTTACAAGATATTTTTATAAATATCAAGTTCCTGTATCAAGTGATGAACTTGCTAAAAGATTCAATGAATTAGAAGCTTCCGTTGATTCAAGAATTAAGAAATTATTCGGAGGTAATTAGTATGGCAGAAATGAAAGATAGTGGTATTCATGCTATCGGAAGAATACCTAAAGAATGGAATGTTGTTAGAACTAAATATTTATCAAATATATCTATTGGTTTAGTTACTACTATGACGGAAAACTATGTAGAAAAAGAAGAAGGAGTTCCATTAATTAGAAATGGAAATATTCGTTGTAATAAAATTGATGTTAATGGAATGGTTTTCTTAGATAAGAGATTTGCTGAAAAGAATAAACACAGACAATTACATACAGGACAGATTGCTACTGTTCATACAGGTGATGTTGGGACATCAATTGTTATTCCAGAAGAATATGATGGGGGTTTAGGCTTTGCGACAATCCAATCAACTCCGTATAAAGGTGTTTCTTCCGAATTTTTATGTTGGTTTTATAATAGCGCAGCTTTTAAAAACCAATGTATTGAATGTAGTACAGGAGATGGACGGCAAAACTTAAATCTCTATGATTTTGTTGACTTGTTTGTTGCTATCCCTAAATATGATTTGCAAAGCAAGATAGCATCATTTCTTGATAAAAAATGTGCAGAAATAGATTCTCTACATACCGATATTGAAAAGCAAATAGAAACACTTGAAGAATACAAAAAATCAATTATCACAGAAGCAGTAACAAAAGGATTAGATCCAGATGTTGAAATGAAGGATAGTGGTATTGAATGGGTTGGTATGATTCCTAAAAATTGGTCGGTAACAAGAATGCAAGAAATTGGTACTTATAAGAAAGGCCCTTTTGGAAGTGCAATAACAAAAAATATGTTTGTTGAAAAAGATGACAATACATATAAGGTTTATGAACAAAAAAATGCAATATATAAAAACGTTGAATTAGGATATTATTATATCCCATTTTCAATCTATAAGAGATTAAAAGAATTTGCAATTATTCCTCAAGACATTATTGTTAGTTGTGCAGGGACAATTGGAGAATGTTACATTATGCCAAACAATATGGAAAAAGGAATTATTAATCAAGCCTTAATGAGAATCCGATTAAAAGAAAACATTAATAAGAATTATTTTATTTATGTTTTTGATATTATACTTACATATGCAAATTTAAAATACAGTAATGGAAGTGCAATGAAAAATATTCCTCCTTTTTCAGTTTTGAAGAAATTAGGAATTCCATTGCCCTCAGTACAAGAACAAGAAAAAATTGCAAATTATTTGGATGATTTTTGTAATGAAATAGATGGCGTTATTGTAGATAAAAAGAAACAGTTAGAAACGCTTGAACAATACAAAAAGTCACTTATCTATGAATATGTAACAGGAAAGAAAGAGGTACCAGATTATGAATGAAATATTGACTGAAAAGCAGTATCAACATTTCATCATGGACTATCTAAAAAATAACAATGGTTATGTTGTAAGAAAAGATAAAGAATATGACCGCTTACATGCAATGGATAGAGAAATGTTATTCAAATTTTTGAATGACACACAACCAGATGAAATGGAAGCATTAAGAAAAGTATATAAGCAGGATTTAGAAGAAACACTTGTAAGTTATATCAATGCAGAAGTTACAAAGGCACGTAGTAGCTTACTTGATGTTTTAAAGCATGGTATAGAAATTTCAAATATAAAACTTGATTTGATGTATACAAAACCTGCAACAGACTTTAACAAAGAACTTGTTGAAAAATATGAAAAAAATGTATTCTCTGTTATGGAGGAAGTCTGGGCATCTGATAAAGAAAGAATAGATCTTGTAATATTTTTAAATGGATTGGCTATTATGACATTTGAATTGAAATGTAATGTAGCAGGACAAAACTATGAAGATGCTATTTATCAGTATAGAACAGAAAGAAATCCCAAAACAAGACTATTTTTATTCAAAGCGGGTGCATTAGTAAATTTTGCAATGGATTTAGAACAGGTTTATATGACAACCAAACTTGAAAAAGATGCAACCTTCTTTTTACCTTTTAATATGGGTAATGGTGAAGGTATCAATGCAGGTGCAGGAAATCCATTATTTGAAGATAAATATAGTGTTTTCTATATGTGGGAGGATGTACTTACAAAGGATTCTATTCTTGAAATAATAAGCAAATTTATGTTTATTGAAGTGAAAGAAAAGGAAGATGAGGCTACTGGTAAAAAGAAGATAAAAGAAAATATTATTTTCCCTCGATTCCATCAAAGAGATGTATTACATAAGATACTTGCAGATGTATATGAAAATGGTTCTACACAGAATTATTTAATACAACATTCTGCTGGATCTGGAAAAACAAATTCTATTGCTTGGCTTGCTTACCGATTATCTTCACTTCATGATGCGGATAACAAAATTATTTTTGATAATATCATTATTGTTACTGACAGGGTTGTTGTAGATAGACAGTTACAAGCAGCAATTATGGGGATGGAGCATAAATCTGGACTTATAAAAGTTATGGATGATAAATGTAATTCCTCCGATCTTGCTATTGCTCTTGATGGAAATACAAAGATTATAGCAACAACTATTCAGAAGTTCCCATATATCGTAGATGATGTAGCAAATTTGAAAAATAAAAAATTTGCAGTAATCATAGATGAGGCACATTCATCAACAGCAGGAAAAGATATGGCAGCTATGACAATGACACTTGGCTCTGGTGAAGCAAGTGTTGATGAAAGCACAACAGAAGATTTAATTGTTGAGGAAATCGCAAAACATGGAAAACAAGAAAATGTATCTGTATTTGCATTTACCGCAACACCGAAGCCAACCACCATACATTTATTTGGCAGGGTAAACAAAAAAGGACAAAGAGAAGCATTTCATATCTATTCTATGAAGCAAGCGATAGAAGAAGGCTTTATTCTGGATGTGCTACAGAGTTATACAACCTATAAGACTTATTATAAAATTAATAAAGAAATTGCAGAAGATCCAAAATGCAATACAAATAGTGCAAAAAGACAGATCGCTAGGTTTGTAGAATTACATGAAACAAACATAGCACAGAGAATAGAAGTTATTGTTGAACATTTCAGAACAACGGTAATGGATGAACTTGGTGGAACTGCAAAGGCAATGGTGGTAACAGCATCCAGAGAAAGTGCTGTAAAGTATCGTCAGGCATTTGAAGACTATATAACAAACAAGGGTTATGATAATATTCATGCGTTAGTAGCATTTTCGGGCAAAGTGCGTTTGAAGGATGATGAAAAGGAATACACAGAGGCAGGACTGAATGGTTTTAGTGAGGATAAATTAGCAACAGAATTTGATAAGGATGATTATCAGGTGTTGTTGGTTGCGAACAAGTATCAGACAGGCTTTGATCAACCTAAATTATGTGCAATGTACATTCTTAAAAAATTAAGAGGTGTAAATGCTGTACAGACATTATCAAGACTTAATAGAATCTGTCCACCATACGACAAGAAAACATTTATACTTGATTTTGTAAATGACTATGAAGATATACAGGCGGCATTTTCTAAATACTATACTACCACACTCTTATCTAATTCTATTACACCATCGACAATCTATGATCTTGAGGCAAGTATTGATGGTTACTATATACTTGATCCGATGGATATAGATACTCTATGTGATATTTTATATAAAGTGGATCTAAATGCAAAAGAGAAACAACGCATCACTTTTATACTACAGAAAACGAAGAAGAATATTGAAAAATTAGAGAGTGATGAACAAAAACAATTTATGATGGCGTTGAGACATTTTGTGAGATTTTACGAATTCTTGTTGCAGGCTACATGTTTTGAAGATGCAGAACTACATAAGAAATATCGATTTATTGTTTTGTTGATTGCTTATGCCAATATAAAGCATCCTGGGGCAGGATATAACTTAGATGGTAAGATCAGTGCCAGTGATTTCGTGCAAAAGAAAAAGGAAGAACATACAAGTCAATTAAGATCAGATCCTATAGTGAAATTGCCAGTGACAAGTTATCTGGCGATTCCTAATGATAAAGAAGAAAAATTATCACAAATTATAATAGAGATCAATAGTATAGTAGGAAAGGAATTTGATCCAGATGTTGCTATCAAAGCGATGCTTCAAATAAAAGATATTATGACAAAATCGGGCAAATTAAAGGTATTTGCTCAAAATAATACAGAGAAGGATTTTGAATTTGCATATTATGACAGCGTGGATGAAGCATTGATTGAAGGGTTAGAACAAAATCAAGATTTTTTTGGCATGTTGCTGGCTCATGAAGATATTAAGAAAAGAGTTTTAGGAATATTTACAGATGAAATATATCAGGAACTGAGAGATGGCGAGTGACATAATAGCATATAGGAAGGGGGACAACGTTGAAAGAAGTTATAGGAAAAATGGTGTCAGATGTAGTGGCAAATGAAAATGTGCAAAATACAGCGGTGTCTGCATTGGATCTTTTATTTCCGTATTTAGGGGCACGTAAAAGGGCATTCGAACAGTATTGTGAGAATATACAAAATTCTAATTTGTCGGATGAGGATAAGGTTGTAGCCCTACATGATGCAAAACGAACAATTAAACATATGGTAAACCAAAAGCGAATTGCTGAAATTGCAAAAGAGAATGCCAGCGAAGGTACAGATTTTTCGGAAAATTCAGATGTGGACGAAGAATGGCTAGATCGGTTTATGGATTCTGCCCAATTTGTTTCGAATGAGCAAATTCAGGATATAAGGGGGAAACTTTTAGCAGGGGAATTTGAGCAACCGGGAACAACGCCTGCAAATATGGTACGTATTATGTCGGAAATGTCTCCGCAGTATGCGCAGGCATTTCGAAAAATATGTAGTATGTCGGTTGATATCATATATTTAGATGAGCAAGAACATCCTGAGCAGAAGAACACACAAATTTATGTACCATATGAAAGAAATCAGAAAGAAATGCGGCAAGTGGGGATTAATTTTGTAATGCTTAATGAGTTAGAAACATTAGGTCTTATTAAATATGGTTCAATGGGATACCTTTTACAGGATGTGTCGGCAAAGACGGTCATATATCATTGTGAAACTGGAGATATCACCACGAAAATATCTAGCGAAAAGCAGATACCTATCGGTAATGTAATGTTGACAGCGGCAGGACAAGCACTAAGAAATATTACACCAAGTGAGGAGGTACCAGAATATGTAGATTGGCTTAAAGCAGATATAAGCCATACTCATTATATTACGATATGTGAGGATTATGAATATCAGGTACAAGTAATGAATACGGTAATTTCCATAAAAAAAATCACTAAGGAGCAGTCATGCAGTCAGACAGAGAGTTAAGAGAGCAGTTACGAAATATCGATCACAAGTCCTACCCACAGTATAAATCTTTAAAGGGCAGTTATCGATTTGCACAATACATATTACATATCGATCATGTGCAGGGAGATCCTTTTGCGGCACCGTCCGATGTGCGTGTGACCATCGATGCAGCAAAGGCAGGATTTCCTGACTTTGCCATGAAAGATGACCTGACGAGAGATAGACTGGCAGATATTTTGCTGCGGGAGTTTGCAAGACAGGTCAATGCCTTTTCTTTTAAGGCAAAAGGATCCGGTAAGAGCGGGCTGATCTCCGTTTCTCATCCGGGGCAGGAAGTTTTGCGGCGGACAGCATGCCAAGTCAAGACCAATGAGATCATCGTGCGTTTTTCCATCGGGTTTCCGGCAAATGGAAGGACCATCAATGCCAGAGAACTGGATAAGATTCTCTTTGAGTTTCTGCCGGTCTGCGTGGACAAGGCTTTGTATTATAAAAATCTGGATGCGACGCGGATCAAAGAAGCGATCGATCTGGCAGAAGACCAGAGAGCGATTCGCCAGCAGTTAAAAGAAAAGGGGCTGGTCGCCTTTGTTGCCAATGGATCCATCCTGCCAAGAGAAAGCGGGATTTTCTCCCGTCCTATGAAGGGTGCTAAGGCATTTGTATCGCCGGAATCTTTACAGGTCACACTGGAATTGCCCCACAAAGGAAAGATCGAGGGCATGGGCGTGAAACAGGGGATTACCTTGATCGTCGGTGGCGGTTATCACGGCAAGTCTACCCTTTTAAATGCCTTAGAACTTGGTGTTTACGATCATATTGCAGGTGATGGCAGAGAGTATGTCATTGCAGATGATACGGCACTCAAACTGCGTGCTGAGGATGGCAGATTTATCAAAAATGTAGATATCTCCATGTTTATCAATGATCTGCCAAATGGCAGAGATACCCATGACTTTTCTACGAAAGATGCCAGTGGCAGTACGTCGCAGGCGGCTGGAATCGTTGAAGGAATCGAGGCAGGAAGTCATCTGTTTTTACTGGATGAAGATACTTCAGCGACGAATTTTATGGTGCGGGATGCTTTCATGCAGAAGGTTGTTAGTCCCGACCAGGAGCCGATCACACCGTTTTTGGAAAGAGCAAGAGATCTCTACGAAAAGATGGATATTTCGACCATTTTGGTTGCCGGAAGTTCGGGAGCCTTTTTCCATATTGCAGATACCGTGATCCAGATGGATCAGTATGTACCGCTTGATATTACAAAAAAGGCAAAGGCTCTGTGCAGGGAATTCCCGATAGCAGGGGATAAGGCAAAACCTTTTGAAAAGCCGGTGCTCCATCGTATCATGGAAAAAGATAAAAACGGGGCCGTCAAGCACAGAGATTATCGGACCGGTGCGATCAAGGATGCCGGTGAGCATCTTAAGGTAAAGACACTTGGCGTCGATGGCTTTGCACTGGGAAAACAAAACGTGGATCTGCGTTATCTGGAACAGTTGATCGACAGCGAGCAGACAGCGGCGCTGGGACAACTCTTAAAATATGCCGTAGAAAATCTGGTGGATGGGAAAAGAAGCATTGCGGATATCGTGGAATATCTGCAAGCCAAACTGGACAAGGAAGGCATGCAGTTTATCGCAGGGCGCGGTGCGCTTGCCGGAGGCTTAGCGATTCCAAGAAAACAGGAGATTTATGCCTGCTTTAACCGTTACCGCGTATAGAAATATATTTTACTTTTCTGGAGAAAACAATGGAGAAAAATCTTACATCCGGAAGTGTAGCAAAGACCATGGTCTTGTTTGCACTTCCTTATATATTGTCTTATTTTTTGCAAACCTTATATGGTATGGCGGATCTTTTCATCATAGGACAGTTTTATGGAGTTGATAGCATCACGGCGGTGTCCAACGGAAGCCAGATCATGCATATGATCACAGTCATCATTGTAGGGCTCGCCATGGGTACGACGGTCATTGTCGGACGTTTTGTCGGAGGCAATCGTCTGGAAGATGCTGCGGATGCCATCGGAAATACCATTACCATGTTTCTGGTCGTGTCGGCAGTGATCACTGTGGTATTGCTCTTTTTGCGGCGACCGATCGTGGCGTTGGCCGGCATACCAAAAGAGGCGGTGGCAGGGGCTGTCACCTATCTGACGATCACCTTTCTGGGGATTCCTTTTATCACGGCATATAATATCATCAGTTCAATCTTCCGTGGATTGGGTGACTCCAAGACACCCATGTATTTTATTGGAATTGCCTGTGTCGTTAATATCATTCTGGACTATGTTTTTATCGGAGGTCTGCATCTGGATGCGGCAGGTGCAGCGCTGGGAACAACGATCTCGCAGACTTTTAGTGTGTTCATTGCTCTCTGGTCGATTCGCAAAAAGAAGAGTGGCATCCGTTTGCAAAAAGAAAATTTTCTGCCAAAGAAACAGGTTCTGGGCAGAATTTTAAAGATCGGTGTCCCGGTGGCAGTACAGGATGGTTGCATTCAGGTGGCGTTTATCATTATTACCGTCATCGCAAACCATCGCGGTTTAAATGATGCGGCGGCAGTTGGTATTGTGGAAAAGATCATCAGCGCGATCTTTATTGTGCCATCCTCTATGCTTGCAACGGTTTCTACCTTATCCGCGCAAAATATCGGTGCGGGCAAACATGACCGCGCTTCCAAGACTTTGCGCTATGGCACAATGATCACCTGTGCCTATGGTGTGCTTGCAACGATTCTTGTACTTGCGACGGGCGGTCATTTGGTCGGTCTTTTTACGTCAGATAGTAGCGTTGTGACGCTGGGAACGCAGTACATCAGTTCTTATATTTTTGACAGCATTTTGGCGGGCATACACTTTTGCTTTACCGGCTATTTTTGCGCTTATGGAAAATCCTATATTGGTTTTATGCATAATATTCTGGCAATCTCTCTGGTGCGTGTCCCGGGATCCTACCTGCTGTCCAAGTGGTATCCGCATACGCTTTTTCCGATGGGAATGGCTGCTCCGGCAGGATCGCTTTTTTCGGTGCTCATTTGTCTGCTCGTCTATTTCTGGATGAAAAAAAGGGGACTTCTGGGGACAGAATCATCGGATATGATAAAAAAATGACATAAATAGGACGCTTTATGACATTGTCACGATAGATGATAACAGATATAATACTTGTAAGATATAAAAATATACTAGCGTGAAAATAGAGGAAAAGAGGAGCGTCTATGAGAAAAATTGATTTTAACCGGGATTGGACGGTACAAAAAGAAGGGCAGGAGAGGGTAGAACACGTCAATCTGCCACACGATGCCATGCTCTATGAGAAAAGGGCGAAAGAAAATAAGACAGCCAGTGCCAGTGCTTATTTTGAGGGTGGCAAGTACATCTATAAGAAGATCTGGGATGTGGATGCCAAGACAGCAGAGCAGACCAATATCTTGGAGTTTGAGGGTGTTTACCAGAATGCACGCGTCAGCCTCAATGGAAAGCAGATTGCGGAAAGACCTTATGGCTATACGAATTTTTATGTAGACCTGACAGATCTTCTGGCGGTCGGTCAGAATGAGATTCAGGTGATCGCGGATAATGCAGATGTGCCAAACAGCAGATGGTATTCTGGCAGCGGTATTTATCGCCCGGTGTCACTTTATACGGCGGGAGCATCTTATATCAAGCCGGAGGGGATCAAGGTTCAGGTACTTAATCAGGAATGTATCTGTCTGCGCCTTGCCTGCGTGGCGGAAAATGCTCAGGCAAAGATCACGATCCTGGATCAGGATGCGGTCGTGACAGATATGGTAGAGGATGATCTGGCACATCTGGAAAACGAGGGAATCACGATCATGATACCAAACGCGAAACTCTGGTCTGCCGAGGATCCCCATCTTTATCGTATTAAAGCAGAACTTGTGCAGGACGGCAATGTGCTTGATAGCGAGGAAAGTCATTTTGGTATGCGTACCCTTGCATGGGGAAAAGAGGGATTTCTTGTAAATGGAAAAGAAGTTCTCTTTCGCGGCGCATGTATCCACCACGACAATGGTGTGCTGGGCGCCTGTGGTTTTGCAGATGCTGAGATCCGGCGTGTGCGCATTTTAAAAGAAGCAGGATTTAATGCCATCCGGTCTGCACACAACCCGATCTCAAAGGCATTGTTAGATGCCTGCGATGCCATGGGTATGTATGTGATGGATGAGACCTTTGATATGTGGCTGATCCACAAAAATCCATATGACTATGCCGGTGACAAATTCAGGGAATGGTGGAAAGCGGATACGGAGGCTATGATCTTAAAAGACTACAACCATCCATCCGTTGTCATGTATTCGATCGGAAATGAGATCACAGAACTCGGTATGGAAGACGGACAGAAGCAGGCGAAAGTCATGGTAGATTTCTGCCATGAAAAAGATAAGACGCGTCCGGTGACCGCAGGTATCAACCTGATGCTTGCTATGATGGCGGGCGGCAAAAAGAGCATTTACGGAACGGATGACAAGGGAGAAGTCAAGGACAGTGGAGCAGGCGGCATGGACGCTATGCCAACCTCTGATTTCTTTAATCTGCTCATGAATAAGATGGGAAAATTGATGACCAAGGCTGCGTCTTCCAAAAAGGCAAATGCTGTGGCTGTCAAGATGCGTGAGATCTTTGACATTCCGGGATATAATTATGCGACCAGCCGCTATGAAAAAGATGCAAAAGAGTGCCCGGAGCAGGCAACGACCGGATCGGAGACCCTGCCGCAATCCTTGTATGAAAACTGGCAGCTGGTAAAGAAACTGCCGACCATGACAGGAGATTTTATGTGGACGGGCTGGGATTATCTGGGTGAGTCCGGCATTGGTACAGTGCGTTATGTTGATAAAAAGACAAAAGAAAATATTGATCCGGGTCTTATTATGACAGGAGGTCCGGGTATCATTGATATCTGCGGCAAGATGCGTCCGGAAGTGGGCTGGGGCAAGATCATCTGGGGCTTGCAGGATGTGCCGACGATTGGGGTAGATCCTTTGACCCATGCAGATCATTTCCAGTCGCTTTCCATGTGGCGTACCACGGATGCCGTGGAGAGTTGGTCCTGGGAAGGCTGTGAAGGAAAGCACACGATGGCAACCGTCTATTCTGATGCACCGGTGGTAGAACTTTTGGTAAACGGTCAGAGTCTTGGAAAGAAAAAGACCAAGCAGGATATGGCAAAGTTTAAAAAGGTGACCTATCAGGACGGACAGATCGAGGCAGTGGCATACGATGCTTCCGGCAAGGAGACAGGAAGGAGCAAACTGGTCTCTGCCAGCGGAAAGACAAAGATTTCTTTGAGACCGGAATCTCAGAGCCTGCGGGCAAACGGACAGGATCTTTGCTTTTTGAATATTGATCTGGTGGGCGAAAACGGTATTACCAAATCGTCTGTCGATCAGGTCTTAAAGGTGGAAGTCACAGGTGCCGGATGTTTGCAGGGCTATGGCTCTGCAAGACCAAATATCCCGGATGATTTTGTGAGTGATACCCACAAGACATTTCTTGGCAAGTCCCTTGCGGTGATCCGCGCCGGATATGAGGCGGGAAGTATTCATGTGAAAGTCTCAGGAGAAGGCTTGGAACCGGTCGAGACGGACATAACTGTCGCATAAAATAATCCGCTATTTTCTATAAGAGTATGTTAAAATGACATTAGTAAGCAAGTGCCGGCTAATGTCATTTTTTATTGGCGTGTGAATATGCTAAAGCACATGCTGTTTTACGAGAAGGAGGGGATAAAATGGGGGCATTACATATCTTACTTATCATTGTGATTGTGTTTATCGTATTGCTGTTTTTGGTGTCTGTCGGTCTTTGTACTTATGCCGTTTTTCCGAAGCGGTTCGGCATGGAAGAAACCAAAAAAATTGAACTGGGGAAGCCATATTTGAAGGGCATGGAGTTTCCGGCAAAAGAAGTCTATACGGTGCATTCTTATGATGATTATGCCTTGCATGCGGAGTACATTGAGACAGATCCGCAGTCGAAAAAATTTGTGATCATCAGTCATGGCTATACTTATACCAGATATGGCTCTTATAAGTATGTCTATCTATTCCAGAAGTTGGGATTCAACTGCATTATCTATGATGACAGGGGGCATGGCGAGAACAAGAGGTGTCGCTGCATGTTTGGTATCCGGGAGTCAAAAGATCTCTTGGCAATGATCGATGATACTTACAGGCGATTTGGGGACGACATTCTTTTGGGACTGCATGGCGAATCCATGGGATCGGGGCTGAGTCTTATGGCTTTACAGTACAAGCCAAATGTCAAGTTTTTGGTGGCGGACTGCGGTTATGGCAGATTGTTGGAGGTCTTGTGTGGAAAGGTCAAAGAGATCTTCCATTTACCGGGTGTCTTTGCCTATCCGGCATCCTGGGTGTGCAGGATCTTGTATGGATTTTCTCTGGCAAAAGTCAGTCCGGAGGAGTCCTTGTATGACAATGAGATCCCGGTTTGTTTTATCCATGGGGAAGATGATAATTTCATTCCGTGCAGCCAGAGTCAAAGAATGCATAGGATAAATAAGGGCTATAGTGAACTGCATACATTTCCGGGGGCGGATCATGCGCAGTCACTGGATTCCGATGTAGAACGTTATGAGGGTATTTTGAGAGATTTTGTAGCAAAGGTATTGTAAGAAAGTGGGGGTAAAATGATGAAAGAAGAGAAGGTAAGCGTAAGTAGCAAGTTTTGGTTGTGCAGTGCAGACTGTTTGTGTGGAACACTGTCCGGTCTGATCACAGGGGGCGGCATGACCTATTTTTATACCAAATATCTGGGCTTGGATGAGGGGCTGGCAAGTATCGTCTGGATGATCTTTGCGGTCTGGAATGCTTTGAATGATCCCTTGTTTGGCTATATTTCGGATCGGACGAAATCAAAATTGGGACGAAGGATCCCTTATATCCGTTATGGTGCGCTTGCTTATGGCGTGATCTTTATCTTGAGTTGGTTCTCGTGGCCTTTTGGCGGCAGTCAGACTGTGCTTTTTGTGCAGATGTTGGTATCACTATTTTTCTTTGATACGTTTTATACGGCAATCGCAACTTCTTTGTATGTGCTTCCTTATACAATGGCAGAGAGCAATCAGGCAAGGAGCGGGATCTTTGTCTGGAAGATCTTCTTTACTCTCTTGTCGCTGGCAGCACCGCTTGTCCTCTTTCCTCTGGTCAGACCGGATGTAGGAGAGAGTGCTAAGACGTTTCAGACCATTATGATCGTACTGGGTCTGGTCACGACTCTGGTGATCTTCTTTTCCACATTCTTTTATAAAGAAAAATATACGTCTGATGCTGAGGAAGCACCGGGGCTTTGGGAGTCTATCTGTCAGTGCTTTAAGAACAGGGCATTTCTGGTGTATGAAGTCATCAGCTTTACCGTGATTTTTGTGCAGACTATTTTGATGCAGGGCGTGATCTATTACTTTGATGAGTTCACGGTTCCGATGCCACTGGCTTATGCAAGTCTTGGCATTGGTGCTGTGTGTGGTATCATTCTCTGGATCAAGAGTATGGGAAAGATCGGTGTTGCCAAGTGCATTATCGTGATGAGCATCGCCTTTGCGGCAGGTGCACTCTTAGTCATTTTTGCAGGACAGTATGTCGTTCCTGCCATGATCGCATTCTTTATCATTGGTTTGGGCTTTTCCGGTGGTATGTATCTTGTGCCGCTGATGAACGGCGAGGTGATTGATTATGATGAAGCCAAGACCGGATTTCGTAGAGAGGGTATGTATGCAGGTGTGAACAGCCTGATCACGAAACCGGCGATCAGTTTTGCCAATGCAGCCTTTGTCACGATCATTGGATGGTTTGGCTACGATAATGCCGTCAAAGCAGGGGCACAGGATGTCATGGCAAAGTTTGGTGTAAAGGTTGCTTGGATGGCGCTGCCGGCATTGCTCTTTATCATTTCTGCAATCGCCATGAAAGCCTATCCGCTGGTTGGCGAGGAATGGAAGAAGATGAAAGAGGAACTGATCCGGAAGCATGAAGGGGAGAACTAAGGATAGGAAAAGGTTTTTGTACCGGAGATAGGAAGATTAATTACAACCACCCATTGGACGGGTGGTTGTGATTAATTCATGATTCAAACTTATAATACGCTGTACTTCCGTGAATAGATTTATTTATTCGCGCTGTCTGCATCAATGACAGACTGAATCTGTTTCATCAAAGTATCGTAGTTCTCCTGATCATCAATTCCACCAAGCATAGGATCGCCTACAATATTGCCATTTCTGTCGACCAAGATTGTTGTAGGAAATGCCATAATGTCGGAGGCATATTTGCCTGCAGCGGAAGTGGAATCAACGGAAAGATTGCGATACTTGGCACCCTGGCTTTTCAGAATATCTGCAGCTTCTTTTATAGCAGTTTCATTTCCATCGAAGGTTTCTGTGTTGATTCCTATTACTTCGCCACCAGATGCCTTGATGGCATCGTTTAACTCGTTAAGTTTAGATAATTCTGCAACACAAGGCTTGCATCCGGTAAACCAGAAATTAACGACAGTTACTGCATTTTGAGAAAACAGGCTTTCATCAACAGAATTGCCATCAAAATCCTTTGCGGAAAAATCTTTGAAAGGAGATACATCGTCGGATGTATTTTTCTGGCTGTTGCTGTCAGATGCAGCATTTTTCTTTTCGATTGCTGCAATTTTTTTCTCGATTTTTCTGATCTTTTCAATATCATCATTAAGTGTTTTTAACTCATCTTTTGTGAAAGAGTCCTTGTTTGATTCTACGGTGTCAGCCAGATAATCAGCATAATTTCCGCTCGGGTCAGCAGTGCTTTTATTCATCATGCCAAATGCCTTATCCCATACATCTTTATGATCTGCAAAGAGTTGGTTTTCCTGCTGATATAAATCATTCAGTTCAGAACTGGAATCATCAGAAGAAGATGCACTGGAGTCTGTCTGGGTATCCTGTGACTTTTCAGTGTTTGCAGGTTGTTTTCCGTTACATGCAGTAAACAATAATGCTGCGCAGAGTGTAAAAATAAATAATAAAGATTTTTTTGTTTTCATGAGTAATTGCTCCTTTTCGTAATTATATGATGTGCAGTGATTCTGCAAAGATTAAATAGTTACCGGTTGTCTGTCACTGGTTATTGCTCTTCCTTTTTCTTACAAGGTTTTCCCATAAACTGATAGTGGATGGCATCTTTCGGACAAGCCTTTATACAGGCACCGCATCGTATGCATTCTGGATGATTTGGAGTCTTACATACATCTACATCCATTTTGCATGCGGTTACACATTGGTTACATCCGACGCATTTGCTGTTCTCGACTTTAAGCGTGAGAAAACTTATTTTATTAAATAATGAGTAGATCGCACCAAGAGGACAGATCCATTTACAGAAAGGTCTGTAAAACAAAATACTTAACACAACAACCGTAATTAAAATAAAGCATTTGAAGGAAAAAAGAGTTCCAAGTGCAGATCGTATAGCAGCGTTTCCAAGTGAAAGTGGGATAGCTCCCTCCAAAACACCTTGTGGACAAATATATTTACAGAAGAATGGGTCTCCCATTCCGATTGAGTTCGTTATAAGCATCGGCAGAAGGATAACGAAAACAATAAGGATGATGTATTTCAGGTATCTGAGTGGCTTCAGCCGGGCTGTTGAAAACTTTTTCCCGGGGATTTTATGAAGCAGATCCTGAAACCATCCAAAGGGACACAAAAAACCACATATAAATCTTCCAAGTGTTACACCGAGTAAAATAAAAAAACCGGTGATGTAG